>JAJRVQ010000133.1 GCA_024277255.1 Acidobacteriota bacterium | reverse complement strand
TGACGGTTTGGTCGAGACTTTCGCGCGGTGGGAGGCCGAGTTGGGTGGCTAGGGCGGCGAATTGGGTCTTGAGGGTCTCGGGTTCTTCGGCGACGATCCACCACACCAAGGCGAAGTCGGCGGTGTGTCGGCAGGCGTATTCGATGGCCATTTGGGTTTTGCCGACGCCGCCGAGGCCGGCGATGGCCTGGGTCAGGGTGGCGGTGGAGCTCATGGCACTGGAACTGATGGCGCCGGGGCCGGTGGCGAAGGCTTGGTGGAGGGCTTGGAGGCGGTCGTCGCGGCCGGCGAAGTTGGGGTTGCGGGGCGGGAGGTTCCAGATTGGGGGGAGGGCGCCGGGGAAGGGTGGCCGAGGCTCCGCTGGGGTGACGACTTTGGTTTGGGGGGACGGGAATCTCGGCGGATGGTCCGGTTTGCCGCTGGGTTTGAGCCCGTCGAGAAGAGCTTTGCGCGCCGTCTCTTCATCGTTGATCCCGACAAGATCTATGTAGATGATGGGCGCCAGCAAGCCGGGCGGTTTGCACTCTTTGACTCGAACCGGGACAAGCTGCCGGGCGGTGCCTTGCGGGTCGGTGGTGAAGATCGCGGCCCACTCGGGCGCACAGAAAACGCTCTCCAGGTAGGCGGGGGAGAGGACTGCGATCATTCGCTCGCACTGTTGCACGGCCTCCTGCATGCGCAGCACGAGATTCTTGCCCGGCCGGAAGTTCCAGGCTTGAATCACAACGCCGAATCCCGCTTCCTCCAGCTGCCAGGCGATCCATTCCGCGTAGTCGCGGTCGGCCTGGGTGTAGCTGATGAAGAAGTCGTTCATTCGGTCGTGTTTTTTCGGGGATTTGGCGGTGGGAGTATAGCCCTGTGTGCGTATTCCGGCGAATTCCCCCTCTAGGGTCGGAAACGGTCCAACTTTAGGGTGGCACCTGCGGTGGCTGGTTTGACACCCGCCCGTGGCCGCCTACTTCTGCGGCAGCCAGTGGCTGGTGTCGCCGCTCTCGAAGCCGTCCGAGAAGATTTCGGTGGAGCCGGCGATGCCGGCCAGGATGGCCAGGGTGGCGACGTTCATGCGTAGGGTTTCGCGGCCCATGGCCAGGGTGATGTTGGCGGGGAGGTCGGTGGTGCGGTGGTAGCCGGGGTAGGAGTCCCAGTCGTTTTCGATCACCAGCAGAGCCGGCATGCCTCGGTTGAGGTAGGGCACGTGGTCGGAGCCGAAGGGGAAGAAGCTGGTGACGATGCGCAGCGTGGTGTGCTGGGCGGCGGCGTCGGCGAATTGTTGGATCAGTCCGGCGTTGGAGTTGTTGCTCTCCAGGAGACAATCGAGATCGGTGTCGCCGGTGTAGCCGATCATGTCCATGGTGAGCACGGCGCGTACCTTGCCGCTGTCGCCGTCCGAGATCAGCTTCGAGGCGTGCGCCGAGCCGCCGAAGAGGCCTTGTTCTTCGCCGGAGTAGCAGAGGAAGATCATCGTTGCTTCCGGAGGATGGAGGGTGAAGATGCGGGCCATTTCCAGGACGCCGGCGCAACCGCTGGCGTTGTCTTCGGCTCCCGGGGCGGCCAGGGCGGTGTTCTGCGAGGTGGAGTCGTAGTGAGCGCCGATCAGGTACCAGTCGTTGGGGCGGGTGGTGCCGGGCAGGGTGGCGATGACGTTGAAGGCCGGTGTCGCGCCGACGCTGAAGCTCTGGGTGGTCGCGGTGAGGCCGGGTAGCGCCGCGAACTGGCTGACCAACCAGTCGCGCGCGTCGTGGATCTGCGTGCCGCGGGTGTGCCGGTTCCACGTGGCGAGGGTTTCGACATCCGAAAACCAGCGAGCTTCATCCACCTCGGCGACGAGGGAGGCCACCGTGTCGCCGGCGCGCTGGCTGGCTTCTTGTGATGATCGAACCAAGGCTGGGTCGTTGGCCGCCTGGCGGGCGAGCACCACATTCGGCTGGAAGGCGACGAAGGAGGCGTGGATCTCTTGCGGGAAGGGGGCGGTGGCCGCCAAAGGCCGCGGGTCGCTGGTTGGACCGGCACTTGGGTGGTCATCGAGAAGCGCCGCCACACCGCCAGCGGAAGGGCTCGGCTGCTCGATCACCGCCCAGCGCCCGCCGGCCGCCAAAGTGGCGAAGCCGGCCTGCGCCAACCGTTGGCTGTGGGCTTGGCGTACGAAGAGGAGCCGTTGCGGGTCCACCCCCGGAAGGAACTCCAGCGAATGTTCGCGACCGATCGCCGCCAGTGTTTCAGGCCGGGCCAGGACCAGCAGCTGAGCATCGAGTTCCACCCACCACTCGATGCCGGGTTCGACGCGCAGCCGCAGCAGGTTGTCGGGGCCGATCTCATCGATATCGATCACCGCGAGACGAGTGTCGCCAGCGGGGTTGGGCTTGGAAGAGGCCGGTGATGGCATGACTAGACTGCCAGCTGCGAGCAGCAGGATCAACACCATCCAGCGAAGTCTCTCCTGCATCCACAAGTCTCCCAGGCGGTTACCCAAGTCGAAAGAGAGATCTTACTCCTTGGGCCAACCCCGGGTCACCAGACGGGGGGCGGAAGTCGTGGCCTTGATGGATCACCCAGGTGCAATCTCCGATCTACGCCACCGCCCGTTCGCTGGCGCAGGGTCGAGCGGCGAGGGTCCGGCGCGGCGAGCTTCGGTATAGGAAGTCTTCGTAGATCACCCGCATCACTCGCCGCCAGGAGCGCGGGTTTGGCTCGCGGTAGGCGGCGAGTTCGCGCTCTTGGGTGCCGAGTACGTCCACTTCCAGCCGCTCGCCGAGCCTCCGCTCGATGGCTTGAGCGAACCAGTTCGCGACGATCGCGTGGCCGGTGTCGGTGGGGTGCACCAGGTCGAGACCGGTGAGCATCGAAGCGGGGATGCGTTCGCCTTGGACCTCTTCATAGCCGCGCTCGATGGCGCCGGCGTAGCATCCGTCAAGGTCGACGAACAGGCCGCCGACCCTCTCCACGGTGGTGTGCAAAGATCGGTTGAAGCGCTGGACGGCGGCCGACAGTTCGTTCTTCTCGGCCGATGAGATCCGGTCGCAGGCCTCTTTCGCCTGGCGATCGAATTTGAATGCGACGTGCCAGTCGCCTCGCCGGCTCGGCCGAAGGAGGGGCAGCCGTGTGGGGCAGACGGATCCGCCTACGATCAATCGTGGAGCCGCCCAGCCGGCTTCTCGGTAGCCATCCAGCAAGCGGGGAAGGAGTCTCTCGTACTGTCGCGTCAGTCGCCGCTCGATCACCGCGCTACGACGTTTGGCGGAGAGTAGCGTGCCGACCCAGTCGACGCCGCCCAGCCAAAGCACTAGCGACCCCGCCGGGCCGGCCGCCAAGGCGCGCTCGACCAACGTGGCAGGTGCCAGTTGATGCGGGTTCAAAAAACAGCGGGTCATCAGGCGCAGGTGGACCGGTAGAGCGGGCGTTTGCTCGTGGTACCTCATGGCCGCTCGAACGCCGAAGCCCGGCACGGCAAACAGTTCGCAGTGGTCTGGACTGGACTCGACAGTGAGTTCGAGCTGACGCCGTTCCAGAAGGGTCACCGCCTGCTCCAGCCGATGCTCTCCAGGGGCCAGACGGGTCACCGTGGAGAAGTCGGTGAAGTTCCAGCGCAGACTTGGCACTTCGGTCGCTTGGCCCACGGCGGCGGTGAGGTGACGAAAGAAGGAACGGTCCGGACGGATGTCGTATCCCTGCAGGCCACACATCAGGCTGTCGCCCACGCCATGCATTGGAAGTAGCATTGTGAGGTCTCCTAGAAAAGTGGAACGGGAGAAAGATCGGTCCGTCCCCACGGGTGGTGGACGGACCGGGTAAGGGCCTCGGCTACAGTTAGCGCTTCTCGATTGTCTGAGCCTGGTCAGCGTTCCAGATCATCGGGCTGGGTCCCGTTTCAGTCAAGAATCCGGCGACGTCGATATCCAGGATCTCGCCATCGAAGGTACCGGTGAGGTGGAGGTGGCGCTCCAAACCGTCAACTACCTCGTTGTAGATGAGCGTTTGCAGGAAGCCGGTCACCTCGCCGGTGTCCTGGTCGATCGAGAGGTAGTTGGCGTCGCCATCCTTGAGTACGACGGTCGTTTGGCCGAAGTTGAAGCCAGCCGCGGAGAAGTCCTCATAGGTAGCGTTGTAGCTGACGATCTCGGCGTACAGGCGGCCGCTCGAGGT
This sequence comes from Acidobacteriota bacterium, assembly GCA_024277255.1. GTDB lineage: Bacteria > Acidobacteriota > Thermoanaerobaculia > Multivoradales > SZUA-115 > SZUA-115. Next base: position 6,125 of record JAJRVQ010000133.1, on the reverse strand, counting down.
TTCGGAAACGTCGAGGACGATCGCCAAGTCGGTAACGTTCGGGCCGGGGAAGGTCACGCCATCGAAGGTCAGATCGTTCTGGCTGGCGAGCAGGTTCCCGGTGCCGATGGTCTGCGTGCCCAGCGATGCCACCTGCGCGGCGTCGATGATCCACTTGCCGCTCTTGTCTTTCTTCAAACATTTGATGGTCTTGGTGCCGCACAGTTTGCCATTCACGTAGACATTGACCTCGATGGTCGAGTTGGCCGCGCCGCAAGAGGCGGTAACGTCATGCTTGCCGTCGTTTCCGGTGGTGCCGCTGATCGAGGTGCCGAGTCGAACTTCAGCACCGGCTATCGGTTGGTTCTTTCCGTCGCGTACGGTGATGGTGAAGTCCACCGCGGTTCCCGCTTCGGCTCTCGAGGGAACTCCGAGGATCGTGCAAGGCGCTGCGGGAGCGGGTGCCGGAGGTTGCGGTGCAGGAGTCTGGGCAGCTGCGGTCAGGGTGAACAGGGCGGCCATGCCAAGGCAGGCGAGTAGAGTCAGGGTGGTCGTACGAAGAGTTCGATGCATTACAGATTTCTCCTCTGTGGCTGGACGCAGCTCTTCCGTCAAGGCACAAGAGCCTTCTCTTGCAAGCTCGTCCTGAAGGTTGGGATTCGGGCCGGCGACTCGTGTCGCCCTCAGACAGTGAAGCGGGAGATGTACCGGCACTGAATAGATAAAAAGGAAATTTTCCGCTGGCGAGGGCGAAGATGGGCTGCTGACCGCGCAGGGTCTTGCCGGCAAACCGAGCTGAGGGGACGATCCGGACGGCTTTTCCGAAGCCGGTTGCCTCCAAGCTAGCGGTCGCCGCCCTCTGCTATCTTTGCCCCATGAAGGACTTGCACTTGGCCCTCGCGGCGCAGTGACACTCCACGAGATCCTGGCTCGGCTGGTGCTGAGCTGGGGGATCCTCGGCTCGGCGGCCTGGTTGGTCAGTTTCTGGTTCGCCGCGCGCATGGCGCTGGCGCTCGAATTTCTTCGCGACCAGCCGGCTTCAGCCTCCAGCGAGGGTTGGCCTCGGCTCTCGGTGATCGTCGCTGCCTGCAACGAGGCGGCGACGATCCAAGCCGCGGCGCAGACCCTTCTCTCGCAGGACTATCCGAACCTGGAACTCGTTCTGGTCAACGACCGTTCGACCGACGGCACCGGCGCAGTGGTCGATCGCCTCGTTGCGAAGGAGGAACGGGCCGTCGCCCTCCATCTGACCGATTTGCCGGCTGACTGGTTAGGCAAGGTCCACGCTCTCGCGCGGGGCGCCGGCATCGCGACCGGCGAGTGGCTGCTGTTCACCGATGCCGACGTACACTTCGCTCCCGGCGCTTTGCGCAAGGCGGTCGCTTTCGCCCGCCAGCGCAACCTCGACTATCTGACCGCGGCGCCGGACCTGCATCCCGGAACCTTCCCATTCTCGGTCATGGCCGCCGCCTTCGGCTTTCAGTTCCTGGCCGGCCTACGCTGGACACAGCGACCGGCTTCGAAGATGGGCGTCGGCGTGGGTGCCTTCAACTTGACGCGTGCCTCGATTCTCGCCGCCTCGGAGGGTTTCGAGTGGTTCCGACTCGAGATTGCCGACGACGCCGGTCTGGCCACTGTCCTGAAACGGGCCGGCGCCCGGTCGGCCCTGGCCTCGGGCCACGGAGTGATCTCGCTCGCCTGGTACTCTAGCGCCCGCGAGATGATCCGCGGCCTCGAAAAGAACCTCTTCGGATTGGGCGCAGCGTACAGCTACCCCCGCGCGATCTTGGCGACTCTCGCTCTGTGGCTCTACGCCGGCAGTCCGCTGGTTGCGCTGCTGGTTCCGAGTCCGGCGGCGAAGCTTCTCGGTGTTCTGGTCTTCGTCTCGCTCGGGCTGTGCGGTCTGGGTATCTCTCGCCGCTTCGACCAGTCGCCGTGGCCGGCGCCGTTGGCTCCTTTCGGTGTTCTACTGATGGGTTGGGCGCTCCTGCGCTCAGCTTTCCTCGCCTGGCGGCGCGGCGGGATCGTCTGGCGGGGAACCCGCTACGACCTCGCCACCCTGCGAGCCGGCAGGAGGATCGGCCTTCCCTGAGAGATCGCCGTAAGGTCGTCTCTCTACCACTCGGCGCTCGGAGGACCACTCTCGCCCTCTCGGTGTTCCGAGCGATCCGCTAACTCACTTGTTTGTCAGAGAGTTACGGCTGGATCGAAATGCCGACTGAAGTTTGGTAGCCCCAACGGGATTCGAACCCGTGTTACCGGCGTGAAAGGCCAGCGTCCTAAACCACTAGACGATGGGGCCATGGAACTTGTCCGAGGTTGAACGCTCGCCGCGCCCCTCGTAACCCTTCGGGCTCGCCTGGGACCGCTGGTCAGAGCCAACTCGATACCGCGTTTCCGGCGATGGACGTTACCACAGCTCGACTTGGCTGGATACCATCACTCGGAAGCGATCCCTTCCACACCTTGGAGGGTGTGGAAGGGATCAGAAAAACCTACCGCCGACTCGGCCGCTGCCGGCTGGATGGCGGCTTGCGCCGCCTGCGCCGCGGCCCTCTGCCACCGCCGCTCTCGCCGCCACCGGGACCGCGCCCGGCCGCCGCGGCCTTCGCTGGCCATCCAGTGCTTCGATCGCTGTGGACCGACGGCTTGCCTTGCCGGCTTCCGGCCTTGGAGCCGCTCTTGTTGACGCTCTTGCTTGCCGTCTTGGCCCTAGCTTTGTTACGCCGGCGCCGCCCGTCGGCTTGGGACTGTTCCTGGCCGCTTTCGCGCACCTTTTTGGCGTTGCGTGCCCCCGCTTTTTGGGCGCGGATGGCCGCGATGCGCTCCGCCAGCGGGATCTCCAACGCTTCGGCCGGTGCGTTGAGGTTGAAGCGTTCGACACTGCGGCGCTCCAGCCGCTCGCCGACCGCGCGCTCGATCGCCCGCAGCCCGCCAGCCTCCTGCCGCGCTACGAAGGTGAATGCTTCTCCGGATGCGGAGGCACGGGCGGTGCGGCCGACGCGGTGGATGTAATCCTCCGGCTGGCCGGGTACGTCGAAGTTGATCACGTGGGACAGATCGGTGACATCGATGCCACGAGCGGCGATATCGGTGGCTACCAGCACGCGCGTCTTGCCGCTCTTGAATGCCGCCAGGGCCTTGGTACGCTGGGCCTGGCTGCGGTTGCCGTGAATGCGGTCGCACGAGACCTGCTGCTTGGTCAAGAATTTGACCAGCCGGTCGGCGCGATGCTTGGTGCGGGTGAAGACCAGTGCGTTACCGATCTCGTTGCCCTCCAGCAGCTTGGCGAGCAGCGTGGCCTTGAGTTCCTGCGGCACCGGGAAGATCGCTTGTGCGACCTTCGCGGCGGGGACCGAGCGGCGCTCGATGTTGAGTCGCACCGGCTCTTGCAAGAGCTGGCGGGACAGCTCGGCGATCGGCGCCGGCATGGTGGCGGAGAACATCAGCCGCTGCTCCAAGCGCGGCAGGTGTTTCAGCACGCGGCGGATGTCGGGCAGGAAGCCCATGTCGAGCATGCGGTCGGCCTCATCGAGAACCAGGACTTCGAGGCCGGCCAGCTTGGCGTGGGGATACTGGAAGTGGTCCAGCAGACGGCCGGGGCAAGCGACGATGAGATCGACGCCCTGGCGAAAGGCGTTCACCTGCGGCCGCATGTTGACGCCGCCGTAGACCGCTGCGGCCTTGAGCGGAGTGTGGCGCGCCAGGGCCCGAAAGTGGTCGACGATCTGCGCCGCCAGCTCGCGGGTGGGGGAGAGGACGAGCGCGCGGGTGGTGCCGCGCTTGGCCGTGCGCAGCCGCTCGAGGATCGGTAGGAGGAAGGCGGCGGTCTTGCCGCTGCCGGTCATGGCGCAGGCGAGCAGGTCATGGCCGGCGAGTGCCGGCGGGATCGCGTCGCGCTGAATCGGCGTGGGTGCGGTGAAACCAAGGTCGTCCACGCCACGCAGCAGGGTGGAATGGAGATCGGAAAAGGCAAAAGTCATAGTGAGAGTACACAGTCTTTCTCGGGAGCACACAGCGGCTGTAGGCCACACTCTGCACAAGGTGAGAGCAGGCTCCTCGGGCTTTCCGGCAAGGATTTGAGAGACGGAGGACTGAGCCGGAGAGGCCGCCGCTGGGGCGCGATGGCCCCGGAGTAGAACTGTCGCGGCTTCTTTTGTGCCGCGAGGCGCGATTGGAGGGCGAGCTAGTCGCAAGCTCCGATGCGCTGGCGCACTGTTTCACAGTCCGAGTAAAATGCCAAGCTTTCGTTTGCCTGGGTAGCGGCTCCGTTTGCTGACGGGACCCTACTCGGTCGGTATCCCACCTCCGTCCTCGCCGACCGAGCCGGGCTGCAGGCGGACTTGGGAGCCCTCCGCCCGCTACCCACCAGCAGGCTGAGCCACTACCCTCGCCTACCGTGTCGCTCATCGGGTGGTGGAGTAGAAAGTTGGGGCGAAGCAAGAGCTGGCTGGATTTATCGTTGAGCAAACGGGAAGAATTGACTAGGACTGGAATTAGCATTCACCATGTACGCGTTATCTGTTGGAGTTCAACCACGTCGGCAATCTTGAAAGCCCTCCTGCACCGTGCACCATCTCGACCCTCAAGCCCTCACCCATTGGCTGCAAAACTGGAGCGATGGTGACGCCGAAGCCGGCTCGCGTGCGCTGAGTCGCCTCTACCAGGATCTACGCCGCGCCGCGGCTGGCCTGTTCCGGCGAGAGCGCGCTGACCATACCCTCCAAGCCACCGCCCTCGTCCACGAGGCCTATCTTCAGCTCTCAGGGCTCGATCGCATTGAGTGGAAGAGTCGGACACACTTCTTGTCCGTCTCCGCCCGCTTGATGCGACGAATTCTGGTCGACCACAGTCGCCAGCGAGGAGCGCACAAGCGCGGTGGCGACCTGCAACGGATCACCCTTTCCGGGCTCTCCCACCTGGCGCCTCTGGACTCCAGCGACATGGTCGCGGTCGATGAGGCTCTGACTCGGCTCGCCGCGCAGTCGTCCATCGACGGTCGCATCGTGGAGCTGACCGTCTTCGGCGGCTTGACACAGGAGGAGGTCGCCGAAGTTTTGGGCCTTTGCCGCAAGACGGTGGGGCGCCGGTGGAAGAAAGCACGAGCCTGGCTCTATGGCGAGCTGAAGTCGAATCTTGGCGATGGAGCCTAGTCTCTGGGAGGCCGTCGACGAACTCTTCGCTCAAGCGTCTCGCTTGGAGGGCTCGCGGCGTGAGGAAGTTTTGGCGCAAGGCTACGCCGGCAGGCCGCAGGTTCGTCACGAAGTCGAACGTCTGTTGGCCCTCGACCGGAAAGTGCCAGCCTCTTTTCTAGCAGCATACACAGCACCGGAACAGATCGGCCCCTATCGCATTCAGCGGCAGCTGCACAGCGGTAGCATGAGCGTTGTCTATCTGGCCGTTCGCCAGTCGAGCGACTTCTCACAAACGGTGGCGATCAAGGTGACCGCTCCCACGCTGGATCCCCATATCCGGCGTCGCTTCGAGGTCGAGCGGCGGATTCTGGCCCACTTGCAGCATCCCAATATCGCCCGTCTCTACGATGGTGGAACGCTAGAGGACGGCCGTCCCTACCTGGTGATGGAGTATGTCGACGGAGTTCCAATCACCGAGTACTGTGACCGGGAGCGGCTCTCGATCACGGATCGAGTGAGCCTCTTCTTGGAGGTGCTCGATGCGGTCGACTTTGCCCACCGTCATCTCGTGATTCATCGCGATCTGAAACCGGGCAACGTCCTGGTCACCCAAGGGGGAGAGCCCAAGCTCCTAGACTTCGGGATCGCCAAGTTGCGCGGCGGCCATACTTTCTTCGGTACCGCGGTTACCACGCAGCTGGGTGAGCGCCTGCTCACCCCCGGTTACGCTAGCCCCGAGCAGACTCTTGGCGAGCCGATCGGAGTGGCCAGCGACGTCTACTCGGCAGGGATTCTGCTCTACGAGCTGTTGGCCGGAATTCCTCCCTATTCGATCAGCGCGGAGGCGACGCTCTCTGAACTGGTTCTAGCCCTGAAATAAGCGCATCTGGCGTCCTGCTGGCTCGGTCCTTGTGAGATCGATGATTCTGTAGCCCTTTTGGGCGACTCGGAGTTCGATCTGGTGGATCAGAGGGAAGCATGGCCGTGGTTTCGCTACCTTGGGCTTTCTGA
>JAJRVQ010000132.1 GCA_024277255.1 Acidobacteriota bacterium | reverse complement strand
TGAACGCGCTTTCGGCACGTCTGTCGCCCTTCAGCAGCCGGATTGCGCGTTTTTCGCAATATTGCTGGCTCGGCTCTGCGGCGGGAGAGGCAACCTGCAAATCTACGGAAATCGGATTTTCACCCCGGGCTGCTAGGAGCGAGAAGCTCGATGAGCCGTTGAACTTTTTGCTGCTCTGTTGCGCTCCCTGCAGAGAGGTCGGCCAAGAGAGTCTCAAGTTCTTCCGCCTGGGAAGCCTTAGCCGCATCATCGGACAACAGCCGCCAAGCCTTCTTGAGATCCGCGATGCTCTCGTAGCGCCCTGCCGGATTGGCTTGGGTGCAACGTCTGATGATGACTGCAATTGGTGCTGGAACGCTGGAGAAGTCCATTGGAGCAATGGAGAGTGAGCCGGTGAAGAGTTCATAAAGTAGGCGACCGAAGCCGAAAATGTCACTTCGGTGGTCAGCGCTCTTGGCGTTCTCCATTTGTTCTGGCGCCATATACAGTGGACTTCCGAGGCTATATCCGGTTTGAGTCTGACGGGTCGACTCAGCGTCAAACTGACGACCGAGGCCGAAGTCTGAGATGACAACGTCAGAATCAGAGTTCATCAAGATGTTCTGAGGCTTCAGGTCCCTGTGAATTACTCCCTGGGCGTGGGCGTATTCCAAACCATCGAGTATGCGCTCAACGATGGGCTGGATCCGAGACTCATCACCTGCTAGCGGTGGCAGCTCCTGTGCAAGTGATCGCCGATAGAACGGCATGACATATATGTAGGGAGCAACGTTTAGTTGCCTGTATAGTACCCGAACTATGTTCGGATGATCCAGGCTCGAGAGGATTCGCACCTCACGTACAAAACGCCGAATGGCGTCGCCGTCATGGGGCAACGACAATTCTTTCATCGCCAGAAGTGCGTCGTCGGTCTTCCTGCGGCAGAGCCAAACCTTGCCAAAGCCACCTGTCCCGATCAGTTCAATTTGCCTGAAACGATTTCTAATTGGCATCGTCTTGATCCTTGGTCGTCCTGCTAACTAGGTGCTGGTCATTTCGCAGCGGTGAGGTCCTTGGGCTTGTCGAAGCCGATCTGGCGCTTCTTTCCCGTGCTGGGAGGCGCGAGAAGAGCCTTGACATGCTGGAAGAGTTCTGCGATTTGCTGATCGTGTTTCTTGACCGTGCGAGCCAGGTCCCGGTTGTTGGCCAAGAGTTCGCGAAGACGGACGAAGGCTCGCAGGATCGCGATGTTGATCTGTACGGCTTGCTTGCTGCGCAGTACCGTGCAGAGCATGGCGACGCCTTGTTCGGTGAGGGCGCGTGGCGGGTATTTCCTGTGCTGACCTCGCCCGACACTGTCTAGGATCACAACCTGTGATCTTAGAACCTGCCTGACGAAGTGCCTGTCATTGTGCGCCAGGCCAACAGTCCCGACACGCGCGCAGCGCCACGAGGGGAACATAGTTGTAGTTTCAACCGCGAGCGCTGATCTTGGGCTTGGTTCTAGGATCGTGCGCACCTATTCGACAAAAGGAGCGCGCGCTTGGCGGAGCTGGATTCCCTCAAGATCTCGTGGCAAGAGGCCGGAGAGTTGGAGGACCTTCGTAGTAACCACGGCCAAAACGGATCCGAAAGTTACGGCCACGAAGCCTGAGGCGACAATAATTGCGGCCCCAAGCAACCCTCCTGTACTGAAACCCCAGGCCAAGCCATGAGAAATAACCCACCCGAGGCCGCAGAAAAAGGCCACTGCTGGAACCCAACGCGCAACCACAATGGCGAGAAGGAAAAGGGCGACTAGAAGTGTGGTGCCGAGGACCAGGGCGAGGGCGCCCACGAGAAGCCAGTGTAATTTCATAACCCGAGGTCCGCGATAGTTGAGCGAAGAAAATTCACATGTTGGGCAAGGTGCTGACGAACTAGCTATTACTTCGCAGCGGTGCCAAGCCTACTACAACCCCGGACCGGAGCCTCTGCGCGTGTGCCAGAAGGCCAGAACCTCGACGCAGTCGCCGCGGACTCGGTAGTAGAGGTGGTAGCCGACTCGCGATAGGTGGAAGCGTTGCACAGAAGAATCGGCCCGGACGTTCGGAGCCGTTGGGCCAATGCCGGGCTGCAATGTGATCAGTTCGAAGGCCCGCCCGAGTTCGTCAGCTAGCAGAGCTGAAGCCGCTGGTCGATTGCGATTCCACCATCGAGCCGCAGCTCGGATCTGTCGCTCAGCCGTAGGGACGACATGGAGTCGATAGATCAAGCGCCGTGCAGTTCGCCGAGGAGGCGCCAGCCGTCGATACCCTCGCCTCGGTCTGCTTCAGCGACGGCGGTGACCAGCTCTTCCTGCTGCTCCTTCGTCAGTTCGAGCCGCGAATCGTCCTCTGGAACCAGAACTGTGACTCTGATGCCCTCGGGCAGCGTCCCTTCCGGTAGGTCGAGATGGCCATCGATGACCTTGGCGCTAAGGAGTTTCATGGTTCAACTCTACTATGCCGCTGCTCGCGAAGTATCGGTCGCTGTGCAAAGGCCCAGCTCGACAACCCGCACAGGGCAGGCTGCGCGAGGGGTGTCCATCACCGCCCAGCGATGGTAGTTTTCGCGGCATGAGTAATCCACGCGTATTTTTCGACATTGAGGCCGATGGCGATCCGGTGGGCCGGATCACCATGGAACTGGCCGCCGATATCGTCCCTAAAACCGCCGAGAACTTTCGTGCCCTCTGTACCGGGGAGCACGGCTTCGGCTACAAAGGCAGCACCTTCCACCGCGTCATCACCCAGTTCATGTGCCAGGGTGGGGACTTCACGAACGGCAATGGCACGGGCGGGAAGTCGATCTACGGCGAGAAGTTCGCGGACGAGAACTTCCAGTTGAAGCACGACGAGCCCGGCCTACTGTCGATGGCCAACGCCGGCCCCAACACCAACGGCTCGCAGTTCTTTCTCACCACCGTCAAGACCGCCTGGCTAGACGGCAAGCACGTGGTTTTCGGAAAGGTGGTCGAAGGCATGGAGGTCGTCCAGGCGGTTGAAAAGCTCGGCAGCTCAAGCGGCCAGACCAGCAAGAAGGTTGTTGTTGCCAATTGCGGCGAGCTGACCTAAGTTTCCCAAGCGGCGGTTGTTCTCGAAAGCTCTCCCGAACTCGTTGCGACGAGCTTGGGAGAGGCCTCAACGGTGCGGATGGCGAAGTGCCTACCTTTTCGCAGCGGCTGATGACGAATTGCCTATCACTTCGCAGCGGCGCAGCAGTCAGCCTACGTCGCCTCGCGAAGCGGACTCTTCTAACCACTGGACGTCGACTAAGTCTTGGTCGCGCCCGGCGGTGCGCTTGTTGATCACCAGATGACTGCGCGAGAGCACTCCGACCTCTTGGTCGGCGAACCGTGCCGGGACCTTCTCGGGCCAGGCTTCCTCGAAGCTCACGCCATCAATCTCCGTGATGATATAGATGCGCAGTGGTTCCACTCCGATTTGAAAAATCAAGCCGGGCCGCGAGAGGTCCTCGACGCTCAGATCGTGAAGAGGGGCGCCGAAGTCCGCGAGCGCCGCCAGAACCAGAGGAGCGTTCTGTGGGTGAGGTCGTACCCAGACATCTAGATCCTTCGTAGCCCGCACAAAGCCATGCGCGGCGAGGGCATGGGCACCCACCACCAAGAATTCAACGCCACGTGCGTTGAATGCAGCTAACAGATCTCTGAAGTCGGGGTTCATGACCCGGGCTCCGATTCCAGGCCAGACATTGGCGGGTCAGCTCCCACACCGCGGCGATTCGATCGTCGATGGATACAGTGTCCCAGCTGGTATCCGGGAGTTCCTTGGAGTCCGCTCGAAGGATGCGGCTGGAAGGGGCTCGCTGGGCTGCTCTTGACATCATCTGTTCGTGCCAATCTTAGCACGCTGCCGCCGACTCGCTGTTGAGGCAGTGCCTTGCAGTTACTGAGCGACTGGCTCGATGCCATGTAGGCCAGTGGTTCGCCAACGATTCGCGAACCACTGGCCCATATCGATCCTAGACGTCGAAGCGATCGAGGTTCATGACCTTGTCCCACGCGGCCACGAAGTCCTGCACGAACGTCTCTTGCGAGTCGTCACAGGCGTAGACCTCCGCAAGGGCTCGCAGTTGGGAGTTGGAGCCGAAGAGGAGGTCGACGCTGGTGCCGGTCCACTTGAGATCGCCGGTGCCGCGATCGCGCCCTTCGTACACTCCATCGGAGTCCGACGAGGGTTGCCACTCGGTGTTCATGTCGAGGAGGTTGACGAAGAAATCGTGGGTCAACGTCTCGGGTCGGTCGGTGAACACTCCGAGTTCGGAGTGTCCGGCGTTTGCATTCAGGGCTCGCAGGCCACCGACGAGAACCGTCATCTCGGGAGCGGTGAGCGTCAGCAGGTGCGCCCGATCCACCAGTAGCTCCTCGGCCGACCTCGAGTGTCCGTTTCCGAGGTAGTTGCGGAAGCCGTCCGCGGTCGGTTCGAGCACGGCGAAGGAGTCCACGTCGGTTTCCTCCTGCAAGGCGTCGGTGCGGCCCGGTGTGAAGGGGACTTGCACGTCGTGGCCGGCTCTTTTCGCCGCGGTCTCGACCGCCGCGCAACCGCCCAGAACGATCAGGTCCGCGAGCGAAACCTTCTTGCCGCCGGACTGCGCGTCGTTGAAGTCCGCTTGGACCTTCTCTAGGGCTTGGAGCACTTTGCCCAGTTCGGCCGGTTGGTTGACTTCCCAGTCCTTCTGCGGTGCGAGGCGAATGCGCGCCCCGTTCGCCCCTCCGCGCTTGTCGGTGCCGCGGAAGGTGGAGGCCGAGGCCCAGGCGGTCGACACGAGTTGGGAGATGGAGAGTCCCGAGGCGAGGATTTTGCCCTTGAGGGAAGCGGCATCTTGCTCATCGATCAACTCGTGATCGACTTCGGGGACTGGGTCTTGCCACAACTGCGGCTCGGCCGGCACCCACGGGCCGAGGCAGCGGGTGCGAGGCCCCATGTCGCGGTGGGTCAGCTTGTACCACGCCTTGGCGAAGACCTCGGCGAACTCTTCCGGGTTCTCGTGAAAACGCTTGGCGATCGGCGCATAGATCGGGTCCATGCGCAGCGCGAGGTCCGCCGTGGTCATGATGGGCGCGTAGCGCTTCGACGGATCGTGAGCACCCGGGACGGCGTCTGCCGCGGCTGGATCGGTGGGAACCCACTGCCAGGCTCCGGCGGGGCTCTTCACCAGATCCCAGTCGTAGCCGAACAGGGTGTCGAAGTAGCTGTTGTCCCACTGGATCGGGGTCGGGGTCCAGGCCCCTTCGATGCCGCTGGTGATCGTATCGTCGCCCTTGCCGCTGCCGAAGCTGTTCTTCCAGCCGAGGCCCTGCTCCTCGATACTGGCCCCTTCCGGTTCAGGGCCGACCAGTGCCGCATCGCCGGCGCCATGGCATCTGCCGAAGGTGTGTCCACCGGCGACCAGCGCGACGGTTTCCTCGTCGTTCATCGCCATGCGCGCGAAGGTCTCGCGAATGTCCTTGCCGGAGGCGACCGCGCTCGGGACACCGTTGGGCCCCTCGGGGTTGACGTAGATCAGCCCCATCTGCACGGCGGCGAGAGGATTCTCAAGCTCCCGGTCGCCGCTGTAGCGTTCATCTCCAAGCCACTCGCCCTCAGGCCCCCAGTAGATGTCCTCCTCTGGCTCCCAGACATCCTCGCGCCCACCGGCGAAACCGAAGGTCTTGAGCCCCATCGAGTCCAGGGCACGGGTCCCGGCGAAGATCATCAGGTCGGCCCACGAGAGCTTCTTGCCGTACTTCTGTTTGATCGGCCAGAGCAACCGGCGAGCTTTGTCGAGGTTGGCGTTGTCGGGCCAGCTGTTGAGGGGGGCAAAGCGTTGGGTGCCGGAGCCTGCGCCGCCGCGACCGTCGGAGATGCGGTAGGTGCCCGCGCTGTGCCACGCCATGCGAATGAAGAGCGGCCCATAGTGGCCGTAGTCGGCCGGCCACCAGTCTTGCGAGGTGGTCATCAACGCATCGAGGTCGTTCTTCAGGGCATCCAGATCGAGTTTTTTGAACTCTTCGGCGTAGTTGAACTCCTCGCCCATGGGATTGGCTTGCGGAGGGTTCTGGTTGAGCATCTTCAGGTTCAACTGATTCGGCCACCAGCGTTGGTTTGCCGCCGTTCCCATAGCAGCCTGGGCGTGTTGTCCGCCCATCACTGGGCACTTGCTGACATCGTCTGACATGTTGTTCTTCCTTATTGTTAACTGGTCTGATCGAGAGGAGTCGCTCGGTCGGTGTCGCTGTCGTCGCGCCTGCGTAGGAGGCGTTGGGTGGGGCCGGGTGCCGCCTCAGTCCTCTGCCGGGACCGGGGGCTCGGCGAGGCAGGTAGGGCAGTGGCCCCAGTAGATCACCTCGGCCTCGTCGATTTCGAAACCCGAGTCGGCGGCGGCGGTCAAGCACGGCGCGGCACCGACCGCGCAGTCGACATCGACCATCCGGCCGCAGGTGCGGCAGATCAGGTGGTGATGGTTGTCACCCACCCGGTCCTCGTAGCGCGCCGGCGACCCGGCGGGCTGAATGCGCCGTATGAGACCCTTGTCGGCCAGGACGCCGAGGGTGTTGTACACCGCCTGGCGGGAGATGGCGCCAATCTCGGCCCGCACGATCTTGGCGACGTCGTCCGCCGTGCCGTGGGGCCGATCCGACACCGCCGCCAAAACAGCGAGCCGCTGGGCGGTGACCTGGACACCGTGTCGGTGGAGGAGGCCGGCAGGGTCGTGCATCATGGCCGTAGCATGAAACTAATTCTGGACTGTGTCAATAGTTTTGTTGAATCCAGTTGTCGACGAGGGCAGGTCCGACGATCTGCTTGCTACTTTGCCAGGTAGATGGCGGTCCTTGCGGCACCGGGCCAGCCGCTGCGAATGGTTGTCAGCGGGGTGGCTGGTCGCGGGGCTGGCGGGGAGCTAGTCTTGGAAAGCGAGCGAAGTCGCGGTCAAAGGTGACCAGTTCCAGCGCTCCGTACTCTTGGCATAAGGCCGCGATTTGGGCATCGAAGATGAGGTTGCCGGTGGCGGCTGCTTGGTGAGACGAACTCTTGAGAAGAGGCCAGAATCGCGGTCCGGGAACAAGAAGACGAGCGGTTGGGCTTTCCAGCAGGCGGTCGAGGAAGAGAAAGGCGACTTCCTGGCTGGACGGAGGGGTGAAAATCCGTGGATGGGTGACGACGCGGAGGAATTCGACTAGGCAGAAGACGGGCAGGGTCCAGGGAATGTCGCCTTCGGCAACCTCGGCGAGGAAGGCCGCGGCGAGGGAATGTTGCCCGTGTTCCGCGCGGTGAGCCGCGATGAGAACGTTGGTGTCGACCGCGATCAAGACTTCTCGTCCATGAAGTCGTAGAGTTGCCGCCGGTCGGCGATATCCACGACCGATGGTGCGGTCCCTTCAACGACCGGCAGGCTAAGCTTGAAGGGGTTCGCGGTTTCTCGACTGGGCAGCAGCCGGGCGCGAAGCGCCTCTTCCACGAACGCCTTGAGCGTACTGCCCGCAAGGTTGGCACGGTGTTTTGCTTCGATGAGGAGGGCGTCATCAAGATCTAGAGTCGTCTTCATATGGGTTGACCATACCAGGCAACCGTAGATACGGGTAGTCCCGAGCCGAATAGATACCGATCATTGTGCGGCGGGTCCGATCCTGCCTCCACTCATCGCCGCCTCCGGTTGCGTACGTTTTGCCACAGGGCCCAGCCGAACAGAACAGGCCACATCACGATCGCGCCCAGGAAGAAGGTGGGGCGTACAGCCAGGGTTTGGAAGAGGCTGTTGGCGAAGAGGTTGTCACTCACCAGGTAGGTCCAGGTGGCGGAGGGGCCTTGGAGACCTTCGGCTTGCCAGTCGACTCCTTTGGCGGTGATCTGGATGCTGTGGAAACGCTGGAGGATCTCCTCGTCGATGTGTTCGAGGAGTTGGTCGAAGGCGTTGCCGGCGAAGCGGCAGAATTCGGCGAGCGGCACGCGGCCGTCGAGCTGGACCCAATGTTGTTCGTCGCGCGCTCGTTGGAGGGCTTCCAGGTGGTCGCTCCAACAGCGGTCGATGGCGATCAAGGTGAGCCGGCGTTCGATGCGGTGGAGGAGGTTCGGGTCGACGGTTTCCTTGAGGGTTTGCCAGCGCTCAGCGGCTTGTCTCTCCAGCAGGGTCAGGTGGGTGGTTCCGGTCAACACCTCTTGGCGCCAGTCTTCGATCAGCCGCCGCTGCGTTTCGACCATCGCGGAGTAGTCCGAGAGTCGTCGTCGGATGTCGAAACACTCGCCCTCCGAGATGCGCTGGGCGCGGGCGACTTCCTTGTGGATCAGCGGTTGGCTGATCGCACTTTCCGAGTTGCTGGTCGCCAGCCCCTTGGGGATCAGTTTGTGGATGCCGTAGCGCACCAGGAGGTCGTCTTCGAGACTGAGGATGAAGCGGCTGGAGCCGGGGTCGCCCTGGCGGCCGGCGCGGCCGCGGAGCTGGTCGTCGATTCGTTGGCTCTCGTGGCGGTGGGTGCCGATGACGTAGAGGCCACCGAGAGCCAGGACGGCTTGCCGCTTCGCCTCGCTCGCGCCGCCGAGTCGGATGTCGGTGCCGCGGCCGGCCATGTTGGTGGAGATGGTGACCGCGCCCAGGTCGCCCGCCTCGGCGACGATGGCGGCCTCCTCTTCGTCATTCCTGGCGTTCAAGACACGGCACTCGACGCCGGTCTGTCGCAACTCCTCCGCCAGCCGTTCGGACTCGGCGACGCTGACCGTACCCACGAGAATCGGCCGGCCGGTGGCGTGAACTTGCGAGATCTCTTCGACCAGGGCGCGGTTCTTGGCCTGGCGGGTGGTGAACAAGAGATCAGGTTCGTCGCGGCGAATGCAGGGCTCGTGGGTGGGGATGACCGCCACTTCGAGGTTGTAGAGTTCCTGCAACTCGATCGCCGCCGTCTGGGCGGTGCCGGTCATGCCGGAAAGACGGGGATAGAGGCCGAGGAAGTGCTGCAGGGTGATGGAACCGAGGATGGTGCCTTCCTTCTTGAGCCTCAATCCCTCTTTGGCTTCGACCGCCGGTTGGATCCCGTCAGGCAAGCGCCGGTTGTCGGCGATGCGACCGGTCAGTTCGTCCACCAGCTCCACTTCGCCGCCCCGAACCAGGTAATCAACATCGCGGCGTAGCAGCGCTTCGGCGTGCAGGGCATTGCGCATCTCGGCGTGGAGGGCGACGTTTTCCGGATCGGCGAGGTTGCCGCACTCCAAGGCCTCCTCCACGCGGTGAATACCGTGCTCGGTAAGGAAGATGTTGCGGTTGGTTTCGTCGGTGGAGTAGTGAAAATCGCGTTCCAGTTGGCGGGCGATGGCGGCGAGCTGGCTGAGACCGCGCTCGGGGCGGCCCACATCTCCGGCGATCACCAGAGGAATGCGCGCCTCGTCGAGAAGGGCGAAGTGGAACGGGCGGCCGATGGCTTCGCCGTAGACTTGGTCCTCGGGCTCGAAGCACAGCGCGTTGCGCAGCAGATCGAAGCCGGCCTCCTTGGCGGTCAGGTAGGTCACGTCGCGGGCGTAGGCGGCTCGGCGCTCGGCGGGATTCATCCCCTCCTGAACGCAGCCGACAGTCAGTCCCAGCAACCGGTAGACCGGCCCCATCCAGGAGGCGTCTCGTCGGGCCAGGTAGTCGTTTACGGTGAGAACGTGAACTCCCTTGTGGGTGAGCGCGTTCAAGAAGACCGGCGCGACGGCGCTCAACGTCTTGCCCTCGCCGGTCTGCATCTCGACCACCGTGCCCCGCGCCGTGCTGTTAGCGGCGCCTTGCGGGTGGAGCCCGATAGCGGCCCGAATCTGCACGTCAAAGGGTCGCATGGAGAGCAGCCGGCGGGAGGCTTCGCCGACGAGCGCGTACGCCTCTTCCAGGAGATCTCCGAGCTTCGCTCCAGCGTTCGCTCGCTGCTCCAAGGCGGCGGCGAGTTGACCAAGCTCGCCGTTTGAGACCTCGGCGAGCGAATCGGTGCGGGCCCGAATGCGTCGTACCGTTTCGGTGTGCAGGGGAGTCTCGCCGGGAGTGGCAACGCCGCTCCATCGACGCACGCGGCTACTGAGTCGTCCTAAGATTACGCTTGGACCTCGCAATAGGGAATGGGTGATTGTCGTCGTTCCGCCAATCGATAACCGGGGAACTGGTGCGCTCCATTCCGGGCGGGCCGAGGATTGGCTGGCGGAACCGACGAGGTGCCGGTCATCGTGCGGGGCCCGGCCATCTCGCGGCGCCCAACCTCCGGCGCTTTCGCCGGTACAATGAGCGCTCTACCGTTGAACCACGCTTGCCAGGAGGCTACCGATATGGACCGCGACCGTTTGATCTCCGCCTTGTCGCAGGCGCGTTGGCTGGACTTGACCCAGCCGCTGAGCCTGTTCACCCCTCCCTTTCCGGGGGAAATGCCGTTGCAGGTCCATTTTTTCAAGCGGCTCACGGGGTCGTTTGGGGGCGGCCAAGGGGCGAACGGGCAGCTCATCGAGTGGAGCAACAACACGGGAACCCACGTGGTGGGACCGCGGGCCTTTCACTCGGGCTCGCGGTCGTTGGCCGAGGTGCCGCTCACCGACCTCTCCGGGCCGGGGGTGGTGGCCGATGTCTCGGACGCCGTCTGTGACTATGGTTTTTACACGCCGGAGATGATCACCGATCGAGTCGAGGTGCGGGAGGGCGACATACTGGTGATCAACACCGGCTACCACAAGCACGCCTGGGACCAGCCCGACGTGCCCAACGCCGCCATGCAGGCGGGGATCGAGAACAAGGAGTTCGGCTACTACGTTCGCCATCCGGGCCCCTCGCCCGACTTCTTCCCGTGGGCGCTCGAACGCAAATTGAAGATGATCGCCGTCGACTGCGGCTCGGCGGAGCATCCGATGAACACCAATATCCGCTTCTTGCACGCGCGCGAGTTCGAGAAGGCCGAGGCGGTCGCTCGGGAAAGCTACGGCAAGTCCTGGGAGGAACTCTTCCCGCCGGCGGAGTATCAGCGTTTGACCCACATCACCATGCCGAAGGCGGGGTTGCTGCTCGCCGAGAGTCTGGGCGGGGAGATCGACGCGCTCAGCAACCGGCGCAGCTGGTTCGTCTTCGGCGCCATCCCGTTCATGGAGGTGGCGTCGGCCTGGACGCGCGTCGCCGCCCTCGAGCCGCCGGAAGGGAGTGATGGCGCGGAGCTGGCGGAGGCGCTTTCCTCAGCAGAAATGCTGGATCTCACCCTGCCCTTCTCGGTGCAGACGCCGCAGTGGGCCAACTACGAGCCGCTTTCGATCCGCTACACCAAGCGAGTCGGCGGCCTCGACTTCGGGCTGGGGCGCAACAACGCGCATTGCAAGGCCAGCTTTCACCTCGCCACCCACATGGACGGCGAGAAGCACTTCTGGGCCGCCGGCCGAACGATCGGCCAGGTTCCGCTCGACTACTGGCACGGCCCCGGAGTGGTGGCCGACATCTCCGGCGACGTCAGCGATTCGAGCGTCTACACGCCGGAGATGATCGAGGAGAAGGTCGAGATCGAGGACGGCGATATCCTGCTGATCAAGACCGGCTGGCACGCCTACGGTTGGAACAGCCCCGATTCGGACGAGTTCCGCTACATGATCAAACATCCCGGCCCCTCGCCCGACTTCTCGGACTGGTGCATCCGCCGCAAGATCAAATGGCTCGGCATCGACTGCGTCGCCATGGAGCACCCGATGAACACGATCCAGCGGATCATGCATCCCAAGACCTTCGAGGAGGCCAACCGCAAGCTCATCGACCAGTACGGCAAAGACTGGGACCAGGTCTTTCCTCTCGACAAGTACTACCAGGACATGCACCTGAACCTCTTCCCGAAGGGGATCGTGCACGCTGAAAACCTCGGCCACGAGATCGCCAAAGCCGAGACGGGTCGCTACTACGTAGCGGCTTTCGTGCAACGAGGTATGGAATTGGCGAGCTGCTGGGGGCGGTTCGTGCTCTTCCGGGAGCGTTAACCGACTCTCAGTCCGCAGTGAGAAACAGGCGACTCCGGCCATTATCGCTATCCACGAGCCAGAACCGAAAGGTCGATCATGAAACAAATTTTCTTACCGACGCTCCTCTTTTGCGCCCTTGCCTTTCCCGTTCAAGGGCAGGTGGATCCCACCCAGATCAAACTTGTCTACCAACTCGAGGGAACGAACGAGGTGCGGGTGGAAGCCGGTCAGATCTTCTCGGAGGTTGAAGGACGGACCCTGCGGTTTGACGCCTACTACCCGAAGGCGGATGCTTCCGGGGAGCCACAGGATCGACGACCGGCGATTGTCTTCGTCAGCGGTGCGGAGGATGTGCGCGCTTGGGAGTGGTTCAAAGGGTATGGCCGGTTGGCCGCCGCGCAAGGATTCGTTGGGCTGGTGCCCGACAAGCGTTACTCGCCGAAAGCGAAGGATCCTTTGATAACCGGCCATGAGGACACCGAGCGGTTTCTACGCTACGTGGCGGAGCACGGCGAGGAGTTGGGTGTTGATCCTGACCGGCTCTGCCTGTGGACCTTCTCGGCCGGAGGCCGGATGGCGGCGGTGGTGTTGAAGCGCAATGCGCCGCCGGTGCGTTGCCTGGTGGCCTATTACAGCATTCTGAACGCCAGTGGTCTGATCGACCCGAAATTGCCGGATGGCGCTCGCCTGGTGGCGCAGTACTCGCCCATCCACGCACTTCTCGACAGTCAGGGCACCAAGCTGCCAACTTTGGTGGTGCGTGCAGGCAAGGACAACGAGGCGATCAACCGTTCGATCGACACCTTCGTCCAGGTGGGCAAAGAGAAGAAACTACCGGTGCGGCTCTTCGACTATCCCGAAGGCGCTCACGGTTTTGACGGTGTCAACAACACCGATAAGTCACGCGCCATTATTGCCGCCACGTTTCGCTTCGTGGCGGAGCAACTCGGTGTTGATCTCTAGTCCTTTGCCATGAAGATTCCCGCGAGCCCGCCGATTCCGGCTCCTAGAGCACCCCACAACGCGTCAGCAACGACTTTGTTGAAGGCGGGAAGGCCGATTGCTCCAAGCGCCAGCAGTAGGGTGACCGCTCCCAGGAAGAGGATCGCGGTGTTGTAAGTCTTGGACGGGAGATGGGCCACAACTGCCTGACTGGCCGGCTCGATTTGCGCCTCAGGGACGCCCGCTTCCTTCAAGGCACTTCTCACGGTTTGGATGTTCATTCCAGTCCTCCTTGATTGTTTCTAGAGGTCCGGCCGGAAACCCGGTCCATTAAGGATAGATCCAGGTTGTTGTTTTCCACTGGCTGGCAGAGCTGAGCGGGCTGGCAGACGGTTTGCGTTTTATCTTTGCGATTCCATGGA
>JAJRVQ010000131.1 GCA_024277255.1 Acidobacteriota bacterium | reverse complement strand
GACGGTGCCGGCGGCGCTGGAGCGGCTCGGTTATAACGGCGACGAAGTGCGCTCCATCGTCGAGTGGATCGACGAGCACGACACCATCGAAGGGGCGCCGGGGCTGGCCGAGGAGCATCTGCCGGTCTTCGACTGCGCCTTCAAACCGGCCGAGGGCAGCCGCTCGATTCACTATCGCGGCCATCTCAAGATGTTGTCGGCGACGCAGCCGTTCATCTCGGGCGCGATCAGCAAGACGATCAACATGCCGCAGGAGTCGACCATCGAAGAGATCGAGCAGGCCTACATCGAAGGCTGGCAGCTAGGGCTCAAGGCGGTGGCGGTCTACCGCGATGGTAGTAAGCGCACCCAGCCCCTGACCACCGCTCGCCTCGGCGCCCACGAGGACGCGGCCATGGGTGGCCTCGTCGATGCGGTAAGGCTGCGCCGCAAGCTACCCGATGAGCGCCAGGCGATCACCCACAAATTCAGCATCAACGCCCACGAGGGCTACATCACGGTGGGCCTCTATGAGAACGGTCAACCGGGAGAGATCTTCCTGGTGATGGCCAAAGAGGGCTCGACGATCTCCGGGATGATGGATGCGTTCGCCACCTCGGTCTCGATCGCCTTACAGTACGGCGTGCCCCTGGTGACTCTGGTCAACAAGTTCTCCCACACCCGCTTCGAGCCCTCCGGCTTCACGCGCAATCCGGAAATCCCGATGGCCAAGTCGATCACCGACTACATCTTCCGCTGGTTGGCCTCGAAGTTCCTCGATCGGGATGCGCAGCTGGCCGCTGGGGTCATCCTTCGGGAAGAGCCGGGCGAGCTGGCCGCGGCGGACTCAGCGGTGGTCAAGGCGGAGAGCGGACCGGTCGCCGGACGGGCGACGGAGGCCGCGCGGGCGACCTTCCTCTACCAGCAGGACGCTCCATCGTGCCACGAATGCGGCTCGATCATGGTGCGCAATGGCAGTTGCTACAAGTGCCTCAATTGCGGCTCGACAAGCGGCTGTAGTTGAGCCGCGGCGGCGCAACGGGCCGGCTGCATGGACCTTGGCGCCACCTTTGCGTATCCTGTGGGACCTATGAAGACAATATCTCGTTTCTGTGCCTCGGCCCGCCCGTTGCGTCGTTGTGTCCCTGTCCTGGTCGTCGGCCTGTCCATCGTCTTGACCAGTTGTGGCAAGTCGGCCGACCCGGCACCGGTGGGTGGTCAGGATTCCGGTCCAAACACCGTGCCGGTCGCCGAACTGGCGCTGCTCACGGGCGGCACGATCGAACTCTCCGAGTTGGAAGGAAAGGTCGTCGTCATCGACTTCTGGGCGACCTGGTGTTCGCCGTGCCGGGTGCAAGCCGAGATCCTCGAGCAGCTCTATCCGAAGTATCGCGCCGCCGGTGCCGAGTTCCTGGCTGTCGATTCGGGAGAAGAGGAGGAGGTCGTGCGCAGTTTCGTCGAGCGCCATCCGTTCTCCTATCCGGTGATCTTGGATGTGCAGGATCGCTGGGTGACGGATCTGGAGGTGATGGCGCTTCCCACCCTGGTGATCATCGACCGCCAAGGCCGAGTGGTTTTCAACGAAGCCGGTATCGCCACCGTGGAAGAGCTGAGACGAGAGTTGGCCAACGCCGGCGCGGCGGCGAGCTGAGGCCGCACCACCGCGGGTCGAACCGGGTTGCCGGTGGCTGCGGTGGGCTATAGACTGCTCACGCGGTCGTCCGGTCGCGTACGTTTACCCCTCCGGCATTCCCCTAAACTTTTGTTGCGTGCCATCGGCAGCCGCTAGGCAAACGCACCTGAGGCACAGCGATGTCCCGAGAAGCGATGTCCGAAGAGAAGTCCTTTGCCACCGTCGAGGAGGCGATAGAGCGCTTTCGTCAGGGTGGCATGGTGATCCTGGTTGACGATGAGGACCGCGAGAACGAAGGCGACCTGGCCATCGCCGCCGAGAAGGTGACGCCCGAGGCGGTCAATTTCATGGCCCGACACGGTTGTGGTCTGATCTGCCTCTCCTTGCTCTCCGAACGCTGCGATGAGTTGCGCTTGCCGTTGATGGTGCAGGAGAACACTTCGCCCTACGGGACGGCCTTTACCGTGTCGATCGAGGCGCGCGGCAAGATCAGCACGGGTATCTCGGCGGCGGATCGGGCCGCGACCATCCTGACGGCGGTCGATCCCGCGACCCGACCCGATGATTTGTTGCGGCCGGGCCACATCTTTCCTCTGCGCGCCGATCCGGGAGGAGTGCTGAAGCGCGGTGGGCAGACCGAGGCATCGGTCGACCTCGCCCGGTTGGCCGGGCTGACCCCCGCCGCCGTCATCTGCGAGGTGATGAACGAAGACGGCACCATGGCCCGTTTGCCGGACCTGATGCCGTTTGCCCAAGGCCACGATCTTCTGGTGGTCAAGATCGCCGACCTGGTTCGCTACCGCCTCAAGAACGAGAACCACGTGCGCCGCTTGGCCTCGCCGGCTTTGCCGACCGCGCACGGGGACTTTCGGTTGCATGCCTACCGCAACGAGGTTACCGGCGAGGAGCACCTGGCCTTGGTGATGGGCGAGGTCGCCGGCGATGAGCCGGTGCTGGTACGGGTGCATAGCCAGTGTCTCACCGGCGATCTCTTCGGCTCGTTGCGCTGCGACTGCGGCGTCCAACTGCGGCGGGCGATGGAGGCGATCTCGCGCGAGGGCAGAGGGGTCCTCCTCTACCTCCTTCAGGAGGGGCGGGGCATCGGTCTGATCAACAAGCTGCGAGCCTACGAGTTGCAGGAACAAGGGCACGATACGGTCGAGGCGAATGAGCGACTCGGTTTTCGTGCCGATCAGAGAGAGTACGGCACCGGAGCCCAGATCTTGCGCGATCTCGGAGTGCGCCGTCTGCGCTTGATGACCAACAATCCCGACAAGAGCGCCGCCCTGTCCTACTACGGCCTGGATGTGGTCGATCGGATTCCGGTGGAGGTGCCTCCCACCGAGGATACGCGCGACTACCTGCGGGTCAAACGGGACAAACTCGGACACCTTCTCAAACTCATCTAGTCGCCGATGCGGGTGCTCCTCGTCACCTTGCGCTTTCCCTGGCCGCCGCAGCAGGGGGATCGCAAGCGCGCTCGGCAGATGATCGAGGCGCTGTCGCCCCATCACCAGGTGACGGTGCTGGCTCCGGCGGCGCCGGACGAGGCCGAGGCGCGAGCCGGCGAGGGGTTGAAGGAGGTCCGGTTCGCGGCCTATCGCCCGGCAGGGGCGATCAGCCGTGGCGGGTCGGTCTTGGCCGGGGTGTTGCGTGGCAGACCGGCTCAAGTGAGCCTTCACCGCCACCGGGCGCTGCGCCGCGAGTTGCGCCGCCTGGCACCGCAACACGACCTGGTGATCGTGCAGCTCAGCCGCCTCGCCGGCCACCTTCCCGACCTCGGGGATACGCCGGTCCTGGTCGATTTCATCGACAGCCTGTCGCTCAATGCCGCCCGGCGTGGCCGCTTCGATCACTTCTGGTGGCGCCCGCTGCTCGGCTGGGAGAGTTGGCGGTTGCGGGTGTGGGAAGGGCGGTTGCTCGACCATTGCCGTGCCGCCTTGGTGGTTTGCGAGCGCGATCGCGCGGTGATCGCAGCAGCCGGTGCCGCGTCCACCGCCGCGTCCACCGCAACGGGGGCAGCCTCCAGGCTGCACGTCGTGCCGATCGCTCAAGAGGTGGTGGTGCACGACGATCCATCGGCCGCCGAGGAGGGGGTTCCGACGCTGGTCTTCACCGGCAACCTCGGCTACTTCCCCAATCGCGATGCCGCCGCTTGGCTGTTGCGCAACGTCTGGCCACGCCTGCGGGCGCGCCGGCCCGAGGTGCGGCTGAGGATCGCCGGGGCTCGCCCCGGCTGGCAGTTGCGGCGGCTCGCCTCCAAGGCCGGGGTCTCGCTGGAGGCCGATCCGCGGGATCTCAAGGCGGTGATCGCCGGTGCCACGGTAGCTTTGGCGCCGCTGCGCGCCGGCTCGGGGTTGCCGATCAAAGTGCTGGAGGCATGGTCGATGGGGGTGCCGCTGATCGCTTCGCCATGGGCGGTGGCGGGATCCACCGCCAAAGCCGATGAAGAGCTCTTGGTAGCCGGTGGCGCGGCGCAGTGGGTGGCGGCCATAGAACGGCTCCTCGACGAGCCGCAGACCCGCCGGCGCCTGATCGCCGCCGGGCGCCGTCGTCTGGAGGTGGACTACAGCCCCAAGTTGGTCAACGCCGGGTTTCTCGAAGCGGTCGAGGTGGCTGCCGGGCGTTCTACGGGGTGTTCTACCCGAGGCTGAGCCGTTGGGCGGCGCTTTCGAGGCGGCGGCGTAGCTCGGGATCGCTGTCGCCGCTCTTGTCCATCGAGGTCAGAGCGTTCAGCGCTCGCGAATAGAAGGCGCGGGCGGTGTCGAGCGCGAAGAGCCGCTCGGCCTTGGCGGCGGAAATCTCGTTGAACTCGATGGCCTTCGGCCAATCGCGAGCCCGGTGGTAGTGAAACGCGATGGCTTCACTGAAGCGCTCGAGGTTGGCGGCATGCACCTTCTCCATCGCCTGCGCTACTTGGAGATGGAGGGCTCGGGCGCGGCCTGGATGGAGGTTCTCGTAGACGGCGGCACGGATGCTCTTGTGGATGAACTCGAAGGTTCCTTTACGACCGCCGGGGGCCCACAGTGCAAGATCTCGACCGAGACGGGTGTCGGCCCAGTAGCGGGCGAAATGCCTAACCATCCAATGGTCGATCATCACCTCAAGGCCGGTTTCGACGACCGCGTCGTGCTCGCGTTCGGCCAGTTGTAGGAGCTGTGCTTCGAACTTCTGTCCGATGACGGCCGCCAGGGTGAGCAAACGGCGGGTGGAGGTCGGCAGCATCTCGACCCGGCGCAAGATGGTCGCCTCCGTATCGTTGGCACTCAAGGCGTCCAGCTGTTCGGGCGATCCGGTGAGCGACCACTGCCCCGTGTGTTGAACCTCCAGTAGGCCGATGTCCCAGAGCAGATTGATCTGTTCCACCGTGGCTAGGGGCAAGCCATGCGAACTCTCCATCAGCCGCTGAGCCAAGCGCGGAGCCTGCTGCGCACCGACCAGGGAGAGGGCTAGGTGGTGAACGGCCTCGTCGTCGAGCCGCTCGACGACGATCCGCGAGCCGCCGCTCAGTGTGGCTGCCGCTTTGCGCAGTTTGCGCAGCCGATCTTTCTCCTCGATCTCGTCGACTCGATAGGCGGCGATGATCCAGATCGGGCGCCCGGGAAGGAGGGAGAGGAGGGACTCGATCAACTCGAAAGAGGCGGGGTCCGCCCAGTGCAGGTCGTCGAGAAACAAGATCAACGGCTGGGGCCTGAACCGTCCCTTGGGAGGCTCCGCGAGGACGGACAAGATCTTGGCCACGGCCGCGAACAGGCTCTGCCTGCCGCGACGTGGAAGCCGGCGGTGGTGAGCGGTCAGCTTGGGATCCAACTCGCCCAGCTCCGGCACCAAGGGCAGGAGGGCGGCCAAGTGGTGTCTCCCGGTTGCCGCCAGCAGACGTTCGGCGATGTCGACGTCATTGGCCACGGCGTTGGACAGAGCTTCGGCAAGCGGCTGGTAGGCGGTGGCGGGAGGCAATTGGTAGCTGCGGCCTTGCAGTACGGTGGCTCGTCTCTCGGAGGTCGCTTCGTGGAGAAAGGTCCGCACCAACCGGGTTTTTCCGACGCCGATCTCCCCCTCGATCAAGGTGAGCCGCCCGGCGCCGCGCAGCACTCCGGCCCAGGCTGTGCGCAGCGATTTCAGTGCCCCTTCTCTGGCCACCAGCGGCACCCAGGGGCCGGTGGCCTCGGCCTTCTTGGCATCGGTCGGTGGGGTCAGCGCCTGATTCTGGATTTGGTCGATCAGCTTCTTGGTCTCAGGGAGTGGTTCGACCCCGAGTTCGCGCTGGAAAAGGCGGCCCATCTCCTCATAGTGGGACAGTGCCCGGCTGCGCCGGCCGGAAAGAGCGTAGAGGTAGATCAGGTGGCGGTGGGTCTCTTCGGAAAAAGGCTCGATGCGCAGCAAGTGGCGAGCGTATTGGAGGCCGAGGGGGTAGCTGCCGGCCTGTGTGTGGTGGTTGACCAAATCGCGCAGAGCCGCCACGGCCTCCTCGCGAAGCCGCTCTTGTTCACCGACCATCCACTCTTCGAAGTCCGGGCTGTCGTGGAGATAGAAGCCGGCCAGAAAGTCGCCAACATAGGTTTGCGCGGCGCGAGCCAGATGGGCGGCGTCGATCGTGCCGGCCGAGCGGCCCATGCGTAGGGACTCGGTAAACATGGCCAGATCGAGGTTGATGCTCTGAGGGTCCAGGCGCAGGGTGCGGTGGCTGGTGAGAATCGGCGAGTTCTCGCAGCCGGCCCTGGTCAAGGCGCCACGCAGGTTGTAGAGAGCCTGGCGCAAGTTGCGCAGCGCCGTCGCTTCGTCCTGGTCCGACCAGAGTAGCGACGCAAGTTGAGTACGGGGTAGTTCGCGGCCCCGATGGCAGGCCAGGTAGGCCATCAGAGCACGAACATTTTGCGACTCGAAACCACTCACCGGCTCTCCTCCCAAACTGACCTCGAAACCGCCGAGGAGGCGGACTTCAAGGGGTATTGGGGGAGAAGTCGAATCACCGACGCGAGCTGACGAAGAACGCGAGGAGGTCGCTGCCATGGTCGTAGCCTCTGTGATGGCGGTGCAGGCCAGTGCCGGACAAACTCGTGTCGGACAAACCCGTGTCAGACAAACACTGACCAGCTCGATGCCCAAGAAAACCGTGATCTTGACTGGAACAGAAACGAGAGACGACCGAGTTTATCCCACATGCTGCGTGTGGTGTGGCAGCAAAGTCATTGACCGAACGGCACTTAGCGCGACGGCGTGGCCAAGAGACCGAGACTGTGCCAGGTGCTGCGGTAAGTGCACAGATGCACATTAGTTGCGCACCTCCTGACGCTTTCCTGACGCCGGGTGTGCACAATCTCTGACAACGACTGGTAGATGGGAGAAGTCTCAGGGAGGCGAAATGGGTTCGCCGACAACGAGCCCGGCCGACTTCGAGCATGAGAATTCCGTTGAGATCCTCAATTTCAGATACAGAGCATTTTGGGACCCGCCGCCTGTCCGTGGCGAGCGTCCATCGATTTCAAGGCTTGCGACTTGGCGGTGGTGCGACACCAGCCAGCGGGAGCAGCAGTTTTCACCGAGGGAGGTTGTGATGGCTAGGAAGACTCTCACTACGATGGCGGCGGTCGGTTTGGCGCTGATCCTGCTCCCGGCGGCGGCGTCGGCTCAGTTCGCCTGTTTCCCGACTTGCGACGTTACCGATGCTCGATTCTTGAGTCTGGCCGGTTCGGGGTTGGCGACTTTCGACGGCAGCGACCTGAACTTCGTCTTCAGTGTGCCGCCGACCCAGCCTCAGTTCGTCTTCGGCGTCTTCGACGGCGACAACAGCGGTGACTGGGATTCCTCCGGCACCGCTTTCCTGACCTACACCCTCTTCGCCGATCCGACCGGAGAAGGCATTGGCACCGCAGTTCTGAACAGCTGGACCGACGCGGACTTCCTCAACAATGGCTGGAGAGACTTCACCATTGCGCATACCCCCGCGGCCCTGTCGCCCAGCGGCAACTATTTCTACCGGCTGCGGATTCAGCTGGTGGGTGCCGATCCTCTGGCTTGGACCAACTTCAAAGTGCGCACTCAGGATACGAACGGCTTCGAGCTACAGCCTCAGGCCTTCTCGTTCTCGGCCTTCCTGTTCACCGGCAACGACTTGGCAACGGTCTATCCCTCGTACCCGGCGCTCACTCCCACCACCTACGACGGTACCTGGGAGTTCTTCGTGCGCGTCGAGAATTCGGCCACCTCGCTGAGCTTCTGGGATGGTGATCTGGACTATGGGCAGGCCGATTGCAACCTCTTTTTCCAGGATACGGATGACCCAGACACTCCGGGAGCTCCCTTTCTACCGCCTTGGGCGGCGCCGACGAATGTCCCCGAGGGCGTCGCGGTCGGCTTGGTCAAAGGGTGCGGGCAGGTGACCGGTGATCCGGCCGACGACGCCACGGACTTTGCTCCGTTCCAGCGCTCTCCGAGCGTCGTCTACACGGTCTACACCCCGACCGGCGTTCCGGCGACCAACAGCAACCCTTCGGGCAACCTCGAATGGGAGGCTTTCACTCTGACCACCGGAGGTGGCGGTGATATCTCGGTCCCCTCGTTGCCGGCCGGTACCTACACCATTCGCATGGGTGGCATGGACCTGAGCAATTTCAACTCCTGGCGGTTGCCCGGTACCGTGACCGGTATCTGTGTGGATGGCACGGACTGTACGCCGCGGCTGAACCCGTACCTGGTGGGCGACACTGTCTTCTTCGATCCCAACAGCAACGGCACCCAGGATTCCGGTGAGCCCGCCATCTCAGGAGTGTTGGTGAACTTGATCGACGCCGGTGGCGAGATCAAAGCGACGGCGACCACGGATACGAACGGCGAGTATGGTTTTGAGGTGCGTGCCGGTCTCTTCACCGTCGAAGTGGATTCTTCGAACTTCGCTCCCGGCGGTGCTCTCGAGGGTTTGACCTCCAGCACTGGCGACTCGCTGACCTACACGGTGGTCGATGGCAACATCCTGACCTATGATTTTGGTTACCAGGGCAACAGCTCGATCGGCGACTTTGTCTGGTACGACGCGAACGGAAATGGCCTGCAAGACGATGGCCCCGACTCCGGTCTCGGCGGTGTGGAGGTCAACCTGACCGAAGCAGGTCCCGACATGATCTTCGGCACGGTGGACGATGTCCCCTTCCCGTCGATGACCACGGTGGCCGACGGTTTTTACGATTTCACTTCGCTGATCCCGGGTCTCTACAGGGTGGACGTCAATGAGTTGACCTTGCCCGCGGGCGTTAGCTTGACGACCGCCAACGAGCCGCTGGATGTGAATCTGGCGCTCAATCAAGACTTCAACGATGCCGACTTCGGATATGCCGCCGGCAATGGCAGCCTGGGCGACCGTGTTTGGCTGGATCGCAGCGGTGATGGCAACCAGGACGCGGGAGAGCCGGGTCTCGACGGCGTCACGGTGACGCTCTTTGCCGATTTCGATGGCGACGGCATCGATGAGTTCACCGACACCGCCACAACGGCGGGCGGCCTCTACAGTTTCACCGGCCTGCCGGCGGGTAGTTACCGGGTCGAGGTGGATGGGGCGACACTGCCGCAGGCGGTAACGCAGACCTTCGACCTCGACGGTCTGAGCAGTGCCAACGAAGCCACCACGACCTTGACCGATGGCCAGATGCGCACCGATGTCGATTTCGGTTACGTCGGTCCGGGTTCGATCGGCGACCGCATCTGGCTCGACCTCAACGGCGACGGCGTGCAGGATCCGGGCGAGCCCGGCATCAACGGTGCCAGCGTCGTATTGCGCGATGCCAACGGTGGCCTGATCGATACGCAAACTACAACGGGTGACGGCAACTACCTGTTCGATGGGATTCTGCTCGGCACCTACACGGTGACGGTGATCCCGACGACCTTGCCGGGCGGCGTCGATCCGACCTTCGACCTCGACGGCATCGCTACCGCGCACACGGCGCGAGTCGTCTTGACCCCGGGCCGTGAGAATCGCGATGAGGTGGACTTCGGCTATCGCGGCACCGGCTCGCTGGGAGATCGCATCTGGGCCGATCACAACGGTGACGGCGTGCAGGATGCGGGCGAGTTCGGCATCAACGGCGCCACGGTGATCTTGCGCGACGGCAACGGCAATGTGCTGGCCATGCAGGTGACCAGTGGTGACGGTGGCTACGTTTTCACCGGCTTGCCGGCCGGCAGCTACACCGTGACCGTCGATTCGTCGACGCTGCCCGCCGACTTTGTGCCGACCTTCGATCTCGATGGCATCGGCACGGCCAACACCGCGGCGGCGGCGCTGGGGGCCGGCGAGGACAAGAACGACGTCGACTTCGGTTACCGCGGCAACAGCTCGATCGGCGATCGGCTGTGGCGTGACGACAATGGTGACGGCGTGCAGGATGCGGGCGAGCCCGGCCTCAACGGCGTCAGCGTGACGCTGCGCGATGCCGGCGGCAACGTGGTCGCCACCCAGGTCACTTCCGGTGACGGCGGTTATCTGTTCGCCGGCCTCTTCTCCGGCGACTACAGGGTCGATGTCGATCCGTCGACCTTGCCGGCCGGCCTCGCTCCGACCTTCGACCTCGACGGTACGGCTACGCCCAATACCGCCAGTCTGACTCTCGCCGCCAATGAGAACCGTACGGATGTCGATTTTGGCTATCAGGGCACCGGTTCGATCGGTGATCGGGTGTGGGAGGACAACAACGGTGACGATGTTCAGGACCTGGACGAGCCGGGGATCAACGGTGTCACCATGATTCTGCTCGACATGGGTACGGGAACGGTTCTCGCCACCATGCCGACCACCGGTGACGGCGACTACCTGTTCCCGAATCTGCCGGTAGGGACCTACCGGGTGACGGTCGATGATTCGACCCTACCCGCGGGCGCCCAGCCGACCTATGATCTCGACGGGATCGGAACTGTGAACTCTGCGACCGCTTCCCTGGCGGCAGGGATGAGCCGTGTGGATGTGGACTTCGGGTATGCCACGACCTGCGGTGTCTGCGACGGCAAGGTGACCCGCTTGACTCTGCTCTACACCGGGGCGGATGCGGCGCAGGTGCGGGTCGAGCAGCGCAAAGGCAGCAAGGTGATCTTCGACCAATACCTCCAGCCGAGTGAGACCTTCACGGTCATCGGCCAGGACAAGAAGGGAACGCTCGGAACGGAGATCAAGATCTTCGTCGACGACCTGCTCGCCGAGTCGATTCACACCAGCTGCTCGGTGACGATCACCCCGGGCCAGATCTTCGGTGACTTCGTGGTCCTCGCGGGCGTGAGCCGCAACGGCGGCCCTTTGTGTGACGACGGCGGCATTGGCGATGACGATGACGACGATGATGACGACGGCGGCGGTGGTGGTGGTGCCGGCGACGACGATGACGATGACGATGACGACGATGATGACGACGGCGGTGGTGGTGCCGGCGACGACGATGATGACGACGATGACGACGACGATGACGACGACGATGACGACGATGACGACGATGACGACGACGATGACGACGATGACGACGATGACGACGACGACGATGACGACGACGATGATGACGACGATGATGACGACGACGATGACGACGACGACGATGATGACGATGACGACGACGATGATGACGACGACGATGACGACGATGATGACGATGACGACGACGGCGACGATGATGACGACGACGATGACGACGACGACGATGACGACGACGATGATGACGACGACGATGACGACGACGATGATGACGACGACGACGATGACGACGACGATGATGACGACGACGATGACGACGACGATGATGACGACGACGACGACGATGATGATGACGACGACGACGATGACGACGACGACGATGATGACGACGACGATGATGACGACGACGATGATGACGACGATGATGATGACGACGATGATGATGACGATGACGACGACGATGGCGGCGGCGGTGCCGTGCTCAGCACCGGTACTTTCCAGGTCGCCCCGTTCCTCTGCTCGCCGAACGCAAACACGGCCTGCCTCGCCAACGGTCGCTTCCAGGTCACCATCGACTGGGCGCGCAAGACCGGCCAGACCGGAGTTGGCAAAACGGTGGCCCTCCCGTCGCAAGACTCCGCGCTCTTCTGGTTCTTTGGTTCGAACAACTACGAGGTCATGGTCAAAGTCCTCGACGCTTGCAGCTTCCAGAACCGCTTCTGGGTCTTCTCGGCGGCCACGACCAATGTCGAGTACACGTTGCGTGTGATCGACGCCGATACCGGCCAGGGCAAGTTCTACAAGAACAGGCTCGGTCGCTCCTCACCGGCCAACACCGACACCAACGCGTTCGCTACCTGCCAGTAGCCCTCGCTAGGTAGTTCAGCCCACGGCCCGGCCCCGGTTTTCAGGCAAACCGGGGCCGGGCTTTTCTTGCTTGCTGGGTTAGACGCGGCGACGGGAGCTGTAGAGCAACTCTCGTCGGATCAGATACGCCGACCAGGTGGCGAAGGCGACGAGGAGCAGCAGATCGAACAGCAGATACTCTCCGTAGCGCCGCATGCCGTAGATCAACGCGCAGAGGTAGAACGAGCCAAAACCCGCAAGGACCGCTCCAGCCGCGCGCCACGACTCGGTGCTGAAACTGCGTCCTCGCACCCTGCCTCGTGGGGCCAACGGCACGAGCAGGAGGCAGGCCCAGTAGTAGCGCGAACTGACCAGCAGAGCGAAGAAGGGAACCAAACCGAGGAGGAGAGCTTCGGTGCCAAATCGCCGGTGTACGGCGCCGAACCACAGCAGCAGAAGAACGATCGCAACTCCACGGTAGAGCGTCTCTTGCCTCTCGAACCGCTGGCGCCGCTCGCTGGAGTTGTCTTCCAGCTGGCTGCTGGTCACGCGGTGAGTAAACAGGTGCTTCAGGCCGACCCTCTGCTCGCCAAAGGTGTGAGATTCGCCGTGGTGCAAAACGTTGCCGGTGAATTCCATCCAGGCGGCGGGGCCGCGAGGGGTTAGGCAACCTACTCCCAGGCCGGCGAGCATAAGAACGCCGTAGAGCAAGGCGAACTGAAGCGCGTCGCGGCGCAGCCGTCCGCTGCGAATCCAACGCACCACGGCGGGAAGAAGGAGCGAACCGGCGAGAAGCAGCGGAAAGACTCGCTCCAGCGTGGCGTAGGCCAGGCCGACCGCCGCCCAGCCGGTTTTGCGCCGTCGCAGCGCGCAGACCGCGACGGTCAACGCCAACAACCAGTCGTATTGCAGGAAGCCGCCGACGATCCGGTTGCGATCGACCGGGCTGAGAGCGAAGATGAGAAGCGCGATCCAGCCAAGGTTGGCGCCGAAGGTTCGACCGATAATGACGAAGATGGCTGCCAGAATCAGCAGGTCGAGGGTGCAGAGAATCTTCAGAGCCAGGGGGTGGCTCGGCCGCAGGAAGTGAGTCAGAGGGTGGATCAAGGCGGTCCAAAACGGGCTAGCGTTGTAACCACGGTCGACGAAGATCGAACGCCACCTCTTGGCCGAACGCAGAGGTTGAAGAGCGGCGATATCCGTTTGAAAGCGCTGCCAACGCTCGGCGCTAAAGTGAGTCCGTGCCAGCTCACCCAGAGCCGGATCGAGGGGGCCGACGTCGTAGGAGCGTTGGTCGCGCACGCGGCGGATCGAGTGCCAGTAGTCGGTGTTTTCCCGGTCAGCGAGCAGAGCGGCATCGTAGAGGCTGAAATAGCCGACTTCGCCGAAGTACTCGGCACCGAGGTAATAGTGAAAGACATTCCACACCCGAACCCGAGGAGTGGTGGCGAAGCGGATCAAATCGTGTCCAGCGGCCTGCCAGGCGGCCGCCAGAGCAAGTGGGGCCAGGAGGGCGAGGAGCACTGACCGGGCGCGCCGGTGGGTGCGTTGGCGTGATGAGCCGCTTCGGTTGAACCATGCGGCGGCGAGGAGCACCAGCAAGGCGCTCAAGCACAGCACCAGCCGCTGGGCTGAATCGCCCAACCAGACGATGGCCGCGGATAGCCCCAGCGCTCCAAGTAAAGTCAGAATCAGGCGTTGGCTTACAGCGGAAAGAGTCGAGTTGGTGGTGTTCATACCTTGTTGGTGGTGTTGTCTTTGCATAAGACGGGGCCCCCATCGTAGAGAATGGTCCGATTTCGGATCACGGCTAGATCAAGAAGGATCAAACGAATCGAACCAGAGTAGGGGAGAGATCATGAATGGCGGATTAATCAAGGTGTTGCAAGCAATATCGAGCCGGCCGATGAGAGGCGGCTGTCTTGGCGTCGCCATCTTGTTGACCACGGCGATACCAGGATTGGCGGTCGAGCAGGCAGAGTCTAAGCCACCCTCGTCCTTCTCCGAGGTCATCAACGTCGAGCTGATCAACGTTGACCTCTACGTCACCGACAAGAACGGCGATCCCGTGCCGGGGTTGACGCGGGGCGATTTCTCGGTGTTCGAGAATGGAAAAGAGGTCGAACTGACTCACTTCGCCAGCTATCGTGTTCCACCTCGCTCCGCGGCCAGGGAGAGCGGCAGTGAGAGCGATACGAGCGTGGCAACAAGCACGCAGGAGGTTGGTGGCCAAGATCAGCAGGAAACAGAGACGCTCCAGCTGGTCATTTTCATCGACAACGCCAACACCCGTCCCTTCAACCGCAGCCGAGTGCTGCGGCGGGTGCGCGAGCGTATCGCCGGACTGGAAAACGCTCGGGTCTCGGTGGTCACCCACAACACCTCGCTCGAGGTGCGCTTGCCTTTCACCGAGGATCTTGCCTTGGTGGACAAGGCCCTGGAAGAACTGGGGGATATGGCGGCGCGTGGTCTGAATGCGGAGATGGATCTGCGCAGCGGTTTTCAGGCGGTGGCGGATGCCTTGGAATTGGCGGGCTGCCCCAGCGCGGAGTCGGTGGCAAGGCAGTATGCCAGCGGTGTGCAGATGAAGTCTCAACAGGCGATCCGTGCGCTCGACGCGATGATTCGCTCCTTGGCGGCCATGCCGGGCCGCAAATCGCTGCTCTACGTGGCCGATGGGCTCGCGGCGCAACCCGGAGTCGAATATTTCACCATGGTCCAGCAGGCTTGTGCTTTGAGTTCCGCGATGCTGCAAGCGCGCTCCTTCTCGGTCAACGACGAACTGAGCCGGCTGGCGGCGCGTGCCAACAGCGCCCGCGTGACCTTCTATCCGCTGGACGGGACCGGGGCGAGGAGGAATCCTGGCGAGGACCGAATGAGCATGCAAGAGTCGTTCAAGGTTCTTGCCGAAGAGACCGGTGGGCGCGCTTTTCTCAACTTGAACAATGTGAGTTTCGTGGTGGAAGAGATCGCGGCCGATAACGCGAGTCTCTACTCGCTGGCCTATTCCTCGCACCTGGAGGGCAATGGCGAGGCGCGGACCATCGAGGTCAAGCTGCGCCGGCCGGACCTCAAGATTCGTTACCGCCGTAGCTTCCGCGATCGCAGCGATGAGGAGCAGATGGAGGAGCAGCTGATGGCCGCTCTGCTGCACGGCCGCCAATCCAACCCGCTCGGGGTGATCCTGGAGACGGTGGCGCAACCGCCGAGTGATGGGGCGGCGCTACAGGTGGGGATTCCCATTTCCAGGCTGACGCTGCTGCCGCAAGGCGGCCAACACCAGGGCAAGGCCAAGCTGTTCGTCCTGGCGCGAGACTCCAAAGGACGGTTTACCTCGCTGAACAGCGTCGAGGTGCCGGTCGCTATTCCCAGCGCTCATCTGGAGGCGGCGCGAGACCAGTTGTGGGGCTACAGGCTGAACCTGAAGCTGCGCCAAGGCGACAACCTGGTGGCGGTGGCGGTGCGCGACGAAGTGGGGCGCGAGATCAGCGTCTTGAACCAGCCGGTGCAGGTCGCTTCCGACCAAGACTGAAGCAGGAGCTGCCGAACGCCACTCGGCAGCTCGCTGAATCGCTCTACGGCGTGACCGAAGACCAGGAGCCGGTGTCGCCGGACTCGAAACCGTCGGCGAAGATGTCCTGCGGCACGGCGATGAAGATCTTCGACCCGGTACAGGTGGCGATCCACAGGTCGAGCCACTCATCGTTGTTGATGTACATCGCTTCGACGTCGAAAACGCCCTGCGGCAGCCAGGACCGCGGGCTGCCGTTGAAGGGATCGAGGTAGGAGACGTTGCTCCTCGGCGCCTGGCCTTGCAGCACCACCATGCGGCGGTTGCAGCCGGAGATGTCGGTGTCGACATCGGTCACCAGGATGTCGAGGATGCCGTCGCGGTCGAGATCGGCGACCTTGGTGTTGCCGCCGAAGCCGGTCGTGTTCGGGCTTCCGGTCAGGCCGACGATGTTGAACTGGGCGTGACCGCTGGCATCGTTGCCGGTGTTGAGCAGGTAGCTGTCCTGGCCGTCGTCGACGACATAGAAATCCAGTCGGCCGTCGCCGTTGAAGTCTCCGGGTTCGGTCATGTACGGCGAGGCGGTGTAGACGAAGTCCTCGAAGACAAAGTTGCCGGTGCCGTCGTTGTAAAGAATGCGCGCGTTGGAGTCGAAACCGGGCGGTGGCACGCCGCTGCCGCTGGCGTCGTTCTTGAGGATGTCGTTGAAGCCGTCGCCGTTGAAATCGGCGATGTGCGCGTCGGTACCGAAGGTCGAGCTGGCCATCGAGAGGGTCATCCGTGCCGCCGTCTCATCGCTGAAGAAGCCGTTGCCGTCGTTGATCAGCAGCTTGTCTTCGAGGTTGTTGTCGTAGTCGGTGAAGAAGAGATCCGGCCGGCCGTTGCCGGTGACATCGCCGAAGCCGACGGAGCAGAACTTCGGCCCCGGATTGAAGGTGGGAAGCCGGTTGTCGGCGGCGTTCCAGTCGAAGCCGAGCCAGGTACCACCGGCGTCGTTGCCGAGGTTCATGTAGATCCGCGGCTGGTTGCTGAAGGTGGTCACCGTCACCACGTCGAGCCAGCTGTCACCGTCGACATCGGTCAGGATGATGTCGCGGTCGTCGGTGGCATCCAGCATGTCGGGGGCCAGCGTCGAGGTGCGGTCGGTCATCACGCCGTTCTCGTTGATGAACAGAACGTTGCGCCGTCCGCCCATGGTGGAGAAGGGGCGCTTGCGGGCGATCAGCAGGTCGATGTCGCCGTCCTTGTCCACGTCGCCGGAGATGAGGTCCTTCTCTTCGGCGTCGACAGCACCGACGCCGGCGTCAGCCACCAGCCGGGAGCCGGTCTCGTCGGTGTACTCGATCCAGTCCTGGGCGATGGCTGGCGAGACGGCGAAGAGGACGGCTGCGGCGAGGGGGAGCCACAACTGAGGGGGCGGGGGCCGGAGAGCGCAGAGTGGACGGATCTTCTTCATGCGAGGAACTCCTGGACGATTGTGGGGATCACCGTGCTGTTGACGCGCGCATCGCCGGACAGTATCGCCAAGGAGCGGTGCGGCGGTCAAGCGCAGTGGGCAAGCTGGTGGGCAGACGGAGCGGGCAAGTCGCCCGCCACTCTCAGCGCGCGAAGTCGGCTGGTGTGGCGGGCAGCGTGGCCAGGTTCACTCTTTCTGCGAGTAGTTGAGCACCGCTTGCGTCTTGCCGTCTTCCTGGGTGGCTACCAGGTTGACCGAAACGCCGTCGCCGTTTTCGGCGGTGAGGATGGCCATTTCGGTCGCTCCCTGGCTAGTCCGGGTTCGATTCTGGATCTTGAAATCGCCCTCATCGAGAATCTTCTCGTAGAACTGGACCACCTGATCGAGCGAGTCTTCGGTGGTCATGGTCACCGCGCCGGCTCTTTGGTCTGCTTGTACTCCCGAATAGGAGCCGCCCAATTCGGCTCCCGGGTAGACGGCCAAGCCTGCCGGCAATTCTCCAAGGTCGGCTGAGCCGAAACGGGCGACCGTTTCGCCGGCGGCGTCGGTGACGGTGACTGCGCCCTGGTCGGCGCTGGCGGCGATTCGCGTCGTGCCCTCGGGGCTGTCGATGGTGATACCGCCGCCCTCTGCGGAAGCGTTGAACTCGACCTTCCCTTCCGGGCCGGTAAAGCTGAACTTGCCGTCTCTAATATCTTTGACGTTGACGACGTATTCCTCGTCCTCCTTCTTATTGTAGAAGGTGACCGTGCCGTCCTCTTCGTCCGAGTCGATGTACTCGATCTCCGGGTTGAAGGCGGCGAAGGTCTTGCCGAGTGTGGCCGCGGGGTTTTCGTCGATGTCTTCGACGAAGTCCTTCGCCTTTTTGACGAAGATCGCCGTGCCGACGGTCACCGCCAGAACACCGATGATGAGCAGGCCGCCGCAGCCGATTGCGATCCATGCCAGGGGGCTGAGGCCCTTCTTCTTAGCCGAGGTAGCTTCGGTCATTTCCCTCTCCTTCACGACAAGAGCGCATGCGCGCCAGGTAGAAGGGAAAAATACCACGCGCTCAGCGCACCAGACGCACCTTCCTCAGCCCGGCGGCCAGACTCAGGTGCTGCGGCAAGTGCTTTCCGGCCACCCAGATGATGGCTTGGTGGTCGAGATCCTTGGCCAGATCACGGACGGCACCCTCGAATTGTAGGAGGTTGTGAATCTGAACTACCTTGCCCCAGCCGAGGGCGGGATCCGGCGGCTTGGAGGAGATCGACCAGACGGTGAAGGGCACTTGCAGGGCTTTCAGGTAGTCGCGAGCGATCTGCGGGGTGATCACGCTATCGTCTTTGCCACCGCTTCCCAGAACCAGTACTACATGCCGGCGACCGTGGTTGGCCGCCGCCGAAGTTCCCGCGGCGGCGACCACGTCGGCGAGTCGTTGGACTTCGGTGCCGTCCGCCCTGAACCTGAGATTGACCAGGAAATAGAGCACTCCTCCCTGTTTGGAAGTGACCGGTTCGCTCGCCTGGAAGAGGTCGAAATGGCTGCCTTCTTGCGCCTCCGGCTGCTCGAATGTGCGGATCATCCGCAATTGCTGGTCCTTCTTCAGGGGGCCGCGCCATTGCCGGTTGGTATAGCGGCCGGTCTCCGCGGCGATATTGCGCAGCCCCGCGTCGGCGGTGATGTCGACCAGGAAGACGGCTTCCGCGACCCCTCTTTCGACCGCCACGATGTCGACCGGCTCTCCTTGGGAAAGAACCTTGCCGGTCAAGTCTTCGATCACCGGCGGCTTGCGGCGTGGGATACGAATCGGCACTGCCGTCAGTTGCGCGTTGATGGCGTCGGCGAAGGTGCCGCCGAAGGTCGCCTCGACGGTCGAAACCACCTGCCCTTGGAAGTGCAACACGGCGCGGAAGAAATGGAGCTGCTCCGGGTCGAATTCGGGCAGGGGGATCGCCTTGGGATCGGCGACCGGCAAGGGCTGGCCATCGAGCGAGGCGGTGACCTTGAGCGGATCCTCGCCGCGCAGGCTCTCCCAAGTGAGGCGGGCCCGCTTGCGGCCGCTCGCCGGGTCCGACTCCAGTACCATTCCGGCTTCGGCGGGGGGACGCGGCATGTTGATCCACTGCTGCGCGCGAGCCACCTCGACACCTTCGCCGTCGCGTGCGATGGCGACCAGCCGATGCGGTTCAAGACGGTCACCGAAGTCATGCCGCAGCAGCCAGGGTTCGCCGCGCAGCGTGGCGATCGCCTCGTCGTCCAACCTCAGTTCGACGCTGGCGACGGTGTCGTCGACTCCCAGTTGGATCGGCTGTTCGCCGAGGATCAAGCCGAGAAACAGTGAGATGAAGGTAACCACGGCAAATCAAGCTATCATTCTGCGGTGAACAGGGGATGACCTGAGTGGCGGTCGTCGTATCAAAGATGCTGGTTCTACCAGCGAGTGGGGGTTTTGTCATGGTCTCTTCCATCGGTTCGTGGCGCTGGTTTGTGAACAGTGTTCTGCTGGTTGCGCTGCTGGCTGCCAGTCCGGTCTCTGCCGCCGGCGTCGCCGCGCAGAGCGCGGAGGCCGCCGGCGATCGCGTGGTCCGCGGCTACCTGTGGGACCCGCCGATGCTCGACGAGTTGCGCCAATGGGCGGACGTTTGGGCGGTGCTCAAGGATGGAGCGGTGGTGGTGCGAGTCGACGAGGCCGGACAACGGCGCATGCAGAAGGCAGGCTTCTACCTCCAGCTCGACGAACGGTGGACCGACCAGCTGCGCCACCCGGCGCGGCTCAAGGCGGGGCAGACGTTCGGCATTCCCGGTTTTCCCTGCTACCGGACGGTGGAAGAGACGATGGCCACCGGCGAGGCGCTGGTCGCCGCATACCCGGCGCTGGCCAGCTACATCGATGTCGGCGACTCCTATCTCAAGACGCAGAACGCGGCCGCGGGCTATGACCTCAAGGTCTTACGGCTGACCAACTCCGCGATCGCCGGCAGCAAACCGAAGATCATGATCATGGGCTCGGTACACGCTCGCGAATACGCCACTGCCGAGTTGGTCACCCGCTTCGGCGAGCACCTGCTGGCCGCCTATGGGACCGATCCGGATGTGACCTGGCTGCTCGATTTCCACGAGGTCCATATCCTCCTGGTGGCCAACCCGGATGGTCGCAAGAAGGCCGAAACCGGCCTCCTTTGGCGCAAGAACCTGCGGCCCAACGGTTGCACCAGCCCGAATGACATCGGCACCGACCTCAACCGCGGGTACGACTTTCAATGGGGTTGTTGCGGCGGTTCGAGTACCAACCCCTGTAGCCAGTCCTATCGCGGTACGGCTCCGGCGGTCGAACCCGAGAACCAGGCGATTCAGGACTATCTTCTCTCCATCTTTCCCGACCAGCGCGGAACCGGCCTGTCCACCCCCGCGGATCCGAATACCACCGGCTTGTTGTTCGATGTGCACAGTTTTTCGCAGGTCTTGTTGTCGAGCTGGGGGTTCAGCGGCGGTCCGCCACCCGACGATGCCGGGATCCAGACTCTCGGGCGCAAGTACGGCTGGTTTGTCGACTACCCGTCGCAAACCGGGAGCTTTGGAGTTGTGGATGGATCGAGCAAAGACTTCGCCTACGGCGAGTTGGGGATTCCCGCCTACACCATCGAGTTGGGCACCGAGTTTTTCCAGCAGTGCGACGTCTTCGACCATCTGATGGTGGGGGACCACATCCCGGCCATGACCTGGGCGGCGAAGATCGTGCGCACCTCCTACATCACGCCGTCGGGCCCCGATGTCGTCGAGGTGGCGATCCCTGCCCGTACCTTCCTGGCCGGTGAATTGGTGGCGTTGACCGCCGAGATCGACGACACCCGTTTCCAGAACGACAACGGCGTAGAGCCGACGCAGAACATCATGGCCGCGCAGTACACCGTCGATCTGCCGCCGTGGGAGGCGCTGGCGGCGCCGGTGGCGCTCTTCGCCGACGACGGTCTCTTCGACGCCAAGGCCGAGGCGGTGAACGCGATGATCGACACCACCGGTCTTTCCGCGGGTCGGCATACCGTCTACGTGCGAGGCCAGGATGTCGCCGGAAACTGGGGATCGGTCAGCGCCGTCTTTCTCGATATCGCGGCGACGGCCTCTTCGACCATCGCCGGTGTCGCGGTAGATGCGGTGAGCAACGCGCCGATCGCGGTGACCATCCGCGCCGGCCGTGCCGAGACCACCAGCGACCCGGTCACCGGGGCCTACTCCTTACTGGTGGTGCCCGGCACCTACGAGGTGATTGCCGAGGGCACCGCCCACGCGCCGACTCGCCGGCTCAGTGTGGCGGTACCGGGCGGCGGCGTGAACGGCATCGACTTCCGGCTGCCTCCGTACACGGATGTTCTCATCGACGATGTCGAAAGTGGTGCCGGTGGCTGGACGGCGCAAGCGCCGTGGGCGATCACCACCGAAGCAGCGTTGAGCGGTACCCACTCGTGGACCGACAGCCCGGGGAGCAACTACTCCTCGAACCGCGACCTCTCGCTGACCTCGCCGTCGTTCGACCTCAGTGGTCTCGAAGGCACCGAGCTTTCTTTTCACCATCTCTATGACCTGGAGTCCGGCTTCGATATCGGCTGGATCGAGGTCTCGGCCAACGGTGGCCCCTGGCAGCGCCTCGACGGCTATGCCCGCACCGGCTTCGACACGCAGTGGAGCCGGGTGGAGATCGATCTGGCCGTGCTCGACGGTGTGGCCGACGCACGAGTGCGCTTCCGGCTGATCACCGACGGTGGCACCGTCGACGACGGGTGGCACATCGATGACATCCGAGTCCGCGCCTTCCCGCAAGGGCTGACCGCCGAGATCTTCAGCGATGGTTTCGAGTCCGGCGATGTGGGGGCATGGACGTTGGCGGTGCCGTAGCCTCGGTGCTGTCCTGTACGAACTTCCCGCACAGCACACTGGGGGTCACAACCACTCTGGAACTTGTTAGACTTCTCGGCTGCTGCCTCCCGTTCGGTGGGCGGCGACGAATTCAACCGGTGAAATAACTCGAACCCGTGCGCGCTCCCCGATCGAGCGCCGGCGGTAGCTTTCTTGAAGGAGGCTGTGGTGGCTAAGGCTACGACGAAGAAACCGACAGCGAAGAAGACGACGGCGAAGAAGACGCCGGCGAAGAAGACGCCGAAGCAGAAGAGTACGGTGGAGACCCACAATTTTCAGGCGGAGACTCGTCAGCTCCTGGATCTGATGATTCACTCGCTCTATACCCACAAAGAGATCTTTCTGCGCGAGCTGATTTCCAACGCTTCCGACGCCGTGGATCGGCTCCGATTCGAGGCCTTGACCAAGCCGGAGTTGACGGCCGGTGACGAGGAGTTCGAGATTCGTCTGGAGGCTGATGCACAGGCGCGTACGCTGACCATTCACGACAACGGCATCGGGATGAGTCGCCAGGAGGTGATCGACAACATCGGCACGATTGCCAAGTCCGGCAGTCGTGAGCTGATGAGTCGCATCCATGAAGCGAAATCGGAGGAAGGGCTGGCCGCGTTGATCGGTCAGTTCGGTGTGGGTTTCTATTCCTCCTTCATGGTCGCCGAGCAGGTGAGCCTGCTGACCCGCCGTGCGGGAGAAGAGACGGCCACCCTCTGGCAGTCGACCGGGGATGGCACCTACACCGTGGTCGAAGCGGAGCGACCGGGCCGGGGAACCTCGATCACCCTGCGGCTCAAGGAGGTCAACAAGGATGACGGCCTCGAAGACTTCACCGACGAGTGGGTGCTGTCGCGCGTCGTCAAGCGCTACTCGGACTTCGTGACCTATCCCGTCCGCCTCAAGGTGCAGCGCGACAAGCCGGTCTTGGACGAAGAAGGCAAGCCCAAGGAGGGCGAGACCGAGACGGTGGTCGAAGACCGCACGCTCAACTCGATGAAGCCGATCTGGACCCGGCCGCGCGACGAGGTCAAGGAGGAGGAACTCAACGAGTTCTACAAGCACATCTCGCACGACTGGACCGAGCCCAAGAAGTCGCTGTGGCTCAAGGCGGAAGGGCGGGTGGAGTACCAGGCGTTGCTCTTCATCCCGGCGACAGCGCCGCACGACCTCTTCTACATCGCCTCCAAGCCGGGGCTCCAGCTCTACGTGCGCAACGTGATGATCATGGAGAGCTGCGAACAGCTGATGCCGCACTACCTGCGCTTCATTCGCGGCGTCGTCGATGCTCCTGATCTGCCGCTCAACATCTCCCGCGAAACTTTGCAGCACGATCGTCACATCACTCAGATGCGCCGCTGGCTGACCCGCAAAATCCTCGATGCGCTGCGCGAAATGCAGAAGAACGAGTCGGAAAGCTACGTCGAGCTGTGGGGCGAGTTCGGGCGAGCGATCAAGGAAGGGGTCAGCGAGGACTTCGACAACAAGGATCGCCTCCTGGCGTTGCTGCTCTTCCAGTCCTCCGCCGATGAAAAGAAGCTGACCACCCTGGCCGAGTACATCGAGCGCATGCAAGAAGACCAGGAGCACATCTTCTACCTGACCGGCGAGTCGCGGGCGCAGGTGGACAACTCGCCCCATCTCGAGGCTTTCAAAGCCAAGGGAATCGAGGTTCTCTACATGGTCGACCCGGTCGACGAACTTCTCATGCAGAGCCTCTCCGAGTACGAGGGCAAGCGGCTCAAGTCGATCGGCAAGGGCACGGTCGAGCTGGGCTCGAAGGAAGAGCGAGAGAAGGAGAAGGAAGAACTCGAGGAGAAGCAGAAAGACTACGAGCCGCTTCTCGAAGCGATGCAGAAGCACCTGGACGAGCATGTCAAGCAGGTCCGATTGACCAACCGGCTGACCGAGTCTCCGGTCTGCCTGGTCGGTGCCGAGCATGATTACAGCCCCCAGTTGGAGCGGCTGCTACAGAAGGGCAAGGGCGGTGGCCCGGCGCAGCGGCGGATCCTCGAACTCAATCCCGACCATCCCATCCTCGACAAACTCAAAGAGCGCTTCGACGCCGATGCCGAGAGCCCACAGGTGCGCGACTACGCCGATCTTCTGCTCGGCTACGGACTACTCGCCGAAGGGGCCGAGCTACCAGACCCGGCCCGCTTCAACCACCTGGTCGCCGATCTGATGACCGCCTCGCTGTAGTTCTAGACCTCCGGACCTCTTATTGGTTGGCAGGGAAGACTTGGCTCTACGGCGGCGACCTTGACATTGGTCGTCGCCTGTAGTGCCATACAGGCAACGGATCTTCTTTTCACTCGTTCGATTACTGTCGCTCAAGAGATGCCCCCGCGCTCTGACCCCTCTACCATCGCTCCGCGTGGTTTCCGCCGCCCACCGCTGATCGCAGCGGGGAAGGGTTGCTAGTGGCCTGGATCGACTCCATCGCTCCAGCCGACGCCGAGGGATTGCTGCGGCGTCTCTATGAGGCCGCCGTGCGTCGCGCCGGCAAGGTCTTCAACGTCATTCGCATGCAGAGCCTGAGGCCGCGCACCTTGCGCGCCACCACGCAGCTTTACATGGAGATCATGAAGGCGCCCGACAGCCCGCTGTCGCGCATCCAGCGCGAGCTGATCGCCACCGTCGTTTCCAGGCTGAACCAATGTCACTACTGAACTCAGGCGCACGGTGAAGATCTCCGGGTTGAGATCGAAGGCAGCGGAGGGGACACCTCAATGGTCGCCACGGTGATGAACGACTATCGAGAGGCCATCCTCGCCACCGCCGACCGCGCCATGCTGGACTACGCGGTGAAGTTGACCCGAACTCCCGGCGAGATGAACGAGGGCGACCTGGCACCGCTGCGCGAGCAGGGATTCTCGGATGAAGCGATTCTGGAGATCGTCCAGGTGACGGCTCTGTTCAACTACTACAATCGACTCGCTGATGGCTTGGGTATCGATCCCGAGCCGGCTGCATGAAGGCACACTCGATAGGGCATACTCAACAGGATTGTTGGAGTCGCCGAGCGGAACACTCCGCGCGGCGACGAAGGAATTCTGATCTTTTCACCGGATCGAATAGAATCCGGTGAATCTCATCAACCAGGAGGAGGTATTTCGCAATGGGCTACAACATCGAGGAAATCGAGGGCATCGCCAAGACGAACGCCAAGAAGCTGAGCAAGGGCGGCATCAAGACGACCGACGGTCTGCTGAAGAACTGCGCCACACCGAAGGGCCGCAAGGCGACGGCGGGTTCCACCGGTCTCTCCGAGAAGCAGCTGTTGAAATGGACCAATCTCGCCGACTTGATGCGCATTCGCGGTGTCGCCACGCAGTACTCCGAGTTGCTCGAGGCGGCAGGCGTCGACACGGTCAAGGAGTTGAAGCATCGCAAGCCCGAGAACCTCGCCGCCAAGATGGCGGAGGTCAACGCCAAGAAGAAGCTGACCCGGCAGAGCCCGAGTGCCAGCATGATCGCCAAGTGGGTGGCGCAGGCGAAGAATCTCAAGCCGGTTCTCAAGTACTAACTCCACCCTGCCCGGCGGGTAGCGATCGGTTTCGCTCCACAGGCAGGCTTCAGTTCGATTCATTCGTTCCTGGTAAGAAGGGGCTGTCCTGGC
This sequence comes from Acidobacteriota bacterium, assembly GCA_024277255.1. Taxonomy (GTDB): domain Bacteria; phylum Acidobacteriota; class Thermoanaerobaculia; order Multivoradales; family SZUA-115; genus SZUA-115. The sequence goes on along the minus strand of JAJRVQ010000131.1, from coordinate 20,428 downwards.
CCTTTCTATCCCTTTCTATCCCTTTCTATCCCTTTCTATCCCTTTCTAACCCCTTTTCCGAACTAAGCCATCATGTCGCGCTTCGCCAAGTTCAGCTGGGCGGTCCTTGCCTACAACCTCCTCACTATCTTGTGGGGTGCTTTCGTGCGCGCCACGGGTTCCGGCGCCGGTTGCGGCAACCACTGGCCTTTGTGCAATGGCGAGGTGGTGCCGGCAGCCGCCTCGGTGAAGACGCTGATCGAGTTTTCGCACCGGCTGACCAGCGGCGTGGCGTTGCTCGCGGTGGTGGCGATGGTCGTCTACGCCTTTCGGCTCTATCCCCGCCGCCATCGGGTCCGCTGGGGCGCGGTGGCCTCGCTCGCCCTGATCCTGACTGAGGCGGCGGTCGGTGCCGGGCTCGTTCTCTTCGAACTGGTGGCCGAGAATGAGTCGATGGCGCGGGCTCTGTTCATGGGCGTCCATCTGATGAACACCTTCCTGCTACTGGCTGCCTTGGCGCTGACCGCCTACTGGGCCAGTGGCGCCGCCGCGGTGGGCTGGTCGGGCCGCTCGGTCTCGCCGATCGAGAGGTGGGCTTTGGCCGCCGCCTTGATCGGCTCCCTGTTGACCGGGGTGAGCGGCGCGATCTGTGCTCTGGGCGACACGCTCTTTCCGGCCGGAAGTCTGCAAGAGGCGCTATTGCAAGATCTGTCCACGACGTCTCATATCTTGATTCGGCTGCGTCTGCTCCATCCGCTCATCGCCGTCGTCGCCGGCCTCTATCTGGTCTTTCTCGGCTCATCGCTGGCCCGACGGGAGAGGTTACCCGCCGGTTTGCCCGTGGGTAAGACTCTGTGCAAATCTCTCGGCCTTTTGGTCTTGGCCCAGTTGGTCCTGGGGACGTTGAACGTTGTCCTGCTGGCTCCCGTCTGGCTGCAACTGGTACATCTTCTGGTCGCCGACGCGGTGTGGATCGTGGTGGTTCTGGTGGTGGCCACCCGGCTGCGGGTGGTGGAGCCCGCGATGCAGCCCGCGCACTTGTGAAGCGGCGGGTTCGGCATGCAACGACTCGATCCGGAGGTGCTCGATGAGAGATAGAAGGTGCGGCGGGAGACGGATCCTCGCCTTGTGGGTACTCGTCCTGGCCGGCGCGGCACAGCTCTCGGCGGCCCAGGGCCGGACGTTGGTGACCGTCGCCGAGATGGAGAAGCCCGAGGGGATTCTGTGGCAGCCTGCTCGGCGGCGCGGCGGGTTCGAACATGGGGTGGAAGCGGCCGCAGGGCTGCGCCGATTCGAGGTGGAAGCCCGGCGCCGGTGGCGGGAGATTCGCCGCATCGACCTCGAGGCCCTGTCGCGCAGCCAGCGGCAGGCAATGCGGGGCTACCGGCTGCCGGAAGAGCCCGGGGTTTTTGCAGCGACGGCGATCGGGCGTGACCCGGTCAGCGGCCGGATCTTCCTGGAACTGCGCGGTCCGCGCCTGCCGGCGGACTACGAGATCATCCATCGCTACCTGCACCTCTACACCAGCTATGACCCTGCCTCGGCCGATCTCGGGTCCATACAGGTCACCATCCGGGGCTGGGTGCTCGAATGAGCAGGATCGCATGCGGCGTCGCGCTCCTCGCCGGCGTACTCTTGTCGGCTCCGATGGCGTCGACACCCTACACCTTCCACACCTATGCCTCGATGGTGGCGGAGCTCCAGCAATTGGCCCTGGACCACCCCGCCCTGGCCGAGTACTTCACGGCGCAGGACGCCTACGGCCTGCCGGCCGTTCCTGATGGAGCGCAGCAGCTCGTCCATCCGATCTTGCGCATCACCAATGAGGCTCTGGGCCTCGACAAGGCGGAGATTCTGCTGGTAGGAAGCCAGCATGGCGATGAGGTGGTCGGCATGGAGGTCGGTGTCGCCACCGCCCGCCTGCTGCTGGAGAGTTATGGCACCGACCCGTGGTTGACGGAATTGGTCGATCGCCGCGAGATCTACATCCTGCCTCTGGCCAACCCGCACGGTTTCAACCACGGTGTTCGCTGGAGCCCGGGAACCGAGAGCGGCAGCGAGGATATGAACCGCGATCACCTCTACGATCGCGACCCGTGCAGCTTCTTCTGCCAGGACGAAAACAGCCTGTCGACGGTGGGTGCGCGGGCCATCCACGAGTTGGCGCGGCGCCACCTCTTCCGCGTCATGCTCGACTATCACGGTGGCACCGAGTTGATCATTCATCCGTGGGGAACGCCGATGCACGATGCGGATGACGAAAGTCCCGACGACCGCGCCCATGCCTTGCTCGGCCAGCGGATGAGCAGCTACGGTGGCCCGTTCCGCGGTGTCTACCCGGTCGGCCGCTCGAACTCGCTGCTCGGCTCGGTCTTCGCGCCGCTCGACGATACGGCGTACGCAGCGAGCTGGGATGCCGGCAATGCCGACCCGCTGTGGCCGACAGCCGGCTGGCGCTCCCTGGCCTACACGGTGGAGATCTCGAACCAGAAGACCCCGCCGCAGAGCACTCTCGGTGGCGACGCCACGATCCTCACCCCCGGCGGGGCCGAGGATGGCTACGTAGCCAAGAACGTTCGCATCGCCCTGGCGACCATCGATCTGATCGAACCCTATGTCGTGTGGACCAACCGTGCCGCGCTACCGGCTCAGGTCGGGGTGGGCGAGACGGTGACCGTCGAGTGGGAGGTGCGCGGCTGTTTCGAGGTGGACGATACCCATGTGCGTTTCGGCGGCGATCCCGATCCGCGGATCAACTTCACCGGCCAGAGCACCACGCAGCAACAGAGTTCGGGCGATCCCTGCTTTGACGGCCCGACGCAGTTCAGCGCCCAGGTGACCCTGCCGTCGGCCGGCACCTGGTACCTGACACCGGTGGCCCAGGTGGACTCGACCCTGCTCACTCAGGTCAGCCCGGTGCCCGGCGCCACACCGCCGCAGAGCTGGGTCGCCCGCGCGAGGACGCAAGAGGGTGTCCTGGGAATCAACATGACCGACCCTAACGAGGTCAACACGGTGCGCGGTCAGCTCTATTGGGGCGCCGAGCCGCTGGCCATCCAGGTCGGAGCGAGCGAGATCTTCAGCGATGGTTTCGAGTCGGGAGACCTCTCGGTCTGGTCGGTCGTAGTGCAGTAGGAGCAGTAGGAAGGGTTAGGGCATCCTCGATGTCGCGATCGAAGAACCTGGCCGGTGGGCCGCTCTCGCCGAAGCTTGGAGGTCGATCGCCAACACAGGCTGTCGGTGTGGCGAAGCATTTCGAAGAGCCGCGGCCAGCGGCGAAATTCCGGCGGACCGCGGCTGATCTGTCACTCCGTCTGGGTAGGGCTACGGAACAACGCTGCTCCAGGCGCTCGTATCGCCGGACTCGAATCCGTCGGTGAAGATCTCCGCCGAAGGGCCAGTTTGGAAGCCGTGGACGTAGACGTCGACCGACTGGGCGCTGCCGCCGTTTTCGTCACGGTTGTCGGTGTAGATCGCCATGGCGTTGGTCATCGCCACCGACATGCTGCTGTAGTCACCGAATTCGAAACCATCGTTGATGTTCGGTGAGGTCACCGCGGTGAACCGCTCGGGGGCGCTGTAGGTCACGCCGCCGTCGGTGGAAACGACGTGGTAGACGTCGATTCCGGTGCGCGTCGGGTCGTTGATGGTGCTGTTGAAGATCACGTGGACGTTGCCGGCTTCATCGACCTCCACCCAGCCCTGCCAGCGATCCACGGTGGCCGCGTCCGCCGTCGGGTGAACGGTGACCGGCGTCCAGCTGGCACCGCCGTCGCGCGAGTAAGCGACCCGCACCCGGCCGTGGTTGTTGTTGGCGTCGGTGGCGTCGGTCCAGCCGACGTAGATGCTGTCGGCGAATGGGCCGTTTGAGGTGTCGGCGTCGGCCGAAACGATGACCGCGATGCCGCGGGTCTCCTGCGAGGGCAGGAAGAAGTTGAAGCTGGCGAAGGTGTCGTCGACCTTGACCGTGGTGGGAAAGGTGGTGCCGCCGTCGGTCGACTTGCGAATCAGGATGTCGCTGCTGTCGAAAGCGGGCCAGGCGACGTAGACGTTGCCGGCCTTGTCGCTGGTCACGTCGCTACCGACGCCCAGCTCGGGAGCGGCACTGGAGAAGACCACCGTTGTCCAAGTCTCGCCGTTGTCGGTCGAGACCGCGTTGCGCAGGACGTTGTTTCTGTGCCAGGTCAAGTAGATATTGCCGAAGTGGGGCGAAGTGGGAACCCGGTCGATATGGAGAAACTGCTTGTCATGGAAGAAGCCGGTGCCGACCTCGCGCCGTGGGTCGGTGCTGCCGCCGGTCGCGAAGTCGGTCCAGGTGGCGCCGTCGTCTCCGGTGCGGTAGGCCCAGACATCGCAGCCGAAGAAGCCGCAGTTGCCCAGCGTCGTGGTGAAAGCCTTGGTGCCGTCGGTCGTCCACTCGACCGTCGGGTCGCAGCAGGTGTTGCCGAGCGGCAGGGCCGCCGAAGCGGTCCAGGTGGTGCCGCCATCGCTCGAGAAGTACATGATCTGGCCACCGGGGCCGTTGACGCCGGCGATCACCTTGTTGGGATCCAGCGGATTGATCGCGACGGCAGATTCGGCGGAACCGCCCGGATTGGTCACTCGCGCTTCGCCCGAAACCAGAGCCTCGAAGGCCCGCTCGCGTTCGGCGAAGAAGTCCTTCTCCTCCAGCCCCTTGCCGTCCACAACCACGCGCAGCAGCCCGTCTTCATCGCGGGTCGTGTCATTGTAGATCCTGCCGTCGATGAGAAATCCGCCGTACATCTGACGGAAGATCTCCGGTGCGCTGAGAGGGTATTGAGCGGGGCCTTCGCGCCGCATGTCCGGGTTGTGTTGACGCAGCTTGACGCGGAAAAAAGCGGGAATGGCGATGCTCAGTTGTGCTTCGTCGGGGGCGAGGAACTCGAGGTCCTCGGCGTTCAGATCGTAGTTTCGGTCATCCCAAGGGCCGAACTGGATCAGCGATGCGTAGTCGACTCGCGAGTCGACGCCGCGTGCCTGGACGACTTGCTGGGCTTGAGCCAGCGAGCCCATGGCCAACAGCAACGCACCGATGGCGAGCGTCAAGCGCTTGTGCATAGTGTTCTCCTGCATGAGGGGTGATCTCAGACTGACCGATGAGAGACCTCGGAGCGTCGCCAGGAGGCTGTCGGAGGAAGGCCAGCGAGTGGATGGGCTGTCGAGAGATCGCAAGTATAAGGGTGAAGAGTCGACGTGCCAAGCAGCGATTTTGGGGGACAAATCAGTCATTTTCGGTCGCCGGCGATCTTGTCTGAGCGGCCCATCGAATCGCGAGGCGAAACGTCCGTCCGGCCCCCGGAAAGCCGATCAAGGTCTCGTACTCTTGGTCGGCCGCGTTGTCCAGACGGCCGTGGACTTTCCACTGCGAAGTCGCTCGCCAACTGCCGCTGAGGGCCATCGTCCGGTAGCCTGCGGCACGGCTACGCGAGGGCACGGGAATCTGTCGATCGAGACGGCTGGCCACCGATCGAAGCTCCGCCTGTAGGCGTAGACGCGTGGTGGGGTGGAACGAGAGTTGCGCACCACCGTGGAAGCGGGGCCGGTCGAGCAACCGCTCGCCGCTGTCGAGATCTTCGACCTCTTGGTAGGTCACGTCGGCACGCACGATCCACTTCTGCGAGGGTTGCCAAGAGGATTCCGCCTCGATACCCTGCGCACCCACCCGCGAGCGGTTGAGGTGGGTGAAGAGATCAAAATCGAAGTCGACCAGATCTCGATAGCGGTTCCAGAAGAGGCGGAGCCGAACCTCGCCGCCGGCGAAGGGCTGAGCAAGGCCCAGATCGGCGCTCAGCACGCGTTCCGGCTCGAGATCGGGATTGCCGCCGAGCTGAGGTGGACTGGCCAGGGCGAAGAAGCTGGGGAGTTTGAAGGCGCGCGCCACGCTGGCCGAGAGCCGCGTCGAGCCATGCTTCAGCCGGTAGCTCAGAGCGAGGCGTGGACTGAACTCGACCGCTTGGTCCCACGGACCATCGATGCGTAGCCCGGCCTCGATGTCGAAGCCGGCGTGGTGGGAGATCACTTCGGCGAACAGGCCGGGCGTGGTGCGCTCGGCGCGATAGTCCGACATCGCGTCGCCACCGAGGAACGGTGGCAGGAAGAGGAGTCCGCGCGTATGGGCCTCTTCGCGTTCGACTTCGAGGCCGACGGTGACCTGGCGAGTTGCGGTGGGAGGTAGGCTGAGTGCCCAGGCGAGTCGCGAGCGCGAGTAGCGCGTCGCTTCACGGGAGGCGGGAACCAGTAGCCCGATGGAGGGGCTGGTGCGGTCGAGCCGATGTCGATGCAGCGAAGCGCTGATGCGGTGCTGGCGATCGCGGCGACCGCGCTTCAGCCAGCGGACTCCCAGGGTGAGTTCCGAGTTGTCGCTATCGCGCAGTTCTCCCGAGCCGAGGAGCGGCCCGCCGGAGGACTCCGGATAGTCCGTGCCCTGCCAGTCGGCGTAGCGAGCGCTGATCTTGAGCGAAGAATGGTCGCCGAGGGCGAAGCGGAGGTTGGCCAAGAGGTCGGCCCCTTCGAAGCTCTCCTCGGCGATCAGTTGGCTCTGCCGCTGGGCGGAAAGGCCGACGAAGTAGCTGGCTCCATCTCCCGCCGGCCCTGCCACCGAGGCGGCGAAGAGCCGTTGCGAACCCTCCCCGGAGGCGACCTCGAAGGTCGACTCGATCTGTTCTTTACCGGCGGCGACCGCACCGCTGCGGGTCACTATATTGATCGCGCCACCCAGACCGCTCGAGCCGTAGAAGCTGGAGAGCGGACCGCGCACCACCTCGATCCGTTCGATCGAGCCCACCGCCAGAGCTTCGAGGTTGTAGGCACCGCCTTGCCGGCCGGTCGGGTCGTTGAGCGGGACGCCGTCGAGCAAGACGAAGGTGAAATTGGGATCGCCGCCGCGCAACTGGGCGGTGGTCGAGCCGCCCCGCGTTGTCGAGGTGACGAAGACCCCGGCCACCTGGCGCAGCAGTTCGCCCACCGTGGTGGCTCCGGAGTCGAGGATCTGCCGGCGATCGATCATGGTCACCGCGGCGGTCGCGGAGTCGAGTTCGCGCTGCTCGACCAGGGCGGTGGCGGAGAAGGTGGCGACAGGTTCGTCGTTGTCGGTGTTCGGCTCCTCGGCGCAGGCCGGCCCCGCGAGCAAGGCGACTGCCAGTCCCAGCCCGAGCCAGGCGAGAATCGCGGCGCCGTGGTCCGAACGCCGTGGGTGGTCACCCTCTATCTTTGCCATCCTGATCTTTCCCCGAGGAGTTTACCGGCGGCGAGGCCGGCGCTGGCGCGCAGTTTACCCTTTGGATCCGGGCCGCTCGGCTCGGTTTGATGCCAAGATGTTCGAAACGACCAGAGAGGAAGGCACCATGGCTAAACCCGGCGTAGCAAGACCCAGCGGAGAGAGACTGAAGAACCCAGCGATCAGCCGCTGGCTCAAGACGGTCCCCGGCTGGAAGGCGCAAGACCGGCGCTCCTCGATCACCCGCACCTACGTGCTACCGGGCTTCCGCTCAGCACTGGCCTTCGTACAGTTCGTCGGCGAACTGGCCGAGGCCCACGATCACCACCCCGACATCGACATCCGCTACAAGAAAGTCACCCTGAACCTCAGCACCCACTCCGCCGGGGGGTTGACGGAGAAGGATTTTGCTTTGGCGAGGGAGGTGGACGCTAGGTGAGATCGGTGAATGGCTGCCGTCTCTCCCACCGCCCGCGGGTGAAGTCCGGGAAATCTACGGCTTGGCTTCTTTGGGCTACGGAGCGTTCGGAGAGTTCGCAGGGGGCGCTCCAGGCGGCGGCGTCGTAGACGTCCAGGTCGGTGGGTGCGCCGTTGAGCAGGCACTCGACGAGGCGGAAGTCTTCGAGGTAGTCCATACCGCCGTGGCCGGCGCCGGCGGCCTCCTTTTCCAGCTGGCGCCACAAGGGGTGGTCCCACTCTTCGCGGTAGTGCTCCATCTCTTCCCAGCGGTGGGCGTCGCTTCGCCCCTCGATGTGGATGCGGTCGGGGAAGCCGGCGAAGGTGCCGCGGGTGCCCTGGACGAGGTCGAGGCGGCTGTAGACGCGGGGGCTGGTGGTGTCGTGTTGGAGGAGGATGGTGCGGCCGAGTTTGGTCTTGATCAGGCTGGAGTTCATGTCGCCGAGGATGTAGTTGCGATGGCGCCGCGGATCGCCGGCATCGAGGTGCTCCCGGGCGTAGAGGTTGAGCCCGCGGGCCGGCGAACTCATCGACACCAGGTAGTCGAAGCGGTCGCCGCGGTTGATGTCCATGCACTGCGCCACCGGTCCGAGGCCGTGGGTGGGGTAGAGGTTGCCGTTGCGCCGGGCGGAGTGTTCGAGCCGCCAGAGGCCCTCGTTGGCGTCGCTGAATTTGATCGCGCGCAGATCGTGGATGTAGGCCGACTCGCCGTGCAGGATCTCGCCCAGCAGGCCCGCCTTGACCATGCGTAGGACCATCAACTCGCTGCGCCCGTAGCAGCAATTCTCCAGCATTACGCAATGGCGCTCGGTCCGCTCGGCGGTCTCGACCAGCTGCCAGCAGCCATCGAGGGTGTAGGCCGCGGGAACTTCGACCGCCACGTGGTGGCCACTTTCCATCGCCTCGACGCAGATCGGAACGTGCCAGCGCCAGGGGGGCGCGTTGAGGACCAGGTCGATATCGCCGCGCTCGCAAAGCCGCTTGTAGTCGGTCTCACCTCGGGTGTAGAGATCGGGCGCCGGCTTGCCGGCCTCGGTGATCCAGCCCTGCACCTCGCGCGCCCGCAGTTCGTCGATGTCGCACAGCGCCACGATGTCGACCTTGTCGATGCGGAGAAAGTTCTGTACGTGGCTGCCCCCTTGCAAACCGGTGCCGACGAAGGCGATGCGCAGCCGTTCGAGCGGCGGAGCTGAAAAGCCCGCCGCCGTCCGGTAGGAGGCTGGCGCCGCGGGCAGCTGGTGCCCCGCGGTTTGTTTCCCGCTGCCGTCAAGTGCGGGTGCGGCGCTGCCCACCGCACCGGTGCCCAGGCCAATGCCGGTGACCAGGGCCCCTTTGATGAAGTCGCGACGGTTGGTGGAGTCGGCCATCATTGTGCTCCTATGGCGAGTCGGTGGTGCATTGTGCGTTCGTCTCCGCGCCGCGGCTACGGCTGGCGTGCAGTCGCTGCCAGAAGAAAACCAGGAGCGCGGCGAGTACGATGGCATCGAAGGCCTTGAAGGCCGCGCCGCGCCAACGACAGAACAGCAGATCCCCGGTGCCGAAGAGGATGAGGTAGACCAGCCCGGTGCTGGAGATCATCGCTCCCAGGGCGTCGCCGATCGCCCATTTGGCGCCTTCGGGTTCGAGCGGCTCTCCCGCGCGCTGGGCGCGGGCCACGAGTGACTTCCAGCCGGGGCCGCCGGGTTGAATCAGACGATAGAAGCGACGCAGGGTCGCCTCCTCGGTGGGGCGGCTGAAGAAGGTGGCCAGCAGCCAGCACAGAGTGGTGACGGCGACGCCGATGAGTAGCTCTTGCCAGTTCTCCAGCCGACTCTCACCCCAGCGGTGGCTGGCGAAGAAGCCGAGTGCGACGGCGAAGGAGGCGATCATCGCCACCAATTCGCTCCACGCGTTGATCCGCCACCAGAACCACCTGAGGATGAACAAGAGACCGGTGCCGGCGCCGATCTGGAGCAAGATCTGAAAAGCCTGGAGTGCATTCTGCAGCGCCAGGGCGAGCAGCGCCGCCAGGACCATCAAGGTCACCGTCGACCATCGTCCGGCGCGCACCAACTCCGGCTCCGTCGCCTGCGGCCTGATGAAGCGGCGATAGATGTCGTGCGTCATGTAGGAGGCGCCCCAGTTCAGGTGGGTCGAGATGGTCGACATATAGGCGGCGGCGAGCGATGCGACGACCAAGCCCAGCAGGCCGTGGGGCAGGAGAGTCAGCATCGCCGGGTAGGCGAGATCGTCGTTGATGATCGCGGCGTCGACGTGCGGGAAGGCACGGGCCAGCGAGTCCAGGTCCGGAAAGATGACCAGCGAGGCCAAGGCCACCAGGATCCACGGCCAGGGACGCAAGGCGTAGTGGGCGACGTTGAAGAAGAAGGTCGCTCCCACCGCGTGGCTCTCGTTGCGAGCGGCCAGCATGCGCTGAGCGATGTAGCCACCGCCGCCGGGCTCGGCGCCCGGATACCACGAGGCCCACCACTGCACGGCCAGCGGCACCAGAAAGAGCGGCACCAAGAGGGCCGGATCGGAGAAATCGGGCAAGGAGGAGAGCTTCCCGGCCACGTTGGGATGGTGGATGAGAGCGGTAAGACCACCGACCCGTGGGTCGCCGAGGGCCACGATCGCCGCTACCACGGCTCCGGTCATGGCGACGATGAAGAGCAGCAGATCGGTGAAGAGGACGCTGCGCAGCCCGCCGGCGGTGCTGATCACCAGGGTGACGACGGAGGCGACGGCGACCGTCGCCAACGGGCTGGAATCGAACAGAACACCGCCGATCTTGATCGCCGCCAGGGTGACGGTCGCCATCACCATGACGTTGAAAAACACGCCCAGGTAGACGGCGCGAAAGCCGCGCAAGAAGGCGGCGCTCTTGCCGCTGTAGCGCAACTCATAGAACTCGATGTCGGTGGTCACCCCGGAGCGGCGCCAGAGGTGGGCGTAGACGAAGACGGTCAGCATGCCGGTGAGCAGGAAGGCCCACCAGACCCAGTTACCCGCCACCCCGTTCTTGCGGGTGATGTCCGCCACCAGGTTCGGCGTGTCGGTCGAGAAGGTGGTGGCGACCATCGACATGCCGAGCAACCACCAGGGCATCGAGCGACCGGAGAGGAAGAACTCGCTGCTGCTGGTGCCGGCGCGCCGCGCCGCCCACAGACCGACGGCGAGCATGACGGCGAAGTAGCCGCCGAGGACGGCGAAATCGATCACTTCGAGGATCATCGAAGGCCCCTCTTCTCAACTGTATTGAAAGCGGACAACGGGTTTCAGGGCGGATTGTAGTGGATGGCTGCCGGCGGGGCGGCGCCGGTGGCGAAGAAGCAGGCGCTGGAGCCATGGTGGGGGAAGCGACGGAGATAGTCGCGGCGCCAGGCGGCGAGGAACTCCTCCCGCCGCCGGCTATCGATCAAGGCCCAGACCGAACCGCCGAAGCCGCCGCCGAAGGCCGAGGCGGCGTGAGCGCCCAGCCGCCGGGCGCCGGCGGCGAGTCGGATCGTCTCCGCGGTTTGGTTGCGCAGCAGGAGTTCCGCCAGTTGCTGCGAGCGGCGGACCCACTTCCCGAATGCCTCCAGATCGCCGTGGGCCAGCGCCTCGCCAGCCTGGGGCACGATGTGCTCACTCTCCTCGCAGAAGGCGGCGCAGCGCTCGACTTGCCAGCGAATCGAGGAGCGTTCTCCGGGTTGTGCGGCGAGCAGGGCTAGCAGGTCGCGCTCGGCACCCGGATCGGCGGCGAGGATGGCGCCTAGATTCGGCGCCCGCGAGCCGGTGGCGCGGCGGTAGAGGGCGGCGGCCTCGGCGGTGGCGCGGGAGAGCCGGTTGAACCGCTCCCGCGCGGCGCCGGTCTTGGCGGCGGCCACCCCGCTGCTGGCCACGGCGAAGGTCAAGTCGGCGGCCAGGGTGACGGCACGCTCGAATTGAACCGGGCGATAGCGGTACTGGCGCAGTTGACCGGGCCGGGCGCAGAGGATGGCGACATGGTCTTGGCTACCGCCCTCGGTACCGACCCCCGGTTCGCCGTCCAGGGAGCCATAGGGCCGACCACCTTCGACGCAGCCGAGGTAGTCGGCCAGCTCTTCGCGACCGCGGATGGCCCGCTCGTACTCTTCCCGCTGCGCCAGTCGATTGCAGGTCGCCAGCGCCAGCCAGGTCAGAGTCACCAGGGCGCTCGAACTGCTCAACCCGGCGGCCGGCGGCAGGTCGCTGGTGAAGTCGACCTGCGCACCGACCCACGGGGCGGAGAAGTTGGCGGCCATCCGTCGAACGACGGTCCGCGGATAGTCGGACCAGTGGCCCGGCCGGGGCGCGAGATCGGCCGAGATCGCCATCTCCACCGGCGCACGGTCTTGCGGGACGATGCGCAGCACTGCATCGCCGCGCGGCTGGACAGTGGCGCGGAAACCACGGTCGATGGCGCAGGTCAGGCTGCGGCCGCCGGCGTAGTCGGTATGTTTGCCCAGGACCTCGATGCGGCCGGGCACGAAGATCGAGAAGGAGTCGCTCACCAGGCGATCTCGACTGCCGCCAGCGCCGCCGCGACCGCGGGGATGTCGGCGCGCGACGAGAGGTCGAGCACCGCGGCGTGCGAGACGGCGACGCGGTAGATCTCGTCCGAGTGATGGAGAGAATGCAAGGCGGCGCTCTGCAACTCGATCTCGCCGCGCGACGAGGGCTCGATCCTTCGGCAGGCGGTGAAGATCGAGGGGCAAAAGTGCCAAGCGTTGATGCTCACCAACACCGGTTCCGGCAGCGACCGCCACACTTCCGGCGATGGTTTCTCGATCACGTCGCTCAGCATGCCTCCGCTGTCGGTGAGCACCGCCGCGTAGCCGTTCAACTTGCGCTCATCGAGGTTGCCGCTGCGCTGGGCGAGGGTGCGGGAACGATCCAAAGTCACCAGGCCGGGCCCGCCGAGCCCGGCCAGCTGGCGCAGCAGCGGCGGCGGGTAGTAGTTGTCCGAGTTGAGCAGGATGAAGGGGTCGCCGCCGGCGAAACTCTCGGCGGCGAGCAGAGCGTCGGCCGTCCCGCGCGCCTCGGCCTGCACCGCCATCTCGATTTGTAGCCGGTCATCGGAGCGCCGCTGGCAGTGGCGTCGCAGCCGATCGTGCTCCGGGCCGGTCACCACGCAGACCCGCGAGATGGCCGCCTCGGCCAGCGCGCTCAAGCCGTAGTCGAGGAAGGGGTGGCAGGGCACCGGCACCAGGGCCTTGCAGCCGCTATCGGCCGCCGCCTCTTGTGCGGCGCTCAACAGAAGCCCTGGAATCGGTTGCCGCATTCGGCTTCCACGGCCCGCCGCCAGCACGACCGCCTTGTTCACTCTGCTCCCCATCGGCCGCTCGACTTTACTTCAGGTCGAGCGGATCGAATAAAGTTGCCGCGACGTGAACATCCTCGGGATCTCGGCCTTCTACCATGACTCCTCATGCTGCCTGCTGCGCGACGGCGAACTGGACGCGGCGGCCGCGGAGGAGCGTTTCTCGCGGCTTAAGCATGACTCCGGCCTGCCGGTGCAGGCCTTCCGCTACTGCCTGCGCGCAGCCGGTCTCGATCCGGTCGATCTCGACGCGGTGGCCTACTACGAGTCGCCGGTCGACAAGCTGGCGCGGCAGCTGTGGTCCGGGCAGGTGAAGTCGGGCGCGGTCGATCTGCCGTGGCTCGACGCCCTCCAGCCCGAGCGTGCGATCCGCCAACGGCTGGGCTGGGATGGTGAGCTGCTGACCTTCGATCACCACGCCTCCCACGCCGCCAGCGCCTACTATTTTTCGGGCTTTGAACAGGCCGCGGTGATGACCGTCGACGGCGTCGGTGAGTGGGCGACCACCACCTACGGCCAGGGCGAGGGCACCACCCTCGACCTCTTCGAAGAGGTCTGTTTCCCCCATTCGCTGGGCTTGCTCTACTCGGCGATCACCGCCTATCTCGGCTTCCGGGTCAACAGCGGCGAGTACAAGGTCATGGGGCTGGCTCCGTACGGACGGCCGAGATTTCTCGGCGAGATGGAGCGGTTGCTCTTCGACGCTCCGGGTGGGCAGTTCGAACTCGACATGGAGTTTTTCGACTTCCTCGGTGGCAAGCGGATGTACTCCGAGCGCTTGTGCGAGCTGTTCGGCCATCCTGCCCGCCTCGCCACCTCGCCGATCGAGTCTCACCACCAGGACATTGCGCGCAGCCTTCAGCAGACTTTGGAGCGGGTCCTCCTGGCCAAGGTCGACTACCTGGCGCGAGTCACCGGCTCGCGGCGGCTCTGTATGGCCGGGGGTGTTGCCCTCAACTGTGTCGCCAACGGACGCATCCGCCGCGAAGGACCGTTTTCCGAAATCTTCGTGCAGCCGGCGGCCGGCGACGCAGGAGGCTGTCTGGGTGCCGCGGCGCTGGCCCACGTCCAGCTGAGCGGCGAACGTCCGCGGACGGGGGCGGACAGATCGACTGCGCAACGCCACCTCTTTCTAGGACCCTCCTGGCCGGCGGATGAGATCTGCCGCCTGCTGGATTCCACCGGGCTGGCTCGGGAGGACTTCTTGGGCCGCGAGAACGAACTGCTGGAGGAGGTGGCGACACGGCTTGCCGCCGGCCAGGTGGTCGGCTGGTTTCAGGGCCGTATGGAACACGGGCCGCGGGCGCTCGGCGGGCGTTCCATTCTCGCCTCGCCGCTGCTGGCCGAGATGAGGGATCGGATCAATGCCGCGATCAAACAGCGGGAATCCTTTCGTCCGTTCGCGCCGGCGGTTCTAGCGGAGAAGGCGGGGGACCATTTCGACCTCGCCGGGCCTTCGCCCTTCATGTTGGAAACCTGCACGGTGCGCTCGCCGTTGTCGTTGCCGGCGGTGACCCATGTCGACGGTTCGGCCCGCCCGCAGACGGTCGACCGCCGGGTGTCGCCACGCTTCGCCGCTCTGCTCGATGCCTTCGAGCGACGCACCGGTTGCCCGATCTTGCTCAACACCTCGTTCAACGTGCGGGGTGAACCGATCGTCTGCACGCCGGTGGATGCACTGAGCTGCTTCGCGGTCAGTGGTCTCGACGCCCTGGTGATCGAAGACTCCCTGCTCGATCGTTCGGCCCTCCCTGAATCCTGGCCGGCGCTGGCGCGGCTGCTGCGCTCCTCCCGGCCGGCGGCGTTCGAGCGTTCCGGCGGTTCGGTTAACCACAACCTCTACAGCTTCGTCTGATGGGTAGTCTCCGGGCGGCCATGGTGGAGGGTGACCGGTGAGTCTCGGTGATCGCGATGCGCGCCGCGAGCTGTGCGAGGAGCTGGCGCGAGGGTTGAGCGGCGAGGGCGGTCTGCGTCTCGTTCGCCTGATGCAACTCTCCGGACTGCTCAGAGCCCCGGTTGGATTCCCCATCGCAGACCCGACCGGGGCTGCCGTCACAGACGGAAAACCACGGCCGATCAGCATCTGGAAGCCGGTCGAGGGCGCCGGCGAGCCAATCTGGGAGCGACCCGAGCCATCGCCATTGGGCGATCACTATGCGGCCCGGCGCAGGTTTGGTCAACGGCCGGAGGAGGGCTGCCGGCGGGTCGTTTTCTTCGGCGAATCGGTCGCGGCGGGCTATCTGTATGCCCCGTGGCACACGCCGGCGCGGGTACTCGAAGGCCAGCTCAACGCTGCCGGCGCGGACAAGTGGGAAGTGATCGATCTGGCCAGGACCAACGAGCGGCTGGCCTCGATGGTCGATACCTTCGAGGCCTCGCTGCAGCTGGCGCCACAGGTCGCGGTCTTCTTCGCCGGCAACAACTGGCCACTCCTGGAGACGGCTGAGCTGTAGCCCTACGCTCCCGCCGTGCGCTGGCGCCAGCGCGTGGGACTGGGCTTGCGCAGCGGCGGGTTGAGCGGGCCGGTCGAACTGGCCGGCAAGGGGCTGGCGCGCCAGGTTCGCGCCGCCATGGCGCGCATCGCGCAACTGGCCGCCGCAGAGGGGGTCGCGGTGGTGGTGGTGATGCCGGAGGTCAACCTCGCCGACTGGCCGGCGCGCCAGCCGGTGGCCTGGTTGCCCGGGGAGGGTTGCGCCTCCTGGTACGAACTCTACCGGCGAGCCCGCCAAGCTCTGGCCGCGAAGCGCTGGGACGAAGCAGGCCGGCTGGCAGTGGATATGGTGGCGCTGGACGGCGGCACCAATCCCACCGCGCACCGGTTGATGGCCTCGGCCCATGTGCAATCGGGCGAGCCGGCGAAGGCTGCCGTGGAGGCTGCAACCGCGGTCTGCCGCCGCGAAGTGGACGCGGACGGCTACCCGACAGCTGCCTTCCTTCCCTCGCCACGGGTGACCCGCGGCGTGCGTCGTCTCCTCACCCAGACCGCCGATGAGCACGGTTTCGCCACCGTCGACCTGGTCGAGATCTTCTCTCGCCACACCGGCGATCCTCTGCCGGGGCGCCGCATGTTCCTCGACTACTGCCACCTGACGGCGGAGGGAATCGAGGTGGCGATGGCGGCGACCGCCGGTACCGTGTTGGCTGCCGGCTCCGAGGTGAGGGGAGCGGTGCGGGCGAAGAGGGTGAGCTGGGATGAGATCCTCCAGCAAGCGGCCGTCGAAGCGCCCTCACCACAGATCGAGGCGGTGGCCAAACTGGGCGCCGCCGTGCACACCGCCCATCGCCTCGCCGGCGGGGCGCACAAGGCGGAGCTGTTGCGCCACTGGTGCCGGGAGGCTCTGCGCTCGTGGCCGGGGATCGCCGCCACCATGGTCGATCTGGCCAGCGCTCGCTGCGCACCCTTGCCGGAGTTGCTGAGCGCCGCGCAGCAGGCGGTGCTGGCCTCTCCTCCGGTACCGGCTTCTTCCGCAGTGGTGGGCTTTCAGCATGGCTGGAGCTGGCAGGCGCTCGACGGCGAGTTGTTCGCCGCCATGATGTCGGTTCTGCGCCGTGGTGAGGGCGCTCAGCCGGCCGCCGCGGACAAGATCGAGACGGTGATTCTCACCCACCGGGCGGCTCGCTCTTGTCGTCCCATCGAGCTGGCTGTTCCCGGCTTCTACCTCGCCGAGCCGGTGGAGCGGTTGTACCCCGAGGCGATGGCCGCTCCGCAGCGGCCCGAGCGAGCGATGCTGCGTTGTGTCTGGCCGCGGACCTCCTTCGATCTACCGTGGGATGGCCGGTCGGCGCTCCGGCTTCGCGCCACCCTCCGCCTGCCGCCGATCGCCGGACTCGCCAGCCGTCTTGTCGCTACCGTTCGACTGGAACTCAACGGAGAACCGGTGGGTGAGGTCGAGGTTTCCGCTCGCTGGTCCCGCCAGACCTTCGAGCTGCCGGCCCGCCATCTGCGCCGGGGACTCAATCGGCTGCACCTTGTCTGGCAGCCCCCGCCCGGCGGGGGAGAGGCGGCGCTGGCGGCAGCCGGCGAGCGGTTGGAATTGGGCGTCGAAGCGGATCTCCATCCAATCTTCGGGGAGATCTACTCGCTCCAGGTTTCGGTGGTGGACTCAGCCGTCGACCTGGACGGTGCGGCGCAGATATGAGGTCGAGGCGGTGATCTCGTCGCGGATGGCGAGCACCAGTTCATGCGCCCCCGGCGGCAGATCGATGCCGATCTCGAGTTGCGCCTCGCCGCTGCTCTGCTCGCCGTTGTTGTCCACGCTGAGAACCGGAATGTACTTCTGCTTGATCGGCAACATCTTGTTGTCGGCATCGCGGGCGGTGAGCACCAAGCGGAGCCTGCCTTCGCGGTGCTCCGCCGCCGGCAGCAGGGCGAGCTTGTCCTGCGGGATGCGGATTTGCAGGCGGATCTCGGAACCGCCCGCTTCGCTCGGCGCTTGAGTGATCTCGATCCTCGCCGCCAGCGGGTTGTCTTCGAGGTCGAAGATGAGGGCGCCGAGGGTGCGCTCGACCAAGGTTTCCTCGACCGGTTTGTCGCGGTATGCCTGGCGGTGACGGATATGGATCTTGGGGTTC
Organism: Acidobacteriota bacterium; assembly: GCA_024277255.1. Lineage (GTDB taxonomy): Bacteria > Acidobacteriota > Thermoanaerobaculia > Multivoradales > SZUA-115 > SZUA-115. Next base: position 2,882 of record JAJRVQ010000131.1, on the reverse strand, counting down.
AGCACTTCGACCCGGAGCCGATGAACTTGCCCGTCGCCGCGCTGCCGGGCGGTAAAGCCGAGCGAGTAGTAGTTGCGGGTGTCGGCGCCGATCTTTTCGAGATCGAGGGCGAAATCGTTGGCGTTGAGCACCGCCCGACCGCCGGTGTCTTCCGCCAGCTGGAAGAGGGTGCTCTGGTGGTTGGCGGTGCGGATTCGGTCGTTGCCGGGGCTGGGGGTGAATCGGCGGCCGGTAAAGCTCCCCGAGTCGTCCGCCGTTTGGTCCGCGTCGCCTTGGATGTTGGTGATCCGAATGGACCCCTCGCTCTCCACCGAGTCGATCGACAAGGTGGTCAGGCCGCGGGCCTCCAGCGTGTGGATGGTGACCTGGTTGGCGTTGGCTTGTTGGGTGATGTGGTCGAAGATGCGGCTGGAGTCGAAGCGGTTGGCGTTGGTCAGGAAGCGCGAACCGAATTCCGGGCACAGATCCGCGACGTAGGAGAAGAGGTCGGTGCCGGCGAATTGAGGGAGTCCGTCGCTGACGTAGATCACCGTCTTCAAACCGGGCCACCCGGCCAGCGCACCGACCATGATCGACAGTCCGTTGGCGGTGATCTCGTTGTGAGCGATGGCGTTGCGCGCAAAGTCCTCGACGGCGAAATTGAGTTCCTGTTCACCCAACTCGCAGGCCTCTTCCTCGACGCGACCGGAGCGGTTGACGTACTTGAGGAGAATGTCTCTGATCTCCGTCATCGCGCCGCGCCGCGCAAGGTCGAGGCGGAATCCTTCGGCGGTCGTCTTGCCGATGGCGGCGAGAGATTCGGCAATCCGGCCCTTGTCGGTGGTGGGCGCGAGAATCGGGCGCAGCCCTCCGCGATCGTGGACCACGATCATCACTCGCGAGCCATGGTCGACGCTGTCCTCCAAGAAGGTGGCCAAGTCGGCGAGAACTCGTTTGCGGCCGCCCTTGCGCAGGTTGAGGTTATCGATGTAGGCCACCACACTCGGAACCTTGTTGGGATCGAGCCTTGGAGTTGTGGCTTTCACCTCCGGTAGTGCCAGAGGTTCGACGGGGGGCAGTGGCTTCGCCGCCGCGGGCGCCGAGGTCTCGTCGGAGGCGGCGAAGAAATGGGAGATCTCGACTCTCCGGCCGTCCTCGTAGAGTTCGAAGTCCTCCGAAGTCAGCCCTTGTACCGGGTTACCCTTCTTGTCGGTGGCGAAGACTTCGACGTTGACCACGCGTACCGCGACCGACTCGGAGAAGAGACTGGACGCCTGCGGCGTGTTCTGCTGGGGCAGGGTCTCCTCAGCCACCATGGTGTCCTCGGCAGCGGTCGGTACCGCGGGAGAGAGGACGATAAACAGGGCGAGGGTGAGGAGTGAAGCCGACTTTCGAATCATCCGAGCGCTCCCTTCTAGCTACAGATCTAGGATATGAGAGCTATCCTGCAATTCTTGTTCCGGTGAGAACCTCTCTCCACAGTGCTACCTATGGTGCTATCCCTCGACCTTTTCGGCGGAGGCTGGACTCGGTGGGCCGACCTGGACGGTGCGATGCAGATATGAGGTCGAGGTGGTGACTTCGTCGCGGATGGCCAGGACCAGCTCGTGGCTGCCCGGTGCCAGGTCGATTCCGATTTCGAGATGGGCCTCGCCGTTGCCGTCGCTGGCGTCGCCTCCTACGGCGACCACCGGAACCTGCTTTTGCTTCATCGGCAACAGCTTGTTGTCGGCATCGCGAGCGGTCAGCACCAGGCGCAGCCTGCCTTCGCGGTGATCCGCCGCCGGTAGTAGGGCGAGCTTGTCCTGCGGGATGCGGATGGCCAGGCGGACCTCGGAGCCGCCTGCCTCGGTCGGCACCTGGGTAATCTCGATCTTGGCCCCCAGCGGGTTGTCCTCAAGGTCGAAAACCAGGGCGCCGAGAGTGCGCTCGACCAAGGTCTCTTCGACCGGCTTGTCGCGGTATGCCCGGCGGTGACGCAGACGGATCTTCGGGTTCACCACCTCGACCCGCAGCCGGTGGACCCGTCCGTCACCGCGCTGGCGGGTGGTAAAGCCGAGTGAGTAATAATTGCGCGTATCGGAGCCGATCTTTTCGAGAGCGACGGCGAAGTCATTGGCGTTGAACACCGCCCTGCCGCCGGTGTCTTCTGCAAGTTGGAAGAGGGTGCTCTGCAAATTGGCGGTGCGGATTCGATCGTTGCCGGCGCTGGGAGTGAAAGTGCGATCGCTGAAGGCTCCTTCGCTGACCACGGAACTGCTGGAGTAGTTGGTCAATCCGCGCGCCTCCAGGGCGTGAATAGTCACCTGGTTGGCGTTGGCTTGTTGGGTGATGTGGTCAAAAATGCGACTGGTGTCGAAGCGGTTGAAGTTGGCCAGGAAGCGCGAGCTGGATTGCGGACAGATATCGGCGATGTAGGAGAACAGGTCGGTACCGGCGAACTGGGGAAGGCCGTCGCTGACGTAGATCACCGACTTCAAGCCGGGCCATCCGGCCAGCGCGCCGATCAGGATCGACATGGCTTTGGCCGCGACCTCGTTGTTGGCCATGGCGTTGCGAGCATAGTTCTCCACCGCGAAGTTGAGTTCGGTCTCGCCCATCTCGCAAGGTCCTTGGTCGACCCGGACGGGAAGGTTGTTGTACTTGGTGAAGATGTCCCGGATTTCCCGCAGAGTCGCCTGTCGCTCGAGATCGAGGCGGAACCCTTCGGCGGTCGTCTCTTGGACGAGTGCGAGGGCCTGGGCAATCTTGGCCTTGTCATCGGTCGGCGCGAGGAGCGGATGCAGCCCTTCCCGGCCGTGGATGGCGATCATCACCCGCGAACCTCGGTCGACGCTGTGCTCCAGGAAGAGGCCGAGATCGGCGAGTACACGGCTGCGGCCCGCCTTGCGGAGGTTGAGATT
>JAJRVQ010000130.1 GCA_024277255.1 Acidobacteriota bacterium | reverse complement strand
TATTCTTCGAGTGTTCGCAAGATCCCCAGCCGCCCAGCCTCAGTTTGAATGTCGACGTGGACTCTCTGAGCCCCTCATCCTTTAGGCCCGACCTACAGCTACCGCGCCCACCGTCGACTCTACCCTCTGCTGCCGAAGGGCCTCACGGAATCTCCGGCTCTGCCTGGTCCTCCTCGGCACAGGGGCAGGCCGGCAGGTCGAGCTCCCAACGCAGGTCAAAGCCGCCGGGTCGAAGTCCGCGCACCGTGCGGCTCACCGAGTTGTCCGGCCCGCCGGAAGTGCTGAGAGTCTGCTCGTCGCCGCCCTCCAAGGCGATGCCCTCCGGAGAGCGGTTGATCATGCGGATCGACACCGGTTTCTCAGTGCCCACTACGGTCAGCCGCATCTCGGTCGACCCGCCGCGCCGCAGTTCGCTCTGATCGAGGCTGGCCTGGACTTCAATCGCTTCGAAGCTCCACGCCTCGCTTGCGCCAAAGCCGGCCTCGGGGCGCCCGATCACGCGGTGCCCACCGAGGGCGAGATCGGCGGGAAGCTTCACCTGAAGCGAGGACTGTGAGGCGGTGACCGGCGTTCCGAGGGCGGCCCCGTCGAGAAGCAGGGAGGCTCGCGTTTCCTCGTCGGGGAAGTTGCCGCAGGCGCAAGCGATGGAACCGGGGACGACCAAGTCGGAGCCGCCGGTCAACAGGGGAGTTGGATCCTCCGTGCTCCCGGGTGGGAGCGCGCGGGGAAAGAAGACCTCTCGGCAGCCGCAGCCGCACGGGGACCAGAACCACTCGGCAGGGAACGGCAGGCCGCCACAGATCGCCGGGTCGATGTCGCGGCAGAGGGCCGGGTCGCAGATCCCGGTCGCTTTGCAGGTGGCGAGGAAGGCGGGCAGCAGGCCGGCATCGATATCGTCCGGGTTCGGGCAAGGCTGGGTGAGACAGTCCTCGTTGTTGTCGAGGCGCACCTCTCCAAGCGTGCGTACGCCGGCACAGTTGACGAGGTCGCTGCCAAACCAGTCCCCAATACTGCTGGACGGGTCGAGCTTGACCTCCACCACCACGGTGTCCGAGGCGAAGGGGGCCAGCGGTGGGGTGCCGGGGTGGGTGCAGGTGATCTGCCCCGGTGCGGGCTCGGTGCAGTTCCAACCGCCGCCACCGCCGGAGACGAAGCGGAATCCCGGCGGCAGCTTGTCGGTCACGGTGATGGCGCCTTGGGTGGCCCCCGGTCCGAGGTTGGTGATGGTCAGGCTGTACCGGGCCTGGGGCTTGCCCGCGACCAGGAAGGCATCGGTCATGGATTTCTCGATGGTCAGGTCGGGAGGCGAAGGCTCCACGCAGCGGCAGCCGCAGCCGCACTCGTTTTCGAAGTAGATCTCGTCCGGGCCGCAGTTTCCGGCGTAGCGAGAGCAATAGCTCACGTACGGTTTCATCAGATAGTGGACGCAGGGATCGCCCTCGCCCGGGCATACGGTGCACAGAAACGGCACCTGAGCCGACGCCGTTGAGCGATAGTCGTTGACGCCGCCGGCACCGGTGCGCTCGCCGTCCGGCGCCCCGGAGCTGCCGGGCGGCCGCGAACCGGTGGGGTTGGGTAGGGTGCCGGTGGCAGGCAGGCTGGTCCAAATGACGAAGGCGTCGTTGGTGGTGGTGTCGCAGGTGGGTTTCTTGCAGGTGATCTCGGCGCTAAAAGTCACCGTCACGGTGCCGCCCACGGGCACCGTGGCGCCGGTCACTCCGACGATCTTTCCCGTCATCAGGGGCACGGCGCCGGTGGCGCCGCCGCTCTCGGAGAGCTGGACCGAGCCGGGCACCACTTTCAGACAGCTCGGTAGCCGGTCGTGGAGCCGTGCTTCAAAAGCGGTGGCCGTACCGGTATTGGTGAAGGTCAGGGTGTAGGTGAGCTGGGAGCCTAGCCCCGGACTCGGGGGAGCCGAGGCCAGCGTCTTGCTCAGGCTCAAGCGGGGCTCGACGAGGGTGTGAGAGATCGGCGGAGCGTGCAAGGTCTTGGTCGCGTGTTTCTTACCGATCGCGATATGGAACCGGTTCGTTCTCCTGACGCCCGCATCATTGCCCACGGCGTTGAGCACCAGGGCATTGAGCTCGACGACGAGGATCTCATCGTTGCAATCTCGGTCGTTGTTGCCAATCGCACCGAGATCGAGGGTCACGGTTTGCCCCCCGCCCAGCGGGTCGCCGGTGACCGTGAAGAGATTGGTGGGCACCGGTACGGGCAGGGTCACGGCCGGCGGCGAGGTGAGCGGCGCGGGAAGAGCCGCCGGCCCGGCGAAGCCATTCGCTAGCCACGCTGGAAGAGTAGGCGCTGCATCCGCCATCACCGCCAGTGCTAAACCGGGAGGCGCCACTCGTGGACTAGGGGTTGGGTCGAGGAGCTGGAGCCCCGGCGGTAGGGTGTCGACCAGCTTTAGAAAGTTGGTGGTTCCTTCGGGTAGCACCACTTCCAGGCGATAGCGCACGATCTCACCGATCGCCAGTTCGCCGTGGGGCGTATGGCTCTCCGAGGTGGCGGCGACCCGCTTGGCCGGCTCGGGGTTGCGGCAGATCGTGGCCGCGGCGGTCCGCGGTCCCCCGAAGCCCGCCTCGGCGAGGTTCTGGTCACAGGCTTGGGAGCGATAGTGGGTGATGGCCGCTTGGTTCTCGAGGCAGCTACCGACCGCCACATCGGAAGAAAGCTTGAGGTCGTAGGTGATGACCGCCAGATTGGTTCCCGGGGCGGCGTCGATCGAAGCGAGCGATCCTGGTGGCGCCGAGGCGGCGCCGGGGTCGTCCAGCTTGAGGTCGAGCTGGTTGCCGTTGCGGCCGCCGGTGTAGGGAAGCGGTGTTCCGGTGCCGTCGGTGATGCACAGGTGGATTCCGTCCTGGCCTCCCGCCAGATCGAAGCCCTGGCCCAAGGGCAACAGATCCTCGATCGCGACATCGAAGGCGCCGTCCGGATCATGGCCGAGGTTTTCGACGACGAGAGCGAAGGTCACGAACCCGCCTGGGTCGATGCCCGATTGGAGGTTGCTGGCGATCGGTGAGGAGGCGAGTGCCGCGGAGGTGATCGGCTGGGAAAACCGGGGACAGGCGCTACCGGGCTCGGTGAAAGAGACCGGCGCCGGAGGCGAGGGGGCGAGAACGCCGGTGGCCCCGCCGCAAAGCCGAATGGCGGGACCTCGGCGAAGGTTGATGTTCACGGGGTCGGGTTCCTCTTGCTCGAACCCTTCCAAAGCGCAGCAGGCGGAGACCACGCCTTTGGAAAGCTTTAGTTTGGGAGCCACATAGCGGAACCGCGCCGAGGCCTCTTGGCAGACGCGCGGGGAATGAGAGAAGGAGTTGCCCTCGCACTCGATCGCCCGGTTGCTCAGGAACAAGCCGTCGGCGAAGGGGTCGCAGGTCGCCTCCAAGGTGTATAGGAGATCGATCACGCAGGGGGCGTCGTCCGGGCCATGCACGGTGCCGGGAACGAAGTGCAGGGTGTTGGTGCTCTCGTCGGAACTGACCAGACCGGTGCAGTTGCTGCTGTTGGCGAGTTGCGGACCGGTGTGGTCCGGACCGTACTGCACGGTGCCCGACAGCGGCGCCGGGAAGCCGGACAGCGGCGCCGGGAAGTTGGCCGGGTCGCTGCAATCGAAGACTCCGGAGTCGTCCCACGGCCAAGCGGACGAAGCCAGGTTCGGTCGGCCGACATCGAGCACCGGTTTGGGTAGGTAGTCGCGGATGTCCATTGCCTCCGCGTCGCACGATGGAAGCGGATAGCGCAGGCGGTAGACCACGCCGTCGCCGGCCGCGATGTCAAGATTGGCGGGCGGGATCTCCGGTTGGCTCGCCGGGTGGCGCCAAACGCCGTAGATCGTCTTCTCCAGCGCCCGCGAGACGATCACTGTCTCCGCGCTACTGCCGTCCTGAGCAATCACGCCGGTCGGCTGACCATCCAGGTCGTTATAGACTTTTCCTCGCAACCGCACCCGGTTAGGCAAGGGGTCGTGCTTGTCGACGCTCGTGTCGCCGGCCGGCGGCGGGCATTCAAAGTTGCTGTCGATCACGGCGTCGAAAGTGATGGCTCCCGACCAACCAGCGACCACGCCGTCGGGGTCGAGGTTGCCGGCAACCAGCTGCTTGGAAAGGTCGAAGGTGAGAGTCGTCTCGCCGCAGCCCGGGGCATTGGTGGCAACGTCTAGCGTGGCCGGAACCGTGAAATCGCCGTCTTGCTCCAAGTGGGGGGCGGGTGGCTGGACGAAGCTCTGGCCGTCGGAGAGCACGTCGACGACCTGCAAGCCGCCCATCGGGAAATAATCGGACACCTGGACGGCCAGCGTGTAACGTAGCCGATCACCGGGAGTGGCGCCGGAGGCTCCGCCGTCGTCGGCCAACGCGACCGACTTCTGGATCGCTGCGCACTTGGCGAAGAGAACGTGGTCGGCGCCGGTACGGTCGCTCTTGACGCACAGCTCGCCCGGGTCAGCGGGGCGATCCCTGGGGTCGAGGGGAATCCACCTGCCCCGCGCCCATACGTCGTTGGTCAACGGTGTGGGCTCACAAGTCTCGGGGTTGAGAATAGGCTGGCCCAGGGCATCGAACTGGGGAATGAAGAACTCGAAAACGACCACGACGTCATCGGGCTGCGGGGTGCCGGTGACCGAGCAGATAGTGATCGAGAGAGTGCCGCCGGGGCTCGATCCGGAAGGGGTGGAGGCCACGTAGTCGACGCCGGGCTGACCGCAAGCAGGCCCGAGCGTGGCAAGGGTGAGGGCCGGCCGGCGCACCTGGGTCGACTGGATACCGACGAACTGCATTCCGGCCGGCAGCACGTCGACGATCTCCAGATCGGTGATCGTCTGCCCGCTGGCGACGTCGACGCTGAGCTGATAGCGCTGCGGGAAGGTCGGTCCGGTGGCCGTCTCGTCCTCCGGCCCAAGGTAGGTCTTGCGCCCGCAGTCGGGATCGGCGAAATCCACCAGACCGTCGCCGCCGTTGTCGGTGCCATCGAAGCAGGAGCCGGGGCTGGCGCTCAGCGGATCCTCATGGCCCAGCGAGAAGACCCGCGGGGACACCGTCGCTTTGGCCAGATAGGAGTTCAGCGGAGGGATGGGCGCCGGCGGGTCGACGCCCGGGTTGTCCAGGGGGTCGGCGCCCCAGCGGAAGCCACCGCGGGCGAGGATCTCGAGGTCGAGCCCCGCCGCGTCGCAGTCGTCCGGGTCGAGTTTGCCACGCACGTCGGCAAAGTCGCTGAGGTGCACGGTGACGTCGAGCACCACCGGCGGCTCCAGAGGGCTGGGCTCGAAGTTGGAAAAGGTCAGCTCGAGGACCACGAGCTGGTACGCATCGAAGGCGCTGTCCACTGGTACGCCGGTGAGCGGATGGACCCGCCCGGCGGTAGCGGGCACGCAAGTGGGGGCGGCAAATGTTACCGGAGTGGCCACCGGTGCCGCCGGGCTGACCTGGACGAAAGTGATTCCGTCGCACGGGCCCGCGGCGGGGCCATCAAACCCGAAGGTGGGCAGGAAGAGGTCGACATAGGGACCGTAGCCGGTGGCGAAGGCGGACTGGAAGGTGATTTGGAGGTGGAAGTCCTCGCCGATGAGCACTTCGGGCGGCGCTTGGATCGTGATCCAAGGAAACGGGGTACAGGAGGTGAAGATCGATCCGGTCAGAACCAGGAGCGACGCGACGAGAAGCAAGGGCCAACGCCTGTTAGCGGGAGACGCAAGGGAGGGGGGCGCGGCGCCGGCGACCCCAGGGGCAGCAAGATTCTTCATGTCTTCACTCCAGTTTGTTAGATCTTACAGGATTTGACTGGTTCCGGCCTTCAGCATCTGCCGGGGCCGGTGAGTCCATGGCGGGCGTCGCGCGCCCTCCGTTGGCCTCTGAGAGACTCAATCCCCTCGGCAGCGGGACGGGTCAAAGGTGCAGGAACCTGCGCGACCGGTACATGAGTGAACACGCCGAGGTCCGCAAGAAGCGGATGGGCGTTGGAAATGATGAGCGGATGTGGCGCCTACACATCCTGCCTGCACTCGGCAGGCGGAAGGTCACCGATGTGAGCCGCGCCGAGATCGTTCGGCTGCACACGTCGATGTGCGGAGACGCCGTATCAGGCGAACCGAATGTTGGCACTCTTGTCGAAGGCGTTCCAACTCGCGGAGTTGTAGGAATGGCGACCAGACGGCTCGAACCCGTGCAAACAGATCCAGCGCTACCGGGAGGTGAAGCGCGAGCGGTATCTGTCCTCGGACGGGTTCACGCGGCTCGCGGATGTCTAGAGGTCCGGCGAGATCAAGACCCTACGATGGTCAGAGGTGGACACTGAGCGCCGATGCTTGCGGCTGGCGGACAGCAAGACCGGCAGGCGAACTACCTCAATACTGCTGCGCTGGAGGTGCTGGCAGGGATCGAGCGAGTTGCCGGTAACTCCTACGTCATCGTTGGCCTCAAACCAGGCTCGCACCTGATCGGCCTGACCCGACCCTGGTACCGCATTAGAGCGAAAGCGGGCCTGGAGGATGTGCGACTGCACGACTTGAGATACAGCTTTGCCAGCGTCGCCGCTGCCTCGGGTCTGTCGCTGCCCATGATCGGAAAACTCCTCGGCCATTCGCAACCAATCACCACGGCTCGCTACGCACACTTGGCGGCAGATCCAATGCTGCGGGCCTCCGAACTGGTGGGGGAGACGATCGGGGCGGCGATGCAAGGAAGACCCAAGGCCGAAGTCGTGCAGGTTTGCGAAATGGGTGACGCCCCCCATCCCCACCCCCTGTTTGCTCAATGTTTGCTCACCCCAACGCCAAAGCCACCCAGCCTTCGGCCGGGCCCTCACAAACCATTGATTCTAAAAGGGGATAGTTGATGCCCAGGGGCGGTATTGAACCACTGACCCGCCTGACTGCAAGCGAGCCTGCCGGGGTCGGGCCTCAGATATGGTGTAATCGAGGCTGAATGAAGGCGGAGCTGGTAACGTGGCTCCAGCAGCGGAGGATATCCAAGATGAACGCCATCAGATTTGAGACGACTGTCGACGAAGCCGTAGCCGGTGCGATGCCGAAGCTGCGGCCTATGCTGGGCAGGCGAGTCGAGGTAATCGCGCTTGAATCCGAATCAGCTTCTTCTGAGCGAATCTCCTTCGACGAGTTTCTTGCCACCCGCCTGAGACGCCCAGCGGATGTCGCCCCCGTTACGCTAGAGGATATGGAGGTGGCGATCGCCCAGGGAGCCCTGGGTGGCGACGCTTGACACCAACGTTGTCGTTCGCCTAGTTGTCGAAGACGATCCTGAGCAGAGCCGCTTGGCAGAGGCTGCATGGCGCTCTGCCCTGGAAGAGGATGGAGCCTTTCTCTCGAAGGTTGTGCTGGTCGAGACGTCTTGGGTTTTGCGAACCGCCTACCGCTTCGACGCTCAGACCATAGCCTCAACGCTAACGCGCCTGTTGAGCGTGGATGGCGTGAAGATCGAAGATGAAGACGAAGTCCGACGGGCTCTTGCCTAGTACGAGCGTGGGGATGCGGATTTCTCCGATTTCGTGATTCTGGAGTCCGCCCGACAGGCTGATGCACTGCCGGTCAAGACCTTCGACAGGCGTTTTGGTCGGGCGAACGGTGTCGAGATGCTGAGCGGGAAGAGCGATTCAAGATCCTAGAGGTCCGGCCGGAAACCCGGTCCATTAAGGATAGATCCAGGTTGTTGTTTTCCACTGGCTGGCAGAGCTGAGCGGGCTGGCAGACGGTTTGCGTTTTATCTTTGCGATTCCATGGAGGCTATCGAGCCTCTT
>JAJRVQ010000009.1 GCA_024277255.1 Acidobacteriota bacterium | reverse complement strand
GCCCCTGCGGCGAGGATCTGCCGATCCCCGATGCGCGCTGTGGAACGCTGACCGTCTTCGAAGATCTGGAGCGCGCCGGCGGGCGAACGATCGACCTCAACATCGTCGTCCTACCTGCGACCGGTCAGGACAGGCGGCGGGCGGATCCCATCTTCATTCTCGCCGGCGGACCGGGACAAGGAGCGGCCGGTGTGGCGCCGGGCTTCGCTGCCGCCTTGGCCGCAGTGAACCAGCAGCGCGACCTGGTCTTCTTCGATCAACGCGGCACGGGCAAATCCAACTATCTCGGCTGCGCGCCGTATGAGGATGCCCAGCGCTACTTCGGTCACATCTTCGAACCCGACCACGTTCGCCACTGCCGCAAGCAGCTGGAGGAACACGCCGACCTGCGCTTCTACACCACCGCGCACCACGCCGACGACATCGACACCGTGCGCCGCTGGCTCGGCTACGAACGAATCAACCTCTGGGGCCTCTCCTACGGTACCCGCGCCGCCCAGGTCTACCTGCGCCGCCACCCCGAGGCGACGCGAAGCGCCATCCTGGAGGGAGTGACCCCGGTGGGCCAACGCTCGCCGCTGAACTACGCCTACGACGCGCAAAGCGCCCTCGACCACCTCCTCTTCGAGTGCGCGAGTTCCGCGCGCTGTGCCGAAGCCTTCCCCAAGGTCCGCCATCAGTTCCGCATCCTCGTCGACCGACTCCGCCGCGGGCCGGTACAAGTCACCATCGAAGACGCCGGCGGCACACAACAGCAGATCACCTACAGCCTCGGGGACTTCGGCTACACCGTGCGAGGCATGCTCTACAACAACCGATTCGCCCTTTACATGCCGGTCGTGATCGACGACGCCTACCAGCGCAATGACTTCTCGCGATTCGCCACCGGCTACTACCGGCGAGCGCACGCTCTGGCCCAGGGCATCTCCCACGGCCTCTACCTCTCCGTGCTCTGCGCGGAGGAAGTACCGTTCATCGAGGACAGCCAGATCGTTCCGGCGACCGAAGGCACATTCCTGGCCGACTACCTGATCCGCGACTACCGACAAGCCTGCGCCGTCTGGGACCGAGCGAAGATCGCCGAGGGCTACAACCTCCCCATCCACTCCGACGCCCCCATCCTCCTCCTCTCCGGCCGCCGCGACCCGGTCACTCCCCCTCGCTGGGCCGAGCAAGCCGCCGAGAACTTCCCCAACGGCCGCCACTTGATCGTCGAGAGGCAAGGCCACGGAGTCGCCAGAGCTGCCGACGGCTGCGTCATGGGGATCGTTCAAGAATTCCTCGACCAAGACTCGGCCACAAATCTGGATTCAAGCTGCATCCAGAGCCTCCCCCGACCCCAGTTCAACCTGGAGCTGCCCAACTAACTCGCTCCGATCGTTTAGAGACCGGCAGCACAAACCTCGGATAGCCGCACCGTCACGCGCTAACAGCCCGTGGCGAAACTCGTCCTGGCTCCGAACGGCTCTTTGTCCGTGACTCTGCGTTGGAAAATCCTCGACGAACCTCGGGTTCGCCTCCGGTTTTCCGCCTTGATTCACGACCAAATCCCTCGTTCTCGCCGACGGACGACTTTCACCACGGACTGCTAAGATCTCCTCATGACTCCCCGCGACCAACAGGGCCGCCGGTTGCACGACCTGCGCATCTCGGTCACCGACCGCTGTAGCTTCCGCTGCCCCTACTGCATGCCGAAAGAGCTCTTCGGCCCCGCCTTCGAGTTCATCAAACGCCAGCAGCTCCTCACCTACGAAGAAATCACTCGCCTGGCGAGGATCTTCGTCGAACTCGGGGTGGAAAAGGTGCGCCTCACCGGTGGTGAGCCCCTCCTGCGCCGCGATCTCTGCGATCTGATCCGCTGGCTCGCCGCCGTGCCCGGGATTCGCGACCTCACGCTGACCACCAACGGCCTGCTGCTCCCCAAGTTCGCCACCGACCTCGCCGCCGCCGGCCTCGATCGGGTCACCGTCAGCCTCGACTCACTCGACGAGGCGGTTTTCGGCCGGATGAACGATGTCGGAGTCGGTGTCGACAAGATCCTCACCGGCATCGACTCCGCGCTCGCCGCCGGCCTCACCCCGCTCAAAGTCAACGCCGTCGTCCAGCGTGGGGTCAACGACCACACGATCGTCGACCTCGCCCGCCACTTTCACGGTAGCGGGGTGATCGTCCGTTTCATCGAGTTCATGGACGTCGGCACGACCAACGGATGGCGGCTGGACACCGTGGTGCCGACCGCCGAGATCGTCGAGCGCATCGACCGCGTCCTGCCTTTGGAGCCGGTCGCCGCCAACTATCCGGGCGAAGTCGCCAAACGCCACCGCTACCGCGACGGCGGCGGTGAGATCGGGGTCATCGCCTCGGTCACCCAGCCGTTCTGCGGCGGCTGCACACGAGCCCGACTCTCCCCCGAAGGCAAGTTGTTCAGCTGCCTGTTCGCCAACACCGGCCACGACCTTCGGGCGCCACTGCGGGCAGGAGACAGCGACGAAGATCTGCGCCAACGGCTGGCTCGCATCTGGGGCAAGCGCGACGATCGCTACTCCGAGATTCGTTCCGCCGCGACCGCCCAACTGCCGCGCATCGAGATGTCGTACATCGGAGGGTAGGGATTTGAACAGGCAACGCCGTCTGCCGCTGCAACTTGCCACCGCCTTCTGCTGCCTACTGGCGGTGAAGAGTCTGGCTCAAGCCCCCCCTGAGTTGGCCGTCGCGCCCGGCGGTGTCGCCCGCTGGAGCGGTGAAGGAATCGAGCGTTGCGGCATGGAGGGCAGCGAGTGGCCGCCGCTGGCCGGAAGCTGCTGGTACGCGATCGACTTGCTGCGCAAGCCGGGGGCCTTGAGCGTCTCGCGCTGGCGTGCCGGCCAACGGGAACGCGCCGTGCTGCGCGTCGCGGCCTACCCCTACGCCGAGCAACATATCCGACTCAAAGACGACAGCACCGTCAACCTGTCGCCCGAGAACCTGGCCCGCGCCGGGCGCGAGCGCAAGAAGATCGGCGCGCTATGGTGGCTGCGCGGAGCAGCCCGCTTCACCCCTCCACTGTCTCCACCGCTCAGCCATCTGCCGGCCGGTGGCCGCTTCGGCTCACGCCGCATCTTCAACGGCCAACCGCGAAGCCCACACAGCGGCGCCGACTACGCGGCCCAGAGTGGAACACCGGTCCTGGCGGTAGCCGACGCCAAGGTGGTTATGGCCGAGGATCTCTTCTTCTCCGGCAACAGCGTCTTTCTCGACCATGGAGCCGGCCTGATCAGCATGTACTTCCACCTCAGTTCGATCGCGGTCGAACCCGGTGCCGTGGTGAAACGCGGCCAGACCATCGGCAAAGTCGGCGCCACCGGCCGCGCCACCGGCCCCCACCTCCACTTCGGCCTCCGCTGGCGCGGCGCCCGCATCGATCCGGCACTGCTGCTCGGCGAACCGGGAGAGGTACCGGAGATTCGTTAGCAGCCAAAGCTCGCCAGGCTGTAACGTTCTCCTCTTGCCCCACGACCAAGCTCAACATGGTGAGAGAACAAGACAACCCACGGACCCATTACATGACCCTGCTGTCAACTATGGCGGCCATAGCCAACTGATACAGTTGGGCCTACCAGGGAATCAAGGTAGAGGGTGAGGGGCGCCAGGCTTCTTAGCAGTGAGGGTTCGATTCTCCGGGCTACTCCAAGAAGTTCCTTTCCAATGGATCAACCGCACTTGTACTCCTCTCGGCAAACTTTCATATTGCATCACTTTAACACTATAAGCCTTGCCATGGGCGTATGCAGGAGGAGACAGACCATGGAAACAGCAACAATTCGCAGCAAGATCAAAGAGATCATCTCGAACATAACCAGCATTGATACCGCCGAGATCCAAGACTCGGCCTCGTTCGTCGACGATCTCGATCTCGACTCGCTCTCAATGCTCGAGATCGGTGTCGATGTAGCCTACGAATTCAAGCTCAATATTCCTGAGGAAGAACTCTCCGAACTGCGCACCTTGAACGACTCGGTCCTCCTCGTCGAGAACTACCTCAATCGGCAGGAGCCGCAAGTCAAGGCGAGCTGACTTGTGTCAGCCCAGCTCCGCATCGTCGTCACCGGGATCGGTATGGTCACCCCGGTGGCAACCGGCCGCCGGCAGACATGGGATCGACTGCTTGCCGGCGCCAGCGGCATAGGTCCGGTCGAATCGTTCAGCACTGAGAACTACAACGTTCACCTGGGCGCGGAAGTCGGTGATTTCAATGCCACGGACCATCTTGAGAATCTCGACCCGGCGACCATCGGCCGCGCATCGCAGCTGGCGGCCGCAGCGGCCAGGATGGCGCTCAAAGATGCAAAGCTAGCCCCCTCGGCGGTCGATCCTCACCGTGCCGGGGTGGTTCTGGGCACCACTTCGGGTGAACCGCTCGAGGTCGAACGTTTCAACGACCGGTTGGTCGCCGGCGAGCTACACAAGGTAGGGGCGGAGTTCATCCATCTCTACCCCTGCCACATGATCGCTGCCCACGTTGCGGCCGAGGTCGGTTTCGGCGGCGTCAATACGATGATCCCGACCGCCTGCGCCGCAGGCAACTACGCTATCGCCCACGCCAGTGACGCGTTGCGCTTGGACCGTGCTGAAGTGATGCTGGCCGGAGGCGCCGACTCCTTCTCGCGCATCACCTACACCGGGTTCGCCCGCCTGGGAGCCATCGCACCGGAACTTTGCCAGCCCTTCGACCGCGATCGCAAAGGGATGATCCCCGGCGAAGGGGCGGCGGTCCTCGTGCTGGAGCCCCTGGAGCGCGCCCTCGATCGCGGCGCCACCATCTACGCCGAGGTGGCCGGCTACGGGCTGTCGTGCGACGCGCACCACATGACAGCGGCACACCCCGAAGGCGAAGGGGCGCTGCGCGCCATGCAGGCGGCGCTCGACGACAGTGGATTGCGCCCCGAAGCGGTGAGCTACATCAGCGCCCACGGCACGGGAACACCGACCAATGACCGTCTCGAATCCAAGGCATTTCGCCGCCTCTTCGGGGATGCCGCCCGGAGCACGCCAACCAGTTCGATCAAGTCGATGATCGGCCACACGATGGGTGCCGCTTCGGCGATCGAAGCCGCCGTTTGTTCCCTGGCCGTCGCCGAAGACCGCGTGCCGCCGACGATGAACTTCCACCACCCGGATCCGGAGTGCGACCTCGACTGCATCGCCAACGAGGCGCGCGAGATGCCGGTTGAAGTGGCGATGAACAACGCCTACGCCTTCGGTGGCAACAACGCCTCGGTGATCTTCAGAAAGTGCCACCCATGAGCCACCCTGAACAAACCGAGCGGAGCCCGCACTCTGCTGTGAAACGCCCTGTCGTGGTCACCGGCATTGGCGTGATCACCCCGTTGGGGGACGATCCTGCCCAACTCTTCGCCGCCTTGTGTGCCGGCAAGAGCGGCATCGACACCATCGAGACCTTCGACACCGGCGAGCTGCCCTACCGCAAGGCGGGCGAGGTCCGCGACTTCAACCCCGCCGACTATCTCGGCAAGGGAAACTTGCGACCCCTCGACCGCACCGGCCGCCTGGCCGCGGTGGCGGCGCACAGCGCGCTCCACCACGCCGGCTGGAGCGAGGAGGCGCGTAGCGAGAAGGCGATCGGCCTGGTCCTCGGCACCCTCTTCGGCAGCGTTCATACCATCTCGCAGTTCGACTGTAGAGCCCTGACCGCGGGCCCGATCTACGCCAAACCGCTCGATTTCGCCAACAGCGTGATCAACGCGGCGGCCGGCCAGACCGCCATCTGGCACCACCTGCCGGGCGTCAACTCCACCATCGCCGGCGGCCCAGCGGCCAGCTTGCAGGCGATCGGCTACGCCGCCGACCTGATCAGCAGCGGTCGCGCCGAAGTGGTGCTGGCGGGAGGCGCCGATGAGCTGTGCTACGAGTCCTATCTCGGCTACCACCGGGCCGGGATGGTCTGTGGCAGCGGCCAGGCCGAGGAATCGTCACCGAGACCACAACCTCGGCCCATTCCGTTCGACCGGCGGCGCAACGGCTTCGCACCCGGTGAAGGCGCTGCCTTCTTGGTGCTGGAGCAAGAAGAAGCGGCGCTGCGACGCGGCGGCCGGATCCTCGCCACCGTGCGCTCTCACGCCACCACCTTCGACACCTCTCTAGGTAACGACGACGCTACCGCGAGCGCCGCGCTGGAACGCGCCGTTGGGCAGGCGCTTCAGCGCGCCGGCTGCACCGCCGGCGAGATCACCGCGGTCAGCGCATCGGCCAACGGCACCGCACGCAGCGACGCAGTGGAAGCCCGGGGGCTGGCCGCCGCCCTGGCCGATCGAGCCGACGCAGTGGCGATCACCGCCGTCAAATCGATGCTCGGCGAACCGATGGGAGCCGGGGGCGTCTTGCAGGTCGCCACCCTGATCGCGGCCCTGACCAGCGGCACCCTGCCGGGGATCGCCGGCTTCTCGCACACGGAGAAGGCGATAACCCTCGGCGGCTTGAGCGCCGAAACTCAAATTCTGCCGGAGAGTCGACCACCCATCGGCCTGACCACCGCCCTCGGACTCGACGGCCCCATCGCCGCCCTGTTGATCGACGGACCCTCCCCTGCCATCATGGGCCAGAGCAACAACACAGGCAAGTCGCACTATGACTGAGAGCAACCAGTCCCCTCTCCTGCGACGGCATTACGACGTGGTGATTCTCGGTGCCGGTATGGCCGGTCTCACCTTGGCCCGCCAGCTATTGCTCCAGACGGACCGGCGCATCCTGATGCTCGACCGGCGCAGCCAGCTTCCGTCCGCCGCTCAGAAGGTCGGCGAGTCGACGGTGCAACTCGGGGGCTACTACCTGTCCAAGGTCCTGCAACTCGAAGAGCACCTGCTCACCGACCACTGGATGAAGTACAACCTACGCTTCCATTGGCCCACTCACGGCAGCAGCAACACCAGCATCGAGGACTACAGCCAGACCTACATCCGCAAGTTCTCCAACGTCGCCAGCTATCAGGTGGACCGCAACCGACTCGAGGCCGAGTTGCTGAAGCTCAACCAAGCTGACGATCGATTCACCCTGGTTTCGCCCACCCGCCGCCTAGAGGTGAAGTTGACCGAGGGGGCCGTCGAACCCCATCGGGTCCGCTTCGCCATCGGGCGCGGCAAGGGTGGCCGAATGCGTGGCGTAGCCGCCGACTGGGTCGTCGACTGCTCCGGCCGGCGCCGTTTCTTGGCCCGCCAGCTGGGCCTTGATCGCGAACTCGCCATCGACCACGGTTCTTCGTTTCTCTGGGTCGACGGGCTGCTCAACATCGAGCAGTTGACCGAGCAATCGGCGACCGAATCCCGCTTGCGGCGTGACCGACACCGGTTGGGACACCTGCCTACCTGGCTCTCCACCAACCATTTTGTCGGCCAGGGCTTCTGGTTGTGGCTGATCCCGCTACGCGGCGCCACCAGCATCGGTCTGACCTACGACAAGGCAGAGATCGCTCACCGCGAGGTTTCCAGTCCCGAAAAGCTGGTGGAGTGGATCTGCGAAAGGTTCCCTCTCTTCGCCCGCGATCTGCCGCAACGCAAGATCCGCCACTTCGGGAGCTACCTCAGCTATTCGTACGATTGCGAGCGCACCCTTTCGGCCGACCGTTGGGCGATGTCCGGCGAAGCCGGCCGCTTCTCCGATCCGCTGTACAGCCCGGGAGCCGACCTGATCGCGCTCCACAACACGTTGATTGCCGATGCCATCGCGACCCGCGATCCCGGTGAGCTGCAAGGCAAAGTCAACGGCTTCGAGCCCTTGCTGCGCGCCCTGTTCGAGGCCTACATTCCGAGCTTCACCACCAGCTACAACGCCTTGGGTGATCCGGAGACCTTCGTTCTCAAGTACACCTGGGAGCTGGCCATCTACTTCGCCTTCTACGTTTTCCCTTTCATCAACGACCTGCTCACCGAGGGTCGCTTCGGCCTCGCTTTTCTCAATCGCTTCAGCCAACTCGGCCCGCTCAACCACAACATTCAAAGGTGGCTCAGCGACTTCTACAATTGGAAGAAGGCCGCCGGCCGGGTGGGAAGCGAAAAGCCGGTCTTGGTCGATCTCTTGGAGCTGGGCCCCCTCAGCAAGGCCGAAAAAACCTTCTACCAGGTGGGCATCGGCGTTGACGAGGGCAAGAAGATCCTTGGCGACCAGCTCACCAACTTGAAAGAGCTGAGCCGCTTCATGGTGGCTTACATCTGTGCCGCGGTGATCGGCAACGCCGGCTTGCTGACCAACGCCGCCTTTGTCACCGGCATCGACCCCGCCAACTTCGAGTTCGACCCGGTTGAGATTCGCCGGCGCTGGCGCCAATGCGCCAGCCGCCAGGCCCGTTACTCCTGGTCCTTCGACCCCTGGGTGCTGGAGATGTTCCGCCACCAATCACCGTTCGCCGTCGGGGCTCCTCAAACCAACATTGCCGCGGGAGGTGGCGCATGAGCGACTTCGCAACCGGCCTCGAAAAGGCCTTCCTACATGTCCCTGGTGAAGGCACGCAACGGATAACCCCCACGGGCGATATTCCCGCCTGGATGCGCGGCACCTACTACTTGAACGGACCGGCCCGCTTCGTGCGCGGCGACTTTCACTACCGCCACTGGCTCGACGGCGACGGCATGGTCTGCCGCCTCGTCTTCAACGACGATGGCGTCACCCTGACCCACCGCTACGTGCGCACCACCAAACTGGTCGACGAAGAAGAGGCGGGCCGCCCGCTCTACCGCACCTTCGGCACCGCTTTCGAAGGCGATCGCCTGCTGCACCGGATCGCCATCGCCTCGCCGGTCAACATCAGCATCCACCCCTTCGCCGGCACTCTGCTGGCCTTCGGCGAGCAAGGGCTACCGTGGGAACTCGATTTCGCCTCCCTGGAGACAAAGGGCGAACACACCTTCGGCCATCGGATCAATGCGATCAGCCCCTTCTCGGCCCACGTTCATTTTGACCGCGAGACCGGCGAGATGTTCAACTTTGGCGTCTCTTTCGCCTCGGCACAGCCCAGCGTGACCCTCTACCGCTTCACCGCCGACGGAGAACTGGCGCTGCGCAAGCGACTACCGCTCGCCGAGCCTTGCTCGATGCACGACTTTGGCCTCTCCAAGCGCCACGCCGTCTTCTTCGTCGCCCCATACCTGCTCGATATAGCGGCCTTGATGAAGGAGGGAGCGACCATCCAGAGCGCCTTGAATTGGCAACCCGAGAAGGGTAGCCACCTGCTGATCGTCGATCGCGAGAGTGGCGAGAAGGTGGCCGAACTGCCCGTGGGCAACCGCTACTGCCTCCACCAGATCAACTGCTTCGAGCAGGGAGACCGGCTGTTCTTCGACCTGCTCGAACTCGAAGAACCGGCCTACCCGGACTACGAAACCATCCCCGACCTCTTCATTGACGTCCGCCCCTGCCATCCGGTGCGACTGGTGGTGGATCTCAACCAAGGTACCCTGGTCGAACGTCAGGAGATCGACTTCCAACTCGCCGGCGACTTCCCCACCATCCACCCCGAGCTGGCCAGCCACGCCTATCGACACTTCTGGATCCTCGCCATCGAAGCCACCGGCCAGCAGGGGCGAAAGTTCTTCGACCGGCTGGTCCACTTCGACTGGCAGGCCAACGGTCCCCAGCAGGGAAGTGTCGTCGAGCACTACCAATCCCCCCCGGGCAAATACCTCGGAGGCGAACCCGTCTTCATCCCCCATCCCGACAACGACGAGGTCGGCGCCATCCTCTGCCAAGAGTTCGACGCCGAAACCACCAGAGTCTCCTTCCTCCTCTTCGACGCCTTCGACCTGCCCAAGGGCCCCATCGCCCGGCTGCCGCTAGCCAGCCCCGTGCACCTCGGCCTTCACGCCTGCTGGCACGCGGAGAAGGCGTAGCGGCAAGCCTCTTCGACGGACACCTCAGTCGGGCAGCCTAGCTCAGTCGGGTTCCGTCATGCACAAATCCAGGTACCACCGCCGCCGCAAAAGCAGAAGGAGCAGAAGTTCCCGTCTTTGCAGTCGACCCTCGTGCCCTGTTTCCAGCAGGAATTGCCCTCGTACTTGGAGCAAGGGAAATTGCTCGGGCAATCGCTGGGGCACGGCGGACAGTAGCGGTAGCCTGTTGAACTGCCGTAGCAGTACCCCCTCTGGCTCGGACAGCTGGAGTCATAGGCAAAGCAATAACTCCCTGAGCAGTAAGCCCTGGAGCCATCCCAACAGTCCGCGTAGCAACCGGCAGCAGCGGCCAAAAAGTCAGGTTCCAGCTGCTCTTGCTGCAACGTGGTTGGAGTCGAGCACTCCGCTGGCACTGCGGGGTCCGTCACCGGTTGACCCACCTCCTCAGGAGTCGGCTCCAGGGCTGCCGGTTCATCCTCGGCAGCGGCAGCAACAGGGATGAGAGCGAGACAGAGAATCAGGGCGGTTAGAAACATTGGGCGCATCAGCAACCTCCTTACTTCACCTATTGATTAGTATTTACATACTTCCCATGATGGCCCTGCTCGCAGAATGACATACCTACCGTACCCTGTCAATAGCCTGTCAAACCGCTACCAGACCTCTTGCTTGACCGGCACTGCACCGGGTCGGCAAGACATTCGCGGAGTCCTCCGATCCTGGTTAGGACCGGCCGGACCTCTAGACGACTTTGCACCTAGACGTCAAAGCGCTATGGTGTCTGCATGCACACTGCGCGCAAACGAGCCACCGTCTACTTCGACGCCGACCTACACCGAGCCTTACGCCTCAAGGCCGCCGAGACGGAGACCAGCTTGTCGGACCTGGTCAACGAGGCGGTCAAGCTGACCTTGTCGGAAGATGCCGAGGATCTGATGGCCTGGGAAGAGCGGATTGCCGAACCGAACCTACCGTTCGAGGCCGTGGTCAAGGACCTGAGGCGACGTGGCCGGATTTGAAGTTCTGATCAAACCTTCCGCGGCCAAAGAACTCGACTCGCTCCCGCGC
Organism: Acidobacteriota bacterium; assembly: GCA_024277255.1. GTDB lineage: Bacteria > Acidobacteriota > Thermoanaerobaculia > Multivoradales > SZUA-115 > SZUA-115. The sequence goes on along the minus strand of JAJRVQ010000009.1, from coordinate 3,496 downwards.
AAGAAGGACCGCCAGCGCATTGTCGACCGCATCCGCCGCCTCGCCGAGAATCCGCGACCGCCGGGTTGCCAGAAGCTCTCCGGCCGCAACCTCTACCGAATTCGCCAAGGCGTCTACCGAATCGTCTACTCGATCGAAGACGAGCGGCTAGTGGTACTCATCGTCAAAGTGGGCCACCGCAAAGAAGTGTACCGCCGGGCCCGCTGACGCCCCGCCGAGCGACTTTAGTCTTCGGGAGGCGCTGAACCGGCCGCACTGGCCCGGCTGCAGAACTGGCAGAGAGTCAAGGCACGAGTCGCACAAATCACTGTATCCAAAGGACTTTACTATTCGAGTGGCACATAGCCCGCAGCACCTGGTCAGCAGGGCTTCAAGGGTTCCTAGAATCCGTGATCTCAACCAGAGGCTCTCCCGCTTCGAGCAGCCGCCTCGCATTTGGGATCGCACCCTCGAGAACCTCGCACAACGCCCGGGGCGAGGTATTTCCGCAGGTGACCCAGAGAATCTGCGGCGGCGCACCGCGCCGACACACCATCTCAAGGAAATCCCTGTCCTTTGTCATCACCGACGCGCCGGCGACCTGGGCAGCCTCGAAGATGTCTGCGTCCTCCGCATCTCGGAGCCCCAAGTCGCGAAGAGATTTGACATCAATACCGTGGTGAATTCGAAGCCATGTGGCTACGGAAGGTTAGAAATGGGCGTCAAGCCAGAGTTTCACGCCGCCAAAACCGGATGGTCCAGCCGTCGGCTCGCGTATCGCAGACAGGCAGAAATGTCATCTTTCTCAAGATCGGGTAGCTCGCTCAGCACTTCTTGCCTTGATAGACCTGCAGCAAGGAGATCTAGAACATCGACGACGCGGATTCGCATGCCGCGAACGCAGGGGCGTCCGCCACACTGTTTGGGATTCACCGTGATTCGATCCTCGATCTCGCCCATGTCTACTCCTGGCCTGCTCATGATCCACCTCTGCCCGCGTGTTTACCTCCAGCCTACGACCATCTCCTAGGATTCTACCGTAGTCAAGAACCCTAGCTGAATCTCGCCAGCGATGGCCTCGTCACTCAGACCGGCTCTACTAATTGGCCGCCACCTAACCAGAGTTGGCAGGGTCTTCAAAGTCTTGGAAGGTCGGAGAGTTTGCAGTAGGTCGCCGCACATCTGATCGCGGGCGCAGCACGTTGCGCCCCTACACAGAAGGGCACCACCCTTACTGTTTGACCGACACCTAGTCCAGCCGGGCTTGCCTGGCGCACTTTGAGTGGCACTTCGTCAGCAGCATTCTTGCCCTTCGATCTCTTGTTCCGTACAATCGAGGTCTCGAAACGTCGGACTTGGGACCTGCTCTATTCAGCTTCCCAATCCTCACATGCTGGAGCGCGTGGGGTAGCGCGCTTCACGACCCAGCACGGTGAGGTATTCCATAATGAAAGGAAACTCATGCCGAGACAGTGCTCCCGGGTTGTCGGGTTTCTGTGCTCGATTGCTCTGCTCCTTCCTGCAGCCTCCATTCTTGCGGCGCCCCACATCGGGCATTTCCGAACGGTGCTGGTCCCGCGGGACTTGGTTAAGCTGAAGTGGTCGGCGCTCACCGGCCTCACAAGAGCGAAACTCGTAATTGAGGCCAGCGGCGACGACTTCGTGATCAACGGGCGGCGTAACTGGCGCGCTAGCGCGCTCCCGCTCGCATTCAGAGGCACAGTTACGCGGTCTTCCAAGCGGCGGATTGACGTCCGCAAGGGCACCACGACCATCGAGATCCAACTCAAAGGGAAATGGAGTCAGGCGGCCCGCGACCGACTCGAGGCAGAGGTGATGCCCAACCTACCCTTGAGCAGCCCCAAGCTCCAGGTCGAGATTCGTTCCAGGGTTGAGAAGTACGTAGCTCGCCTCGACCCCGATGCCACCCCTGAAATAGTGAAGAGTGATGCCGACCTTCTATCGTGGTTCGCCGTGAACTCCTCCGCCCTGGAGGCAGAAGTGGCCCACTTTCGCGACCAGCGGGTACTATCGATATCTCTCGCAAAAACTAACGAGTACTACAACTCAAACCGACTAAACAAGAAGGAGCGAGTAGCCCGCGTGCTAATCGAAGTCCTCCTTCCGTTGGTGCGAGAGTCCTCTCGCATGATCTCAGATGACCGCCAGTGGCTGCGCTTTAAGATCCGGATACCGCACAAACAGTTCACCGATGAGCTTGCGCCACTCGAGTACGACGACCTAGCTCTCTTGGTCGAGCCGGCAAAGGCCAGGAGTTTCGCCGACGCAGAGATAACCGACCAAGATCTGGTAAACCAAAGCGTCCTGATCGTAGACGGCAGCCGGACCGAGATCTCTCTGTCCGTGGCAGACTAGCGAGCGGCAGTGATGGGTGACATCAATCCCCTCACCTGGATCCGCAAAGCTCTTGCCATCGGCAAGGACAGGACGAACCACGAGATGTGAGCGGTCAACGAAAAGCACCGCAACTAGTATCTGGCAAAGGATAGAGAGAGTACGATCGACCTATATGCTCTGCTGCGCACTGGCTTACGCACACCATCCTTGCTATAATAGGGAGCCGAAGGCATTTTGGCCGCGCACGGAAAAGGCCCATTCTACTGACTAGTTGAGTGGTACTTCGTCGACAGGCATAGAGCCGGAGAACGAGCCGCGTAAGTCACTGCATACAAAGGATTTTACCATTTGAGTGACACTAAGTCGGCAGCGCAGCAGCAGCGACCGCAGAACTGCCTTTCTATTCCCCTAGCACGAAGTCGGCAGGTTACTGGACTGGCACGGAGTCGCGGCGCGATCCGTGCAAATCACTGCATCTAAAGGGCTTTACTATTTGAGTGGCACTTGGTCAGCACTTGGTCAGCAGTCCTAGCCGCGTCTGAATCGATTTCTGCGATTCTACAGGAGAGGGAGCGCCCGCCGCCTAGACTGGCCGCCAGTCCACGCGCTCAACTTCAAGAGGATTATTGCTCTCTGATACCAACAGCACCGACAAGAGCGCAGGCGATCTTAGGCGCGGTTGTTTTACTGTAATCCACAGTTCGCGCCCTCGAATCTCTTGGGAAATATCAGCGTGACGGGGCTTCCGTAGCCGAATACTATCTTCGTAAAGATAAACGTAGCTCAATTCGCGCAGCTTGTGTGAGCATCGAATCCGCACGAGAGCAGGCTGACGCAAGGCACCAACAACCTTGATGTAAGTCAAGATCCGAAACCCCTCGGGGCCTTCGTCGCCACTTTGACCCGTCCAATCGAGGCCATCGTTACGAAAGCGCCTCCAAACAGCGAAAATGGCCCAGCCAGATCTAGGCACCATTTTGCCCAGCATGGGCCACGCCAACGCAGCTAGTCCAACCAGCCTGCCTGCACCGACAGAATCCGACCACCGATTCCGATTCAATCCGGCCAGTGATTCCGACGCAAAGCGGCCATCCATTCCGATCGAAAGCGGCCACTTGTTCAAGTGGATCGGAATGGGTGGTCGGATTGAATCGGAATC
>JAJRVQ010000129.1 GCA_024277255.1 Acidobacteriota bacterium | reverse complement strand
CTTCCCCCCCTTCAGCCTCCAGCCGGGGAACTACCGCTTCGTGCTGGCCGGCCCGGAGAGCACCCCCGCACAGGTGCTCTTGGCCCATGCCCGCACAGACGATGCCTCCCCCCGTAGCATCACGTTTCGCATGCGCGAGCACCACACCCCCGCGCCGTAGGGGAGGGGCTCGCGAAGCGACCCCCTCCCGCGCGGAGTTCCGGGGCCATCCGACTTCCGGGCATCCACGTCCCTTGCGGCTGGCCCTTCCTGTCAACCTCACCCAGCGCCCAACGTCATGGGTAGTGAGGCCTCCGCGCGGCATTTGCCGGCCCAGAGCGGGCTGCGCGGAACTTCGGCCGCGCCCAGAGCGAGGACAAGCATGAGGGCAGCGAGCAGGAACACCGCGGAACTCGGCGCCATCGCGCATCGCCTGCGCATGCTCGTGCTTGTCGGACTCTCGCTTGCTGTCCTCGCGCCGGCTCAAGCCGAGGAGCCGAGCTGGGAACAGTCGGTCTACGGGATCTTCGGGGTCTATGCGGTCGAGTATGGCCACTTCATGCAACGGATGGGCTTCGACAAGGACGAGTACTGGCGCTGGGCCGATGGGCACGGCTTCCTTCTCGACTATCACCTCACGCGCAGCAACACCCAGCTCATCTGGCCCCTGATCGAGCCGGAGATCGGCGGGCCCTACAACTGGAATAACGAGAAGCTGACCGACGGTGTCATCCGCGCCGTCTACCGACCTTCGAATCGGATCCAGTGGCTCGGCTGCTTCGAGAGCGGCCGGACCGGCGGACGCGATCCTCTTGCCCACCCGGACGAATACCGTCGCTTCGTGCAGGACGCGGTGGAAAGGTATGACGGCGACGGCATCGACGACGCGGGCCCCCATGTGAATGTCAGGCGTTGGCAGGCCGGCAACGAGTGGTTCAGCTTCGCAAGCGAGTTCGGCGGCAGGGACGAGGATGACTATATCGAGTTCTACCGGCTGATCCAGGAAGGCGCCCATGCTGCCGATCCCACCGCGAAGATCGCCCTGATCGCAGGTACCTCCGGCAAGGTGGAGGAGTGGTTCGAGCCGGTCGTCGCCGGCCTGGCGGCGGCTGGCGCGCCGATCGACATCGCGGACGTGCACAACTGGCCTCCCTACACCGGCTGGAAGATGAGCGAGCCGGCCGAAATGCGGGCCATTCTCGACTCCTACGGCTACGTGGGCACCGAAATCTGGAGCAGCGAGAACGGCACCTGGCAGGGCCAGCCCTTCGGCAAGAGCTATCAGAACGAAGTCCAGCAGGCCTCCATGCTGATCAAGCGAGCGGTCTGGTCCCGCTTCCACGGCCTTGACCGATTCTTCTGGAACAACCTGATGGAGTGGTACAGATTCTCCGGGAACCCGGGCAGCATCTTCAACTCGATGGGGCTGATCACCGACGGGGAAGGCCCGGGAGAGGACCCGGAACGATTCAACACCGAGAGGATCGCCTACTGGTCGTACCAGATGCTGATCGCGACGACCGACACGACGGTGGCGGAACCGCTCGACGAGATGCCGCTCACCTCGGATCAATTCGCCCAGTGGGGCTACCGTTTCCGCCAGCGGGCGACCGGGCTCGTCACCCATGTTCTCTGGGCCGACACCGGGTCGCGTCCGCTGACCTTTCCCGTCTCGACCGAAGAGGTCGAAGTGTGGAGCATGATCACCGACCGCTTCGGCAACCTCGAGCGCCAGGAACGGATCACCGCAGCAGGAGGCGAGGTGACGGTGATCGTCGATACCGCGCCTCTCCTCGTTCGCGAGATCGACTGCACGACCGGCGCTCCGCGCGGCGTCGCCGCCACACTCCGGCTCACCCTCGGCGGTGCCGACGTTCACCTCGACTGGTTCCGCTCGCCGTCGGCCGCGGTGGCTGGATACAACGTCTACCGCGCCGAAAGCCCGGCGTCCGTACGGGACGTGGCCAACAGACTGGGCTCAAGCCCCACCACCGCCGCAACCGAGTACGCTGACTCCGTCGCCGGAGATCCGAACAGCTACTTCTATCTCGTCTCCACCACCGACGACTGCGGCGGTGAATCACCGCCCTGAAGCAGGGATGTCATCATCGAGGATGAACCGGTTATCATTCTGAACCCCCCTCTCCGGAATGATCGCGAACTGCCCGATGGCAGCGCGACGGTCACGCTCTCCGGAGAGTGACGCGTATACCCGCCTGAACGGGGCCCTCGTGCGGGGGTTGATTCCCGCGAGACCGAGGAGGTCGTGATGGAGGGTCGCTCGCAGGATCTGAAGGTGTTTATCACGACTGGAGAGGCGAAGTGCAACGAGTGCTGTGAAGAACTCGGACGCAAGGCCTGGATCACAGTGGCCGAAGACCGAAGCGCCCGCTGTCTTGCCTGTGCCGATCTTGATCACCTCGTCTTTTTGCCGGCGGGCGATGCCACCTTGACGCGCCGCGCGCGCAAACACACGACGCTCTCGGCGATCGTCTTGAAATGGAGCCGGTCCCGCAAACGTTACGAACGGCAAGGCGTGTTAGTTGAGGAGACCGCGCTGAATCGCGCCGAAGAGAAGTGCCTGACGGATGCGGATCTACGCGCTCGTCGGCGCGAGCGCGCACGGGAGCGTCGCGATCTTCTCGATCGCCAGCACCTCGTCCGGTTCGCCGAGCGGGTGCGTGAACTTTTTCCGAACTGCCCCTCCGGTGTGGACCAGGTGATTGCCGAGCACGCTTGCTTGAAGTACAGCGGCCGCGTGGGTCGTTCCGCAGAGGCAAAAAAGCTCGATGAGCGCGCGGTGCGAAACGCCGTGACCGCCCGTATCCGGCACAGCAAGACCCCCTACGATGAGCTTCTCGCCTCGGGCATGGAGAGGGACACGGCGCGCCGAGAAGTCTGGGAGCAAGTGAAGACCATCCTGCACGACTGGGGAGGCGCTACTTGAGCGCATCCCTATCGTGGCCTGACAAGATCCCGTGCACCGTCGCAACTTTCCGAAAAAGGCCGGATAGGGTTCGATTCCCGCCGCCTCCACGAACCTACCTGTTCGAGCGTGTGTGCCCATCCCCAACAGGACTCCACGGATCCGCCACAAGATTCGGGCGTAGGAACACTATTCTCGTTCAAAGACCTCGTTGTAGATCGCCTCGATCCGCTTCGCTTCCTCATCGGTCAGTGCGGAGAACTCGTTCTTGCGGCGCCTCTTCGGGATTTTCCCGCTATTCTGGCGCATGAACAAGAGGAGGTTCTGCGTTAGGCGGTCGGGCATGTCAACGATCTCCATGATGCGGTTCTGCGCTTCGTCCTGGCGGCGCAGGAAGTCGATCTCGTTCGGCAGGTCGTGTTCAACCGTGCGCGCGACGCAGCTGTAAAGAAACTCCGCCTCCGCCGTGCAGTCGAAGTAGCGGTAGAGGTCGGTCGTGTTGTTGGTGACTTCTATGTTGCGGTCCGGCGTCGGCTGCCAGTCGATAAACTCCATCAGCGGACCTGAGTGACCCTGCAGCATTTCGCGGTAGTCGTCGATACGGTCGAGCATGACCGAGGAGACAGGGAAGACCATTCCCGGCGGCGTAAATTCCCGCTCAGCGAGGACATGGTGGATCAGGCAGCGGTGGAGGCGACCGTTGCCGTCCTGGTAGGGATGGACATAGATGAAGCCGAAGGCCGTCGCCGCCGCCTGCAGGACGGGATCGAGATCGCTTTCGCGCATGCGCTCGTTGGCAGCGAGCATGCCGGCAACGAGGTTAGCCAAGTCTTCCGGCCGCGCGCCGATGAATTCCGGCAGCGGATCGCCGTTGTGGCCGCGCTCGCCGATGAAAACGGCATCGGGACGCAACCCGGCCTTGATGAAGCGCGTGTCTTCGATCAGGACGCCGTGCAGGCGGTTCAGCTCGTCGGGCGAGAGCGGATCCTTCCCTGCCCGCAGGACGGCGCGGCCCCAGCGTTCGAGGCGATTGCGCGGCGGGCGCTCGCCCTCGATCTCGAACGAGGCGCGGCTGTCGGCCAGCAGCAGGAAGCTCGCGGCGCGGGCGATCAGATGCTTGCCGGTGCGCCCGACCGTTTCGGCGGCCTTCTGAGCAAGGCCGCGCCCCATGAAGGCCTCAAGCGTTTCCGTGCGGCGGATGATGGGGCAGTAGTCGCCTCTCCCGAGCAGGTTATCGCGGACGCGGTGCCGTTTCGAAAGATGCGACGCTCCAGTGAAATACGCCTTCGGATCGAGTGCGTTGACGGCAGTGACCGTTTCCGCATCCTCGATATCGAGCGTCGTGCCGGTCAGAGTCTCGTAGAAGAACCAGGCGCGGCGGGCGAAGGCGCCGGTCGGCGCCGCTCTTGCGAGGGTGGCCATCTCCCCGGCCGGGATGGCATAAAAGGCGCACTTCAGGATCAGGAGGTCGATCGGCTCATGGCGCAGTGCGAAGGACAGGTGGTCGGTGGCCTTGTCACCGGGCCAGTAGCGTTTGTCGAAGACCGTCCAGCCGCCTTCGCTTCGCCGGCTTCCTCTGATGTGGCCTTCGGCGACCACGCTCGGAGCCCTGACCGGGGCGGCAAGGCCAAGACCCTGGACGAGCGCCGCCCAGCCAGCCAGCCTCGTTCCCTTGGGAACAAGCCGGTCCTGGAAAGTCGGCAGGGATTCCAGTTTCAGGTCCAATGGTCGAAAACCTTTCAGTCGCGTCGAAAAGCTCCAGGAAACTTCAGGCCACGTCGAAAACAACTATACAGTAGCCTGGTCGAAAAACATTCAAAAGGTCGAATTTTCTTCATATCTGACAAGTCGGTCGAAAACGACCCATGCCAAGCCTGAATCCTCCATCTGGGGGGATCTACAGCGAGGATGCCCCACCAGACAACCGTTCGAGATCACAGGGGTGGAACGAACAGCCAACTCGACCTTGTCGACCCTTGAAGCATCGGCGAACGCTTTTCTACTCCCTCCCCGAACTCCGGTTCACCAGCGTCCGGAGAATCGTGTCCAGCACCTGATCGAGGTGCTTGCCGAGGTCCCTCGCCAAAAAGCGCAGGACGAAATAGCCGTTTTCTTGCAGCAGCGCGTCCTTGCGCCGG
>JAJRVQ010000128.1 GCA_024277255.1 Acidobacteriota bacterium | reverse complement strand
CCAAGGTCTGGTTTCCTCTTTGTTGTCAGTGGTTTGGCTTGTACCTCCATTGTAACAAAGGACTAGGAAATCAGACCTTTTTTGGTCGAGTTAGTGGGACAGCAGTGAGTCGTGGGAGACGACAAAATCACCTACGTGTCGCAATTCCCCTCGGGGTGGCGCGGAGATCTCCACTGAAAGATTTCGTAATGACAAATCGCATTGTGTTGGAATGTCGCAATTCCCCTCGGGGTGGCGCGGAGATCTCCACTGCTCAACGAATTCAGCAACTGGCGTAAGCCACTGTGTCGCAATTCCCCTCGGGGTGGCGCGGAGATCTCCACCTCAACAAGTCTCGGGTGGTGGAGATACTCCGCGCAACGTGTCGCAATTCCCCTCGGGGTGGCGCGGAGATCTCCACTCATTGATTTGACCGAACTAACAGAGCCCCATCCGGATGTCGCAATTCCCCTCGGGGTGGCGCGGAGATCTCCACGTGCTCAAGGCGATGGCTGAATCCCGGAAGTTCTACAACGTCGCAATTCCCCTCGGGGTGGCGCGGAGATCTCCACAGTGGACTATTTGGTCCATTCGCTGCCCAGGATGGAAGGTGTCGCAATTCCCCTCGGGGTGGCGCGGAGATCTCCACTATGGGCAGCCAGTATGGGCTGAGCTACAAGGCTGAGGTGTCGCAATTCCCCTCGGGGTGGCGCGGAGATCTCCACTTGTCTTAAGGTGGTCGAGTCAAGACCAGTAAGGGTATGTCGCAATTCCCCTCGGGGTGGCGCGGAGATCTCCACAGGAAGAAAAGGCAGCAAGTACGATTCAATCTTGAATTGTCGCAATTCCCCTCGGGGTGGCGCGGAGATCTCCACAGCGGACCTTGTAACCCGTTGATTCCAAAGGGGTTACCTATGCCAAACGCATAGTGTCCTCGCGGAGGAGCTCGTGAGCGTACACCGGCTGGCTGCCGACGGGGACCGCTTTTCGCATAAGTCATAGAAAACATTGGAGTTATGGATTCTCCGGCAACCCGCATAGTGTTGGGTGGTTTGGGGCGGTTTTCGACACTATGCGGGTTGAACAAGGCAGAGCGGCGCACGCCCCACGAGAACGAGGTAAGCGCCGTGTTTGCAGTAGGTTAGCCCCATCCGCCTGAGGCGGATGGGGGTTCCATGCAGCTTTTCTCGTCTCCTGGCTTGACCGAGCCTTGGTCTGTCTGCCTACACTTCCCATGTGCCCCGGCGGACTCGCCGCCGCGCGATTTTGGACCTCTAGCAACTCGCCAACAGGGAGGATTTCGATGCAGCGTCTTGGAGAGGAGAAACTTCTGACCGAGGAGATTGACCGAATCCCGGATTGGGAGCGAGTGGCCGTCTTTCGCGAGACCTTCTTGAGCCTCCTCCACCCCGAATGCGCGGCCGCCTTTCGCCGAGTCGGCGAGACGGTGTACAACTGGGCGATCGAGGACCAGTTCTCCTTCGGGCGTAGCGCCCGCAGCTGGATCGCCCGCGATCTCGGTGGAGCGGCGAAGGATCTGCGCTTTCTGGAGGGTTTCCTGGGGGATGTGGGTCGATCGACCCAGCTGAGCCACTTGGCGGCCGAGGATGAACCCCGGGCGGTGGTCGCCGGTCGGGTCGCGCGCCGGGTGGGCCATGGGGCCGAGAGGCTGGAGCGAGCCATGCCGGAGCCAGAGCGCCAGGGGCAGGCGGGGTGAGTGGCTGGGAGTTGGTGTGGGGTCACGAGACTTGCCGGCGGTCGTAGTTCGTCTTCGGCGCTGGCGAACCAGCGCCGCTCCTACCGGCAAGAACCCCAACCCGCCGAAAAGGTTGAGAGGAGGGCTGAAAAAGATCTCAGCGGCGTCCAGAGTGTGGATGCCAGCCAATCGATTGGCCGGCCCACCCCCCCCTTTTCCTAGCAGCGGCCCTAGGTCAAGGGTTCAATCTTGCCCGGCAGCTCATGACTCTCAGCTCTACGCCAAGCGGAGCGAAGGTCATCTTGATGGAGAGTCGCCCACTCCACGACCAAGCCAAGCGCACGGGGTGGAAGAAGTCCTGAAACCACCGACAGGGCTTCGATGTCCAGTACCGCTTGGTGGGAACCGTAGAATGCGTGGAAGTGCGGGGGTGGGTGATCACCGAAGTACATGCGAATGACGATGCCATAGAACCGGCTGAGTTCAGGCATGAACGGGGAGGGTGCTCAACTTGGGGAAAAGTTCCTCGGGCCTCTTGGCGGTCAACTGCAAGTAGAGACTATCCGGGCACAACTCGATCTCGTCGGACCAAGCAACACTCCCGTGCGGGGAGATCACCACCGCCTCGAAGGCTCCTGGCTCTCGCCAGAGGCGAAAAACTCCTTGACCCACCAAATACGAAAGGTCCACCTCCCCGGTCACGTCGTCCGAATACCGCAGGTGAAGACGGAAACTGGGTAGAGGCTTTACCGAAACGAGCGAAGGCATGAGCCAAGTGTAGCAGTCAGACCTGGCAGAGTGTCGGTCACCTAGTTGGCGGCACAGTGTCGGTCACCTAGTTGGCGGCCCCCGCCTTCACGCAAAGCGATCCGCCAGGCGGTGGATCAGATAGCCGCTCTCTTCCAGGGCCTGGCCGGCGAAGTCGCCGAAGAAGTCGCGGATGGCGTTGAATTCTTGGGCGAAGGCCTCTTTGTCGTCGTCGCTCACCAGAGCGGCGAGCCGTTCGTGGTGATCGCGGAAGCGCTCCAGGAGGCGGCGGCGTTCCGGTTCGGCCAGGACGATGTCGGCGTAGAGTTCCGCGTCTTGGGCGAAGATGCGACCGGTCATCATCAACTCGGCACGATAGATCGGGCTCGAGTAGTCCAGGATCTGCTCCGGCTTCAGGCCGCAATCGCGCAGGAAAGAGCCGTGCAACAGGGCCAGGTAGTGGCGCAGCCCCTGCACCAGGTGCATCGCTCGATCGTGCGCTTGCGGGTCCACGGTCTTGATGCGCATTCCCCACAGCCCGGCTTGCTGTAACAGCCAACGGGAGGCAGCCGGGTCCCGGCCCGGGCAGGCGAGGAGGAGCTGTTTGGAGAGATTCTCCACATCCGGGCCATGCATCGGGTGCAGGCCGAGGACCGGACCGGGGTGCGCGGCGAGCATGCGGCGCAAGACGTCGGCCTTCTGGCTGGTGAAATCGGCCAGAACGGTGGAGGCATCGAGGTGAGGAGCCAGCCGTTCGATCACCGAGGCGGTACGCCGGATGGGGACCGCCACGATCACCGCGTCCACCTCCGCGGTGAGTGATTCGACCCGGTTCCAGTCGTCGCGATCGAGCGAACGTACCCGGTGGCCGCTGGCCTTGAAGAAGTGGGCAAAGAGGCGGGACATGCCCCCTTCTCCACCGACGAAGAGCACCCGTTTGGCCTCCGGCGTGGCGCGTGGGAAGCGGGCGGTGGACTGCTGAGCCCGCGACGCGCCCATGATCATGCGCAGGAAGTCTTCAGCCCAATCGGGATCCAGCCCCTGCTCGGCAGCTCGGCGACGAAAGCTACGTGCCTTTTCGCTTTCGCGGTGTGGCACGAAGACCGGAAGCTCGGCCGCCAACTTGGCCTGGCTGACCTCGGCGACCACATCGTTGCGCTGGCGCAGTAGTTCGAGGATCTTGTCGTCGATCGAATCTAGCCGCCGGCGCAGCTCTGCTAGGGCTTCGCTCATCGGGGAATGGCTGGCTCCCGGCTAGCTAGCGTAGTGCTGCTCGACCAGTTCTTGGGCACGCTGCACATCGTCGCGCGGCTCGACGACTCGACCGAAGAGAGTCCGGTAGATGTGGCGAAGGGTGACCAGATCGCGCTCGCGCAGTAGCCGGATCAACTCCTCCAGAGCCCTTTGTGAGGTCGGGCCATAGGTCTTGCGGTCGGCTTCCCGTTCCAGTAGCACCAGCGCGAAGAGGAGCGCTTCGGGGAACTCGTCGTCGCCGACGACTTCAGAGACCGCCGAACTCCTTGGCGTGGACGGTGGCGCCGCCGCGGGTCTCGCGACGGGGTGCGGGTCGCTCTTCAGGCCGAGGGTCAGTTCCTCGACCGCCGCTGCCACGGCCGCGCTCGGCTCCGGCGCCGGTCGAGATTCGGCGGCGCTGGCGTTGGGCGCCAGCAGATGCTCCATGGCTGCGGCGCCTTCCGGCTGCTGGGTGCCAGCGGTCGCCGCGGTTGGCTCGGCCAATGCCGGCGCCGCCGCCCCTTCGCTCAAGGTGCGATCGCGGAAGAAGGGCAGCGAGCGGACTTGATCGGCGAATCGCGAGAAAAGAACGAAAAGTTCCTTCTCGGAACCGAAGTTGCCGACGAGACGGGCCTCGCGGCCGACCTCGAGGGTCTCGGTTTCCTGCAGGACGATATGGGCGCGACCGTTCTCTTCGATCTGCAAGGCACGCGCTTTCACTTTCCACGCCGTCAGGTTGCCCTGCACATAGCAACTATCGGCCGCCTGCACGCTGACCGCTTCGACTTCGACACCGTGGTCCACGCGAATGGAACCGGTGACCGACTGCAAACTGCCATAGCTGCCAGAGTTCTGCAAGACGAGGTTGCCCGGCGCCCGGATCGAAAGTTGCCCGTGAGCGTCGATCTCGATCTCGGTGCCCTGCGGAATGATCATCGTGGGAGCGGCCTCGGCGCTCCAGCCACCACGCGGCGGTGTGGGCTCGCGGTCGCGCGGGTGTTCCACTTCGGGAGGCACCCGATCCCGAGTCGGTTTACGAATAGCCATGAGACTGAGGATGTTACACCGAAACGGGGAGCAAACCCGGGCGTCCTAACGCTGGAACAGTCGCGGCAGCGGATCGTACCCTTGAAGCTGGGGGGCGCTGCGCGCCCGAATCAGCAGCCGTTCCTGGTCATCCCAGCGGTGATCAAGAATGTAGATCCTGGGATCGACAGGGTGGAACTTCTCGCCTTCGTTGCGCCGGCGGACTTCGTAGTGGAGGTGGGGATTGGTCGACCAACCGGTGTTACCCACGGTGGCGATCAGGTCGCCGCGCTCTACCCGTTGGCCCTGGCGGACGATGACTTGATCGCAGTGACCGTAGAGGGTGATAAAGCTGTTGCCGTTGCGCACCACCACCAGGTTGCCGTAACGCCACCAGCCGATGCTCTGTTGCTGGGGGAAGCGACCGGCGAAGACGACGATGCCGTCCGCGGTAGCGTGGATGGGAGTGCCGGAGGGGGCGGCAAGGTCGATGCCGGAGTGGGATTCGGAAGCGGAGGTGAAGGGACTGACGCGTTGACCGAAGGGGCTGGTGAGGACGAATGAATTGGCGGGCAACGGCTTGACCGACGGGGTCGAGCGGACCTGATCCTGGTAAGCCGACTCGAAGGAGTGGGCCTCGCCGACGAAGACTCCCAGCACGTGGATCTGCTCGTGGAGCTTGGCCGACAGCTCGTTGCCGCGCTGAATCACCCCGGAGTAGATCGAATCCGGGGCCTCCTTGGGCTCGAACGGGTAGCCGCCCGCACCGGTGGATTCATCGTCGTCCAGGCCATAGGCGAGGAAGACCTTTTGCAGTTCGGTGCGCAGTCTCTCGCCACGCTCGTCGAGGCCCGAGAACTGGTCGATCAGCGCCTGCAAACGCAGCCCCTGCTGTGATCGCTCCGCCTGCAAGGCGTCGTACTCGTGCTTGGCAAAGAGGCCGCGCACGACGGTGGGGGTGAGCAGCACCCCAAGGCAGAGGAAGATCAGCAGAGCCAAGGTGCCGGCGACCATCGAAACGACTTGGCCTCGGCTGAGGAAGAGATAGCGGACGTTCTTGCGAATGTCCGCCGGATGGATCTGAACCTCCAGACCGGGCCGTTCAGCCCTACCCAGTCCGCCAGCCGAAGCGGTCGCTCGACCCTTCCTCGCTCGCTTCGCACCCCAGAGCTTCATGCCCGATCTCCCACCAAGGCTGCTGACGAAGGAGGCGCCAACCGGCGCATACTCTGCTCGTCGGCGTAGCGCGAGACGATGGCCAGCAGCTCGCCTTGCACCGGCGCGGCGCCGGCGACGATATTGCCGCCCTCGGGGAAGCCCTCGACGCCATCGAGGTCGCTCACCCGGCCGCCGGCTTCGCGGATGAGCAGGACTCCCGCCGCCACATCCCATGCCGAGAGGCAAAACTCGAAGAATCCGTCGTAAACCCCGGCCGCCGTGTAGGCCAGGTCGAGCGCTGCGGCGCCGCAGCGCCGGATCGCCCGCACCTGCAGGAAGACATCGCGGAAGGTCTGTAGATATTGGTCCAAGGCGGCGTGAGCCCGGAACGGGTAGCCGGTGGCCAGGAAGGCACCGCGCAAGCCTGGCTGCTCGGAGACGCGCATCGGCACGCCGTTGCGCCAGGCTCCGGCGCCTGCCATGGCGGTGAACAGATCGTCGCGAATTGGATCGAGGACCAGGCCGGCCAGCAACTCACCATCGCAACGGCAGGCGATGGAGATGCAGAAGTTGGGTAACCCGCGAGTGAAGTTGGTGGTCCCGTCCAGCGGGTCGATCACCCACTCATACTCCGCGGTTCCGGCCAGTACGCCGCCTTCCTCCGCCAAAATACGGTGCTGCGGGAAGCGGCGCAGGATCTCGTTGATGATCGCCGCTTCGCTATCGCGATCGGCCGCGGTCACCAGGTCGTTGCGCCCCTTGCTGGCAATTTCCAGATCGGCCTTGCCGAAATACTCCTTGAGCACGCGTGCCCCAGCATAGGCCGCGGCCTCCGCGGCGCGCAGCAGATCGAGATGGGGATGGGTCGGTGACATGGTCATCAGTTGGACGGGGATCGCGAAGGGGATCGAGGCAAGCTGCACTACGACAAGTGCAATCCGGGATTATCTCATGAGCTCCCCGCGGGAGAAAGCAAAGAGCCCAAAGGGCATCGGCCCTCCGGGCTCTCGGAACTCCGCTCGCGGGTGAAATTCTACCGCTGCAGGTTGTCGCGAATCTCGCGCAGAAGGACAATGTCCTCGCTCGGCTCAGGCGGAGCCTTGGGGGCCTCTTCTTCCTTCTTGCGCATGTTGTTCATCGCCCGGACGATCATGAAGATGACGAAGGCGATGATGATGAAGTCGATGACCGCCTGGATGAACATGCCGTAGTTGAGGGTCGCGGCCCCGGCCTCCTTGGCGGCAGCCAAGGTCTCGAACTGCCCCTCTCCGAGGCTGATGAAGAGGTTGGAGAAATCGATTCCTCCCATCAGTTTTCCAATCACCGGCATGATCACGTCGCCCACCAAGGAGCTGACGATCTTGCCGAAGGCACCACCGATAATGATGCCCACGGCCATGTCCATGGCGTTACCTTTGACCGCGAACTCCTTGAATTCACTCATCATTGACATGGATTCTTCTACCCCCTTTGCCTGGATCCTTCGATCCGAAAGAGCGCTTGCGGCAACCTTGCCGAAGCGCCGAAAAGACCGAGAAAACAGCTGGCATTCACCCTCGCGGGGTGAGGCTAGACCGCAAGGCGACCGGCCTCTCAGTCAACCTCGTGCCCGCTGGTCCCGGCATGAAATGTTGAGCCGATTGTACCCCAGCACGGCAAGACTGCCGGGCTCGCTGGTTAGAGATGGATGGGGCGGCCGTCGACGATGGTTCCGGCCGGTGCTCCCACCAACTCCCAACCGTCAAACGGCGAATTGCGGGACTTGCTCTGGAAACTGGCGGCATCGACTCTCACCGCCTTTTCGAGGTCGAGCAGCGTCACATCCGCCGGCTGCCCCTCGGCCAGACTGCCGCCGGGTAGCCCCATCACCGCCGCGGCGGAGGTCGAAAGCAAGGCCACCAGCCGCGACAGACTTAGCTTCCCAGGGCGAACCAGCCGGTCCAAGCAGAGGCTCACCGTCGTTTCCAAACCGAGAATTCCGTAGGGGGCGGTGCTGAATTCGACATCCTTCTCGTCGGGATGGTGCGGAGCGTGGTCACTGGCGATGACGTCGATCGAGCCGTCGAGCAAACCTTCCATCAAAGCCTCGCGGTCCTCCGCGCTGCGCAGCGGCGGCTTCATCTTGGTCGACGTATCGAAGCTGCTGCGGTGCACATCCTCATCGCAGAGCAGCAGGTGATGCGGCGAGACCTCGCAGGTGACACGGACCCCGCGGCGGCGCGCCTCACGGATCAAGTCGAGGCTGCGGCGGCTGGAGAGGTGCTGCACGTGGTAGCGACCGCCGGTCTCCTCCGCCAACAGAAGATCCCGTTGCACGACGACATCCTCGGCCAGCGACGGAATTCCGGGTAGACCGAGCCGGGTCGACCACTCCCCTTCGTGCATCACTCCCTTGCCGGTGAGGTCGAGATCCTCGGCGTGCTGAATCACCGGGATGTCGAAGTGGCGGGCGTAGAGGAAGGCGCGGCGCATCAATTCGGCGTTGGCGACCGGCAGGCCGTCGTCCGACACCCCCACCGCGCCGGCACGGACCATCTCGCCGAACTCGGCCAGCTCTTTGCCCTCCATTCTCTTGGAGATGGCGCCGACCGGATAGACGCGGGCAAATCCAAACTTGCGGGCCTGCTCAACGATGTGCCGGGTCACCGCCCGGCCATCGTTGACCGGCCGGGTGTTGGCCATGCAGGCGACGGCGGTGAAACCGCCCGCCGCCGCAGCCCGAGTGCCGCTCTCGATGTCTTCTTTGTACTCCTGGCCCGGCTCGCGCAGGTGGACGTGGATGTCGATCAGCCCAGGCGTCACCACCAGACCGCCGGCGTCGATCACCTCGACCCCGTCGCCGGCCTCGCCGGCGTCGATCGACTCGGCGATGCGAGCCACCACACCGCCGGCGAGCAACAGGTCGTAGTGTCCGTCGAGATCTTGTGACGGATCGACCAGCCGGCCGCCACGGATCAGCAGGCGCCCACTCATGCCGTCTCCTCGTGGACTCCAGAGAGCAAATAAAGAACCGCCATGCGCACCGCTACCCCGTTGGCGACCTGTTCGAGGATCACCGAGCTAGTCCCGTCGGCCACGTCGCTAGCGATCTCCGTACCGCGGTTCATCGGTCCCGGATGCATGATGATCGCATCCTCCTTGGCCGCCTTCAGCCGTTCGCGGGTCAAGCCGAAGAGGTGGAAATACTCGCGTACCGAGGGCAGCAGGGTCCGCGCCTGGCGCTCCAGTTGAATGCGCAGCATCATCACCACGTCCGCCCCCTCGATCGCCTCTTCCAGCCCGAAGACGACGCGCGCGCCCAGTTTATCGAGCCCGACGGGCATCATCGTGCGCGGCCCGCCGACAGTCACCGCGGAACCCATTTTGGTCAGCAGGTGAATGTTCGAGCGCACCACGCGGCTGTGTTCGATATCACCGACGATCGCCACCTTGAGCCCGGCAAAGCCGCCCTTGTGTCGGCGGATCGTGTAGGCGTCGAGCAGCGCCTGCGTCGGGTGCTCGTGGGCACCGTCACCGGCGTTGATCACCCCCGCTTCCAGCCGCCGCGCCAGCATGTGGGGAGCGCCCGGATAGGCGTGGCGAATCACCACCAGATCGGGCGACATCGCCTGCAAGTTCAGCGCCGTGTCGATCAAACTCTCGCCCTTGGTCAGCGCCGAGGTCGAGGCCGAGAAATTCAATGAGTCCGAAGAGAGCCGCTTTTCCGCGATCTCGAAACTCGACCGGGTGCGGGTCGAGGGCTCGAAGAAGAGGTTGATCACCGTCTTGCCGCGCAGCGTCGGCACCTTCTTGATCGGCCGCTCGGCCACCTCGGCGAACGACTCCGCGGTATCCAGGATGAGTTCGATTTCATCCACCGACAGCTCAGCGATGCCGAGCAGGTCTTTTCTTTGCCAGTGAATCTCAGCCATCGCTCGACAACCTCAACTCTTGTCGCCCTGCTCCAGTAATCGTGCGCCCATCTCTCCGTCGGTTTGGGGAAAGAGAACCTGCACCGCCTCAGCGGCTCCGGTCTCCACTTTCAGGCCGACGTAGTCAGCCTGAATCGGCAACTCCCGCCAGCCACGGTCGATCAGCACCGCCAACTGCACCGCCCGCGGTCGACCGTAGTCGATCAACGCCTGCAGAGCCGCTCGGATGGTGCGCCCGGTGTAGAGCACATCGTCGCAGAGGACGACGGTTTGGCCTTCCAGCGGACCCGGGAAGTGGGTCTCCCTGACCACCGGCTGCGGAGCGATGGTCGAGAGATCGTCCCGGTAGAGGGTGATATCCAGGGTCCCGAGGGTCAGCTCCCGGCCCTCCATCCTTTCGATCTCCGCCGCCAACGCTTCGGCCAGCGGCACCCCGCGGGTGCGAATCCCGACCAGCATCAGATCCTCGACGCCGCCGTTGCGCTCCACCAGTTCACCCGCCATACGGCGTATGACCCGCCGCGATTGCGCGGCGTCGAGCAGGGTCTTTTTAGGAGAAAGGCTAGAGGCCAAAACGGTCTGCTTACTCGAAGTTCGCCGCATCGTACGTTGGGGGTAGCGGCTTGTCAAACAGGGCGGCCACCGAACCGACACCCGTGGGCTAGAAGCCGGCCGGCTATTTCCTAGACACCTCACCGGCCCTCCTCTAAGATCGAGCCCCTGACGAGGAGGCAAGCACGGCGGACCCGATGCGGGCAAGCCGCACGCTGAGTCACTGAACCCATGGCGACCAAGAAAACCACGACGAGCAAGGGCGCGACCGGCTGGCGAGCCTACCGGTTGGAAATCCGCTTTCTGCTCCTCTTCCTGCTCCTTTTGGGGGGCAGTTTCACCGTCATTTCCCTGACTTGGGTCAACGACCACTTGGTGGAACCGTTCACCTCCGGGGTGGCCGGTGCCAGCGCCGTCACTCTGAACCTGATCGGCCAGGACATCACCCGCGAGGGCACACAGCTGTCCAGTCCTCGCTTCCGGGTCAACATCCGCAACGGCTGCAATGGCGTTGAGACGATGCTGATCTTCCTGTCCGCGGTGCTCGCTTTTCCCGCCAGCTGGCGCTCGCGCCTCTCCGGCGTCGCCATCGGCTTGCTGGCGATCCAGGCCATCAATCTGCTGCGCGTGGTCGCCCTTTTTCTCACCGGCGTCTATCTACCCAAGCTCTTCGACGCCTCGCACACGGTAATCTGGCAGACGATTGTGATTCTCTTTGGTTTTTTGCTGTGGATTTTCTGGGCCAACCGGTTCGCCGTGGTCGACTCCCCGGCCGACTCCTCGACCGACTGAGCCGGCGGCTTGGCGCAGCGCTCAGCTGGCAGACGAAATCCCAGCGTCGGTGACCGCCCGATGAAACGACCAGCGCAAAGTGACACCAGCCGGCCGCGCCAGCAGCCTCTCCGGCCCTCTGCCGAGAAATCACCCGGCGAAAAGTCGTTGGCGCCTCGGCTGGTGCGCAATGTCCTCCTCTGGCTTGTGCCCTCCATCCTCGCCTGGCTGGCGATCACCGGCTTCTACAACCGCTTCCTCACGGTCAGCGCGGAAAACCTCCTCCACCTCGTCGAGAGCCCCAACGTCACTCGCCTGCTACCCAAAGAGGACCCCGCCTACATCACCATCACCCGCTCCGACTTCCCCGCCTCGCGCCCCAACCTCTACCAGGTGCGGGTCACCGATATCCACTTCAACCTCTTCTTGCTGGCCGCCCTCTTTCTCGCCATGCCGGGAGTGGCGATGAAGCAACGGCTGGGCAATCTGGCCTGGGCGCTGTTGATCGCGGTCTTCTTCCACATCCTGCTGCTCTTCCTCTGGGTCAAGTTCGTCTACGCCACCCAACTCGGCGACTGGAGCACCGCCCACTACGGCGAATTCGGCTACAACCTGTTCGGTATGGCCAAGCATCTGCTCGACCTGCCATTCAAGCTGGCCTTGCCCCTGGTGTTGTGGGCGGCGTTCTACCTGCGAGCCTTGCTACCCCGGCGAGAGTCGGCGCAATAGCCAGTAACGACGCCAGAGCCGTGCTACAATATCTAGTGGTCGGACGACTGCAATACCCCTCTGCCTTGTGGTTCCCCCATATCCTCTGCTAATGTCGCGCGCTCCTATGAAACTACGTTTAGAGAGCCTCGAACTGTCCGGCTTCAAGTCGTTCGTCAACCCGGTCAAACTCGAATTCCCAGGCGGAATCACGGCGATTGTCGGCCCCAACGGCTGCGGCAAGAGCAACTTGACCGAGGCCGTCACCTGGTCCTTGGGTGAGCAGAGCGCCAAGTCTTTGCGCGGCGCCAAGATGGAGGATGTGATCTTCGCCGGAGCCGAAAAGCGACGGCGGCTGGGCATGGCCGAAGCGACGTTGACCCTCGCCGCCGACCCCTCCTTCGAGGCGGCCGAGGACGGCAAGATCGTCATCCACCGCCGGGTCTTCCGTACCGGCGAGAGCCAGTACCGCCTCAACGGCAAATTGGTGCGACTCAAAGACGTCAAGAGCCTGCTGATGGACACCGGCCTGGGCATTCGCGCCTACTCGGTGATCGAGCAAGGCAAGATCGGGATGATCTTGTCGGGCAAGCCGCAAGAACGGCGGCGGCTGCTCGAAGAGGCGGCCGGCATCACTCGCTACAAGACGCGCAAGCGCGTCGCCGAGGTCAAACTCAGCGAGGCCGAAGCCAACTTGATGCGCCTCGACGACATCATCTCCGAAGTCGAGCGCGCCCTGCGCAGCCTAAAACGGCAAGCCGGCGCCGCGCGGCGTTATCAGGAGCGCGAGGCGGAGTACCACACGCTGCTCGAAGGGGTGCTGCTCGGCCGCTGGTCCAAGCTGCACCACCAGCTGCTGGCGATCCGCGACCGGCTGGTCAGCGCCGGCAACAACGAGTCTCAGCTCGCCGCCGACCTGGCACGCGACGAAGCGCAGTTGACCGCCGGCAGAGAGCGACTCGATGAACTATCGATCGAGCTGGCCGAAAAGCATGAGCGACAGGCTGAGCTGGCCGCTCGCATCGAGGGCCGGCAGGAGTTTCTCAAGGCGACTCGCGGCAGCGTCGATGAGTTGGCGCAGCGAGCTGCGGTAAGCCTGCGCATGGCCGATCAGCGGGAGAAGGACGATCTCACCCACTCGGCGACGCTGAATCAGCTGGCAGCCAGGCGCCAGGAGCTGCAAGCGGAGCTGGCCGGCGCGCAAACTGAAGTGGGCCGCGACGAGCAACGGCTGGCCAAGGCCGAGCAACGGCTCGCCACCGGCACCGCGCTGATCGAAGAAAAGCGTGCCCTGCTGCTCGAAGCGGTCGGTCAGATCAACTCGCTGCGCAACCGGCTGCACCAAGAGGAGATCGAACTCGAAAAGGGCAACTACCGCCAGAGCCGGCTGAGCGAGGAGATCGACCGCCAGGCGCACCAGCTGAAGACGGCGCAAGAGGCGCTGGAGGTGGCGCGCGAGGGGGTCGAGGAGCTGGCTCAGAAACTCGCCGAGCAGCGGAGGCAGCGCGATGCCTTGGCCCGCCAACTCGAAGAGACGGTGCGCCGCGAAGCCGAAGCGACCGAGCAGCGCCAGCGGCTCGAAGAGGAGCTGAGTACCGCCCGCCAGCGCCAGAACCTGCTCGAAGAACTCAACAAGGCACACGCCGAGAAGAGGACACGACTCGAAGAGGCTCTCGCCGCTGCCGGCATCGCCACCCCACACTACCTGGCGGAGCACTTGCGGGCGGCTCCCGGCTGGGAACGAGGGCTCGACTTCTACCTCGGCACGCTGGCCGACGCCGTCATCCTCGACGACGAGCAGGGCCCGGAGCCGCTGGCCCTCGCCCGCGCTCTGGCCGGTGGCCGCGCCGGTGCCAGTCTGCTGCGCCCGCTGCCGGCCGGCACGACCCCGCGCCACGAGATCGACGATACCGCCGTCCACCTGTCGCTCGGTGAGGCTCTGGGGCTGCCGGAGTCACTCGCCGCCGCGCTGCCGCCGGCCTATCTGGTCGAAAACGCCGCCGACGCCGCCCGCCTCGCCCGTCTCCACCCCGGAGTCGCCTTCATCAGTCGCCAGCAGGTTTGGGCCGCGGGCGGCTTGCTCCACGTCGAGGGGGCCAAGTCACAACCCGGCCTGCTCCAGCGCGAGCGCGAGCTGGCGGAGCTGGACGAGCGATCGCAACGGCTAGAGCAGGAGCTGACGACGGCGCTGGCCGAGGTCGAACGGCTGGTCGCCGAGCGGGCCCAGAAGGCTCAACAGGCCCGCCAACTCGACCAGACCATCGCCGGGCTGGCGCAGCAGGAAGCGGTCTCGCGAGCGCGGCTGCAAGACTCAGAAGCGCAACACCAACGGCTCCAGGCGCAGCACGCGGCGATGGTCGAGGAGCAGGGCGAGATCGGTGGCGAACTGGCCAAGGTCAGGCAACGGCGGGAGCGCTTGCAAGCCGATGTCGTGCGTTCCGAGGCACGCCACGTCGAGCTACAGAGCGCCTTCGACCGGACACAAGAGGAGGCCGAGGCGGCCAAAGCGGAACGCGAGGAGCTGCGCACCGAGACCGCCAGCCACCGCGGCCGGCTGGAGCTGGTGCGCGAGCGCATCGCCTCGCACGACCGCGAGGCCGAGCGCCTGAAGAGCGAAATCCAGGATGGTCTGGAGCAAGTGAAGCTGTGGCGCCACGAGGCCGAGCGGCTGGAGCAGCGGCGCCGAGAGCAAGAGTCGGGGATCGAAACGGCGCAGGGTGAACTCAGCACCGCCCTCGAACAGCGCAGCGCCTCCCAGGAGGTGGTGCTCGAAGCGCAGCGCAGGCTCGATCAGCATCGTGGCCTGCTCAAGAACCTCGAGGGACGCATCGCCGCCACCCGCGAGAATCACGACCGGGCACGAGCCGGGGTCGAAGAGCTGCGCATCGGGCAGGCATCCCTGTCCGAGAAGGCGGACCACGTCACCGACCTCTTCCTCGAGTCCTTCCAGCGCCATCCCCTCGATCCGCCGGATCTGGTCCGCGTTCTGCCTTCGGCCGAACCGACGGAGAGCGACGAAGCGCGGGGGAACGAAGAGGCGGTTGCGGACTCGGTCGAGACCGGCGAGGAAGCCGAGAGGGTGACCGCGGCCTGGAGCACGACCGGCGAGGAAGGCGAGGAGCCGCCCACGATCGAGCCGGCCAGCGCCGACGAGGCGCAGCAGCCCGAGCCGCTGCCACCGATCCCGCAAGTGCTCGACGCCAGCGAGCTGCCCCCCGTGCCGGAAGAACTCGATGAGATGGAGGCCGACCTCAGCCGCCTCAAGGCCACCTTGGAACGGCTCGGCCCGGTCAACCTGCTGGCCGTCCAGGAGTACGCCGAGCAAGAAGAGCGCCACGCCTTCTTGACCGAGCAGCGGGCCGATGTCGTCGCCTCGATGGAGAGCCTGCGCAAGACCATCCGCGAGATCAACGCCACCTCGAGCGATCGCTTCCGCGAAACCTTCGCCGAGGTCAACACCAGCTTCGGCTCCATCTTCCAACGGCTCTTCCGCGGCGGCGAGGCGCAAATGCGGCTGCTGGATGAAGATGACGTACTCGAAAGCGGCATCGAGATCGTCGCCCGCCCGCCCGGCAAACGGCTGCAAAACATCATGCTCATGTCCGGCGGCGAAAAGGCACTCACCGCCATCGCGCTGCTCTTCGCCCTCTTCCAGACCAAACCCTCACCCTTCTGCATCCTCGACGAAGTCGACGCCCCCCTCGACGACGCCAACGCCGTACGCTTCGTCGAACTCCTCGCCGAGATGGCCGGTGAAACGCAGTTCATCGTCATCACCCACAACAAGATCACCATGGAAATCGCCCACACCCTCTACGGCGTCACCATGCAAGAAAGAGGCGTCTCGCAACTAGTCTCGGTAGAGATGGACGAAGTGCAGCCAGCCTCCCGGGCCACCGCCTGAGCGGTGGCCCGGGAGGCTGGCTGCGTTTTTTCTATGGGGGTTTCTCTCCGAAACCCCCTCACCGCAAGAAGCGCGGTTCTTGCGGTTCACCCCCAAGGAGTCCGGCCCGCCCGCCCCCCGCCCGTTTGTTTATGGGGATCTCTCGGCGAGATCCCCTCGCCGCAAGAAGCGCGGTTCTTGCGGCTCACCCCTAAGCAGTCCGGCCTGAGCGGCCGGGTTCGCCCTGCGGGCTCACGCGCTCCTCACCCGCATGTTTATAGGGGTCTCGCCGAGACCCCCATAAACGAAAAAGCGCGGTTTCTCGCGCTCACCCCTGAGCAGTCCGGCCTGAGCGGCCGGGCTCGCCCTGTCGGGCTCGCGCGCTACCTTCCACGGGCGGCTAGGTCAGTTCGACGTCCAGCCCTACATCCAGACTTGGTGCGCTGTGGGTCAGCCAGCCTACGGACATCTGGTCGACGCCGGTGGCGGCGATGGTGGCGGCGGTTTGGGGGGTGATGCCGCCGGAGGCTTCGGTGATGCAGCGGCCAGCCGCGCGCTCCACCGCCTCGGTCAACCGCTGCACGGACATGTTGTCGAGCAAGACGGCGTCGACACCGAGGGCCAGCGCCTCGTCCAACTGTTCCAAAGTATCGACCTCCGCCTGCACCTTGACCATGTGGCCGACGTGGGCGCGAACTCGCTCGATGGCCAGGGTCAGCGAACCGGCGATCGCCACGTGGTTGTCTTTGATCAAGACCGCGTCGTCCAGGCCGAAGCGGTGGTTGCTGCCGCCTCCGGCGCGCACGGCGTACTTTTCGAGCGCCCGCAACCCCGGCGTCGTCTTGCGGGTGCAGACCACCCGCGCGGCCGGTTTGCCCGGCCGTTCGACGGAGTTCACCGTGGCGGCCAGGTCGCGGGTCACCGTGGCGATTCCGCTCAGCCGCCCGAGCATATTGAGGGCGGTTCGCTCGGCCGCCAGGAGCGGTCGCGCCGGTCCTTCGATCCGCGCCAAGAGCGCTCCAGCCTCGACATCGCAGCCATCCTGCACCATCTGCTCCACTTGCAGATTCGCGTCGAGGATCGAGAAGGCACCCAGCGCGGGCTCCAACCCGGCAAGGCGGCCGGCTCGGCGAGCGACGATCTGTGCACGCGCGGACAGCTCCGGCGCCACGATGGCGTCCGTGGTCAGATCACCGGCGCGACCGAGATCCTCTTCCAGTGCGCGGCGGATTAGCGGTTGCCAGAGAAGGGGAAAGAGAGCGGGTAGCTGTGTGGGATGTTTCATCACTCCTCCGTACCCTCAACCGAGCGCTCTGAGCGGCGGTGCCACTCGGGTTTGGGCTGTGGATTCGCCAGGGGCGGGTTCGAAGCACGCGACATCGCTGGCGTCCAGGCGCAGAAACAGACGGCGGCGCCAAGCCGGATCTTGGTGCGGATAGTCACTGCGCCAGTGGCTCCCCCGGCTCTCTCGACGGTGGAGCGCGGCGGCCGCGATGAGGCGAGCCACAGTGAGTAGATTGGCGACCTCGCCACTGATTTCCGGATGCACCGCCGCGAACTGATCGAGCCGCGCCAGAGCGCCCAGCAGCCCGACATCGTCGCGGATCAAGCCGACCTTCTCCCAGAGCAATCGCCGAATTTCCGCCCCCATCGCAGCCGTGCGGCGGCGGTCTGCCTCGGTCACAGGAGGCGTCGTGTCCAGTCCCAGCGGACCGTGCCAGCGCGGCGGCAGGTTGCGGCGTAGATCCGCCGCCACCCGGGCGCCGAAGACCATCGCTTCGAGCAGTGAGTTGCTCGCCAAGCGGTTGGCGCCGTGGGCGCCACTGGAAGCCACCTCACCGCAAGCCCACAGACCGGCCGCCGAGGAGCGACCGCGGCTCCCCACCGCCACCCCGCCCATGTGGTAATGGGCCGCCGGAGAGACCGGAATCGGCTGTTGGCGCGGATCGATTCCCCGCTGGATGCACAAATCGAAGACGGTTGGAAAGCGGTGAGGGAAGTCGTCACCGACCGCTTGACGAGCATCGAGAAAGACCTCGTCTCCGTCTTGCAGCCGACGCCAGATCGCCCGTGCCACCACATCGCGCGGTGCCAGTTCCGCGTCGGGGTGATGATCGACCATGAAACGAGTTCCCGTTCCATCGACCAGGATCGCGCCCGCGCCGCGCAACGCCTCGGTGATCAGCGCCATCTGGGTGGCGGGTTGCGAACCATTGGCTGGCACCGCTAGCGCCGTGGGATGGAACTGCACCATTTCGAGATCGACCAGCAGTGCTCCGGCGCGGGCCGCCATGGCCAGGCCGTCGCCGGTGTTCTCCGCCGGGTTGGTTGTGCGCTCGTAGAGCTGGCCGATTCCTCCGGTGGCGAGAACCACCGCGCGGGCTTGATGGAGCCGCCGGCGGCCATCGCCGTGCAGCGCCACCACACCGACCACCCGCTTGTCGCGGACCACCAGATCGAGCGCCTCCGCCCCTTCGAAGATCTCGACCTCCGGCGCCCGCCGTACCGCCTCGGCCAGGGTGCGCACAAGCTCGGCACCGGTGGCGTCACCGTTGGCGTGGAGGATTCGGTGGCGACCGTGTGCCGCCTCGCGCCCCAAGACCAGCCGGCCGTCGGCGTCACGGTCGAAGAGAGCCCCCAGCTCTATCAGGTGGCGGACCCGGTCACACCCCTCGCGGACCAGCAGCCCGACGACCTCGGGATCGCAAAGACCGGCGCCCGCGGCCAGGGTGTCGGCGGCGTGGAGTTCAGGAGAATCATCCTCGCCCAGCGCCGCCGCGACCCCACCTTGCGCCCAAACGCTGGAGCCGCCCGTGCCCAGTTTCGCGGCCTTGGTGAGTAACGCCGCCGAGCGGGGCGCGCAGCCGAGCGCCACCGTCAAACCGGCGACCCCGCTACCGACGATCACCACGTCGTGATGGACGATGTCGTCGAAAGCAGGCCGCGCGCCGCGCGCCGCGTTGACCGTCGCGGTGTCGCTGAGAGCGGCGCTCATCGCCCCGCTCCGCGTCCCACCGCCAGCATCCGCTCGACCGATTGGCGAGCCCGCGCGGCGATGGCCGGATCGATGGTCACACGATGATCCAGAGTTTCCAAGCTGCGCAGGATCTTGGCTAGCGTGATGCGCTTCATGTGCGGGCAGAGGTTGCAGGGGCGAATGAAGTTGACGTTGGGATGTTCAACCGCGACGTTGTCGCTCATCGAACACTCGGTGATCATCACCACATTGCGCGGCTGGCGCTCGCCCACGTAGCCGATCATTCCGGAGGTCGAGCCCACATAGTCGGCCTCGGCCAGAACGTTCGGCGGACACTCCGGGTGCGCCAGCACAATCAGCCCCTCATGCCCCTGCCGAAAGGAGCGCACCTGTTCCGGCGTGAAGCGCTCGTGCACTTCGCAGCTGCCGTGCCAGAGGATCAATTCGACCTCGGTCTGCGAGGCCACGTAGCGGCCCAGATATTCGTCGGGCAGGAAAATCACCCGCTCGACGCCCAAGGACTCCACCACCTCCACCGCGTTGGCCGAGGTGCAACAGACGTCGGTCTCCGCCTTGACCGCGGCGGAAGTGTTGACATAGGTCACCACCGGCACGCCCGGGTAGCGTTGCTTGAGCAGCCGCACATCGGCGGCGGTGATCGAGGAAGCCAGCGAGCATCCGGCCTCCAGATCGGGGATCAAGACCCTCTTATCCGGATTGAGGATCGCCGCCGTCTCGGCCATGAAATGGACGCCGCAGAGCACGATCACCTCGGCATCCGTCTGCGTCGCTTGGCGGGCCAAGGCCAAGGAGTCACCGGAGAGATCGGCGACGCCATGGAAAATCTCCGGAGTCTGATAGTTGTGCGCCAGGATCACCGCATTGCGTTGCTTCTTCAGCTGGTTGATGCGGTCGATCAAAGGCGCGTGAACCGGCCACTCGATCGCCGGGATGACATCGCGGACACGTTCATAGACCGGCGCGGTACGCAGAGCGACCTCCGGGCTGTATGGCAAAGTCGCGGACGACGAAACGAGGTTCATCGAGACACTCCTCTTAGTAGATGTGGGTCCAGGTCGGTGTGGGTCGACTCTTATGCTCAAAATGAGAATAACCGGGAGTCAAAAAGAGACGGTCAACTCTGGCCGCCCACTTATGCTAGTTGCGAGCATAAGTTTTGTCAAGAGGAGCCACCCCTTCCCGACACCTCCCGAGACTTCCCGACAGCTCGACTACCCCGCCGTATGCACCGGCAATCCCACCCCTGGAGTCGGCCGCTCGCGCAGCACTTCGCGGCGGAAGCGGAAGAGTTCCGCCGGCCGGCCGCCGGTCTGGGAGTCGAACCGGCCGCTGCCTTCGACCAGCCCGCCGCGCTCGACCAGACGGCGGAAGTTCTGCTTGTGCAGCCGCACGCCGGCTAGCGCCTCGACGACGCGCTGGAGTTGGAGCAGGGTGAAGGTCGGCGGCAGGAGTTCGAAGACTACAGGGCGATAGTGAATCTTGCCGCGCAGCCGCTCCAGCGCTGTAGCCAGGATCCGGCGATGGTCGAAGGCCATCGGCATCCCCGGCAAGGCTGATGCCGCTATGGCTTGTCTCAACGTATTGCCGCACCGGCGCGAGCCGGATCGCTGGTGGTCGCGCATCGCCTCGGCGACCAGACCGGCCTCGTAGAGCAGTTCGTAGCGGTCGAGCACTCGGTAGCCATCGTGCGGGGAACCGTGGAGGCCGAAGGCGATATCGATCCGCTCGCTGCGAGCGCGCCGAAGGGAAGGGGCGGCGGCCGAGTCTCGCCACCCGCGAAGCGCCGGTACCACCACCTGATCGAGGATCTTCGGGCGACCGCGCCGCCAGTCCTCCCAGGGCAAGAAGCGGTAGATGTCCAACCACTGGGTTCCCGAAACCGTCTCGGTCTCCTCCTCGCGCACCAGCGCCAGGTAGGCCACGGAGAGAACTCTCGCTTCTCCCCCGCCACCCTCCTTTTCGCGGTTGCGGTCTCCGAAGGTATACAGCTGCTCGACGTACCCCAGGCTCAGCCCTGCCTGTTCGCGGACCCAACGGCGCAAGCCCAGTTCGAGGGTGTGATCCCTCAAAGGATCCAACGGGCCGAAGGGCAGCGCCAGTTGCGGAACCGCCGAGAGGACTCCCGGCGCCGGCAGCTCGGCGCCGCGGACCGTCAGCACGCGCGGGACCTCCGTGGTCACCGCGACGATAACCGCGTTGAGGCCGACGACGAGATCAGCTGATGAATGCGTACTCATGGCGTTCTTTGTCTGGCGGCATTGTAGTCCTCTGCGACTACGATGCGACCGACTCTGCTTCGATCGCCACCAGCCGGCGCCCAAAGTGGTCGGCAAAACGGCCGGCGTAGACCGCGGCGACCTCGGCCAGCGCCGGCTTCTGCCCGGTGAGCCGCTCGATCGAAGTCATCCGAGCATCCTGCAAACCGCAAGCGACGATGCCGCCGAAGAGGTCCAGGTCGGTCGCCACGTTGAGCGCAAAGCCGTGGGTGGTGACCCAACGCGAGAGGTGGACGCCGATCGAGGCGATCTTCTCTCCTTCCACCCAGAGCCCGATGTGGTCGGGTCCCTCACCCTTTTCGGCCACCACGCCGAACTCGGCCAGCGTCGCGATCAGCACCTCGAGCACATCGCCTACGTAGCGCCGGATGTCGCGCCGATCGGGGCTCAGGTTGAGGATCGGATAGCCGACCAGCTGCCCCGGCCCATGGTAGGTCACATGGCCGCCGCGGTCGGTGTGGAAGACCTCGACCCCGCGGCCGCGCAGCCATTGCGGTGAGGCCGTCACATCCTCGGAACTGGCATTGCGCCCCAGGGTGAAGACGTGCGGATGCTCGAGCAGCAAGAGATGCTCCGCCGCCTCGCCCCGCTTGACCGCCGCGCTGAGGCGGTCTTGCAGTTCGTTGGCGCGAGCGTAGGGCACGCTGCCGAGGAAGGCCCAATGCAACGGGCGAATCTCTCCGGTAGCCGGGCTGTGGGCCGCTGACTTGTGGGACTGTGCGTTCACTTCGCTACCCCGTCTAGCCGCCGTCTGATGGCAACGCCTAGCGGTAGGCGTCCAGCTCTTTCCAGCTCTCTTCCTGCAAGGTCTTCTTGACGTCGTTCATGAAGTGATCGGCGTCGGAGCCATCGACCAGGCGGTGATCGTAGGTGATGGCGAAGTAAGACATCACCTTGATGGCGATGGCGTCGTTACCGAATTGATCGGTGACCACCACCGGCCGCTTCTCGATCGTGCCCAGGCCGAGAATCGCCACCTGAGGCTGGTTGATGATCGGCGTGCCCCAGAGGCTGCCGAAGACGCCGGGGTTGGTGATGGTGAAGGTGCCGCCCTGCACCTCGTCCGGCTTGAGCCGCCGGTTGCGCGCCCGGTCGGCGAGGTCGTTGGCCCCCTTGGCCAGCCCCACCAGGCTCAACGTGTCGGCCTGGCGGATCACCGGCACGATCAGCCCCCGTTCCAGCGCCACGGCCATCCCCAGGTTGATGTCCTTCTTGTAGACGATGTTGGTGCCGTCGATGGCGGCGTTGAGCTTCTTGTGGCGGCGCAGCGCCGAAGCTACCGCCTTGAAGATGAAGGGCATGTAGGTCAGCTTGGTGCCGTTGGCCTGTAAGAAGCCATCCTTGGCCTGTGTCCGCGCCGCATGCACGCCCGACATGTCGATGTGAAAGGCGGTGGTAACGTGGGCCGAGGTGTCCTTCGAGTAGCGCATGTGCGCCGCGGTGATCTGCCGGATCTTCGACATCGGCTCGATCTCGACCTTCTCGCTGGCACCGTAGGCCGGCACCGAGAAACCGGTCGAAGGACGAGCCACACTCGGCGGCGGGGCAACAGCCGCAGCCGGTTGGGCCACCGCCCTCTTACCGCCGGCGGCGATGAAGGCATCGATATCCTTCTTGGTCACCCGCCCATGCACACCGCTACCTTCGATCTGAGCGATGTCGATCCCTTCGGCCTCGGCGATCTTGCGCACCACCGGGCTGGAGTACTTCTTGACCCGGTCCTCCAGCGTCTCGAGCGCTGAATCGATCTCCGAAAGCGCAAGGTCGGTGAGCGGCGGAGCGAGATCACCCTTCGGAGCAGCCGGCTTGACGGCGACCTCCGCCTCGGGCGGTTCGTCGACGACAGGTGCCGGTACCGGTGGCGCCCCTTCGGCGGGCACAACCACCGGCTCACCGGCCGCCGGAGCCGCTTCGCTCTGCGCCACGGTTTCGCCCTCCTCGCCGATCAGGGCCACCACTTGGTTGATCGGAACCGTGGCTCCTTCATCGAATTTCAGCTCCAGGACCACGCCGGTGGACGGGCTCGGGATCTCCGCATCCACCTTGTCCGTCGAGATGACGAAGAGCGGCTGGTCGCGCTCCACCTTGTCGCCGACTTTCACCAACCAGTTGGTGATCGTTCCTTCAGCAATCGACTCACCCATCTGCGGCATCACGACTTCAGTCGCCATCGGAGTTCCCTCGTCTATCTATAGAGTTACGGCCACCGGTAGTCAGCACCGGGGGCTTTGAGTTCGGCTCGTTGGGGGCAATGTTCACAGCCAGAATGTTCCCACTGGACTATACGCGGCTAGAAGCTGGCCAGACGTTTGACCCGCTCGCATAGCCGCTCGACGTTGGGCAGATAGTGTTCTTCGAGAGGTGGGCTGTAAGGAACCGGTGTATCGGGACAGCAGAAGCGTTGCACCGGGCCATCCAGCCAGGCAAAGCAGCTGTCCGCGATCCGCGCCGCCACCTCGCCGGCCACCGAGCCTGTCTGCTGTTCTTCGCTCAACACCAAGGCCCTGCCGGTCTTCTTGACCGAGCCGCTGATCGTCTCGTCGTCCAGCGGCTTGAGCGTCCTCAGGTCGACCACTTCGAGGTCGATCCCCTCCTCGGCCGCCAACTTTTCCGCCGCTTCCAGGGCGGTGTGGAGCATAGCACCGTAGGTGATCACCGAGAGGTCGCGCCCCTCCCGCGCCAGCCGTGCCCGGCCGATCGGAACCAGCCCTTCGCCCTGCGGCAAGCGGCCCTTGATCCGCCGGTAGAGAAACTTGTGCTCGAAAAACAAAACCGGGTTCGGATCGCGAACGGCGCTGCGAATCAAGCCGAAGGCATCCTCGGCCGTGGCCGGGGTGACGATCTTCAAGCCCGGAGCATGGAGGAAATATCCTTCCGGATTCTGGCTGTGAAAGGCCGAGCCGTGCACATTGCCGCCGCACGGTCCGCGCACCACCAAGGGCACCGACTGGCCCCACCGATAGTGGTTCTTGCCGGCGAAATTGACGATCTGGTTGAAGGCACAGGCGATGAAGTCGATGAACTGAAGCTCGACCACCGGCCGCATGCCCATCATCGCGGCGCCGATGGCGCAGCCGACGAAGCCGGATTCCGCGATCGGCGTGTCGATGACTCGCGCGCTGCCATAGCGATCGAGGAAGCCCGCGGTGAGACGAAAGGCGCCGCCGTAGGTGCCGATGTCTTCACCGATGAGGAAAACCTCCTCGGCCGCGTCCATCTCGCGCATCAGCCCCTGCCGGATCGCCTCCAGGAAGGTGACTTCGCTTCCCGCCGCCAGGGGCTCTTCCCTACTCTTGTCGCCGGTATGGATCGAGCCGCTCATCGCTGCGGCCTCCAGGCCACCGCGACCTCCGGCGGAGCCTCCGCGTAGACGCCCTCGAGAGAGCGCTCCGGCGGCGGCATTTCCGAAGCCAGCGCGAAGTCGACCTCGACGTCGAGGCTCTCACGGATGGTGGTGGTGATCGCCTCCAGGTCCTCCGGCGAGGCCAGTCGGTGGTGCAGCAGGTGGCGTTCAAAGCGCTCGATCGGGTCGCGCCGTGCCCACTGGTCGAGCAGCTCCCGCGGTACATAGCCGGCATCGTCGTGCTCGGCGTGGCCCTTCATCCGGAAGGTCTTGACCTCGACCAGGCTGGGACCGTCACCGGCGCGGGCCCGGTCCACCGCCCGTTTGACACCGTTGTAGACCGCCAGGACGTCGTTGCCATCGATGATCGAGCCGGGAATACCGTAGCCGACGGCACGGTCGGCGATATTCTCGATCCGCATCTGCATCGAGGTCGGGGTCGAGTAGGCGTAGCCGTTGTGTTCGGCGATCACTACCAGCGGCAGATTGAGCACCGCCGCCAGGTTGAGCCCTTCGTGGAAGTCACCGGTCGAGGTGCCTCCGTCGCCGATCCAGGTCATCGCAACCAGCTTCTTGCCCTGCCGCTCGCCAGCCAGCGCCACTCCGGCCATCACCGGAATCAACGCACCAAGCATGGAGATCGGCGCGATCATGCCTCGCCGCACGTCGCCAAAGTGCAGATTGCAGTCCTTGCCGCCGGTCGGGCTCGTCCCCCGCGCCATGTACTGGGTGAAGACCTCACGCGGCTCCACACCGCGCACCAGCATGGATCCGAGGTTGCGGATCAGGGGACCGATGAAGTCCTGTGGTTCGAGGGCGAAAGCGCTGCCGACCGAAACCGCTTCCTGGCCTCGGCTACCGTAGAGGCCGCCGACCACCTTGTTCTGCCGGTAGAGGTTGGACAATCGGTCCTCGACCAGCCGGTTGAGCTGCATGTAGCGATAGAGATGAAGCTGCTGGCGCCGGCTCAGCGAGGTCTCGGCAAGCGGGTCGGTCTCATCGTTGTCAGCCGTGGGCGACTCCCCGGCCGGCTGCTCGACCGGTGTCGGCTCGACCGGTGTCGGCTCTGGCGGTGCCGGTTCCGGTGGCTGCTGCATCGACTCCGCCAGGGGATGCAACAGACCGTACTCTGATGACGACTTACTCATCAACCTTACTCATCAGCTCTACTCATCAGCTCTACTCATCAGCAGTGGCCCTCAGAAGTGAATCGCATGACCGTGCGCCGCGTGGGCCGCTTCGGCCATCGCTTCGGACAGGGTCGGGTGAGCGTGAATGGCGCGGAACAACTCCTCGGTGGTCGACTCGACTTGCAGCGCGGTGCAAGCCTCGGCGATCAGATCGGTGGCGTGAGCGCCGATGATATGGGCTCCCAACAACTGGTCGTACCGGGTCTCGCGAACGATCTTGACGAAGCCCTCCGTCTTGCCCAGGATCCCCGCCTTGCCGAGCGCCGCGAAGGGGAACTTGCCAACCGCCACGTCGTAGCCTCGTTCCTTGGCCGTCGCCTCGCTCAGACCGACCGACGCGACCTCCGGCTCGCAGTAGGTGCAGGAGGGAACATGGTCGTAGTTGATCGGCCGCGCGCCGCCGTCGCCGGCCATGTGCTCGACCGCCAGAATGCCCTCGGCCGAGGCCACGTGGGCCAGCCACGGTGTTTTAACCACATCGCCGATGGCGTAAATGTTGGCCACCGCCGTCTGCATCCACTCGTTGACCTCGACGTAGCCCTGGTCGAGCCCTATGGCCAGCTCTTCGAGCCCGAGCTTCTCGGTGACCGGTGCACGGCCCACCGCCACCAGCAGCATTTCGGCCTGCAAGCCGTCGTCCACCCCGTCGTGTTCGAGTTGCAGAGAGACGCCGTTGTTGCCGGCCTGGACTTCGCTCAACTTGGTCGAAGTCCGCACATCGATACCGCGCCGCTTGAGCGCCTTGAGCAATTCGGCGGAAATCTCTTCGTCTTCGATCGGCAGCACCCGATCCAGCATCTCGACTAGCGTGACCCGGCTGCCGAAGGCCGCGAACATCGAGGCGAACTCCGTTCCCACGGCGCCGGCGCCGAGGACCACCAGCGACTCCGGCACCTCGCGCAGGTTCAAGATGTGATCGGAATTCAGAATCCTACCGCCGTCGACGGGAACGAACCTCAAGTCACGCGGCACCGAACCGGTGGCGATCAGAATGTTGGCGGCGGTGAGCGCGCGGGAGTTACCGTCGCCATCCTCGACCGTCACCTCGTTGCCCCCGGTAACCCTGCCAAAGCCGTGCACCGGCTCGACCTTGTTCTTCTTGAACAGGAACTCGATCCCCTTGGCGTTCTTGGCCACGATCTTGTTCTTGTAGCTCTGCGCCTTGTCCATGTCGAGCTGGGGAGCTTCCACCTTGATGCCGAACCTACCGGCCGTCTTGACCTGATCCAGCAATTCCGCAGTGTGCAACAGCGCCTTGGTGGGAATGCAGCCGCGATGCAGGCAGGTGCCGCCGAACTTGGGGTCTTTCTCCACCACCGCCACCTTCATCCCGAGTTGGCCGGCGCGGATTGCGGCCACGTAGCCTCCCGGGCCACTGCCAATGACCACTAGATCGTACTCATGCGACATGACTTCTCCAGGTTGAACATAACGGTAAGAAAAACGGCGGAAATAACGGCATATATGACGTCGGACAACTCGGCGACTCGTGCCCTGCCGTGCCCCGATCGGGCGGCGAGGCGGGCAGCCAGCGCCGGTCAGCCGGTTTCGGTCGTGGTCTCACCGATGGCCTGGGCACGCAGCCGCCCCTTCTCGTCTTCGACGAGATAGGCCATCGGAATGTCGGGATCGTGCTCGAAGATCGACAGCCAGCCCTCGCTGGCGGCGCGAGGCAACCAGATCTGCTTGTTGGCCAGCGTCTTCATCGGATACAGATCGTAGCTCATGATCCAAGGGTAGGGGACATGCGCCGCGGTCGGCACCAG
The DNA here is from genome assembly GCA_024277255.1 of Acidobacteriota bacterium. Lineage (GTDB taxonomy): Bacteria > Acidobacteriota > Thermoanaerobaculia > Multivoradales > SZUA-115 > SZUA-115. The sequence goes on along the minus strand of JAJRVQ010000128.1, from coordinate 12,047 downwards.
GTCGGCCCAGAAAACTCCCTTGGCCCCGCTCTCCCCATTGTCTCCCTCGCTCCGGCCGCCGCCCTGACCACTGTCCGGAGTTCCATCGAGCAAGACGATGCACATATCGGCGTTGTGACCGGGAACGCGCACCGCTCGCACACCGGCCATCGGCTCCGCTTCGTCGTCGAAGAGTTCGACCACGCCGGCCGCAAACAATGGTTCCCAGTTCAGCGGGTTGTAGCTCGCTCGGTCGCGGGGGTTGGGATCGCGGCCATGGGCCACCTCTCCGCGCTGCAACCAATAGGTCGCCTTCTCAAACGTAGGCACCCAGCTCTCGCCCTGCCACCGGGTGTTCCAGCCACAGTGGTCGAAATGGAGGTGAGTCAACAGAACGTGGGTCACATCCTGCGGCGCGTAGCCACAGGCGGTCAGGTTGTCGAGCAATCGGGGACTCTCGGGATTGACACCAAAAATCTTGTTGAAACGGGCGTCGCCCTTGTCGCCGACGCCGGTATCGATCAGCAGAAGATCGTCGCCGCGTTCCACCAACAGGCAGTTGGTCGTCATGCGGATGCGATTGCTCTCGTCCGCCGGCTTCTTCTTCTCCCACAGCGCCCTGGGGACCACTCCAAACATGGCTCCGCCGTCAAGACGGAACTCCCCGTCGTCAGCGATCGAAATCTTGAAGTCACCGAGACGCACGGAGGCTGAGTTTACCGCACTGGCCACCACGATGAACGGTGCAAAGAGGAGAACCTGCGGCAGGCTACAATAGCCGGGCGCATCGATTCTGATGCCCTGGGAGATTCACCATGTTCGGCAGAAGATTCGAGCTCTTTCGCATCCTGGGCTTCCCCGTCCGCCTGGATGCCAGCTGGTTCCTGGTCGCGGTGGCCGGTGCCTGGTTCTTCGCCCAGGGCGTTTTTCCCGAGCGCCACCCGGATCTGCCGACCGCGACCTACTGGGCGATGGGGGTGGTGGCCATCGCCGGCCTCTTCGTATCCATCCTGCTGCACGAGTTGGCGCATGCGCTCACCGCTCGCCATTTCAACCTCTCGACGCACGGCATCACCCTTTTCCTCTTCGGCGGCGTGGCTGAGATTCTCGACGACCCTCCCAGTCCGCAGGCGGAGATGGTGATCGCCATCGCCGGTCCGGTTGCCAGTCTCCTGCTCGCCGGTTGGCTGGCCCTGGCCGCTTTCGTCGGGTCGACCAGCGGTTGGCCGGGAGGACTGAGCAGCGTCCTCCTCTATCTGGCGCTGCTGAATCTGGCGCTCGGCCTGATCAATCTGCTGCCCGCCTTGCCTCTGGACGGCGGACGGGTGCTGCGCGCCCTGATCTGGTGGAGCAAGAACGACCTGGCCAAAGCCACCGAGTTGACCTCGCGCGTCGGCGCCGCCTTCGGAACCGCCATGTTGGTGTGGGGCCTTTTCCTCGCCTTCGGCGGCAGTTTCGCCGCCGGCGTCTGGTTGGTGATCGTCGGCTTCTTCCTGCGCTCCGCGGCGGGCGCCTCGATCCGCCAGCAGCTACTCAACAGCGCCCTCAAAGGCGAGCCGGTGCACCGCTTCATGCACACCAACCCGATCACCGTCCCCCGGGCCATTTCGGTTGCCGACTTGGTCGAAGCCTACGTCTACCGCTACCAGCAAGAGATGTTCCCGGTGGTCGACGACGATCGGCTGGTCGGCTGGGTACCGCCGGGAGCGATCGAGCGCATGCCGCGCGACGAATGGGAACGCCAGAGTGTCGCCGTCTTGGTCCAGCCCTGCGGACCGGAGAACTCGGTCACCGCGGATGCCGACGCCCTGCAAGCGCTCACCGCCATGCGTCGCTCCAATCTCCCCGGCCTGATGGTCGTCGATGGGGACCATCTGTTGGGAGTTCTGCGACTCAAGGACCTGCTCGGCTTCTTCTCGATGAAGCTCAAGCTGGAAGGCCCCCGCTTCCGCCGCCGCTGAGCGGATTGGTCAGTAGCGACGAAGTGCAAACCGGGGGCTCGCCGAGAGCCCCCAAAAACAACGCAAGTGCGCCCAGGCGATCTCTTACGAAATCTCGATCTGCCGAGAGCGCGCCTCTTCGGCCTTGGGCACACGCAGGGTCAGCAGGCCGTTCTTGAAGGTCGCCTTGACCTTGTTGACGTCCGCGCGGCTTGGCAGGGTGAAGGCGCGGGTGAAGCTGCCGTAGGTACGCTCCTTGCGATGAATCGTACCCTCCGTTTCATTGTTCTCGAACTCCCGGGATCCGGAGATCGTCAGCACATTGTCCTCCAACGTCACGCTGACATCCTTCTTCGTCATGCCGGGCAGCTCGGCGACCACTTCGTAGTCATCCGCAGTTTCGCGAATGTCGACGGGAGGTACCCAGCCTTGGGTCTGCGGAGTCTCAGGAAAGAAGGTCCTGAGAAAAGCCGGACCGAAGAAGTCGTCCTCCAGGAAGGTGGCAGGGGTGAAGTTCGAGGGAATTCTGCGAGTCAAAGCGCGGTGAGTCATGGGATTTTCCTCCTTTTTGTTTCATTCCTGGGCGAACCGGGTCGCCCTCTCATGAGCCTACAACACTCAGATTACGAGACTCATTCCAAGAAAATCAAAAAATTTAGTCGCCGTCGCTCAGGTTCGGGAGTCGTCTGGTTAGTTCTCTCGCCAACGTAGCCACTTCGCCATAGGCAGAGAGGCTCCACCAAGTAGAGTTCTCGGCGACTCCTTCTTCAAGCAAGTTCAGACTGCACTTTCCCCTCTGCAAAACCAGTAGAAATCAGGGTAAACTCCGGCTGACCCCAAAAGGAGGAAAAATACGTTCGCTCCTCATGGGTCCAAACTTGTGGGGGGAGCCCAAATATATGCGCGTACTTGAGTTATTTTGTGGAATCGGTGGGTGTGCAGCGGCGCTGCCGGAGTCCGCGGAGGTCGTTGCCGCGATTGATATCAACCGGGGTGCCTTGGCGGTCTATAGCAGCAACTTCTCCCATCCCGTGGACGTGCGGACCATCGAGTCCATCGATGTCCCGGAACTGCGTAACTACAAGGCCGACATCTGGTGGATGTCGCCTCCCTGCCAGCCGTTCACCCGCCGCGGGCGCTATCGAGACGATCGCGACCCTCGCACACGGGCCATTCTGGCGCTTCTCGACCCGATCAAGCGAATCAAGCCGCCCTACGTCATCGTCGAGAACGTGCCCGGTTTTTCCGGCTCACGCACCCACGGCCTATTGCGCGGAATGCTCGACAAGGCCGGATACGAGGTGGAAGAGCACTACCTCAACCCGGCGGAGATGGGTATCCCCAACTACCGGGAGAGGTTGTTCGTCGTCGCCGGCCGCGACAAGCTCAACCCTCTGAAGGTCAAGCGGCGCCGAGCCAAGCCGTTGTCGAGCTATCTTGACCAGGATCCCGACCCGAGGCTGATCGTCAACCCCGAAGAGGAAGACATCGAGAAGTACCGGCATGCCATCGACATCGTCGATGTTGACGACCCGAAAGACATCACAGCTTGCTTCACCGCAGCCTACGGTCGCTCACTGGTGCGCAGCGGCTCTTACTTGAAGGTTGACGGCGATCAGCTGCGCCGCTTCTCGCCGACGGAGATTCTGCGGCTCCTCCACTTCCCCAAGAGCTACTCAATTCCCGCTGGCCTACCGCTGGGCAGCAGCTGGCGCCTCCTGGGCAATAGCCTGTCGATCCCCTCGGTGGAAGCTGCCCTGTCACAGATTCCCGACCTCGAGTAACCGGGGGTGGGCTCGATGGATGGGGGACGGGCACGACGAGTCGCGCCCCAACAGTAGGGGAAACGAACCTCGGTTCGGGCGCCGGATCGAGGCTGATGGGAGCTGCCTCCCTGTGCTAGGATTTGACTGCGTTTTACCTAAGAATCGCTTCAGCAACACCCTCCACGGTGCGTCGAAGCGAGTTGAATCAGCCTTCAGAATCGAGCACGCAAGGAGAGATAATGCCGCATCGTTTTCCCCAGGAGGCCGTGCTTCGCGATGGCCAAAAACTGCTGATCCGCCCTTTTTCGGGGCGAGACACCGGCGCCTTGCACGAGTTCTTCCTCCGCCTACCGGCTGAGGTTCGGCGTTTTGCCTGGGATCGGGTGACGGACCGCTCCCTAGTGGAGAGTTGGGGCAACAACATCGACTACTCGAAGGTCCTGCCCCTTCTCGCCCTGGACGGCAACCGCATCGTCGCCGACGCCTCCCTCCACCAGCGCCGGCGGGGTCCGCTTCGCATGGTGGGCCGCATCAAGTGGCTGATGGATCCGGCCTGCCGTGGCCTCGGCCTCGGAACCATGCTGGTCAACAACTTCATCGCCATCGCCCGCGACAGCGGCCTGCACTTCCTCACTTGCATGCTGATCGCCGAGGAAGAGGCGGACGCCATCACGACTTTGCGCCAACTGGGCTTCGCCGAGCACGTGTTTCCAGGCTACGGGGTCGATCCGGACGGCAACTCGCACGACATGATCAAGCTGACGCTCGATCTGACTCCCGGGAACTGACTCGCCTCTCGTTTGGGGACACTCCTCTCCACGGCTGAGGACGATCCGCCCCCTCAGACCGGTCCTCGCCTGGCATGAGCCATGCTTCATCGTGGCAGAGTGACCTCGATGAAGCGCGGAACGGGGCGGTGGCAGCAGGTTCTACCACCGCCGGCCATCCTCCTCCTGCTGGCCTTGACCGGTCTAGCCGGGCGTACGCCCGCGGCCGTCCAGGCCGTGACCGCGGATGGAACTCTCGCCACTCCTCTGGCCGCCGCTACGAAGATCGATCAGCGGCGCTGGCTGGAGGAAGTCCGCTTGCTGATCAGCGAGGCCGAGAAGATCCACTTCCTGAGCCTCGGCGAGGACAGCGAGCGCGAAGCCTTCATCCACCTCTTCTGGCAGCGTCGTGATCCCACACCCTTCACCCCTGAGAACGAACTGCGCCGCCGGTGGACTCAACGCATCGGACAAGCGCGCGAGTGGGCCTCGAAGGCCGGGATCGCCGACCTCGCCGACCCGCGCGCCGAGGCGATTCTCTTGCTCGGACCGCCACGGCGTATCTTCGAGCTGCCCTGTACCAAGCCGTGGGGAGAGTTTCCGATCCAGCCGCTCGAAGTCTGGTACTACCTTTCGCAGCGCTATCACGGCCCCGGAGACCGGCCGATCTACCTGGTCTTCCTGCTGCCCGATGCGATGGCGGCCATCGGCACGGGCGAATCCTCCTCCCTTCGCGGTGTCCGCCAATGGGCGCCGCAGGAGGGCGTCGCCGGCCTCCTTTTCCCCCGCTACCGCAGCCGCTTCAACACCGATTATGTGACCCTGCGCTCGATCGCCGAGAGTGTCGATCGCGGGTTGTGCTACCGGCGAAACCAACCGGAATTCGAGGCGCTCGAGCGTGCGCTGGCTCAGGCGCTGTCGCGCAGCGAGATCGAAGAGATCGCCGACCTGCCCTCCCGGAAGGCGGCCGGACTCGACCCGCCATCAGGCGACTTGCCGATCGCCGCCGCGTCGCTTCCCGCGACGCTGAGAATCGCCTTCCCCGGCCTGCGAGAAGAGAGGACCGTCGTCGAGTTGCGCCTCGACCTCAGCCGTGCCCAGCTGGCTTCTCTGCGCGGCAAGAACCCTCTCCAGCACCTGGCGATCAGCGGCGAGGTCATTTCGGGCTCGACACTCCACTCCCACTTTCTCTACCGCGCTTACCTCTCTCGCCTGCACCCGTGGGACGACGACCTCGATTCGCCGCTTTCCTTCCTCTTCTATCGCACCCTGCCGCCGGGCGACTACACCCTGGCACTCACTGTCGAAGAGATCGAAAGCGCAACACGCTACCGCGACCTCTTCACCCTGAAGGTGCCGGATCTACGCCAGGCGCCCGCCGGCCATCGCCTGCCTCCTCCCGCCGGCCCCCGGCGCGCCACGCTGCTCAGCGAGAGCAGACCGGCCCTGGTCCTGCGCCGCGACAGCCTTGGGATCCTGCCTCCCCCCGGTGGGCTCCATCTCGGCCTCCTCGAGGTACAGGCGATGGTCACCGGCGAGGAGATCGCCACCGTCCGCTGGCAGCTCGACGGCCAGCCCATCGGCAGCCAGCCCAACGACGCACAGCCTACCGATGACCAACACACCCCACCCTTCACCGTTGTACTCGACCTCGGCGACCGACCGCGGCCGCATCTGGTGAGCGCCACCGCCTTGGCGAGGGACGGCCGCGAACTGGCTGACGATCGAATCGAGATCAACGCCGGACCCCACCGGTTCCGCATCCAGCTGATCGAGCCACGGCCCGGGGGCAGCTATTCCCTCATCGCACCCGCCCGAGTCAGGGTCGATGTACCCCGCGGAGCGCAGCTCGACCGGGTCGATTTCTACTTCGACGACCGCCTCGTCATTTCCTCGCGAACGCCTCCGTTTCTGGTCGAAATCCCGCTGCCCAAACCGGGCCAGATCGGCACCATCCGCGCCGTAGCGCGGCTCACCGACGGGCGCAGCACCGACGACGGCCTGGTGATCAACAGCGGGGTGGCGAGCGAAAAGGTCGAGGTCGACCTGGTGGAACTCTTCCTCTCCGCGCACCAAGGGCTCGACCAGCCGGTGGTCGACTTGCAGGCCGACGACTTCGCCGTCTACGAAGACGGAATCCGGCAATCCATCTCGCGCTTTGAGCGGGTGGAACACCTACCGCTCTACGCCGCCGTGCTAATGGATACCTCCGAATCGATGGGCGGGCGCCTCCACCGCGCGAGCAACGCCGCACGCCGGTTTTTCGACACCGTGGTCACCGCCAAGGACCGCGCCGCCCTGCTGACCTTCAACCACGAGCATGAGCTGGTGGTGCCGTTCACCGGCGATGTTGCCCAGCTCGACGCCGGCCTGCGTGATCTGCGCCCAGCCGGCAGCACCGCGCTCTTCGACAGCTTGGCCAATTCGCTCTACTATTTCGGCGGCCTGGAGGGTAAGCGGGCCCTGATCCTGCTCACCGACGGGGCGGAAGAAAACAGCCTGATCGGCTACGGCGGAGTTCTCGAATTCGCCCGCCGAGCCGGGGTCGCCATCTATCCGATCGCGCTGCGCACCCAGGGCAGGTTCGCCCGCGGCGGAGGCGATCGGCCAGCCAAGAGCAACCAGGCGCTGCTGAGTAAACTCAAAGCTCTTGCCGAGCAAACCGGCGGCCGGGCCTACACCATCGACACCATCGAAGAGCTCGACCCCATCTACTCCGCGATCGAGCGCGAGTTGCGCTCGCAGTACCTGATCGCCTACCAATCCTCCCAGGGTAGCTCCGGCCCGGCCTTTCGCACCATTCATGTAGAGGTGCTGCGCGCCGGCGTCAACGCCAGCACCCAGCGCGGCTACTACGCGGATTGAGGGTGCGAACTGAGGGTTGCGGCGACGGAGGGATCCGGCGAGTTGCTGACCTCGGGTTGCCATCAAGGCCATATGGCGATAGAATCAACGCCAACTGGCCGGGGGTCGGTTTTCTTTGGAGGTTTACACGGAGGGTTTGCGATGCCAAAAGCTGCCACCATCTATGAAGCTCTAGGAGGACCTGGCGTCTTGCACGCCACGACGCACAGCCTCGACGAATTCCGAGGTTGCATACGCGACGGTCTCCCCTATTCAGCACTGGAAGCCATCATGTCGACCTTTCAACTTGAACGAGAGCACGTATCATCGGCCCTGCACTTGCCGCTGCGCACTTTGACCCGACGCAAGCGAGAGCAGAGGCTCAATCCGGACGAAAGTGACCGCCTCTTTCGACTGGCGAGGATCGCAGCGCAGGCTGTCGAAGTCCTCGGCAGCCAAGAAAAGGCCGCCTCGTGGCTGAGAAAACCCAATCGCGCCCTGGCGAATCAGAATCCGGTAGACCTACTCGACACCGACGCCGGAGTCCGCCAGGTCGAAGAGATCCTCGGCCGAATCGAGTTCGGCGTTTACAGCTAGTGCCAAGACTCCTCCCCCACCTGGACCCTGAAAGCCCCGAGATCCCAGTCCGCCTTTTTCCTATCCTCTGGCAAGACCCCATCCTTTCTGATCATGGCAAAGTCCTCTTCCGGTCGCACCAGGCCTACGGTATGGCGCCTCCTGGCTTCCCGTCACGCCGACGACGCGTTCGACGGCGAGGGTGCTAGGCGGTACGGAGGCCGCTGGAACCACAGTGGCACGCCGATGGTCTACGCGTCGTCGAGTTTGTCGCTGGCGGCACTCGAACTGTTCGTCCACCTGGAACCGGAAAACGCTCCTCTCGACCTGGTCGCCATCGCCGCCAGCCTGCCCGCCGGAATGGTAATCCCGGAATTGACCGTCTCAGAGCTGCCCGAGGGCTGGAGAAGCTTCCCCGCTACGGAAGGTCTCAGAGAAATCGGTACCGCCTGGGCTCAGTCAGCGGAGAGCCTCGCGCTATGGGTGCCGTCCGCCGTCATCCCAAGCGAGCGCAACCTGCTGCTCAACCCGCGCCACGCGGACAGCGACCGCATTCGGGTGGAGTCCATCGAACCGTTCTACTTCGATCCCCGGATGTGGAAACCGGAGCAGCAGAGGCCGGCCGCTACTCGACCACCATCGCCCAAGCGGAAAAGTCAGCGCTCTCAAAGCCATCGGCAAACAGCGCCGGCCTCCCAGGCGCCAGCGTTGCCACCTCGATCGACGGCGCCGAGCCGTGCTCCTGCGCCTCGAGCGTCATCGAAAGCGTCTCGGGGGGCGCCGAGGCAGAAAAGCCGAAGCTGAACAAAGTCCCCCAGTCGAGCGCGGCGCCGGCCGAGGGAGCTTGCCAGGTGACCGCGCTCGCCGATACCGCCCCAGTCCAATCGGTGGTCGGATCGGTATCCGGGTCGTGAAAAGTCAGCGAGTTCGCGGTGGCCCCGGCGGGCAAAGGCACGGATACCGAGCGCACTTGGGCGTCGAAGTCGTGGTTCATCACGGCATATTCGTAGCGATAGAGACCGCCACCCTGGTAGTTGACGCGGACGGCGACCTGGAGGTGTCCAACGCCGGTGTCAGAGGTGACGTTCATCGCGTCGCGTCCGGGATCCGCCGTGTCGACCCAGCCGTCGACTACCGACCCCTGATGGAATCCGCCGACCTGGCTGAAGTTCCACACGTTGCCGTCGAGTTGCGGGTCCAGCTCGCGATAACCCATGGTGTTGAAGATGTTCACGTCATCGCGAACCACGTACCACGAGTCGAGGAAGTACCGCGCACCGACCAGATCGAGATCGGCCTCCACCACCGCCATCCTGCGGTCGAAGGCGTCGATCACCGGTGGAATGTCCTCCACGCCGTCGCAATCCGGATCGAAGATCGAGCCACAGCGCTGCCAGACGCCAGTGTGTGCCGTGATCTCGTGACGCGGGCCGAGGAAGTTGCGCTTCTCATTGGTGATCTTGCCGTAGACGTCGGTGCAGCCGCTCACCGGATGGCCGGGGGCTCCGGTGCCGGCCCAAAGAATATGGCCGGCAACACAGGGCAGGCAATTGTTGTTGACCGTGGCAAAGGCGTGCTTGAGCGCAGACTGCGCGATCTGCTCCAACCGACCGTCCATCTGCCGGTACATCGCCCAGACCAGGAACGGGTGCTGATCGTTGTTGTACGGCGGCTTCGGATTGGCAGTGAACTTCTGATACCACGGCACCTCCGCCGTCCCGACGTTCATCAGCGCAGCCGAGGGAGTCACCACCACCCGCACTCCCGCCTCACGAACCGTCTGGCCAACCTGCGGGATATCGGTCAAGGCAACGTCGATGATCCCCGTCCAAGTCGGATTGGTGCAACCGGTGCCCATCGTCGACGCGGGGAGATCCGTCGACGCCAGAAGCTCCAAGCTGGCGACCCCAAGACCGGCGCGCTTCGGCATTCCGAGCAGATTGGCGAACAGCTGCGACAGGCGAACGTCCATGTAGGTGATTCGGAGGCGACCATCCTCCTCCAGAAAAAGGTGCATCAGGTTGGCCATCAGCAACTCGCGGCCCGCGCGATCGACCAGCGAAAGCGTCCGCGGCGTCGAGCCACGCCGCACCTCGAACTGCTCCAGCGAAACCTCACCGCCCGCCCAGCGCAGGCTGAATCCCCCCTGCACGCGCAGCCCTCCGGAGACAAAATCCTGAAACGACCGGCCGACCGAAGAAAAACGCAGGCCATGCGGAGAGAGCGAATGGAACGTCATCTCACCGGCCAGCGAACCGAACGACCCCTCCTCCACCTCGACCAGCCGCAGCCCAAGATCGGCCAGCAGATCCATATTGAAGCGCAGCACGATCTGAGCATCCTGAGCCGTCCAAACCCGCGACTCCACCGGCCCGACCTGCCCCTCCTGCGCCGAATCCGCCAACACCGGACCAGAGACCCCAAGAACCAAGACCAAGAAAACACCGACCCACCGAAGCCACAGCTGGAAGAACCGCATAGCGCACTCCAAAGAAAAACCGACCACCTTCGCCGCACCGGACATTAGTCTAACTCCGTCAGCCCTACACCCCACCAACCGCCCCACTCAAAGCGCCGACCGACCACCCAAACCCGCCACCAACCAGGCCGCCCCACACCCCCCGAGAAACAACCCAACTCCCACCCTTGGCAGCCATGCCCCCCTAGTGTAGACTTTGCCGCGCCACAGAGAGCCCAGGTAGCTCAGTTGGTAGAGCACGCGACTGAAAATCGCGGTGTCGGTGGTTCGATTCCGCCCCTGGGCACCAACTATCCCCTTTTAGAATCAATGGTTTGCAAGGACTCAGCCGGAGGCTGAGTGGCTTTGGCGTTGGGGTGAGCGGGGGTTGGAAGGCTGGGGGCGATTCGGGGATACTGGGGTGCTGGGGAAGCACCGGCGCGACCATCACAGTGGACAGGAAACTGGGGACTGCGTGTTGGGGGGGGGGTGCGCCTCGGGGTGCTGGAACTGGTGTCGGTCACTCAGCCCGACTGAATCGCCGTCGAATTGAACCCATCCGAAGCTCCCAAAGCCCATTATCAGGGCTTAGCTTGGTGTTCGCGAAACCGGGGGGAGATCGTGTAGACCAAGGCTGCTTTCATGGGAGAAGGGGTAAGAAACGGAACTCCCCGCACACTTGATTCGGCGACTCAGCAAGTCGTTCGTGATCAGCCACGAGTTACAATCAGCAGCTTCGTTCTCACACTAAAGGGGGCAGCATGTTGACAAAGGGATGGATCGATACCTTGGCCGAGATGAAGTTCCTATGGGAATTCCTCCTAGCGGGCTTGGGCACGTTTTCTGGTGCCTGGTTTGCATTCCGATTCGAACGTCGATCTAAGAGTGAAGACCAGGCAGAGGGGCGGCGATCGGCTTTGCGGAAGACTCTCTTCGTACTGGCGATGCAGCGCTCCTTTCTGGAGAATTTTATCCGTCTCTACCTAGAGCCCTACCAGGAGGACCCCATCCGTTGGCGAAGGCTCCCACAGTTCCTACAGTTGCCTCTGCAGGAGCAGCTCGACCTTGAAGGGCTCAGCTTCCTTCTCGATTCCGAAGCCAGCGAGTTGCTCTACCAAGTCTCTCTCGGGCAGAGTCAGTTCAGAACCCTTCTTGGAGTGATCGACGCTCGGAACGCAGCCCACGGAGCGCTGATCAAACGTCTCGTCTGCGTCATGGAGACTCACTCTCCACTTCCTACGCCAGAAGATATGGATACTCTCCTGGGTCCTGATATCACCGAACCACTACAGGGCCTAACTGACGGCCTCTACGAGGCTGCGGACAACGCCCAACGGGCGAATCTGGAAGACTTCGCAGCAGTCTCTAAACACTTCCGAAAGAAGAACCCCGGCGAGCCGCTTCCTGAATTGAAGCCGGTGCAGGGGACATTCACGGACTGATCTTGCACTTGTTTGGCGATTGTTCGCCAACGCCAATCAATCAAGCGAACTCCCCCGACTCCCCCTCCGACTCGACCCAGCTTCACGAAGGGTCAGTCACTGAGTATCCTACCCAAGCCGCGTGAAGACCGAGACTTCGCCTTCTAGAGGTCCGGCCGGAAAGTGGCGTGAATCAGGCGTATAATTGAACATGCTCGGACAACGCAAATCTCAGCGCAGTTTGTTCAGTGCGGGAGTTCAATTGGGCCCCAAGACTGTAGAGCGAATGGGACTCT
>JAJRVQ010000127.1 GCA_024277255.1 Acidobacteriota bacterium | reverse complement strand
TAGCTTACCGCGGTGAAGAATATGAAGAATACACAGCCACACGCAGTAGGCGAGATGGAACTCGGCACGGCCGCCGGAGGCGACCTGCGCTGGGCCTTTGCCGACCTGACGGCGATCGTCGAAACGACCCGTGGACGTCTCGATCTCTCGCCGCTGGCCTCGGCCGCCGTCGGGAGGTTGATGGTCGGGTCGGTGCTGCTGTTGCGCATGGCGACCAAGGTCTCTTCCCGGTTGATGATCGAGGTTCGGGGCAGCGGTCCGCTCAAGCGGGTGATCGCCGATGCGGACGAGGACGGCTCGGTGCGCGGCACGGTCAGCAATGGGCTGGTCAGCCTGCCGGCGACCGCCGCCGGCAAACTGGACGTCGGCGGAGCCATCGGCGAGGGCACCCTGCATGTGACCCGGGCTCGGGGCGCTCGTACCTACACCAGCCAGGTGGAACTGGCCAGCGGCGAGATCGGCGATGACCTGGCTCACTTTCTCCACCAGAGCGAGCAGCGACGTTCGGCCGTCTCGGTGGGCGTCTTGACGCGCCGCCAAGGGGTCGCCGCCGCCGGAGGGATGATCATCGAGGCAATGCCCGGTGCCAGCGACGAGACGATCGAACGGCTTGAGCGCAACCTGGCCGCCGTCACCCAAGCCACCGGTGGAATCAGTCGCATGCTAGAGGCAGAAGGCCGGGAGTCGGTGCTCGCCACCTTCCTCGCCGGCTTGGAGAGCGACCGGAAAGAGCGGCGGCAGTTGGCCTACCGCTGCCGGTGTAGCCGGGAGCGGTTGCACCGGCAGCTTTCGACGCTACCGCCCGAGGATCAAGAATCCCTCTACGAAGAGGGCAAGATCGTGGCCGAATGCACCTTCTGCGGCGAAAGTTACACCTTCGCAAACCTGGACTGAGCCAGCGTCGCCTCTCTGCTAGAATCCGCCGCTCTTGCAACGAAATGGGGCTGAGATGAACACTTTCTACATCACCACGCCGATCTACTACGTCAACGCGCCGCCGCACATCGGTCACGTCTATACGACGGTGGTCGCCGACACTCTGGCTCGCTACCGCCGGATGAGAGGGGATGAGACTTTCTTCCTTACCGGCACCGATGAGCATGGCCTGAAGATCGAGCGGGTCGCCGCCGCCGAGGGGATCGAGCCGATCGCTCTCGCCGACCGCATCGTGGCCGCCTACGATGCGCTGTGGCCCAGGATCGGCGTCGAACCCAACGACCGCGTGCGCACCACCGAGCCGCGCCACAAGCTGGCCGTACACGAGATGATCCGGCGGATGATCGCCAAGGATGACCTCTACAAAGGAGAATACGAGGGTTGGTACAACCCGACCGCCGAGGCTTTCGTAGCCGACTCTCAGGTCAAGGACGGCATCGATACCGAGACCGGAGACGCCGTGGAACGGGTGAGGGAGGCGAGCTGGTTCTTCCGCCTTTCCGCCTACCAGGAGCCGCTACTCGAGTGGTACCGCAGCCACCCGGAGAGTGTCCAACCGGTGGGCCGAAAGAACGAGGTCATCAGTTTTGTCGAAGGTGGCCTGAATGACCTTTCCGTCTCGCGCGCCTCGGTGTCGTGGGGAGTGCCATGGCCCGAAGACGCGGACCATGTGGTCTACGTCTGGCTCGACGCACTGACCAACTACCTCACCGCCTTGGGCTTCGGCTCGGAGGAAACCGCGCTGTACGACCGTTTCTGGGGTGGTGAGGGAGAGCGGTTGCACTTGGTGGGCAAGGACATTCTGCGCTTCCACGCCGTCTACTGGCCGGCCTTCTTGCTCTCCGCCGGGCTGCCGCTGCCGACGACGGTCTACGCCCACGGCTGGTGGCTCAAGGACGAGAGCAAGATGTCCAAGTCGGTGGGCAACGTGGTGCGGCCCGACCATCTGATCGAGGAGTTCGGCGCCGATAGCTTGCGCTATTTCCTCTTGCGACAGATGGTCTTCGGCCAAGACGCTTCTTTCTCGGACGAGGGTTTCGTCGACCGCTTCAACAGCGATCTGGCCAACGACCTGGGTAACACCGTCAGCCGGCTGGTAACGCTGAGTCGGCGGGGCTTTGACGGCAAGACACCGCCGCCGGCGAGCCCGGGACCGCTCGCCGAGCTGGCGGCGACGGTGGCCGAGGAGTATCGCCGGGCGATGGATGAGTTCGCCTTTCAAACCGCCCTACGCTCGCTCTGGCGGCTCCTCGCCGAAACCAACCAGTACATCGTGGCCGGCGCGCCGTGGAAGCTGATCAAGAGTCCCGATACGCTGTCCCAGGCCGGAGAGGTGCTGTGGAACGGCCTTGAAGCGGTGCGCGTGGTGGCGGTGGGCCTGTTGCCAGTCATGCCGACGGTCGCGGCCCAAGTGCTGGCCGCCATCGGCGTCGGCGAGCCGCCTACCAGCCTCGATGGGTTGCGGTGGGGAGCTCTGCCCGGCGGCGCCGAAATGGCGGAGAGTTCGCCCATTTTTCCCCGCATCGACAAGAAGGGCTACCTGGCCTCGATCGCGGCGGAGGCTGAACCGCCAGCCGCCGCCGAAGCGGAGAAGGCCGACGACGGCTCGATCGACATCGAGCAGTTCATGGCCACCCAACTCAGGGTGGCCACCGTACGCACCGCCGAGGCGATTCCGAAGTCGAAGAAGTTGCTCAAGCTGACCGTCGAGTTGGGCGACGAGGTGCGCACCGTGGTGGCGGGCATCGCCACGCAGTACCAGCCCGAGGATCTGGTTGGGCGCCAGGTGGTGATCGTCGCCAACCTGAAACCGGCCAAGCTGATGGGGGTGCGCTCGCAGGGAATGGTGCTGGCGGCATCGGTGGACGGAGCCCCGATCCTCCTGCGGCCGGATGGAGAAGTGCCGAGCGGGACTCGTGTGCGATGAGTGCGCCTGAACCCACCGCCGAGCTGGGCGGGGCACCGCTGATCGACTCGCACTGCCATTTGCAGGCGTTGGAGAGCGACGAACGAGAGCGTGCCATGGACCGAGCGCGCGAGCGCGGCGTCAGCGGCTTCCTGGTGCCGGCTCTTCACCTGGGTGAGGCCGAGGATGTTCTCGAGTTCTGCCACCGCAACCCGGACACCTGGTGCGCCCTGGGCACCCATCCCCACGAAGCGAGTCAGTGGCAGGAGGGGGACCGCGAGCGACTTCGCGCGCTGCTCAGCGACCCCAAGGCGGTGGCGGTGGGCGAGTGCGGCCTCGATTTCTTCTACGACCACGCCCCCCGGCAGCGGCAGATCGAAGTGATGCGAGAGCAGTGGTCGCTGGCCATCGAACTCGATCTGCCGGTGGTGGTCCACAACCGGGAGAGCAATGAGGCGATGCTGGCGCAGCTGCTCCAGCCGGAGCACGAGGGGTTGCAGGCCGACTTTCACTCCTTCGCCGGAGGGCTGGAACTGGGCCGAGAGCTGATCGAACTCGGCTTCTATCTCGGTTTCACCGGCATGATCACCTTCAAACGGGCGGACAACGTACGCCAGGTGATCCCCGAGGTACCGCACGACCGGATGTTGGTCGAGACCGACACCCCCTACCTGGCGCCGGTGCCCTATCGCGGCAAGACCAACCAGCCGGCCTACGTCGTCGAGATCGCCAGCCGGTTGGCCGTGGAGTGCGGTGAGAGCCTGGCCGACCTTGCCCAGCGCACCAGCGAGAACTTTTTCGCTCTCTTCACCAAGGCGCAGGGCGACTCTTCCGCATGACGGCGCCGGTCGCCGATGGAGGCCCCTTCTGGGTCGATGTGCAGGGCTGGGTCGAGGCGCGGAGCGATGGATCTGCCCCGAGCACCGGCGGTCCGCCCGCGGAGCGAAGCGGCCAGCCGCCGGTGGAAAGGCTGGCGGTTCGCCTCGACGAGCCACCGGGCGGCGCCTCCTGCGCGGTGCTCTACTTCCACGGCTTTGGCTCGGATCAACTGGGTGACAAGGCGGCCTTCTTTCGCGCCCGGGCGTTGGCTTCAGGGCTGGCCTTCTGCTCCTTCGACTTCCGGGGACACGGCAGCTCCGAGGGCGACCTGCGGGGTCTGACCCTGTCGCGCAATCTCGCCGACGCTCAGGCGGCGCGCGGTTTCCTCGCCGGTCGGGGCTACTCGCAAGTGGTCCTCTTTGGATCGTCGATGGGCGGAGCGACCGCGCTGTGGCATGGCGCGCGTCACCCTCGAGGAGTGGTGGCGGGTTGCTTCATCGCCCCCGCTCTGACCATGGCCGAGGCCTTTGTGCGCTTCTTGGGCGAGGAGGGTACCCGCCAGTGGCGGCACGACGAGTTCTTTCGCTTCGTCGACGGGGATCGCAGCTGCGAACTCGGCTGGGGCTTGGTCGAGGACTTCCAGCGCTTCGACCGCCGCCAACTAGGCCGGATCTACCGCATTCCCTCGTTGATCTTCCAGGGCAAACTGGACGACCGCGTACCGTGGCGGATGGTGCGAGACTTCGTCGAGAATGCCCGATTGGACGGTCCCAAGGCCATCCACCTACACCTCTTCGAAGACGGCGACCACCGGCTGACCGATCGACTGGAGCTGTTGTGGAAGCTGACCGTCACCCATCTCGG
This sequence comes from Acidobacteriota bacterium, assembly GCA_024277255.1. Lineage (GTDB taxonomy): Bacteria > Acidobacteriota > Thermoanaerobaculia > Multivoradales > SZUA-115 > SZUA-115. The sequence goes on along the minus strand of JAJRVQ010000127.1, from coordinate 108,906 downwards.
CGAGTTGGGTATCGTCTAGCCGCCGAAGGGCGGGAACTTTGCCGGATCACCTTCCCGGACCAGTTCGTAGACCGCTCTCAAGATACTCTCTCGGTTGGGCTTCGAGGCGTAATCGCCATCCGAACCGTAGACCGGACGGTGCGCCTGCGCGGTCAAGGTCTTGGCGGGGTGGTCGAGCCAATAGTAGCCGTCCTGGACCTCGAGGACCTGCTGCATCATGTAGGCGCTGGCACCGCCGGGGACATCCTCGTCGACAAACAAGATGCGGTGGGTCTTTTTCAGCGATCCGACGATGCAGCCGGAGAGATCGAAGGGGAGGAGAGTCTGCACATCGATCACTTCGGTCTCGATGCCCAAGGTCGCCAGCTGCTGCGCCGCCGCCTGGGCGATCCGACAGCAGGCGCCGTAGGTGACCACCGTGACGTCGCTACCTTGGCGCAAGATCTCGGGGACCCCGAGCGGTACCGTGGCCTCCGCCAGGTTCTCAGCCATCGGCTCCTTGAGGCGATAGCCGTTCAACACCTCGATGACGATGGCCGGGTCATCGCCTTGCAGAAGAGTGTTGTACATGCCGGCGGCTTGCCGCATGTCGCGGGGCACGCAGAGGTAGATCCCTCGCACCAGCCCCAGCAGGCCGGCCATCGGGGAGCCGGCATGCCACACACCCTCCAGCCGATGGCCGCGGGTGCGCAGAATCACCGGTGCCATCTGGCCGGCGCGGGTGCGCCAGCGCAGGGTCGCCAAATCGTCGGAGAGGATTTGCAGGGCGTAGAGAATGTAGTCGAGGTATTGAATCTCGGCGATTGGCCGCAGGCCGCGCATCGCCATGCCGATGGCCTGGCCGATGATCGTCGCCTCGCGAATTCCGGTGTCGCTGACCCGCAACTCGCCAAATTTAGCCTGTAGACCGGCAAAGCCCTGGTTGACATCTCCTAGCTTGCCGACGTCTTCACCGATGGCGATCACCCGCGGATCGCGTTTCAGGGCCTGTTCGAAGAAAGCGTTGAGTATCTCGAAGCCCCGAAGCTGCTCGCCGTCCCGCGGGTAGCGCGCCTCGACCACCGGGACCGCCAGAGCACCGCGGGCGGTGTCGCAGTGAAGGTCCGAGCCATAACCGGCACGCAGAGCCTCCTCCTGCTCCTTTCTCCACGCGGCCAGCCGTTGCCGTGGTTCCACCCTCTCGCCCAGGGAAAGCACCAGGGCCTCGCCGGCAGCGGCGAGGATGTCGCGCGTTCCGGGGTTCTGCATGCGGCTCAGGACGCGGTGGACCGACTCGATCTCCTGCCCGTGGCGCGATACGGCGGCGAGTTCGCTGGCCAGGGCGACAAAGCTGTGCAGCCGCTTCTCGATCGGCTGCCGGTAGGCTTGCCACGCCCGGTTCTTGAGTTCGGTGACCGTGGCACGATCCTCCTGCTCGTAGCGATCCAGATCGCCGGCCGAGACCAAGCCCTCGCTCACCATCCACTGGCGCATTCGGGGCAAGCAGTCGTGCTCCTCTTCCCACGCCAACCGCTCGGCGGACTTGTAGCGCTCATGGCTGCCCGAGGTCGAGTGACCTTGAGGTTGGGTCAGTTCGGTGACGTGGATGATCGCTGGAATGTGGTGCTGGCGAGCGACGGCCGCCGCTTCGGCGTAGACCTGCAATAGCCGAGGATAGTCCCAGCCGGCGACGGTGAAGAGCTGGTAGCCGCCGGTGCCGCTGGAATCACCGGTATCTCCCGATGCGCGGGCGAAGCCCGAGAGCACGCTCGACAGGTCGGCCTTGGTGATCTGGTGCTCGTTGGGAACGGAAATACCGTAGCCGTCATCCCAAATGGAGATCACCGCGGGCGCTGCGAGAACGCCGATGGCATTGATCGACTCCCAGAACAGTCCCTCGGCACAGCTGGCGTTGCCGATCGTTCCGAAGGCGACTTCGTTGCCGCCGCGAGAGAAACCCGTCTCCCCGGCCAGCTCCGGGATCTGGCGGTAGAGGCGTGAGGCGTAGGCCAGCCCCACCAGGCGCGGCATCTGGGAAGCGGTGGGGGAAAGATCGGCCGAAGAATTGAGCTGGTCGGTCAAGCGAAGCCAGCGACCGCCGGCGTCGAGGCTGCGACTGGCGAAGTGGCCGGTCATCTGTCGCCCAGCTGAAGCCGGCTCGGCCTCGAGGCTGGCATGGGCGAAGAGTTGGGCGAAGAAGGCCTCGATGTCCGAAATCCCGGTGGCGAAGTGGAAGGTCTGATCGCGGTAGTAGCCCGCCCTGAAATCGCCCGGCTTGAATGCCTGGGCCATGGCCAACTGTGCCACCTCCTTGCCGTCACCGAAAATGCCGAACTTGGCTTTGCCGGTCAGCACCTCGCGGCGACCGATCAGACTTGCTTGCCGACTCCGGTAGGCGATTCGGTAATCGCTGAGAATGCTCTCGGCAGCGAGAGGAAGGGAGTCCTGCGATGAATCTTGGACCGTGGCCTTACGGCGGTCGGTGAGTGGCTTCAGCGTCATTCGGAACCTCACAAACAAAAAGGGACAACCCGTGCACCAGCCAACAAGTATACGCGAGGCAAGGATCTGCCTTGCGGGGTGACGGCCGGAGCGTTCCCGCGACGCAGGGGAAGGTGTAGAGTCGGCGCTCCATGCGACGAATCATTTTGATCACCACCGGTGGGACGATCGAAAAGACCTACGACGAATTCACCGGCGACCTGGCCAACCGAGGGTCGATCGTTCGCCGGATGCTGGGGAAGTTGCGGCTGCAGAATTCGCGCGTCGAGGTTCGCGAGGTGATGAGCAAGGACAGTCTGGAGCTGACCGACCACGACCGCGAGCGAATCGTCGAAGCGGTGCAAGAGGCCTTGGAGAGTTGCGACGCGGTGGTGGTTCTGCACGGCACCGACACCCTTTGCGACACCGGGGAGCAGCTGGCGCGTGACCTGCCGGAACTCAGCGCACCGGTGATTCTGACCGGCGCAATGCGGCCTTTCGAGATGCGCCAGTCGGACGCGCTACAGAACCTGACCGAGGCACTCTTCGCTGCGGCGGTGATGGAGCCGGGGGTCTACTGCGTCGCTCACAGCCAGGGATTGCGTTTCCCCGGCGTGATCAAGGACCGAACCCGCGGCACTTTCACCCGGGCCTGAGGATCCTGTCACTCGGATCTTGTCACCGGAGTTCAGCGCTTCTCCGCGACCAGCTCGTAGATCGGTGGCAGGGAGAGAAAGGAGGCCGGGTCGGCGGTTCGCTCTCGCCACTCCCGGTTGAACGCCTCCTGCTCCCGCTCGCTGAGCAACTCCATGTCGACCAGCTTGGGCAGAAAGCCGTCGAAGAAGACCCGCGGCCAATTCCACAGCGGAGAGCCGGGGCGGGCGATGCGGCTAGAGCAGTGGACCGAGACAACTTCGAGGCCGCAGCTTTCCACCAGCGCCGGCATGCGGCCCTGGATATCCAGATCGCCGTCGATGCGCCGCCAGGACTCCTTCACCGCCTCGATCACACGGTCGAGAGCGGCGCTGCGCGGAGCGAAGGTGAAGGCACCGTAGTTGAAATAGTCGGTGACGGCCAATCTCGCCCCCGGGCGCAGGGCCGCCGCGACCCGTTTCACCACCTGCTCCGGGCGAGGCAAGAAACAGAAGACCCAGCGGGCGTAGGCGCCGTCGAGACTCTCCGCCTCGAGTTGCAGGTCGTGGAGGTCGCCGGGCAAGGTGGTCACTCGGGCGCCAACTCCCTGCACTCTGGCCTGGTATTCGAGGTAGGCGAGAAATGTGGCCGATCCATCGGCCGCGATCACTCTGCCGTCGCTTCCCAACAGGTGAGCCAGGTCGATCGAGGCGAAACCGGGGCCGCAACCGATATCGAGAACGGTGGATCCGAAACGAAAGCCGGCCCGTTCCCAATGGGCGTGGGTCTGCTGCGCCCACACCTGATGCTGGAAGGCCAGACGGGCCAGTTCGTCGGCGTCACAACCGAGCAGATAGTCCTGCTCGGTGCTCTCTTCCTGCTTCTGGCTCTGCTGTTCGATCATCGCTCCTCCGGCGGTGAGTATAGTGGCGAGGCACCGAGTTCGGCACAGACCGCCGGCAGTAACTCCTCGGCCTTCGCGGTGAGCTTCTCCAGGCCGTAGTGGCGGGGTCCGCCGGCCGCGGCGGGGTCGACGGAGAAGACCGGAACTGCGCGCACCATGGCGGCGCGCAGCACTAGCTCGGTGACACCCACGGAAAAGGAAGTTCCGACGCACAGGGCCAGCTGCATCGAGGCCAACTCCGCTTGCACCCGGTTCCACTGGTAGTCCCGGTGGCCATCGTAGTACTCGTCGAACCAGAGAACGTGCTGGCGCAGGAGCGAGCCGCAGCGCGGGCACTTGGGCAAGGTCTCCCGGCTCGGATGATCGCGAAAGGGTTGCAGGTCGATCCGCGCGCGGGAGATGGAGCCCGAAGGAGCGGCGAGAGAGCAGCCCTCTTGGCTGCAGCGGGCCCGATCGGCGGTGCCGTGCACTTTGACCAACTCACTGGAACCGGCCTCTTCGTGGAGGGTGTCGATATTCTGGGTGACCAGCAGGAAACGTCCGCCGCGTGCTTGTTGCCACTTCTCGATCGCCACCAGCGCCCGGTGTGCCGGATTGGGTCGGGCAGCGAGGAGACCGTCGAAGCGGTCGAGGTACCATTGCCACGATCCCACCGGATCGCGACAGAAATAGTCCACCGTGCCCAGCTCCGTCACATCGCGTTTCCACACCGCCCCGGGGTCGGAGCCGCGAAAGGTGGGGATTCCGCTGGCCACGCTGACTCCGGCCCCGGTGACGACGAGGATCAGCCCTCGCTCGACCTCCCGCAGGGCACTGGCCAGTTGGTGAACTTGCTCGCCGCTGGACATCGTGTCGGTCATGGTGTTCGTCATGTCGTTCGTCATATCCTCAGCCTTCCGGGAAGAAAGATAAGCCGCCGGTAGTAGTGCGGACAGTCGTGGATTCCCCTCCCAATCTCGCAGAAGGATCAACCCCGTGACCACCTTGCGCCTCATCGTCGCCTGTTCCGCCTGTAGCCGTCAATTCGACGCCTCCGGCCGTCAAGTGGGCGAACACTTTCGCTGCTTGTGCGGTGCGACCATCGAAGTACCGCGACCTCGATCTCACCAGGCCGCGGTGGTGCGTTGTTCATCGTGCGGTGGACCCCGGCAGGAAGGCGCCAGCGCCTGTAATTTTTGCGGCGGAGACTTTTCCCTCCACGAACTCGATCTGGACACCATCTGCCCGCACTGCATGAACCGAATCAGCCATGACGCCCGCTTTTGCCACAGCTGTGGACAGCCCATCCTGATCACCGACAATGGAGGCCAAGCCACCGACCATCTCTGTCCCGTTTGCCAGGGGGAGCACACTCTGACCAGCCGGAAGATCGGCGCTGGCGGTGTGAGTGCGCTGGAGTGCGGTCGTTGTGTGGGGCTGTGGCTGGGAGCCGACGCGTTTCGCCTGCTGGCAGCGAAGGCCAAGACCGAACAGTTGACCACCGCCGGCCACGGTGCACCGCCCTCGGCACCGCTGGGAGGTTGGCAGGGGCAAGCCGGTCCCGTCTACCGCACCTGTCCGATCTGTGGCGGCCTGATGAACCGCCAGAACTACGGCCGCCGCAGCGGCATCATCCTCGACGTGTGCGCGCAACACGGCGTCTGGTTCGATCGTCACGAGTTAGAGCAGGTCCTCGCATGGTTGCGGCGCGGCGGCGCCGAAGTGACGGCGCAGGTCGAGGAGGAGGAGCGGCGAGCCCACGACGAGAAGAAGCGGGTGGAGAAGCTCTCCCAACCGTTGCCCCCTGCCGGTCAATACGGCAGAAGGCTGGCCGAGACGGGATCCGCCCTCGAGATGGTGGTGGACTTCGGCTGGGCCGCGATGAGGGCCCTGGGCAAGTATCTTTGACCTCCCCCCGTTTCGGATCCACGTCCGGTTCCTGTCGCGGCCCGCGCCGCACGACGGTTGAAACGGAGAAGGGGGAGGAGCGCGTATACTCGCCCGCCATGGCCTTTCGAGTACCCACCCGCGTGACCATCGAGCCCGGCTGTTTTGCTCGTTTGGGTGAGGAGGCGGCGCTCCTGACACGAGGTGCGGTCGCCCGATCAGCGACCCGGGGCTGGCCGCCACGCCGTGGCCTGACCAGGCCGAGAGAAGCTTGAAGGGTGCGGGCCTGAGCGTCTGCGCTATGGGTGGCGTCGAGGCCAATCCGAGAGCGTCGACGATCGAGCGGCTCGCCGACGAGCTGCGCGCGGCGCAATGCTCTCTGGTGGTCGGTCTCGGCGGAGGCAGCGTGCTGGACGCCGCCAAGGCCGCGGCGATGCTGGCCACCAACGGCGGCAAGTGCACGGACTACATCGGCCATGATCGCTACTCGCGGCTACCGTTGCCCTTTCTCGCCGTCCCCACAACCTGTGGAACCGGCTCCGAAGTCACCTGGGTCTCGGTGATCAGCGATGCGCAGAGCCGGAGAAAGATCAGCGTCAAGGGGGAGTCGATGTTTCCCACTCGTGCTCTGGTCGACGCGGAGCTGCTCAGCTCCCTGCCTGCGCCCTTGGTGGCGGCCACCGGGATCGATGCTCTGACTCACGCGCTGGAGGCCTACACCGGGAGACGGTCGAATCCGGCTTCCGACGCTCTGGCCCAAGGAGCGGTTGAACTCCTCTTTCGTAACCTCAGCCGCGCGGTGGCCGACATCGCCGGTGACGCGGAGGCACGGGCAGGAGTGATGGCGGCATCCACCTTGGCTGGCCTGGCCTTTGGTAACGCCGATGTCGGTCCAGTGCACTGCCTGTCGGAGGCGCTGGGCGGGATGTTCGACGTGGCGCACGGCCTGACCAATGCCGTGCTTCTGGTGCCGGTTCTGCGCTCCCATGGCAAGTCGATCGAAGCGAAGCTGAGTTCTCTGGCCCCCCAGATCTTGGGCCGCCCGGCAACGGCGGATTCAGCCCACGAGATTCTGCACGAGATCCAACGATTGGTGATCGAAGTCGGTCTGCCGACATTCTCCGCCCTCGGGGTGCCGAGCACGGCCTTCGAGGAGATCGCGGTGGCCGCCGAAGCCAACGGGTCAAATCCGTCAAGTCCGCGCCCGATGGCGGCCGGCGACTACCGGGCGATCCTGACGGCCCTTGCGAAATAGCATCTCTTGTCCATCAGGGCTCCGAAAATGGTTGCCAATCGCTCGATCCGGCGAAGGCTGGCTGGGGTAATCTATAGAGCGATGGCTAGGTCAACTCTCAAGCCCGCACAGGCCCCGTGGAGCCCGCAGTCCTGGCGTTCCAAGAAGGCTCTCCAGCTGCCCAGTTATCCTGACCAGGGGGAGGTCGATCGGGTGATGGCCGAGATCGCGCGGTTGCCTCCGTTGGTCACCTCGTGGGAAGTGGAAGGGCTCAAAGAGCAGATCGCGGCCGCGGCGCAGGGTGAGTACTTCCTGCTGCAGGGCGGTGATTGCGCCGAGAGCTTCGCCGAATGCCGCTCCGAGACCATCGCCAACAAACTCAAGATCTTGCTGCAAATGAGTCTGGTGCTGGTGCTGGGAACCCGCCGGCGAGTGATCCGTGTCGGCCGCTTCGCCGGCCAGTACGCCAAACCGCGAAGCCAGGATTTAGAGACGCGCGATGGAGAAACCCTGCATACCTACCGAGGAGACCTGGTCAACCGACTCCCGTTCACTCGCGAGGACCGAACTCCCGACCCGCAACGGATGTTGCGCGGCTACGAACGATCGGCCTTGACCCTCAACTTCATCCGTGGACTGATCGAGGGCGGCTTCGCCGACCTCCACCACACCGAGTACTGGGACCTCGGTTTCGTCAAGCATTCACCCCACGCCGCCGAGTACCGCCAGATTGTCGCGGCGATCGGCGAGTCGATTCGCTTCATGGACACGCTCGGCTATGTCGATGCCGATCAGATGCGACGGGTGGACTTCTTTTCCAGCCACGAGGGGTTGCATTTGCCCTACGAGCAGGCGCAGACGCGGCAAGTTCCCCATCGCACCGGCTGGTACAACCTCGCCGCCCATATGCCGTGGATCGGATTGCGCACCGCCGATCCGGAGGGGGCACATGTCGAATACTTCCGCGGCATCTCCAACCCGATCGGGGTCAAAGTCGGTCCGGGAACCGACCGCGACCAGCTGCTCCGGCTGCTCGACCTGCTGCACCCTGAGGACGAGCCCGGGCGGCTGACCTTGATCCACCGCTTCGGAGCGCAGCGGATCGCCCACGAATTACCGGCGCTGGTCAAGATCGTCAAGGAAAGCGGCAAGACGGTCCTCTGGTGCTGCGATCCCATGCACGGCAACACCGAGAAGCTCTCCGACGGCACCAAGACGCGCAGATTCGACAACATTCGCTCCGAGCTGGAGCAAGCGCTCGATCTGCACGACGAACTGGGCGGTCGCCTCGGCGGGGTCCATTTCGAGTTGACCGGTGACGACGTGACGGAGTGTATCGGCGGCGCTCGCGGTCTGCGCGAAGCCGACCTCAAGCGCGCCTATCTCACCCAAGTCGATCCGCGGCTGAACTACGAACAAGCACTCGAATTGGCCATGATCGTCGCCCGCCATGTCGGCGGTGACGGCCGTGGCGACGGCGCCGATTGAACCCCCTCGAAACTCCCCCTGGCGCTCGCGCCGCGGATGGTAGACAATCTCTGCGTCATGATCAAAGAACACTCGTTGCACTATCACAGAACCGAGATCGAAAGTTTCCTACCCACCGGATGGAGTCTGAACGCAACCGCCGGCGAAAACGGCTGGAATGCGGAGACTCAGAGCTGGTTGATCAGCCTCTTCGACGGCGCTGACTTCGAGTGGCCCCTGGCGGTGAAAGCCAGCGATGCCTCCAGGCTCGGCCGGATCGAAGCGCTCAAAGCCGCGATCGATCGCACCTACCGCGCCCGGCTCGGAGACCACACCCGGGGACTGGGTCGGGGCTAAGCCCTCTCTTCTCGCATCGAATCACAGAATTAAGGACTAGACACCATGCAGATTGAACTCAGCGAGGAGCACGTTCTCCTCCGCGACAGCGTACGTCGTTTCGCCGAAGAGGTGGTCAAACCCCGGGCCAAGGAGATCGATGCCAGCGGTGAGTTCCCGCGCGACTTCTTCACCCAAGCGGGGGAGTTGGGGCTGGCCGGCGTCTACGTACCGGAGGAGCACGGTGGCGGTGGCATGGACATGATCGCCTACGCCCTGGTGATCGAGGAAATCAGCAAGGTCTGCGCCAGTAGTGGTGTGATCCTGTCGGTCAACAACTCCTTGGTCTGCGATCCCATCCTTCACTTCGGCAACGACGATCAGAAGAAGCGCTTCCTGGAGCCTCTGGCCCGGGGTGAGCAGCTGGGATGCTTCGCCCTGACCGAGCCCGGGGCCGGCAGCGACGCGGGAGCCCTGCGCGCCACCGCCCGGTTGGACGGCGACAGCTACATCCTCAACGGCACCAAGGTCTTCATCACCAACGCCACCCACGCGGATATCGCCATCGTCTTCGCCTCGACAGACCTGGAGAAGAAGAGCAAGGGCATCGCCGCCTTCGTCGTCCCGATGGACAATCCCGGCCTCAGCCGAGGCGAGCACGAAGTCAAGCTGGGGGTCAACGCCTCGGGTACTACCGAGCTGGCCTTTACCGACATGCGCGTGCCGGTCGCCGACCGGCTGGGCGAAGAGGGAGAGGGGTTCAAGATCGCCATGGCGACCCTCGACGGCGGTCGCATCGGCATTGCCGCCCAGGCGGTCGGTATCGCTCAAGCCGCTCTCGGTGAAGCGATCTCCTATGCGAAGGAGCGCGAACAGTTCGGTCGCCCGATCTCCAACTTCCAGGCGATTCAGTTCTATCTCGCCGACATGGTGACCGAACTCGACGCCGGACGGTTGCTGACCTGGAAGGCCTGCTGGGCCAAGGATCAAGGCAAACGCTACTCGCTGGAGGCGGCGCAGGCCAAGCTCTTCACCTCCGAGATGGCGCAGCGAGTCACCAACAAGGCTCTGCAGATCCACGGCGGCTACGGGTACACCCGCGAATACAACGTCGAGCGCTTCTTCCGCGATGCGCGCATCACCGAGATCTACGAGGGAACCAGCGAGATCCAGAAGCTGGTGATCGCCGACTGGATCATCAACCGAAGCTGAGGCGCGATCGATGTCTTTAGACGCCGGTGCCGGTAGCGGCCCCTCCTTCGCCCTGAGCGAAGACCAAGAATTTCTCCGCGAGACCGTTCGGCGTTTCGCCGAAGAGCGCATCCAGCCCGGTACCTTCGAGCGCGACGTGCGCCACGAGTTTCCGCTGGAAATCATCCAAGAGCTCGGAGAGCTGGGTCTGTGCGGGATGATGATCAATGAAGAGTATGGCGGCACCGGCATCGACGCGGTGAGCTACTGCATCGCCATCGAGGAACTAGCCCGGGTCTGCCCGTCGGTCGCGGTGACTCTCAGCGTCACCAATTCCGTCGCCTGCTGGCCGATCTGGCAGTTTGGCAACGAAGAGCTGAAGCGCGGTCCGTTGACCGAAATGGCTTCCGGCGAATGTCTCGGTGCCTTTGCCCTCACCGAGCCGGGATCGGGCAGCGACGTCGCCGCGATGCGAACGACCGCCGTACGCGATGGGGACAGCTGGGTACTCAACGGTGAAAAGGCCTGGATCACCAACGCGGGCCGCGCACGCTACTACGTGGCGCTGGCCAAGACCGACCCGGAAGGGGGCAAGCGCAGCATCAGCGCCTTCGTCGTCCCCGCCGACACGCCAGGCTGTGCGGTGGGAACCCCCGAACAGAAGCTGGGACTCAGAGCTTCCACCACGGCCCCGGTCCTCTTCGAGGACTGCCGAATCCCCGCCTCCTCGCTGCTCGGCGAAGAGGGCAAGGGAATGAGCATCGCCCTGGCCACGCTGGGCCACTCTCGCCTCGGCATCGCCGCCCAGGCGGTAGGTATCCACCAGCGTGCCGTGGAGTTGGCCGTCGAGTACGCCGCGGAGCGCGTACAATTCGGCGTGCCGATTGCTCGCCACCAAGCCATCCAGTTCAAGATCGCCGAGATGGCCACCGAGCTGGCCGCCTCACGGCTCCTCACCCATCGCGCCGCCGCCGAGTCCCACGGCAAGGAGGCGGTCAAGTATGCCTCCGAAGCCAAACTCTACAGCTCCGAAGCGGCCAACCGCGCCGTCTTCGACAGCCTCCAGATCCACGGTGGCAACGGCTTCTCCGAGGAATACGAGATCTCCCGCCTCTACCGCGACGCTCGCGTGACCACCATCTACGAAGGCACCAGCGAGATACAACGCATCGTGATCGCACGCTCTCTGCTGCGCTAGCCCTCCCTGGCCGGGGTTGCCGGTGCCAGATAGAAAAAAGCCCCCGGCTTGCGCCGGGGGCTTTGCTGCGAACTGGTTGCTGGCAGTGGCTAGGCGGTCTGCCGGCGCCGGCGGCTCAGCGTGTAGATGCCGAGCGCGATGAGCAGTAGGGTGAAAGCAATCATGCCCCACTGGCCGAGAGTCGGGATGGGCTGGACCGGTGTAAAGACGCTGATCGGATCGCCTTCGACGATGAAGGGAATGGCCAGCGCGTCGCCGGTACCGCCGTCGGTGAGAGGAGCCCATGCCCCGGTGTTCTGCTGTGAGTTGGCGCCGGGAACCGGCGAGGTGCCGAGGATGGTGACCGGGGGAGCCCAGGGACCGGATGCGCCGGTGCCGGAAAAGGCGAACTCAACCCAGTAGGTGCCTGCGGGCAGATCCATCCCCACGGTGCAGGGAGCGGTGAAAATCGCCCGATCCATGTTGAAGCCGGCGCTCTCCGCATAGCGGAAGACGTTCGTCTCGGTAGTAGTGGCCAGGCAACCGCCGAAGCCATCGAAGACCACCGTTGGGGCGCCGCTGGGGTCACCGTCGTATATACGAACGTGGACCTGGGTCACCGTCGAGACGTTGGGCGAGAAGCTCTGATAGGTGAAGCCGGTAATCTGGTCGACCGTCCAGCCATTGCCGGCAACGGTGAAGTCATCGGCCACCGAGTTACCCACGGTGAACTGCGCGCCGGCTCCCAGAGTGGTCAAGCCGAGGGTCACGTTTTCGAGCAGGCTCTCGCCGGCAGTCGTCTCGAATGGGCCGTTGTCATAGAGGACCGCTTCGCTCGGCTGCCAAGGCTGGCTGCTCAGAGTGCCCGTAGCACCGCCCACGGCGCCAGCGGGATCGTACTCATCGCGGGATTGGGCCGAGGCCGGAATCACCGCCAAGGTCAGCAGCAAGAGAGCTGCAACAAAGAACCGGAAATGACGCATCTGTCTTCTCCCCTGAATAGTTTTGTGCGCGGCAACAAGGCCGCTTCCAAAGCCGGTGAAACTACACCGAGCCACCCACGGCACGGCTGCAAAGTTGTTTCGTCTGTCTCAATCTAATTTCAGCTATCCTGCTTCAGCCCGCATTCTTCCCCAATGCCGAAACCGCAGTGCCTCTTCAACGGGCCAAAAATCAAGTTTCATTGGAGTTTAGGCATGCTGAGGCGATTTGTCAACGCGATCTTGGCGCCGGCAGTGGCGCAGATCGCCGCCGGTCGCCACCGGGGTCGGACTCTCTCGCCCGTCCTCGCGACAACGAAAAAAGCCCCCGGCTTGCGCCGGGGGCTTTGCTGTGAACTGGTTGCTGGCAGTGGCTAGGCGGTCTGCTGGCGCCGGCGGCTCAGCGTGAAGATGCCGAGCGCGATGAGTAGCAGGGTGAACACGATCATGCCCCACTGGCCGAGAGTCGGAATGGGTTGGACCGGCACAAAGACGCTAATCACGTCACCTTCGACGATGAAGGGAACTGCCAGAGCATCGCCATTGCCGCCATCGACGATGTTCTGCCAGGCTCCACCGAAGAACTGCTGAGCGTTGGCACCGGGAACCGGCGAGGTTCCCAGGATGGTGACCGGAGGGGCCCACGGGCCGGAGGCGCCGGAACCGACAAAGCCAAACTCGGCCCAGTAACCGCCGGCGGGAAGGTCCATGCCTACGGCGCATGTGGCGCTGAAGATCGCCCGATCCATGTTGAAGCCGGCGCTCTCCGCATAACGGAAGACGTTGGTCTCGGTGGTGGCACTGAGACAACCGCCGGAACCATCGAAGACGACCGTTCCACCAGCGTTGGGATCGCCGTCGTAGATGCGCACGTTGACCTCGGTCACCGTGGAGACGTTGGGCGAGAAGCTCTGATAGGTGAAGCCGGTGACTTGAGTAACCGCCCAGCCATTGGCATCGCCAACGGTGAAATCGTCGGCCACGGCGTTGCCGGAAGCGCCCTGCGCTGCAGCGCCGAGAGTGGTCAATCCGAGGGTCACGTTCTCGAGCAGACTCTCGCCGGCAGTCGTCTCGAAGGGGCCGTTGTCATAGAGAACCGCTTCGCTCGGCTGCCAAGGCTGGCTGCTCAAAGTGCCCGTGACGCCGCCCGTGGCGGCGCCTGGGTCATACTCATCGCGGATTTGAGCTGACGCCGGAGTTACCGCCAAGGTCAGCAGCAAGAGAGCTGCAAGAAGGAACCGGAAATGACGCATCTGTCTTCTCCCCTGAATAGTTTTGTGCGCGGCGTAAGGCCGCTTCAAAGACCTGTGAAACTACACCGAACCACCCACGGCCCGGCTGCGAATTCGCTTTGTCTGTCTCAATCCAACTTCAACTACCCTGCATCAGCCAGCGTTGTTCCCCAATACGAAGACCAACAGAGCTTCTTCACCGGGCTGAAATCCAACGTTTCTTCGGACTTTAGGCATGCTGAGGCGATTTGTCAACGCTGATTGACCTCAGTCCTGCAAGTGCTCGATCCGCGTCACCTGTAAGCGTGGAGCCGTTTCCCAGTTGAGCCGAAGAGTAAAACGCACCCGGTCGCCCGGCGAGAAGGAAGAGAGGTCGACATCGGGCGCCGGCGGGAAGGGCATGGTCATCCCTGGCATCCCGGTCTCGTAACCCTCGTCATTGACCCAATCCGGGATCGCCTCGTGCAGGATCAGCAGCTGCTTCGAAGGATCACCGGGATCCGGCAGCTGTCGGATGACGCCGCGCACGATGTAGGTGTGGACCTGGCCGTCGTCGGTCGTCTCGTCCGGTTTGCTTTCGCTGGAACAGGCGATGGTCAGAATCATCAGAACCGCGGTTACCACCAGCGAGCACCGGGTCGCGAGTTGGCCCAAGCGCGGTTGGGCGGGGCGTGGTTGGCCAAGGCTGGAGCCATTTTCCGCTTGCATCATGGTGCGATTCATCGACGTCTCCTTGGCGGGCCGATCGCCCTTGGCCGTCGGACGCTGAGGAGGAGTTCCTTGGCGCGACTGGCTGCGCATTCTATACTCACGCCATCACCAACCGCGCGCGGCTCCGGCTCGCACGACACCTTGACGACCTCACCTGGAATACTGGCCTTTCCCACATGGATTTGGCACGGGTCCCTGAAAGAACTATCAGCCTGAAGCCATCTGCCAGGGCCGGCCACAGCTGCCTTGAGGCCAGGTCCCACGCCGCCGGCGCCACGGAGGAACCATGAGCAACAAAATTCTGCTCGCTGACGACAGCGTGACGATTCAGAAGGTCACTGAGCTGACCTTCATGGACAGTGACTTCGAGGTCGTCGCGGTCAGCAACGGTGACGACGCACTCTCTCGATTGGCAACCGTCAACCCGGACCTGGTCATCGCTGATGTGCATATGCCCGGGGCCGATGGGTATGAGGTCTGCCGTCGCACCAAAGAGCACGATTCCACCGTTCCCGTTTTGCTGTTGGCGGGCATGTTCGAGCCCTTCGATGAGGGCGAAGCCTCCAGTTGTGGCGCCGATGCCCACCTCAAGAAGCCGTTTGACTCGCAGGAACTTCTCGCCTTGGTGAAGCGGCTGCACGCCGAGCGACCCAGCAGCAGCGCGCCATCGGCCGGCGATGCGTCGGATACTCGGGCTACGACAGGCGAAACCGAGGACCCCGGCGAGGAAACGAGTGCGCTGGATGCCGTCCCCGGTGAGCGGGACGAACCGGTGTGGGGGAATCTGGAATTGGCCTCCGAGACGCAAGCCGGCGCTGATGCGGAAAACTCAGTGTTGGCTGATTCTCCGACCGCCGGTGGGCCTGCGGGTGAAGAGGTCGCCGATGATCGGCCGTTTGGCACACTGATCACGCCGACGATGCAGACGGTGGGCAATGTCGCAGCCGGCAACGATGATGAACCTTTCGGCACCATGATCACTCCTGCTCTGGAGGTAGAACCCAAGGCCGAGCCTGTCGCGGAATTTGTCTCCAGCGAGCCGCAGGCCAGTGATTCAGCGCCCGAGCCGCTCCCAGAGGCAGTCCCCGAGGTAGTCCCCGAGCCGGTCCAGACTGAAGAGAGTTCGGGTCCCGTCTCGGCGCCCACCGTTCCTCTGAGCAATGACGATGTGGACAGGATTGCTCGGCGGATCATCGAACTCTTGGGCGACGAGCCGGTACGCGAAGTGGCTTGGGAAGTGATTCCCGATCTAGCCGAGGTGGTGATCAAGGAGCGCATCCGCCAACTCGAGGCGCAGGCCGAGGCCTGACCCTTCCGGCCACCGCCGCGCATCACCGCTGGCGGCTGGAATGCAGGGATGTACGACGCGAAGCCGCGACGGCTTGGTCGCCGTGGAAGTACGAGCTGAACCCAATCTGAGAGGCCGGCTGAAGCCAAAGCATGGAAAAACAATTCGATCCACAGAGCTACGAAGCCGCCTGGCAGCAGCGCTGGGCGCAAGCCGGCTACTTCGACGCGTCGCCCGAGACTGCGCAAGCGGCCAGCTTCTGCATCATGATCCCGCCGCCGAACATCACCGGCAAACTGCACATGGGCCATGCCCTACAGTCGGCGTTGCAGGATCTCTTGACCCGCTGGCACCGGATGCGGGGGCAAGCTACCCTCTGGCTACCCGGCACCGATCACGCGGGCATTGCCACTCAGATGATGGTCGAGCGCCAACTGGCGTCCGAGGGGCTCGAGCGCGACGATCTGGGCCGCGACAAGTTCCTCGAACGGGTGTGGGCCTGGAGTGAGGAGCACCAGAACAACATTCGCCGCCAGCTCGACTTGCTCGGCGCCAGCTGCGACTGGAGCCGCGAACGGTTCACCCTCGATGAGGGGCTCTCCAAGGCGGTTCGCCACGCCTTTGTCAGCCTCTACCGCGATGGGTTGATCTCGCGCGACGACTACATGGTCAACTGGTCGCCCAAGCTCAACACGGCGGTCTCGGACCTCGAAGTCGAGATGCGCACCGTCCAGGGAAAGCTCTACCATCTGGCTTATCCGATCGAAGGCAGTGACCAGCGGGTAGTGGTCGCCACCACCCGCCCCGAGACGATGCTCGGTGACACCGGCATCGCGATGCATCCGAAGGACGAGCGCTATCAGCATCTACTGAAGATGAACGCGATCTTGCCGCTGGTCGACCGGCGGCTGCCTTTCGTTGCCGACGAGGTGGTCGATCCCGAGTTCGGCACCGGCCTGGTCAAGGTGACGCCGGCGCACGATCCCAATGATTTCGAGATCGGTCGCCGGCACGACTTGCCGCAAGTTCAGGTGATCTCGCCCGACGGCACGATGAGCGAGGCGGCGGGCGAGTTCGCCGGCCTCGACCGCTTCGAGGCTCGGCAGCGGGTGGTCGCCCGGCTGGAGGCCGAAGGCTATCTGGTCAAGGTCGAAGAACACACCCACAACGTCGGCCACTGCCAGCGCAGCGAGGTGCCGATCGAACCGCTGGTGTCGACGCAGTGGTTCTGCGATGTCTCGACCATGGCCGAGCGAGCGCTCGAGGCGGTGAACGAGGGTGAGCTGAAGCTGGTTCCCGACCTGTGGGCCAAGACTTGGCAACATTGGTTAGAGAACATCAAGCCCTGGTGCGTGTCGCGGCAACTGTGGTGGGGCCACCGGATTCCGGCCTGGTACAACGCTGCCGGTGAGCTCTTCGTGGCGGAGAGCGAAGAGGAGGCGCAGCAGCTCGCCGGCAGCGGCGAACTGACCCAGGACCCGGATGTTCTCGACACCTGGTTCTCGTCGGGTCTGTGGCCCTTCTCGACCCTCGGTTGGCCCGAGGAGAGCGCCGATCTGAAGCGCTTCTATCCGACCGACGTTCTGATCACCGGCTACGACATTCTGTTCTTCTGGGTGGCGCGGATGACCATGTTCGGTCTCCATTTCACCGGTCAGGTCCCCTTTCATACCGTCCATCTGACCCAGCTGATCCGCGCCGCCGACGGCCAGAAGATGTCGAAGACCAAGGGCAACGTCGTCGATCCGGCGGAGCTGGTGGAGAAGTATGGAGCGGATGCTCTACGCTTCTATCTCACCTCGATGGACACACCGGGGCGCGACATCAACCTCAACGCCGACCAGTTGGCCGGCTACCGGGCCTTCGGCAACAAGATCTGGAACGCCACCCGGTTCGTCCTTTCGAAGGTCGGCGAGGCTCGCGTGGCCACCGACCTGGACCTCTCCCGGTTGGCGGCGCCGGAGCGGTGGATCCTGTCGCGGCTCTCGACCACCGCGAGTGAAGTCAACAGCCAGTTCGAGAACTTTCGCTTCGACGAGGCCTGCCATCGGCTCTATCACTTCTTCTGGCACGAACTCTGCGACTGGTATCTCGAACTGACCAAACCGGCCTTCTCGGGCGAGGCGCCGCGACCGTTGGTGGCCGAGGTGGTGCTGACCGTGCTCGATCGCTCGTTGCGCCTCCTCCATCCGGTCATGCCATTCCTCACCGAAGAACTCTGGCAGCGTTTGCCCGGCCATGAAGCGATTCATCCCGACACCATCGTGCTGGCTCCCTATCCAGGTGCCGAGCCAGGCTGGCAAGCTGCTGAGACCGAAGGGCGGATGGGGGTGGTACTCGATCTGATCTCGCGGGTTCGCACCATGCGCGCCGAGCTCGGTATCACGCCGAAAGAAAGACCTCAGCTCTTTGTCGAGGCCGAGGACGAGACGCTCCACGCTTTCGTCGGCGAGCAGTTCCCGCTGATTCGCTTCCTCTGCCGCCTCGGCGAGGTGGTTGCGGGAGAGGCGCCGGAAGGGGCCAGCACGGAACTCGTCTCCGGCATTCGGCTCGGTCTCTTCGTCGCCGGTCGCGACCTCGCGGCGGAAGAGCGCAAGAGGCTGCGAGCGGAGATCGCCAAGCTCGAGGGTGAGATGCGTGGAATCCAAGGCAGGCTGGGCAACCCGGCCTTCGTCGGCAAGGCGCCGGCGCAGGTGGTGGAAGGCAATCGCTCTCGCCTGGCTGAACTGGAGAAGCGCCGTCACAACATCCTGGCCGGCCTGGAGGCGCTCGGAGAGTAGCCCGTGACCTTCCAAGCCTACCTCGACGAAATGCGGCGCCTACGCCGCCCGGAGCTGGGAAACCTGGCCCTGGTGGAGAAAGTCGGCTCGACCAGCGGCCTGGCTCGGCGGATCGCCGAGGAGTGCATGGAGGAGGGTATCTGCCTGACCCGGGCCTGGATCGTCGCCTACGAGCAAACCGAGGGGCGTGGCCGCCAAGGCAGACCGTGGGCGAGTCCGCCCGGAGCGGGCCTCTACGCCACGCTGCTTCTGCCGCTGGGCGATTTCGAGAGTTCGGCCACACCGCCGGCGCTGAGCGAGTCGCTGACGACCTTGCCGCTGTTGACCGCGACAGCGGTTTGCCGGGCGGTCGACCGGCGCTGCGACCTCGCCCCTTGCCGCCTCAAGTGGCCCAACGATCTCTTGATGGAGGGTGCCAAACTGGGCGGAGTGCTGATCGAGACCATCGGTCCCCCGTCGAAGGAGGGAGTCGCCTTGCTGGGAGTCGGCGTCAACTACCTACCGGGTCGGTATGGCGAAGTCGATCGCTCCGCCACCACGGTTGGCGACCACTGCTCACAAGCTCCCAGCTTGGCCGAGTTCACCTGGCAAGTGTTGAGCGCCGTCGATGAACAGCTGGAGCAGTTCGGCGACACGGCGGTGGCGATCGAGGGCTACCGGAAGCTGAGTGCTCATCAGCCCGGTGATCTTCTGCGCTGCCGGGTGGGCAATGGCCTCGCCGAGGGGATCTTCCGCGGTTTCGACCAGCGCGGCTTCCTGCGGCTGGAGGTGGATGGGAAGGAGCACCTCTTGGCGGCTGGGGAGGTGATCGAGTGTTGAGAAGTTCCAGCGCATCGAGTGAGAAACTGCTGGTCCTGGTCGATGTCGGCAACACCAACACCGTTTTCGGCCTCTACCGCGGCGACGACTTGGTGGAGGTCTTTCGCTTGTCCACCGAGCGCCAGCGCACCGCCGATGAATATTCGGCGCTCCTCCTGCCTCTCTTTGATCAAGCCGGGCTCGATCCGTCGGCGACCGAAGGTGTAGTGATCTCCTCCGTCGTCCCGCCGCTGCATCCAACTCTCGAGCGGCTGGCGGTGCAGATGTTCGGTCAGCCGCCGTTGATGATCGAGCCCGGCATCAAGACCGGAATGCCGATTCGCTACGACAACCCGACCGAGGTCGGAGCCGACCGCATCGTCAACAGCGTTGCGGCACTCGAACAGTACGGCGCGCCGGTGGTGGTGGTCGACTTCGGGACCGCCACGACGTTCGACATCGTCAACGACGCCGGCGAGTACGTCGGCGGCATCATCGCTCCCGGTATCGGTATCTCCGCCGAGGCACTGTTCGCTCAGGCATCGCGGCTCTACCGGGTCGACGTGCGCAAACCGCCGGAACTGATCGGGCGCAACACGGCGGGGGCGATGCAGGCCGGGATCTACTACGGATACATCGGTCTGGTCGACGGCATCCTCGAGAGGTTGCTCGCCGAGGTGTCGGGACTGGAGCAGATCGTCGCTACCGGAGGTCAGGCCGAGCTGATCGCCTCCGGCTCCCGGTTCATTGGCACGGTGGACCAACAGCTGACCCTGGTCGGCCTGAAGCAGATCTATGAGCGCAACCGGCCGCGCCACTGACGGCAGAGAAGATCTCACGGACGAGGAGCGATCCGCGGCCGCACACCGCTATTTCCGCGCCATCGAGGATCTATTCATCCGTCTGCGGGGCTCCCCCCTGCTCCTTTCACCCGCCGACCATCTGGTGGCCCGCAAGTGGTTTGAGCAGCGGGTGCCGATGGAGGTCGTGGCGCGGGCTCTCGAAGGGGTCTTTGCCCGGCGCCGCGAGCGCGGAGCCAGCGGCAAGGTGTCGAGTCTGCGCTACTGCCGCCCGGCGGTGGAGAAGGAGTGGAAGCGAGTTGCGCAGCTGCAAGCTGCCGATGTTCGAGCGCAAGCACCGGATCCCGCAGAGCCGGAGATCGAACTCGCGGCTCGCCTGGCCGTCCTCTGCGCTCAACTTCCTGAGCAGCTGCAGGGGGTGGAACTCTGGCGACAACGCATCACCGCCTTGAGCGGCGAGGCCGAGACGGTCGAAGAGCGGCTGGCGGCGTTGGACGCCGAACTCATCGCCGAGGTGGATGAGGCGCTGACGGAGTCTGCCGCGCGAGAACTGGATGAGGCCGTCAAAGCTGCTCTGCAAGCGATCGCCGGGCGGTTGACCAGCGAGCAGTTGCAGGCCGCCGGCGAGCGGCTGAGAAGGCAACTGCTGCGTCAACGGCTGGGACTACCTCTGCTGACCCTCTTTGACAGCTACAAGACCCAGGCGTAGCCAAGTTTGACGAAGACGGTGCGATCGGTCTGCGTCAAGTCCACGTTCTCGTTGCCCCGGTAGTTGTCCGAGTAGCCGACGAAGACCACCGTTCTGGGGTTGATCTTGTAGGAGCCCAGCAGTTGGGTGAACAGGCGCTTGGTCTCCTCGGCGACGCTCGCGGGGTCATCGAACAGCTCGACCGAACGGCTGATGTCGGTGTTCTGCAGGATCAACCGAGTGAAAGTTCGGAGATTGAACTGGTAGGTCAGGCGCAGTTGGCTGAGATTGGCAGTGAAGAGAGTTCCGCCGTCAACGTCGAGTTTCTCGTAGGTGTGCGAAAGGCTGGCACGCAAGTGACGGCCCAAGTTGTAGGTGATGTTGGGCTGAAGCCGCAGCCTGTCCGCCGGCTGCGTGTTGGCGAAGTCGATGGCGTCACCCGCCAGGGTGAACATCCCGAACCAGAGATCTCCCGTCGGACGGATCTCGAGCCAACTGTGGAAGGTGGTTTCCGAGAAGTTCGTGGCGTTGAAGAATCGGTCCCGAACCACGGCGCCCAGGCTGATGTGCGACTGTAGCGGGCCGTTGATGTTGAGGCTCATTTCCGCTTCGCGCTCGAGTTCTTGACCGGTCGAATCGGTGGTCACGTCGTAGTCGCCACCGAGACGAATATCGGTGTACCAGTTCTCGTCATCGCCCCACCAAACATGGGCCAGGCCTGCGACCCATTTGTCGAAACCTACCTGGGGGATGAATCCCATGTCGGCGCGGAAGCCGGGACCGATATCTTGATAGCGGCCCCAGGCCTGCCAGTTCCTCGACCGGTGGTTGTAGTTGGCGCGAATCGCATGATCGTCGAAGGATCCTTGCGGCTGGCCGAACTGGGCGGCGACCGAATCCGGATACTCGGTGTTCGAGATCAGCCCCTGGAAGGTGACCGAGTTGCTGGAGTCGAACCGGTAGAGACCATCGATCCCGTAGACCTCGTTCGAATAACCGTCGGCCTTGCGACTGGTGACCAAGCCGCCGAGGGCCGAGGAATCGCCGATGTCGCGGCGATAGCGCAGCACCGAGTCGGTGGTTTTCAGCGGCAACGAGGTGCTGCGCGAGCCCTGGCTGCCGGGAAAGAGCAGGTTGGTCAGTTCATCTCTGGCGGCGAAGACCCCGATGGCGTTCTTGCCCACCTTGCCGGTGAGCTTGGCGCCCCAGGCAGGGTCGGCCACGTTGCGCGTGAAGACAGCGCTGAAGGGAGTGTCAAAGAGTTCGGCGCCTTCAAGAAAGAAGGGGCGCCGCTCGGGGAAGAAGAGGGCGAACTGCGTGTTGATGTCAAGCTGCGCGGAGTCGGCTTCGACCTGGGAGAAATCCGGATTGAGGGTTCCGGAAAATGTGATGTTTGGAGTGATTCCCCAGGTGGTGGTCAAGCCGATGTCGCTCTCGGTCTCCCCCTGCTGGAATTTGCCATCGGGGAAGCCGTCGCGCTTGTCCTGACGGGCGGCGGTGGCCGTCGGGGTGATTTCCAGATTGCGCCCGGGACTGGCTCCGGCGAAGCCTTCGATCTTGGTCAACTGGCAGAGGTAACAATCGATCCCGCGGTCTTGCTTGTTGATCGACAGACGATGTCGATCCCCGCGCGGGTAGAAACGCAGCGCGTCGAGGCCCCATCGCTGGTTCAGGCCGCCCTTGGGGAAGCGCAGGGTCGAATAGGGAATCGCCATCTCCACCACATAGCCTGTGGCGGTCAACTTTCCGGCTGAACTCCAGATCCCATCCCACGATCCATCCTCGGAACCGTTGACGTCGTCGAAGATCAGGTCCATCTGCACGCCGAGCGGGTTGACGAAAAACTCGAATGCCCGCCGCTCGTCATTGAAGGTGTCGAGAGCGACGCCGACGAAGTCGTCTTGGAATGCCTGGTCGCGGTCACTGAGCCGGGCGCGAATCTTCTCCGGCTCGGGGTCGTCGGCGCGGAAGGCGATGTAGAGGTTGTCCCTGTCGTAGGTGAGATAGATCTCCGTGGCCACCGGCGACGGGGTGTTCTCCGCCGGCCGCGTCTCATAGCTCAGCGGCATGCTCAGCGCACTCTGCCAGGCCGCTTCGCTGAGGACGCCGTCGACGACGATCTTCTCCGCGGTTTCGGGGACGGAGAGGATCGTGCCGGCGACGAGAGCGGCGGTGGTTTGAGCACTTCGCGGGGCTGCGGCCTCTACCGTAGTGGCCTCCGCATCAACGGCGATGGGCGTCGCCGGTAGCGTTGTGGAACCAAGAGTGGCGAGGGCGAGGCAGAAGGCCCAGAGCGGCTTGCGGGTAAACATCGGCTCCCTCGAAGAAAATCAGTCAGCGCTTGCGACGGTGCTAGAGGAGCGGTGGCTCCTGCTTTCTACTAGAGACGTAGTAGAGGGCGAAAGGTTCCAGCCAATCTTACGCAGCCGGAGTCGGATCCGTTTCGCCGGCGCCCACAGCATCGCCCACAGCTTCGCCCGCAGCGCGGCCGGCCGAGGGCAGTCCGAAAGCGGCGAGAAGCTCTGCCGCTCCCTGCGCCGGGGAGAGTTCGCCCGAACTGACCGCGGACTCGACTTCGGCGAGTCGGGCCACGACCCGCTGATCGGCATGAAACGCCTGCATCAACGCCGCTTCGAGATGGATCCACATCCATGCCGAGCGTTGTTGGCGCCTGCGCTGGTCGAGTTCACCGCTGGCGCGCAGCGTCCTGTGATGCTCCTCGATCAGCTGCCAGACCTCGCGGATCCCGGCTCCGGTCAGCGCGCTGACGGTCATCGCACGAGGCTGCCAGCTCGCGTTCTTCGCCGGCAGGTAGCGCAAGGCGGAGGCGTACTCTCGACAGGCGACGCCGGCTGGCCCCTGGTTCTCGCCATCGGCCTTGTTGACGGCGATGAGATCGGCAAGCTCGAGAATTCCCTTCTTGATCCCCTGCAACTCGTCTCCGGCGCCGGGGAGCATCAGAACAAGAAAGAAGTCGACGATCTCGGCAACCAGCGTCTCCGACTGGCCGACGCCGACCGTCTCCACCAGCACGACATCGAAGCCGGCCGCTTCGCAGAGGAGCATCGTCTCGCGGGTCCGCCGGGCGACGCCGCCGAGGGTGGTGGCGCTGGGGGAGGGGCGGATGTAGCCACGGGGATGGAGGGCGAGTCGCGCCATGCGGCTCTTGTCTCCCAGAATGCTGCCGCCCGAAACGGTGCTCGAAGGATCGACCGCCAAAACGGCAACCCGCAGTCCCTGCTCCACCAAGTGCATGCCGAGCGCCTCGATGAAGGTGCTTTTCCCCACCCCCGGAGCGCCGCTGATGCCGACCCGCCTGGCACCGCCGGCGTGGGGCCAGAGCTCGGTGAGGAGGCGCTGAGCCCGTGCTGCGTCCTCGTCCCGCGAGCTTTCGACCAGCGTGATGGCCCGGGCGAGGATCGTCCGATCTCCAGCCAGGATTCCTTGCGCCAGTTCTTCCACCGACAGGCGAGGCTGCGCTCTCACCGCCGGCCGGCGAGGCGGACGGATCTCCTCAGCCATCCGCGAGGGCCACGGAGCTATCGAGGTGGTCGAGCAGATCGCCAGCCGCTTCCGCGATCACCGTACCCGGGCCGAAAACCGCCACCGCTCCCGCCGCGTGCAGCGCCGCATAGTCCGCCGGTGGGATCACTCCGCCCACGACAATGCGGATGTCATCCCGCCCCAGAGAGTTCAACGCCTCGTGCAATGCCGGCACCAGAGTCAGATGGCCGGCGGCGAGAGAGCTGACCCCCACCAGATGAACGTCGTTGTCGACCGCCTGGCGGGCGGTCTCTGCCGGAGTCTGGAAGAGCGAGCCGATATCGACGTCGAAGCCAAGGTCCGAAAAGGCGGTGGCGATCACCTTCTGGCCTCGATCATGGCCGTCCTGGCCCATCTTGGCCACCAGGATCCGCGGCCGGCGGCCGTGGCGCCTCTCGAACCCCTCGACGCGCTTGCGCACCGCCAGCAGCTGCTCGTTGTCGGTGCCCATCTCTCCACTGTATACCCCATGGATGGTGCGAATCACCGCCTGGTGCCGGCCGAATACCGTCTCCAGACAGCCGCTGATCTCGCCTACCGTGGCGCGCGCGCGGGCCGCGTCGACCGCGGCCTCGAGAAGATTTCCGTCGTCGCTGCGCGCCGCATTCTCCAGCGCCGAAAGCGCTTCGGCGGTCTTGGCGCCATCGCGCACCGCTTTGAGCTGAGCCAGACGGTCGAGCTGAGCCTGGCGCACCTTGTGGTTGTCGACCTTGAGCACGTCGAGAGGCCGCTCCTCTTCCCGCCGGTACTTGTTGACCCCAACGATGGTCTGCTTGCCCGAATCGATGCGCGATTGGGTGCGCGCCGCCGCCTCTTCGATCCGCATCTTGGGCAGCCCGGCTTCGATGGCCTTCACCATGCCGCCCAGCTCCTCGATCTCGGCGATGTGCTCCAGCGCCCGCGCGGCGAGGTCGTGGGTCAACCGTTCGACGTAGAAGCTACCGCCCCACGGATCGACCACGCGGCAGGTACCAGCCTCCTGTTGCAGCTGAAGTTGGGTATTGCGCGCGATGCGGGCGGAGAACTCACCGGGCAGCGCCAGCGCCTCGTCCAGCGAGTTGGTGTGCAGCGACTGGGTGTGTCCATGGGTCGCCGCGGTGGCCTCGATGGCGGTGCGGATGACGTTGTTGTAGACATCCTGAGCGGTCAGCGACCAGCCGGAAGTCTGGCAGTGGGTGCGCAGCATCAGCGACTTGGGGTTGGCCGGCTCGAAGGGTTCGATCAACCGGCTCCACAGCAACCGCGCCGCCCGCAGCTTGGCGATCTCGACGAAGAAGTTCATACCCGTGCCGAAGAAGAAGGAGAGGCGCGGCGCGAACTGGTCGATCGAAAGGCCGGCGGCGAGCCCTGTGCGCACGTACTCCAAGCCGTCGGCCAGGGTGTAAGCCAGCTCGATATCGGCCGTCGCTCCCGCCTCCTGCATGTGGTACCCGGAGATCGAGATGCTGTTGAACTTGGCCATCCGTCGGCTGGTGTAGGCGAAGAGATCGGCCACGATGCGCATCGAAGGGGCCGGCGGGTAGATGTAGGTGTTGCGCACCATGAACTCTTTGAGCACATCGTTTTGAATCGTGCCGGTGAGCTTGTTCAGGGCCACGCCCTGCTCTTCGGCGGCAACGATGTAGAGCGCCATGATCGGCAGTACGGCGCCGTTCATCGTCATCGAGACACTCATTCGATCGAGCGGAATGCGGTCGAAGAGAATCTCCATATCGAGGATCGAATCGATCGCCACCCCGGCCATCCCCACATCTCCGACCACTCGCGGATGGTCCGAGTCATAGCCCCGGTGGGTGGCCAGGTCGAAGGCGATGGAAAGGCCTCGTTGGCCGGCGGCCAGATTGCGCCGGTAGAAAGCGTTGGACTCCTCAGCGGTGGAGAAGCCGGCGTACTGGCGCAAGGTCCACGGGCGACGGGTGTACATGGTGGGGTAAGGGCCCCGGACGAAGGGAGCAAAACCCGGCAGCGAGCCGAGATGATCCAGCCCGTCGAGGTCCGCCGCGGTGTAGACCGAGCGCTGATCGACCCCCTCCGGTGTCGGGTCGAGCGCCGGGGAAAAGGAGGAGAGCGACTCCGCGGTCGGCACCGCCACAGCGTCGAACGGGAGATCGGCGAAGTTGGGGATCCGCCCCTCGTTGTCGTGGTTCATCAGGACTCCTCCGCGGTTCGTGGCGGCGTGGCACCTGCTTCGCAGCCTTGCAGAGAGTCCGCGAGCAGTTCCAGCAGGTCACAACCAGGATGGAGAAAGTGGTCGATGGCTGCTCGACGCCGGGAATCCTCCTCCAAGTCCGGCTTGGCCACCAGCACGATTCGCTGGGCACCGGCCTCGCCGAGGGCCGCCACCAGGGATGGAAGATGGAGCGCATAGGCCGCATCGGAGCCACAGATCGCCACCACAGCGGCGCCCGAGCGGGCGAACTCGCCGGCCAGCCGAGCGGCGACGCCTTGCGGCTCCGTCTCCTCGACTATCGATCCTTCTACCGCCGCCAGGCCGCCGGCTGCAAAGGCCCGACGGGCGAAACTGGATCGGTCCTTGTGTTCAGCCAAGGGTCCGAGACAGGCCAGGAAGACAGAGGGTCGCCGGCCCGCCCGCGCCAGCTTGTCGGCCGCATCGCGCAGCCGCTCGTAGGGTTGGGCGTCGCGCCGCGAGGCGATCGCCTTGGCGGTCTGCGGCTCACCGCGCGGTAGGGTGCCGGCGAGTTCCGTCAAGCTCGCGCCGGCCCTTGCCGCAGTGACCAGGGAAGCTAGCCGGCGATCCGGATTCGCCGGCAGATCGATCTCTGCCGGCGTCTCACCTTCGGCGCTGGCCTTTTTGGTTGCGGTGGCCGTCTCCTTGCCGGATCGATCGATAGGCTCTTCGTCCAGCTGGGCAAATTCACTGACACCGGTCATCACCTGCCTTCGGCGAGCGATCGCGCCCAGCCGCCCTTCCCAGCTCTTGGCGACCTCCTCTTGGATGAAGCCGGCGCGCAGACATTCGGCCATTCCGCCCCGGCGTTCAATCTCTTGCAGCCGAGCCCAAGCGTCGCGGGCAATGCGATCGCTCAGTACCTCGACGTAGTAGGAGCCACCCGCCGGGTCGGCGATCTCACCCAGATGGCTCTCCTCAGCCAGGATGGTGTGGGTGTTGCGGGCGATCCGCCGCGAACGCTCACTGGGATTGGCGAAGGCCTCTTCATAGCCGACATTGGTGATCCGCTCGGCGCCGGCCACCACCGCGGCCACCACCTCGCCGGTGCCTCGCAGGAGATTCATCCACCGAGCCCGGCGACTCAGCGTGCGCCGGGAAGCCACGGCGTGGACGAAAGGCGCGGGCGGCGCCGGGTCGCCGCAGGCGGCCAGTACTTTGCTCCACAGCGTTCGCAGCGCCCGCAGTTTGGAGATCTCGACGAAGAGATCCTGATCGACCGCCACCCGGAGTTCGATCTGCCGCGCGGCACTGGCCAGCGACAGCCCGTTCTCCGTCAGCAGCCGCAAGTAGTGGAGAAGGGTCGCCATGCCGCAGGCCAGCTCTTGCGCCGGGTGGGCGCCGCCGTCGTGGTACGGCAAAGTTGAAACGGTCAGCGCTCGCGAACGCGGCAAGGAGGAGTCGCAGTAGCAGGCCAGGGCCGCCGCCTCGGCGTCGATCTCGGCCAGAGTTGCCGGCAACCGTCCCTCCTGCGCCAAGCTACCCAGCGGGTCGGCGGCGAAACGAAGGTCGAGATCGGCAGGATCGAAGCCGTGCTCGTCGAGCCAGGCCAGCAGCAATGCCGCGGCAGGTAGGACATCGGCTCCGCCATCGAAGATAGTGGTGATCGCCTGCGGCAGTACGCCGCTCAACAACCGATCCAGATCGCCGATCGTGGCGATCGGAGTTCGCCGCCCGGTGGGCCCCGGTTCGACCTGCCCCTGTCCGGTCTGACCCTGCCCGACCGGCGCCGCACTCACCTCCAGCCAGAGGCAATCGATCCCGCCGGTCAGGTCGGCGACGATCTCCCGGTTGAACTCCGCGAGGTCGCGGTTTACATAGCGGGAACAGCAACTCCACGATGCGCCGCCGGCTGCTTCATCGCGGGCACGCGGCAGCCTTCCACCGCGGGTGTAAGGCGGTTGCCCCGGCAAACCAAGGGCGATTGGAGGCTGCGGGCTCGGATGATCCGGCGCGTATAGCGGTTCGACTCGCAAGCCACCCGGCACGCCGGCTGGAACCTCGTTGACCAGCTCCTGCTCAAAGTCCGCCGAACCCAGCTCCTTCTCGACCCGTTCTCGCCAGACCTCGTACCGCTCGTTCATCGGCGCTCACATGTTCCGTCGGTACTGGCCGCCAACTTGGTAGAGCGCATGGGAGATCTGGCCGAGAGTGCAGACCTTGGTCGCCTCCATCAACCCCTCGAAGAGATTTCCGTTGTCGACCGCAGTGAGCTGGAGTTGGTTCAACGCCTCGCTGTGCGCCTGCCGGTTGCGCTCTTTGAATGCGTCGAGCGAGGTGATGGCGTACTTCTTCTCCTCCTCCGTCGAGCGAATCACCTCATCGGGGATGATGGTCGGCGAGCCCTGCGGGTCGAGGAAGGTATTAACGCCGACGATCGGCATCTCGCCGCTGTGTTTGAGCGACTCGTAGTAGAGCGACTCCTGTTGAATCTTGGTGCGCTGATACATCCGCTCCATTGCGCCCAGGACACCGCCCCGCTCCGAGAGGCTACGGAACTCGGACAACACCGCTTGTTCCACCAGGTCGGTCAACTCTTCGATGATGAACGAGCCCTGGAGCGGGTTCTCGTTGTTGGCCAGCCCGAGTTCCTTGTTGATGATCAGCTGGATGGCCAAAGCCCGGCGGACGCTCTCCTCGGTAGGAGTGGTGATCGCCTCGTCATAGGCATTGGTATGCAGGGAGTTGCAGTTGTCGTAGATGGCGTAGAGCGCCTGCAAAGTGGTCCGGATGTCGTTGAAGGCGATCTCTTGGGCGTGCAGGCTGCGGCCGGAGGTTTGAATGTGGTACTTGAGCTTCTGCGATCGGGCGTTGCCGCCATAGCGATAGCGCATCGCCTTGGCCCAGATGCGACGAGCGACTCGCCCGATGACCGAGTACTCCGCATCGAGACCGTTGGAGAAGAAGAACGACAGATTGGGTGCAAAATCGTCGATCTTCATGCCGCGGGAGAGGTAGTACTCGACGTAGGTAAAGCCGTTGGCGAGAGTCAAGGCGAGCTGGGTGATCGGGTTGGCTCCGGCTTCGGCGATGTGGTACCCGGAGATCGAGACCGAATAGAAGTTGCGCACCTTGTGCTCGATGAAGTACTGCTGCACATCGCCCATCATGCGCAGGGCGAACTCGGTGGAGAAGATGCAGGTGTTCTGCGCCTGATCCTCCTTGAGGATGTCGGCCTGCACCGTGCCGCGCACCCGCTGCAGCACCTCCGCCTTGATGCGTTCGTAGCTCTCGCCGGGCAGGACCTCATCGCCGCTGACCCCGAGAAGCAACAGCCCGAGCCCGTCGTTGCCAGCGGGCAACTCGCCCTGGTACTCGGGTCTGGCCAGCCCTTTGTCGCGGTAGAGATCGTCGATCTTGGCCGTCACCACCTCGACCATCCCCTGCTCGCGGATGTACTTCTCGCATCCTTGGTCGATCGCCGCATTGAGGAAGAAGGCGAGAACCATCGGAGCGGGGCCGTTGATGGTCATCGAGACCGAGGTCTTGGGATCGCTGAGATCAAAACCGGAATAGAGCTTTTTGGCGTCGTCGAGGGTGGCGATGCTGACCCCTGAGTTGCCCACCTTGCCGTAGATATCCGGCCTGGGGTCGGGATCCTCACCGTAGAGAGTCACCGAGTCGAAGGCCGTCGACAGCCGTTTGGCCGGTAGTCCACGCGAGACGAAGTGAAAACGCCGATTGGTCCGTTCCGGGCCGCCTTCGCCGGCGAACATCCGCGTCGGGTCCTCCCCTTGCCGCTTCAACGGGAAGACTCCCGCGGCGTAAGGGAAGAGGCCGGGAGCGTTCTCGTTCAGCTGCCAGCGCAGGATGTCGCCCCAGTCCCGGAAACGGGGCAGGCTCACCTTCGGGATGCGCAGATGGGAGAGCGACTCGGTGAACAGATCCTGCTCAATCACCTTGTCGCGTACCTGAAAGCGGTACTTGTCCGCCTTGTAGCGCCGTACCATCGCCGGCCACTCGCGCAACATGGTCCTGCACTCGGCGTCGAGACGGCCTTCGAGTTGCGCGTAGAGATCGATCAACTCGCGCAGATAGTCAGGCTCACCGACGACCTTTTGCTCCACCTCGACGATACCGGCGCCACCTTGCTCCGGTTCGGTGATCTCGAGCTTCTCCTTGCCGGCGTTGGCGCGCAAGGTCTCGATAGTGCCGTGGAGTTGATAGAGCTTGCGAGCGATCGTGCTCTGCTCCTCGACGAAGCGGTCATAGCTTTGGCTCGCCTCGACGATCTCCGCCAGATAGCGCACTCTCTCGGGCTCGATGATGAACCGCTTCTCGGAGCCGGCATCCGAGACTTCGAAACTAGACTCCAAGGCGGCGCCGGTTCGCTCGGCGAGGGTATCCATCAGCCGGCGGTAGAGCAGGCTGGTGCCGGGATCGTTGAACTGTGAGGCGATGGTGCCGAAGATCGGTAACTCGTCGCCTTCCACTTCAAAAAGCTTGTGGTTGCGCTGGTACTGCTTGCGCACGTCGCGTAGCGCGTCGAGCGATCCGGGCTTGTCGAACTTGTTGATCGCGATGAGGTCGGCGAAGTCGAGCATGTCGATCTTCTCGAGTTGCGTGGCGGCGCCGTACTCGGCGGTCATCACGTAGAGGGAGACATCCGAGTGCTCGGTGATCTCGGTGTCGGATTGACCGATGCCCGAGGTCTCGACGATCACCAGGTCGAACTCGGCCGCCTTGCAGATGTCGATCGACTCCTGCACGTAGCGCGACAAGGCCAGATTGGACTGGCGGGTGGCCAGCGAGCGCATGTAGACCCGCGGGCTGTCGATGGCGTTCATGCGGATGCGGTCGCCGAGCAGAGCGCCTCCGGTCTTGCGTTTCGAAGGATCGACCGAGATCACGGCAACCGTCTTGTCGCTGAAGTCGCGCAGAAAGCGACGAACCAGCTCATCGACCAGGGAGGACTTTCCGGAGCCGCCGGTGCCGGTGATGCCGAGCACCGGGATCGGCCTCGGGGAGGCGATTTGTTCGACCTGCTGTTCGAGAAACTGTCCATGCTGCGGGTAGTTCTCGGCCATGGTGATGATCTGCGCGATCGCTTGCGGATCGCGCTGCTTGAGGCGCGAGAACTGGCCGTTGAGGGAGGGTTCACCTCGGCTGTCGAGCGCGACGGTGGGGAAGTCACACTGGCGCAAGAGATCGTTGATCATCCCCTGCAATCCCATCGACCGGCCGTCGTCGGGCGAGTAGATGCGGGCGATCCCATACTGGTGCAACTCTTCGATCTCGCTGGGCAGAATCGTGCCGCCGCCGCCGGCGAAGATCTTGACCTTGGCGCCGCGCTCGGCGAGCAGATCGTGCATGTATTTGAGGAACTCGATGTGCCCACCCTGGTAGGAGGTCAGCGCGATCGCTTGCACATCCTCCTGAATGGCACAGTCGACGATCTCGGTCACGGAGCGATTGTGGCCCAGGTGGATCACCTCGGCGCCGGAGGCCTGCAAGACGCGTCGCATGATGTTGATTGCCGCGTCGTGGCCGTCGAACAACGAGGCCGCGGTGACGATCCGAACATGGTTGTGAGGCTGGTAGGCCTCGATCTTCTCGGGCACCATCAGGAGAGTCTCCAGAGTTGAGGGCAGGCGCGGCGACGATGGCGAGGTCAGCGCCGAGGAGTCCCGCGCCGCAAGCTGGAGAGTACCAAATCAGCCTGCGCCGAGCGGCGCCTCAGCAGCCGTGAGCTGCCGCCAAAGCTCTACCAAGTCCTCGGCCAGCGGCGCTTCGAACTCCACAGACCGGCCGTCGAGGGGATGGTTCAAGCGCAGCTTCCAGGCGTGCAGTGCGGGGCGTGGGAAGCGGCGCAGGATCGGCCGGCAGAGCGGTGGAGCGGCCTTCCAGCGCGCCTCGCCGTAGACCGGATCGCCGACCAGCGGATAGCCGGCGTGTTTGAGATGGACGCGAATCTGGTGGGTGCGACCGGTTTCGAGGTCGATCTCCAGCTGTGCAGAACCGCAGGCAAAGCCGCGAGCGCGGAAATGGGTCACCGCCGGCCGGCCCCGCGGTCGCACCGCCATCTCGGTACGCCGTTGCGGGTGGCGGCCGATTGCGGCTTCGATCCGGCCTTCGGCCGGCGGCTTGCCGTAGACGACGGCGCGGTAGAGCTTTTCGACTCGGCGCTGGGCAAAGTCCTCGGCCAACCGGCGGTAGGCCTGCGGCGTGCGGGCGATGACCATTACACCGGTGGTGTCGTGATCCAGCCGGTGGACGATTCCCGGCCGGCCGGGGCCGCCGATGCCGGCGATCTCCGGAAAGTGGGCGAGGAGCCGGTGGGCCAGGGTTCCGGTCGGCCGGCCGGCACCGGGATGCACGGTCAAGCCGGCCGGCTTGTCGATCACGATGATCGCTTCGTCCTGGTGGAGAAGTTCAATCTCCCCCTCCTCAGGCTCGATACGGTCATCGTCGCGCTCGGCGGGTGGGGTGACCGTGACCAGGTCGCCTTCCACTAGCGCCGTAGACGGCTTGGCTGTCGACTCGTTGACCGTCGCCAGCCCCTCGCGGATCCACCGTTGGACCTGATTGCGGGGCAGATCGAGATGGTCGGCAAGAGCGCGGTCGAGGCGCGAAGCCGCCTCCTCACCGCCAACACGCCAACTGGCGGTGGTCCCGCTCAACTCCCGCCGGTGCTCCACCTAAGCAGCCTCAGACCGACGGGCTCTGCGCCGCATCCGCCGACGGCTGCCGGCGTGGCCGCAGGCTGTCCCAGGCGATCAAGACGATACCGATGGTGATGGCGCTGTCCGCGATATTGAACGTGTGCCAGTGGTAGCTGCCGAAGTAAAAATCGATGAAGTCGGTGACCGCACCGGCACTGATGCGATCGATCAAGTTGCCGACCGCCCCTCCGAGCACCAGGGCCAGCGCGGTGAGCAAGAGGCGGCTGGAGTCCGGGGTGCGCCAGAAGTAGAGGCCGACCAGGAGCAGAGCCGCGATCCCCAGGCCGGCCAACAGCCAGACGCCGCCCTGCTTTCCCGCGCCGGCAAAGAAACCGAACGCGACGCCGGTGTTCTCGACGTGGGTGAAGTTCAACAGACCTGGGATGATCGTCTGCGCGACATGGCGCGGCAAGTGAGCCTCGACCAGCCACTTACTCCACTGATCGAGGACGATCACCAGCAGGGAGAGGAGGAGAAGACGTCGCTTCAGCGCAGTAGGGATCATCGGCTTTGCTCGGTGTTGGGGTCGGTGCTGGGATCGTGCACGGGGAAAGTTACTCGGGCCAATCGGAGGATCTCCGGCAGATCGGATGATACCCGCTGGAAGAGACGGATTCCCGCCACGCCCGAAGCACCCGCCGCCGCCAGCTCGGCGAAGTGCGCCGCTCCGACGCCACCCAGGGCCAAGATCGGTACTCCCCGAGTGACCGCCTTGGCCAACCGATCCAGACCGACCGGTGGTCCGAAGGCGGCCTTCGATGGTGTCGGGTAGAGCGGACCGAAGGTGACGTAGGCAGCCCCTGCCGCCGCCGCCCTCTCGACCTCTTCGAGGTTATGAGTCGAGCACCCCACCACGAGTCGGTTTCCATAGCTCCGGCTGATCACACGCGGCGGGATACCGGCGACGGGAAGGTGGACCCCATCCGCTCCCGCGGCGATCGCGACATCCGCCCTGGAGTTGATCAGCAACTTGGTGGCCGCCGGCAGCAGCCGGCGCGCTTCGACCGCCAGCTCGTACAGCGCTCGGTCAGCGAGATCCTTCTCGCGCAGCTGCACGGCCGGAATGGCGAGGGCGGCCATTCGCCGCAGCCAATCCGCCGGAGTCTCGTCCCGCAGCGAACGCCGGTCGCTGATGGCCATCACAGAAAAAGACATTGGACTACTTTTCGGTCGGCTCTGGTTGGGCGATCCGGTGCTTGGCCTTCGGGCGCCAGCGTTGAAGAAGGCGGTCCAAGTCGTGCGCCCCCCAAACCAGGTGGACCAGTCCGAAGCCGCTGACCGCTGCCCGCACGGCCGGATTCAAGCCAAACATCCACAGCCGAGCCATCGGCAGCTGTAGAAGTGCACGATCCCAGGCCAGGTTCCAAGGCACCAAGCAAAGGAAGACTCCCGCCTCAACGCAGTAGAGAATGAAAAAGACATCGAGCATGACCCGCGAGCGCATAGAGGCGATTGTAGCCTGTGCGGAGGCCTGACGGGTGGCCCACTTGCAGGCGTCTCCAAGAGAAACGAGCCGGCCCCGCGGGGCCGGCTCGTTGTGCAATCAGTTGGCCTATCGCAGTGCGAGCGACTTACGGCTTGCCTCCCGAACCGTCGCCATCCTTGGCGGAGCCGCCCCGCACCTTGTTTCCACCACCGGAGCCACTCCGCGCTCTGGCGCCGGAGCCTCCGCCCGAGCGAGGACGAGCGCTGGAACCACTTCCGGATCTGGCGCGGGGAGCGGAAGAGCCACCCCTCCGGCTAGAGGCCCCGCTGCGCACTGCGGGCCGTTTGGAACTCGGCCGCGGCGGGTTGGAAACTCGTGGTCTTGCTGGAGGAGCGGGCCGAGACTGCGAGCGCACCTGAGGCGACCTCTGTCCCTGGGGCTTCGAGACCCTAGGCGAGGGGGAACGCGGCGATCTGAGTCGCACGGAAGGAGATCGCGAGGGGGTAGAACCCGATCGCACACTCGGCTTCTGGCCGCTCTCCCGGCGAGGAGCCGAAGGAGTGGAAGCCTGCGGGCGCTGGCGCACGCTGGGCCGCACACTCGGTCGTACTGTGGGCCGGACACTGGGTCGGACACTGGGCCGAGGGCCAGTAGATCGCACACTGGGCCGTGGTGCAGTCGAACGCTGTGCACCAGGCCGCGGGTTACGCACCCGGTTGCGAGCCGGGGGCTTCTCGGCGGCCGGCTTCTCGGCGGCCGGCTTCTCGGCGGCCGGAGTTCTGCGCACCCGCCCGGAGGCGGCACGCGGCACTGCTACCGGCTTGCGCTCGGTAGTGGACCGCGGTGCCACAGCCGGCCGCTTGCCGCCAGCCTCGGAGCGCGGTTGCGCGCCAACGCGCACGCTTGGAGCCCGGCGCGTGCCAGCCGTCGACAATGCGGGCTTCTGTCCGCTTCGCGGCGTGGTGTTGCGTGCCGCCGGAGTGCGATCTGCACTCGGCGTCACCGCAGGCGCCGGCCGCACTCTTGGACCCGCCGAGGAAACCGCCGGGCGGCTCACCGCCAGCGGCTTGGTTGCACTCAATTGAGGCCGCTCGATACTCGCCACCCGACCTGCGTCCACCCGTGGGACACGACGGGCGATGACACGGGCTTCGGTCGCACCGTCGAGCCGTTCGCGGGCGACGAAAGCCGTCACGTCGGGCAACGCAGCCGCCGGGCGACCGTCTACGGTAGGACGAGTTTGCAGGATTTCGATCGCCGCTCCCGGGCGCCTGAGCAGTGCAGGCTTCAAGCCTCGCGTGTCGGTGGTGACGATTCCTCGCTCAACCATCCCGTCACGCCGGCCGGCGGCCAACTCTCGACCCGGTCGCGTGAACCGCGCCTGACGGTGGCGTCCGAGATTCTCGTAGTCGACGAAGTTCCACCGATCATAATGCTGCGAGTAGCCGCCGCTCCAGCCGTAAAGGCCCCAGCGAAAAATCGGTTGGAGGCCAAGATTGGCGTAACTAAAGCCGTAGTAAGTGTTGTAGTAGCCGATGGGGCACCAGGAGGCGTACGAGTTACCCCAGTGCCAGTAGACCCAAGCGGGGGCATAGCGGTTACCTGGGTACCAGACCCAGCCATGGTGGGCGACATAATCCCAACTGCCGTAGTGGTAGGGCACCCATCCCCAGGGCTCGCTGGAGACCCAAGTCAAACCACTGGGTGTGTAAGCCCAGCGCCCGGCGTAGTACGGCCGCCAGCTGACGGTGACCCGCGGTCGCCAGGCGCGGCGCCCGTCGATGTTCAGCCAAGTTCCGTGGTGACTCAACGAAGAGGCGGAGTAGCGCAGCGCGGGGTCGACGTCGCCATCGAAGCCTTGTGCCTCGCGCTCCAGACGGTCCGCCCAGCGCTCGAGGGAGGTGTAAGAACGAGCATCGTAGAGACTCGAACGGACCAGCCCTTGGCCCTCGATCACCGCTTCCTCCTCGGCGTGGACGATCATCGATCCACGCCCGGTGACGATCTCGGCGTAGCCCTCACGAACGACCACTTCAGAGTCGCCGTTGCGGCGTGCGGTGATCAGATAATTACCACCCTCTTGGATGTAGACCGTGGCGTTGGGTGTATCGATGCGCGGGTAGAGTTCGCTGAGCAGATCCTGTGGAACGGTGAGCTGAATCTCTCCGGTCGATAGGCTGAGGACCGTCCCCTCGGCCGTCGCATCGGGGGATGCTCCGAGGGCGTCAAAGCCGAGTTGCGTCTTGCTCTCGAGCCGGACCACGGTCCGATCCGAGAGAATGGCCTCCACTCGGGTGTGGTTGGAGAGGAAGAGACGATCGCCGGTCAGCAGCGGCTGGTTATCCTCCGCGTAGTCGCGCTCGTCGGTGTTCTGCAACAGGGTCGCCTCGCCGTCGACGATCCGCAGGTAGCTGTAGGCGGCGGCGTAGGTCTCACTGTCCTCGGTGTAGCCGGCTTCAGGGTAGGGCTTCTCAGCCGCGGCCAGAGCCGGCAGGGAAGCGGTCAACAGAGCCACCGCAAAGACGGCCACGCCGGCAGCGGTGACAGAGAACCATGGTCTGGAATCAGCTAGGAGGCGCTGTAAGCGGGCGGTTGGTCGGTGTCTCATTGCGTTTCTCCCTATCTGCTAAGCGGGCGTTTTCAAGGTGGCTTGGCGGCCGCCTTTGCCCATCAAGTTCTGTCGCAGATGAAGTAGAGCAGGAACCATGCCAGCCATTTCGCCGCCGACCGGCTTACTTGCCTTATACTTGACCCTCGGCATTGCGCAACGAATGTCCAAACTTGATGTCGGGGATGTCCCCAGTGCATCGCAAGTTATTGAAGCCGATACCCTTAACCCTAGTCTAGCAAGGACACCTGGCAGTGGCTTTCAAGCGCTGGTTCGGCGGGGGTGACCCCTCCGGTTCGACGGACACTCAAGAGCTTTCGGCGGAGGATCTGATCGTCCTCGAACGCTATGAAGAAGCGGAGAAGTTGCTCCTCGCTGAACTCAAGAAGAAACCCGGCGGCTTGCGCACGCGGTTGAAGCTGGCAGAGGTCTACGAGAGTTCGGAGCAGCGTGACAAGGCTGTGCATGAGTTCGTGGCCCTCGCGGACCTCTACTCGGCCGACGGTTTCCACGACAAGAGCAAGGCCATCTTGTCCCGTGCCTTGCGCCTGCGTCCGCTCGACGAGAATTTGCAGCGCCGTCTCGACCACTACCAGCGGGCCAAGAAGTTGGACCACAGCCGCGTCATCGCTACCCAGGGCCTCGTGGCGAGCCATGGCGAGACCGAAATCGCGGTCGTTCTCAAGCAACATTGGGACAAGATCACCAACAGTTCCCTGGTCAAGAGCCTGCCTAACGACCAGCTCAAGCGGCTCTTCTCGGTGATGCGAATGATCAAGGGCGAAACCGGCAAGCTCCTGGCGCTCCGCGATAGCCGCGACGCGCGGCTGTTCCTGGTGCTTCAGGGAACCGTCGAAGCTCTCTATGGCCGCAGCAAGGGGCAGTTGACCAGTCTGCGAACCTTCTCCGCCGGAGATATCCTCGGCGAGGGATCGCTTCTCGAACACCGGCCATGGCCGGCGACCTACCGCATCGCCGAGCCCGCGATCTTGTTCTTCCTGGAGTTGGAGGGCCTCGAGAAGGCTCTGATCGGCAACCCGGATCCGCGCGCCCTCCTCACCGCCTTGCGCGAACAGGGCCATGACCGTGCACTCGCCGAGATGGTGGCCAAGTTGGAGAAAGACTGATGGCCGTTCTTCCTATCCGCCTCTATCCGGATCCCGTCTTGCGAGTTCGCTGCCCCGAGGTGGTGGACTTCAACCAAGAACTCTCCTCGCTCATCGACGACATGGTCGATACCATGCATGCCGCACCCGGCATCGGCCTGGCGGCGCCCCAGGTCGGGGTCGAGAAGCGGCTGGCGGTGGTAGACCTTTCAGTCGGCGACGATCCCGAGCAGTTGTTGGTCCTGGTCAACCCACAAATCTGTAGTACCGCCGGCTCGTGGATCGAAGAGGAAGGGTGCCTGTCCATTCCCGAACTCAACGAGAAGGTGACCCGTCCACTGGATATCGTGGTCAAGGCGCAGTCGGCTAGCGGCGAACCGTTCGAGTTCCCCGCCTCAGAGTGGCTGGCGCGCGCCATCTGCCACGAAGTGGACCACCTCGATGGTGTGTTGTTCATAGACCATCTACGCGGCCTTCGCCGGGAGAGAGCCAAGCGGTCCTTGAAGCGCCTGCTGCGCTCAGCCTGAGCGCAAACAGGGCTGCTGCAACGAGCCCTGAGGAAGGTGCTTTCCCAGAAGGGCGCTTTCCGATACGCTCGCCGGGTTTTGGCGCCTATCGCAGCCTACTGCATGAGCCTGGGAGACATTGAATGAGAAGCCTTGGTGCAGCCTGCCATCCAGCAATCAGACCGATCGCGGCGCTGCTTGTCGCGGTGCTCTTCAGCGCCTGCGGCGGCGGTGGCGGCGGCAACAGTGGCGGAGGAACCCCGCCGCCGACACCGACACCTCCTCCGACCGCTTCGATTCAGTTCACTCCCGTGGGTGGCCCGGGTGCGAGTACGGTTTTTCTCGCTCGCGGCGCGGCGACGACGACGAACACGCTGTTTCTAGAAGTTCGCGCCAACCTGATGCCGGGTCTCTACGGTGTCACTTTCGATCTTAGCTACCCGGCGGCTCTACTCGACTTCGTGACCTTCACCCCCGGAGACTTCTTCGCCGGCGGAGCCGGCACGCCCAGTATTCAAGTCTCCGAGAGCCCGGACGGGAACCTGATCGTCGGCGCCACCCTTCTCGGCGATCAACCTGGAATCGCCGGTAGCGGGGTGATCTTGACCCTCGAAATGCCCGCTGTCACCGGCGGCACCGGGGACTTCAGCTTCTCGACTCAGGACGCTTTCGACCGGGATGGCCGCTCCTTGTTCGGCGTCTCCTGGCTGGCGGGCTCCGTGCAGGTGACGCGATGAACGACGGCACGATCACGGCTCCCAGGTTCTACAACACTCTCGGTCGCTCGCTGCAGAGCTTCACTCCGCTGCGAGACGGCAAGGTGGGCATCTACACCTGTGGCCCCACCGTCTACGGCGACCCGCATATCGGCAACCTCCGCGCCTTCGTCTTCGAAGACGTCCTGGTGCGGGCCATGCGCTACCTGGGCTACGCAGTGACTCAGGTGATGAACATCACCGACGTCGACGACAAGACGATCCGCGAGGCGAGTGCCGCCGGACTCGATCTCGACACCTACACCCAGCCCTACATCGATTCATTCCTCGCTGACCTGGACACGCTGCACGTTGAACGGGCGAGCGAGTATCCGCGCGCCACCCGTCACATCGACGAGATGATCGCTATGGTCGAGCAGCTGGTCGACAACGGCCATGCGTACCAAGCCGAGGACGGCTCGGTCTACTTCCGCATCGCCAGTGATGAAGACTACGGCCGCCTGTCCGGTTTCCGGCTCGATGAAGCCCAGCAGGGTGAGCGGGTGGCCAGCGACGAGTACGAGAAAGAGGACATCCGCGACTTCGTACTGTGGAAGGCGGCCAAGCCGGGGGAGCCCACCTGGGATTCTCCCTGGGGGCCGGGTCGGCCGGGCTGGCATATCGAGTGTTCGGCGATGAGCATGAAGTACCTCGGGGAGAGCTTCGACATTCACTGTGGTGGGGTCGACAACATCTTTCCCCACCATGAGAACGAGATCGCCCAGAGCGAGTCGGCCACCGGTAAACCGTTCGCCCACACCTGGCTGCACGCCGAGCATTTGATCGTCGATGGCGAGAAGATGTCCAAGTCCCTGGGCAACCAGTACACCCTCTCGGAGCTGGTCGAGAAAGGCATTGCACCGCGCGTTCTGCGCTACTTCTACCTTTCGGTGCACTACCGCCAGAAGCTGAACTACACGGCCGACGCGGTGGAAAGCGCCGAGGGTGCACTGCGGCGCATCGATCAGATGCGCTTTCGGCTCGATCACACCCAGGAAGACGGACCGCCCAGCCCGAAACTGGCCGCCGCCGGCAAGCGTCTGCAAGAGGAGTTTCGTGCCGGTCTCGCCGACGATCTCAACCTCTCGGAGGCCCTGGCCGCTCTGTTCCGATACGTCAAGGTGGTCAACGTGGAGATCGAGCATCTGAAACTGGGGGAGTGGGACGTGGAGAGAGTTCGCCAAGCTCTGGCCGATGTAGACCAGGTTCTGGGCGTACTCGATCCGGCGCAGTGGGAAGAGAAGGAGTCAGCATCCGGCCTCGCCGACAAAGAGATCGAAGAGCTGATCGGTCAGCGCAGGGAGGCTCGGGCCGGTGGTGACTATTCCGAGGCCGATCGAATTCGCGCTCTGCTCGAGAGTCACGGCATCGTTCTCGAAGACACCGCCCAAGGCACGCGATGGAAACGCGGGTGAGCCGCCGGTTGCACCTTGAAGTCGCTGTTCGGTAGAGCGCGACACAGTCGTGGGCGCGGGTCGGCGGCCGAGGCGCGAGCTGCTCGCTGGCTCGAAGCGCGCGGCTATCGGATACTGGCGCGCAACGTGGTCAAC
The DNA here is from genome assembly GCA_024277255.1 of Acidobacteriota bacterium. Classification (GTDB taxonomy): domain Bacteria; phylum Acidobacteriota; class Thermoanaerobaculia; order Multivoradales; family SZUA-115; genus SZUA-115. The sequence goes on along the minus strand of JAJRVQ010000127.1, from coordinate 68,017 downwards.
AAAGCGGGGGAGATCGACCTGATCGCTCTCCACGACGGCACTTTGTGCTTCATCGAGGTCAAGGCTCGCAGCAGCAGCCAGTTCGGCCCGGCGGCGGCGGCGGTCGACCTGCGCAAGCAACGCCGGCTGGCCAGGGCCGCGGCGCTGTACCTGGCCCAAACCGGGGCCAAGGACGGTGAAGATCGTCCATGCCGGTTCGATGTCGTGGCGATCGATCGGCGGGGAGATGAGTGGAACTTTTCCCTGCTCACCGATGCCTTCCAGCTTGGTTGAAAGGAGGCTGAGAGTTGTCGCCCGATGAGGGTTGACAGCTCTTCTGCTCGCCACTATCCTTAGCGCCCGCGAGCGGGAATAGCTCAGTGGTAGAGCACAACCTTGCCAAGGTTGGGGTCGCGGGTTCGAATCCCGTTTCCCGCTCCAAATCTTGATTCGGATGTCGACAAGCGGCCCCGAGATACCGCACTCGAGGGCCCCGTGTTAGCCTCAGAGGTCGCTTCCGAGCGGCCCAGTTCGGTCAGCGGTGGCGTCACAGCGAGCTTTTCAACCGTTTGAGAGGCCACCGTCTTAGCAGGCGACGTAGCCAAGTGGTAAGGCAAGGGTCTGCAAAACCCTCATTCGTCGGTTCGATTCCGACCGTCGCCTCCATTCGATCTCCTGGAGGGGGAGTCCTGTTTCCGAGCCCACCCTCCTCGGAATCCATGACACCCCATCGACCGGGCCTCTCAGAGCCCTCAGCGTGGCCGATCGAAGGCGGACTGTGGCCAGGCGAAGGCGCCGATCGCTATCGGTCTCAAAGGCGTCCGCGGCCAGGGCTTCAGTGAACTCAAGGTTGAGACCGCGAACGCCAAACCTGACTGTTGCTGATCGCCGGAGCAAACAGCACAATCAGCGAGAAGCATAATAGTCCTAACATGGCCATTCGTCAATACACGATCCAAAAGACTGCCACCACTGGCCGCCGCGGATTGCTAAGATCCACCCCTGAGCCGGAGTGGCGAAATCGGTAAACGCAGAGGACTTAAAATCCTCCGCCGCAAGGCTTGCGGGTTCGAGTCCCGCCTCCGGCATTTCCTTTGTTTTCAAGCTCCACGGCCTCATTCACCGCATGATCCGCGACGAATACTTGTCTGTGCGGTGAATACGAGGTACAATCACCGCTTGGAATGCGGTGAATAATGACCTACATCCACGAGCGGAGTCGGTGGCCGGAGTTTTCCTGGGATAGCGAGGCCCTTGCTGGTCCCTTGGCCGCTGTGCGTCACAGGCAGGGCAAACACCTTGGCAAGATGGCGGCTCTCGGGTTTGAGTTTCGAACCGAGGCGAACCTGGTTGCGCTCACCGACGAGGTTGTCAACTCCTCGGCCATCGAAGGGGAGAACCTTGACCCCGGCGAGGTCCGCTCTTCGATTGCGCGCCAACTGGGGCTCGATGTCGCGGGTCTCCCCAAGCCGGGGCGAAAAGTTGAAGGTGTCGTCGAGATGATGCTCGATGCGACGCGCAATTTTGACCGACCGCTCTCCGCGGACCGGTTGTTCGCCTGGCATGCGGCACTTTTCCCGACGGGGAGAAGCGGCATGCATCGCATCACGGTCGGTGCATGGCGCACCGGACAGGCCGGTCCAATGCAGGTCGTATCCGGGCAGATCGGGAGGGAGAAGGTGCACTTCCAGGCGCCGAAGGCCGAGCGACTCGAAGACGAAATGGAACATTTCTTCGCGTGGTTCGCCGGACCGCCGGAAATCGATCCGGTGCTCAAGGCCGCGGTCGCCCACCTCTGGTTCGTGACGATTCACCCCTTTGAAGACGGCAACGGCCGCATCGCTCGCGCTATCGCCGACATGGCGCTGTCGCAGGCGGACGAGACGCAAGACCGTTTCTACAGCATGTCTGCCGCTATCGAAGCCGAGCGCAGGGAGTACTATTTCCAGCTTGAGTCGGCACAGAGAGGGAGCCTCGACATCACGGCATGGATCGCCTGGTTCCTCGGCTGCCTCGACCGAGCCATCCGGAGCGCAGACGAGAGGCTGGGCTCAGTGCTGCGCAAGGCGAGGTTCTGGCAGCGTATTCAACCGAGGCCGGTGAGCGAGCGTCAGCAAAGGGTCATCCATCGGATGTTCGACGACTTCAAGGGCCATCTCACCACATCGAAGTACGGCAAACTCGCCAGCTGTTCCACCGACACCGCGCTACGCGATATCCACGACCTGCTGAAACGCGGCATCCTGGTAAAGAACTCCGCGGGAGGTCGCAGCACCAGCTACCGGCTGGCTGAACCTGACGAGGTGCCGGGGTGAGATCTGTCTGCCTTCCGGCTCGCACCCACCTGCCTAGTGGGTCAATCTCCTCTGAAGCAACGCTGCACTACGGTACAGTGACAGCGTCAACCGAGCAGTCGAACTTGGGTGCGTTTGGGCCACCAGCTCAGCGATGAAAAATCACAGCTACTTCTCCAATCTCAGACGCTCTAAAATCCGCTACCAACCCCACGGTCGCCCGTCCCAAAGAACGCGTTCCGCCCTCATCGCCGCGGGCGTCACCGACCAGCTCGACATCGGAAAGGCGGCATGAGGGGCGACCGCCTCATGCTTGTGAACCTGCACGCGATCGGCATTGCCGACCTTCACCTTCGAATTTCTACTTGGTGGCTCCGACGCTGGCCTGAGAGAATAGCGCCATGATCCGCGTGTCCGTCCAACCCGCGATTCTGAGCTGGGCGCTGGAACGGAGTGCCAAGAGGCCGGAGGAACTCCGCAAGAAGTTGCCGAAGCTTACCGACTGGCTGTCGGGAGAGCTGTCGCCCACATTCAAGCAGCTCGAGACCTTCGCCAAGGCGACCTACACCCCGGTGGGCTACTTCTTCCTCGATGAACCACCCGAGGAGCCGATCCCGATTCAGGACTTTCGCACCCTCGCTGCAGGGCGGATCACGCGCCCCAGCGCCGATCTGTTGGACACGATCTATACGATGCAGCGGCGCCAGGCGTGGCTACGCGAGGAACGGCTCGAATGCGAGGCGGAGCCGCTGGACCTTGCCGGCGGTGCACGGCTGACGGATGATGCGGAGGCTATAGGCCGTGAGATGCGGCGCATCGTGGGCGGCGGGGACGGATGGTTCGCCGAGGTGCCCACCTGGAAAGAAGCCGTAGGTAGACTGCGCCAAGCTATCGAACAACTGGGCATTTTGGCTGTAGTCAACGGCGTCGTTGGCAACAACACCCACCGCAAGTTGGACGTGGAAGAGTTTCGCGGATTCGCCCTCTGTGATGGCCATGCTCCGCTCATCTTCGTCAACGGCGCCGACGCAAAATCGGCGCAGATGTTCACCCTGGCTCACGAGCTGGCGCACATCTGGCTGGGTTCCGATGGCGAAGGGGTTTCCGGCTTCGAAGGCATCTTCCCCGGCGGCTCGAAAGTAGAGAGGTTCTGTGATCGGGCCGCAGCGGAGTTTCTAGTTCCGGCGCGGGAGATGAGAGCCCGGTGGCCCGCAGTGAAGAACGAGCCGCAACCATTCGAGAGACTGGCCAGACACTTCAAGGTTAGCCCCATCGTCGCCGGTCGCCGAGCGATGGATCTGCGCCTGGTGGACCGAGAGACCTTTTTCACCTTCTACCACGCGTATACCCAAGAAGAACGCAGGCAACGCGCGGCCACCTCTGGTGGCGATTTCTACAAGACCCAGAACGTGCGCGTGGGTGTGTCGTTCGCCAGGCAGGTCATCCGCGCAGCGAAGGAAGGTCGGGTTAGTTTCAGAGAGGCTTATGACCTGACCGGGTTGCGCGGCGGCGCTTTCCAAGAGTATGCCTATCGGTTGGGATTCGACCTGCCATGAGTGAGACTGAGATCTATCTCATCGACGCGGACGTCTTCATTTCAGCCAAGAATCGGTATTACGCGTTCGAGATCTGTCCTGGTTTCTGGGCCAGCCTAATCCACCATTGTAGAGCCGGGAACATCTGCAGTATCGACAAGATCCGTAACGAACTGCTCGCCGGGAGAAAGACTGAGGATTTGGTGCAGTGGGTGTCCAACGACCTGCCCGCCGACTTCTTCCTTGAAACGAGCAGCGCAGAGGTGATTTCCGCCTATGAAGAGATCATGCTGTGGGTCCAGCGCCATCCACGGTACTTCGACCGCGCCAAGGCAAAGTTCGCGACGGAAGCGGACGGCTGGCTCGCCGCATACGCGACGGCCAGCGGTGCGGTGGTCGTGACCAACGAACAGCCACGGCCTGAATCCAGAAACCGCGTCCTGCTTCCGGACGTCTGTACTCACTTCGACGTCACCTACAAAGATACCTTCTTCATGCTCAAGGAACTGACCATCCGGTTCGATTGGGCGGGAGCAATATAGTGCCCAATCGCCATTGCGAAACGGCCTTCGAGGCGGCCCACCAGCTCAACCCCTAACTCGAAGTGCGCTACGCGGCCAACCCAGTCTGACTGACCCGCCAGCTCCATTTCTCGCCGGACCGGCCCAACCTGCCGGTGGACGTAACTCTGCTCGCGCGGAGGCGGTACCTCTGTCGCAGCTCACCTCGTTGTCATTGAGCGGCCAGCGCCCGCGCGACGGCTGACTCCGGCGAACCAAGAGAGTATATTGACCCCGGGAAGGGAGGCTCGCGATGAGACGAGCGGCGGCGGTACTCGCAGTGGGATTCGCGGCGGCGGTGACGATGACGGGGTTTGCGTACGGTGGAGGGCCGGCAGAGGCCACGGTGACGGAGGTGAGCTTCGAGGCAGTACAGCCCGGCGCTGACACTTTCGGAGGCACCTACAACCTGTGCTGGACGAACTCGGTGCCCTTCCTAGATGGCGAAATCGAGGTCCGACTGCGGGCGGACACGGGGCACGAGGACGAGGGCGGCGGCCCCATCTGGAGGGTCCGGGACCGCAACAACTGCTACATCTCCCGCTACAATTCTCTGGAACACAACTGCCGCCTCTACCTGGTGAAGGACGGCGCGCGGAAGATGCTCGACAGTGCCGCCCGCATCGAAATCCCACGAGGTGCGTGGTTCACCATCAAGATTGTCCAGCAGGGCGATCACATCGAGGGATGGCTCGACGGGAAGAAGCTTCTCGACGCCCGCGATACCACCTTCACCGGTCAGGGAGGGGTCGGGCTGTGGACCAAGGCCGACGCGGCCACCGCCTTTGACGACTTCACCGTGCGTCCGAACGGCGAATAAGGTCGACAGCGGTGCGTTGCTGCACGAGACAGTGGAGGCAGCGAGGGCTCTGGCTGGTCTTGGGATTGACCTCGCTGGCACCGGCCGCGCTGGCGGCCGGTCCGCCGGCCACGCGGGCGGAGCAATTCACCGGGCAGATCCGTCTCGACGGAGTGCTCGACGAGCCCGCCTGGCAGCAGGCCGGGGTGATTCCGGACCTCACCCAGCAGGACCCTCACCCGGGAGAGCCCACCTCTTTCGACACCGAGGTGCGGATGTTGGTGGACGCAAAGACGATCTACATCGGCGTCGTCTGTCACGATCCCGATCCCTCTCGAACCGCCATCCACACCATGCAGCGGGACGGCAATATGCGTGGCGACGATACGGTGGCCATCGTTTTCGATCCGGTCGCGGACGGGCGGCGCGGCTACTACTTTGAGATCAACGCGGCGGCGGCACGGCTCGACGGGCTCATCTCCGGGCCGGAAGAGATGTCCACCGACTGGGATGGAATCTGGGACGCCGCGACCCACCGCACGGCTGACGGCTGGAGCGCCGAGATCCGCATCCCGGCCCAGACCCTCCGATTCCGCTGGGGGCAGGACCACTGGGGCTTCAACGTCCAGCGTTACGTGGCAAGAGAGCTGACGACGCTGCGCTGGAGCGGCACGACTCTCGATGCGGAGTTCACCGATCTGCAGCGCGCTGGAAGGTTGGCCGGTGTCGGTGCGCTGCGCCAGGGGCTCGGCCTTTCGCTCTCTCCCTACGGCCTCATCCGCTCTGAGCGAGACTTCGCAGCCGGCGGGCGCACCGTCACGGGGGAGGCGGGTGGCGATCTGACCTGGAACTTCACCGGCGACCTCACCGGCTTCCTCACCATCAATCCGGACTTCGCCGAAACCGAGATCGACACCCGCCAGGTCAACCTCACCCGTTTTCCGCTCTTCTTCCCGGAGAAGCGGACTTTCTTCCTGGAAGGCTCGGACATCTTCGAATTCGGATCCGGCCTCGGTCGCGATTTCATCCCTTTCTTCTCCCGCAGAATGGGCCTCTCGGCGGGTGCGAAAGTGCCGCTTCTCGGCGGTGCCAAGTTGCTGGGTCGGGCGGGGAAGTGGACGATCGCCGCGCTCGCCGTGGCGGCGGATCAAACAGCGGTGACTCAACGCACCAACCTCTTCACCGGGCGGGTCACCTATGATTTCAACGAGCACCTGACCTTGGGCGCCATCGCCACCGACGGCGATCCGGCGGGGGAGCGGGACAACTCTCTGGGCGGTGTTGACGCCCGGTGGCGCACTTCCACCTTCGGCCGCAACAAGGACAAGAACTTCTCCGTCGGCGGCTGGGCGGCGGCCAGCCATGGCGATCTTCCCGACGGGCAACGCTCCGGCTGGGGTTTCACCGTCGACTATCCCAACGATCTCTGGGACCTGGAGGTCATCGTGAAAGAGTTCGGCGCCGGTTTCGATCCGGCACTGGGTTTCCTTCCGCGTCCCGGAACCCGCTGGTATGAGTCGAGCTTGGAGTACAGGCCACGACCCAAGAAAGGAGCCTTCGGTTGGGTGCGTCAGTTTTTCTTCGAACTCATCCCGAGCTTGATCCAGGATAGCGACGGCCGAACCGAATCCTGGCGGGTCTTCACCGCGCCGTTCAACGCGCGGACCCAATCCGGCGAGCATCTCGAAGCCAACGTCATGCCGCAGTTCGAGCACCTCGACGAGCCGTTCGAGATCGCGGAGGGCGTGGCGATCCCCCCTGGCGACTACCACTTCACCCGCTTCCGAGTGGAGGCCCAGTCCTCCCGCCACCGCTCCTGGCGAGTTGGAAGCACGGTCTGGTTCGGAGATTTCTACACCGGCACACTGACTCAGAGCGAAGGTTTCGTCACCTATGCGACGCCCTCGGGCCACCTCCAGCTCGAACTCAGCGCCGAGAACGACACGGGGAACCTCCCCGAGGGTGACTTCACGCTCAACCTGGGGCAACTCAAGGCGGTCTACGCCTTCACCCCCGATTCGATCCTGTCGAGCTTCATCCAGTACGACTCCGAATCCGGCGATCTCGGCGCCAATACCCGCTACCGTTGGACCATCACCCCAGGCAACGACTTCTTCGTCGTCTGGTTCCACGGCTGGCGCGATTCCATCAACAGCGACAAGAGCTTCACATTTCGATCGACCAGCGATCAAGTGGCGGTCAAGCTGCGCTGGACATTCAGGAGGTAACCATGAGGCGTCTCGCGCTATGGATCCTATTCGTCCTGCTGCCGTTTTCCGCCTGCGGTCGCGGTCCCAAAGGTAGCCCACTACCGCGACGGCCCGCCGGAGGATTTCCGGGCAACAGTGTCAGAGCCTCTTGCAGAAAGCTGCCGATGACCGATTCCGCCAGGGTGGAGGAGAGGATGCTCCTCTTGCTCCATCCCGCGGTCGTCGAAGTACGCTCTACCCACGACGATCCGCTGCGAAATCGCGGCCCCGAACTTACAGGTTCTTCACCCCGGCGAGATGACGCTTGCGAGCAGCAAGGCTGATCTCTTCCTTGCCCTCCAGTGGAGGAGCTGCGACGGCGCCCTTCTCGTACAGCTGACGGTACCGCCGAAAGCTGATCAGGTGGTCTCCGGCTTCGTCCCAAAGATGCAATCTGGCGCAGCGTAGACTTTCCCTGATGGTCAGCCGGGTGACTTTGTGCAGCTCGGGCACCTGATTGAAGCAGCTCTGCAGCCGGTAGTTCGGGATCATGCTGGCCAGGTGGTGTACGTGGTGGAAGCCGATGTTGCCGGTGAACCAGTGGAGAAGACCGGGAAGGTCGTAGAGCGAGCTGCCCTCGATGCCGGCGCGGTGGAAGTCCCACTCCTCGTGCCAGCGCCAGTAGGTGTCCTCGAACTGATGCTGGATGTAGAACAGCCAGATACCCGCGGAGCCACTGAGCAGGACGATCGGAACCTGCACCAGGGCGAATCGCTCCAGCCCCACCAACCACCAAGCCAGCAGGAGCGAAGCCACGATGAAGAGATTGGTCCACATGACGCTGGACCACTCCCGCTTCCAAGTGCGAGGAATGTCCAGCGGAAGACGCTGCTTGAGGACGAACTGGTAGAACGGACCAAAACCCAGCAAGACGAGAGGGTGACGGTAGATACGGTAGGCGAGCTTGCCCTTGCGGGATCGCTGCCGATACTCGTTGACCGTCAGCGTCCTCACGTCGCCAAAACCGCGGTGATCCAGGTCTCCGGACGTACCGTGATGGATGGCATGGGTTCGGCGCCAGTAGGCGAAGGGCGTCAGGGTCAGCACTCCGATGATGAAGCCGACCGCGTTGTTGAGTCGTCGCGACTTGAAGAAGCAGCCGTGACTACAGTCGTGAAGGAAGATGAACAGCCGAAGTTGCAGGCCCACCGCCGGAATCGCCAACACGAGGGTGAGCCAGTAAGATATCTCCAGACTCTTGAGCATCAGGAACCAGTTGACGGCGAGCAGTGCCGTCGTGGTGAGCAGCTGGAACCACGCCTTACGATCAATCGCGCCCTTGTAGGGCTTGAGTAGTTTGTTCCAGTACGCTTGAACTTCGGCTGTAGACGGCATTTCCAATTTGTGGCTCCTCACTTTCTTACCGGCAATTCTACCAAGGATCTCGTTCGGTCAAGAGGAAACGAGATCGCTGACAAAACCCTGACACGAGCACTTTCAGCGCTTCCGGCACCGGCCGGGCGCCACCTACCGAGGTGGCTTGCCGCCTATCCGCCCGGGTGGCCACACGGCCGGGGCCAACCACTAGAATCACGCCCACCAGGACCTAAACGTGACAGTACTCAAGAAACTCAGCTTGCAGGAATCGGACACCCGACCCTTACCCACTCCAGGAGGGAAGATCCGCGAGGCGGTGTCCAGAGTTCTCGATAGCCTGCCTCCCGATGAACCGAAAGAGGCAGCGCGCTCAGCCCGTCGCCAGCTGAAGAAGAAAGAGACGAAGAGGATCGTTCAGAGTGCTCTTGAACGCCACTTCACGAGCGAGGAGCTGAAGCCCTATCAGGCTGAGCTGATCAAGCTTCAGAAGCACCTCGAAATCTCGGGCAAGAAGGTGATTCTTCTCTTCGACGGCCGCGACGCCTCCGGCAAGGGGGGGACGATCCGTCGCGTCACTCGCTACATGAACGAGAAACGCTACCGCGTGGTGGCACTGGGCAAGCCGACCGAGGAGCAGAAGACCGAACTCCACATGAAGCGCTACATCGAGCACTTCCCGCACGCCGGCGAGATCGTCCTCTTCGACCGCAGTTGGTACAACCGCGCCATGGTCGAGCCGGTGATGGGTTTCTGTAGTCCACGGCAGTATCGCGAGTTCATGCGCCGCGTTCCCGGCTACGAAGAGCGAATCCTGGCGGACGGCTCCACCTACTTGATCAAGCTCTATTTCTCGGTGTCGAAGGAGGAGCAGAGCCGTCGTTTCGAACGGCGACGCCACGATCCATTGCGACAATGGAAGTTGAGCGAAGTAGACTTGCAGGCGCAAGAGCTGTGGGACGAGTTCACCGAAAAGAAGTTCCGCTTGCTGCAAAAGACCCACACCAAGGAGAACCCTTGGCACATCATTCGCTCCGACAGTAAACACCTGGCTCGACGTGAGACGATCAAGTTGATCCTCAGTCTGATCCCCTACCGTGGGCGAAGCCGTACGCTCAGTTTCGATCTCGATCCACAGGTGGTGATTTTTGGCGACAAAGAGATCCAACTGATGAAGAGACAGCGACGCCAGCACGGACGTTTCCTCGGCTAGAATCACGGGTACCAGATGAATGGCTAAGACGAAGCAGAAGAAAAGCAATACCGCCGAAACCGGCGTTGCCGGCAAGAGAGAGTTTCGCTACCAGAAGGAGCTGCGCGACTTGCAGGTCGAGTTGCTCAAGTTCCAGAACCACGTCAAGAGCGAGGGGCTGAAGGTCGTCGCCCTTTTCGAGGGTCGAGATGCGGCTGGCAAAGGGGGGACGATCAAGCGTTTCACCCAGCATCTCAATCCGCGTGGAGCCCGGGTCGTGGCGCTAGAGAAACCGAGCGACCGCGAGCTGACGCAGTGGTACTTCCAGCGCTACGTGGCCCATTTGCCGGCCGCGGGAGAGATCGTCCTCTTCGATCGCAGCTGGTACAACCGCGCGATGGTCGAGCCGGTGATGGGGTTTTGCAGCGACGAGCAGAACAAGCGCTTCCTCAAGGATGTACCCCAGTTCGAGAAGCTGCTGGTCAAAGGCGGTATCCGGCTCTTCAAGTACTACTTCTCGGTCTCCAAGGAGGAGCAGCTGCGGCGCTTCGAATCCCGCACAGACGATCCTCTCAAGCAGTTCAAGGTCTCCCCGGTCGACCAGGAAGCGCAGCATCTGTGGAACCAGTACACGGTGAAGAAGTTCCAGATGCTCGGCGAGTCCAACCGCTCCTTGACCCCCTGGACCATCATCCGTTCGAACGACAAGAAGCGGGCGCGGGTCAACTGCATCCGACACTTTCTTAGCCAGCTGGACTACGCCGGGAAGCCGGATGATGAGTTCTTCGTCACCGATCCGGACATCGTCATTTCGGGGATCGACGAGCTGAAGTTTCTCGAAGACAACCTCTTCGAGATGAAACAGTAGTCGCCGTCAAGCCGAGCGTCGGATGGCGCCGGGACATTTGCCGAAGAATCGTTTGAAGGCCTTGGCGAAGGCGAACTCGGAGCTGTAACCAACGCGGCTGGCGATAGCGGCGGTGCTCCGCGCCCCTTCCTGGAGTAACTCGCGCGCCGCCAGCATGCGCCAGCGAAACAGATAGCGCATCGGGCTCTCGCCGACCAGCCCGCGGAAGCGGTCGGCGAACGAGGAGCGGGAGAGTCCAGCGACTTCGGCCAACTCGCGCAGGGACCAGTCGTGGGAGGTGTCGTGGTGAAGACGAGACAGGGCTCTACCGATCGCCGGATCCCGCACCGCGGCGAGAAAGCCGCGGGGCTCCTCCACGCGATCGAGATAAAGCCGAAGCGTCTGCAGCAGGAGGGCTTCGGCCAACCGATCGACGACCACCGAGGCGGAGCGCTGACCGGCATTGGATTCGGCCGCCGCCAGCCGCGCCGCGGTGGCTAGCCAGACGGATTGCTCCTGGTCTCCGGTCGAGATGTGCAGCACTTCCGGGAGGGTCTCGAAGAAGGGGTGGAGGGCTTCTCGATCGAACTCGAAGTGGCCGCAGACCAGCGTCGTGGCGGTGCCGCTGCCGCCATAGGCCGGCACCTCTTCCTGCCGGGGTTGGCTCAACAACTCGGCGGCCGGGGCGGCTCGCGCACCTTCCTCGTGGACGAGTTCGTGCGCCGCTCCATGGGGTAGCAAGACGATGTCTCCCCGGTCGAGCCGGGTCGATTCCTCGCCCTGCAAGCGCAGCCAGCAGCGGCCGGCCACGACGACGTGGAAGGCGGCCACCGGCCCGGCCGGTACCGCCATTCCCCAGGGGGCTCCGAAGTCGGCCTGAAAGTAGACGGTGCCGCGCAAGCGCAGCATTTCTAACGTCCGGGCCAGCAGGTCGTCTGACGGCATGACGTCAGTCGAGAGTCGGCCAGACGGAGTGCGACTGGCGATGCAGCTCCTTCTCGTTCTGATTCCACATGATCTTGGTGTTGACATGCTGCCCCTGATACATGTCGTTGAAAAAGAGCAGCAGCTCCCATTGTAGATCTTGAAGGTCTTCGGGTTGGTCGGCACCTTGGCGTGGTTCTTGGCGATTCCGAAGGCACAGAAGCCGCCGAACTGGGGGGCGTACTTCGCGGGATCCTCTCGGAAGAGGTCGCGATTCTCGGTGGACGAGAAATAGAAGCGGCCGCCGGCATGGTCCGCAGCGAACTCCGAGCGCCCTTTCACCGCCTCATCTTGGGTGAAATAGGCGACCACATCGAAGCCACCGAGGACCACGCCGTGGTCATCCGTGTTCCAACGCTGGCCGGCCTGGGCAGCGGTGGCGAAGGTGGTGAGGGTTGCGAGGACCGTCAGGACTAGGATGCGGAGCCGTTTTGTCGACATGTCGAGTTTCTCCTCAATGGGGGAGGGTGGGTGAGGACACTAGCTTCTTGCTCACCCAACCTACCGACCATCAACGGCGAGCGCCATGGCTCGACGTCCGAAACTCTTGTCTGGTTTACCGGCCTCTAGTGCCCGCCGCTGAAGTCGAGTTCCGTCTCGGCCGGCAGCCCCTCCAATTCCGTAATCACCGCCGTCTTGCGGGCCTGCCAGTTGACGACCAAGGTGAAGCGTACGGCGCTACCGGCCTCGAAGGCGGACAGGTCGACCGCATCGACCACCGGGAAGGTCATCTCCATGGTGTGCATTTCCTCGGCCGCTCCGGTGGGGCCGATGAAATTGTGAATCGTCTCGTGACGGACGGTGAGCTCGCCACGATCCGTGTCGGCCGCCACCACCTTGCCGCGCACCGAATAGCTATCGCCTGTCGGCGCGGTCGGCTGAGTTGCCTCTTGCTTTGGTTGAGCTGAGCCAGCCTTACCGCTATCCGCACCCCCTCCCTGGCAGCCCAACAGTAGGGCTATCAGTGGGACCATCAAACCTGTAATCTGAACGACCGATTTCATTGCGAAGCGCCTCCTCACCATCGACATGAAACGTGAACCGACCTTCTCATAGGATACGTACCCCCTCTTTACGAACTCCCGGAGGAAACGGATCGATGAACCCATTCTCGATGAAGATTGCGCAGCCAAAGCAGATCGCGGTCACCCTGATGATTCTGGCCATCTCACTGGCCGCTTGCGCCGGCGACCCCGACGCTTCCGCCTGGCGAAAGGCCGGCCTGCCCGAGTGGCTGCCAGCATACCCCGGCACGATGCCGGACTTGCTGAGCGAAGGCAAGTCGGACGGCGACCTTGTGGGCTTGGTTTCGTTCTCGGTGGCGGAAGATCCGAAAGCGAGCGGCAAGATCTACAAAGAGCTGCTGATCACTGCCGAGTTCAAAGTTCGGCTCTTTCCCGTCGACACTCCCGGTGGCAGAACCTGGCGCCTGGAGGCAGACGACGAGAGCGACACGCGAGGGGTCTACGTCACCATCAGTCCCACCGATTCCGGCTCCAACTTCATCCTCAACTACTCCGAAGCCCAGTAGCCCGCCCGGTCGCGCTACCCCTCGTCGGCCAAACACTCGCCCAGGCGAGGGTCCCCTTCGGGGATGGGTGCGCCACGGCGCGCCGCCAGGCCGGCGAGGAATATCATGAGGATCCCGATCCAGAATAGGTTGCGCAGATCGCTCCAAGCCAAGATCTTCCCAGGCGCCACCGCAGGCACGACCAACCAGAGCAAGTCCAGGTAGTGCATGGCGAGTATCCAGATTGCCGCCGTGGACAGCCGCCGGCCGCGAACCTTGCCACGCACCGACAGCAAGAGCGCGAAGGGGACGATGAAGTGTCCCACCACGAGGGCATAGGTCACCCAGCGCCAGCCCCCATCGAGACGGGCCGCGAACCACACCGTCTCCTCGGGGAGGTTGCCATACCAGATCAGGAGGAACTGCGAGAAACCGATGTAGGCCCAGAAGACGACGAAGGCGAACAGCAACTTGCCATGGTGGTGCAAGTGGACTGGACTCACCCACTTGCCAAGGTCCCCCTTGGTGCATCCGTACGTCACCGGTATCGCGATAGCGGCGAAACCACCGACGACCGCGCCGCTGAACAGGTAGACCCCGAAGATCGTCGAGTACCAATGGGGAGTCAGCGACATGACCCAATCGAAAGCCGCCAAGGTCAACGAGAGGCCCATCAAGATGAGCGCCGGAGCACTCGCAGTTTGAAGACGGCGGGTCTGCGCGACGTCGCCGCTGGCATCCTGAGCGAGTGAGCCGCGACGAAACCAAGCGGCGATTGCCGCCCACAGCAGAAGATAGACCCAAGATCGGATCAGGAAGGCGGTGGGATTGAGGACCACGGCGCGATGACCGGCGACCGCCGGATCGGTCCACGAATAGAGCAAATCCAGGTGCAGTGCTATGGGGATGAATAGAATCGGAGCCGCGAGAAGGCTGAAGGAGAGGTGCTCAGCCTGCCGTCGAATGGTCACTCCCCAGCCAGCCCGCGTCAAATGCTGGAAGAGGACGAAGAAGAGCGAGCCGACGCCGAGGGTGACAAAGAAGAGGAATCCAACCAGATAACTGGCCGTCTCGCGCGGTGTGTTGCCGCGAAAGAAGAACAAGAACATCAGTGCAACCACGATCTGGGCCAGATAGGGCCACATTGCCTTCTCTTTGGGCCTATCCATCGACCGTCTCCACTGCGACAGCTCCCGGTTCGAGCAGAGCGCGCGTCGCTTGCCAGTCAAAAGCCGGATCGGCGGCCTCCACCGAGATGAAGAAGCGATCGTTGGAGGCCGCCTCAAACCGCTTGGAGGAGAACAGCGGATGGTGCCAACGGGGTAGCCCCGTGCTGTAGAGCAAGCCGCCAACGGCGCCGAGCGCACCGCCCAAAACCGAGGTCTCGAATGCGATGGGAACGAAGGCCGGCCAGCTGAAGAGGGGTTTGCCACTGACCACCAGCGGATAGGCGAATCCGCTCACCCAAGTTTGGAGTAAGAACCCCGCCACCGCCCCTCCTAGGGCCAGGATCAACACGCCGATGCCAAGGCGCGAGGGAGCCAGATCCATTGCCTCATCCAGACCGTGAATGGGATAGGGAGTGTGGGCATCCCATTGTCGTAGCCCAGCCTCGCGCGCCGAGTTGCAGGCGGCGACGAGTTGATCCGGGGCGGCATATTCGGCCAACAGGCCGTAGGGCTCAGCCATGCGAGTCTCCCGAGTCGAGGACCGATTTGACTTCCGCCATAGCGACCATCGGCAGGTAACGAATGAACAGGCAGAAGAGGGTCAGGAAGAGACCGAAGCTGCCGGCCAGAGTGGCGAAGTCCCACAAGGTCGGGGTGAAGTGGCCCCAACTCGAGGGCATGAAATCGCGGTACAGGGAGGTCACCACGATGACAAAGCGCTCGAACCACATGCCCACGTTGATCAAGATCGAGGCCACGAAGAGCACGCCCATGTGCGTCCGTGCTTTGCGGAACCAGAAGACCTGTGGGACGACCACGTTACAGAACACCATCACCCAGTAGCTCCACGACATCGGACCCAGAGCGCGGTTGAGGAAGGCGAACTGCTCGAAGAGGTTGCCGCTGTACCAGGCGATCAAGAGTTCCGAGCCGTACGAGTAGCCAACGATGCAACTCATGGCGAGGATCAAGCGGGCCGTGCGGTCAAAGTGAAGCGGTGTGACCAGCCTCTCCATCTTGAAGGCGCTTCGGCAGAGCACCATGAGGGTAATCACCATCGCTAGCCCCGAGAAGATGGCGCCGGCCACGAAGTAGGGCGGCAGAATCGTCGTGTGCCAGCCGGGGAGCTTGGAGACGGCGAAGTCGAAGGAGACCACCGAATGCACCGAGATGACCAGCGGTGTCGCCAGCCCAGCGAGCAAGAGGTAGGCCTTCTCCCAATGGCGCCAGTGGCTCTGCGCGTTGCGCCAGCCCAGGGCGAGAACGCCGAAGATTCGCGCCCGCAGGCCGCTGGCGCGGTCACGAATCGTGGCGAGATCGGGGATGAGGCCGATGTACCAAAAGAGCGCCGAGACGGTGAAGTAGATGGAGACGGCGAAGACGTCCCACATCAACGGACTACGAAACTGCGGCCAGACTCCCATCTGGTTCGGGATCGGCAGCATCCAGTAGGCGGCGACCCAGGGGCGGCCGGTGTGGATGCCGGGGAAGATCAAGGCGCAGACTACGGCGAAGAGGGTCATCGCCTCGGCGGTACGGTTGACCGAAGTGCGCCACTTTTGGCGGAAGAGGAAGAGCACGGCCGAGATCAGCGTGCCAGCGTGACCGATGCCGACCCAGAAGACGAAGTTGACGATCGGCCAGCCCCAGGCCACCGGTTGGTTGTTGCCCCAGATTCCGACCCCTTCCCAGAGCAGCCAAGCCAGACTGAGGCCGAAAACCCCCAACAGGCCCAGCGCCACGGCGAAGGTCACGTACCAGCCTCGTGGCGGCTTCTGGGCCAGCGGCCGGGTGACGATCTCGGTGATATCGGCCGGCGTCAGTCCCGGCTCGACCAGCGAGGGCCGGTGCGAGATCGGATCGATGGAGTCTAGCGATCGGTTCACCTTGCGCACCTCACCGAGATTTCTCACTGCCGGGTACCAGTTCCAACGCCTTCATGCCGGGCTCGACGGTGCGTCTGCCGCCGAGTGTCTCAAGGTAGGCGATCACCATCAGAATCTCCAGATCGTCGATTCCGATCGGCCGTTCGGTGGCCACCGGCATGGTGGGGGCGAAGCCTTCGACCACAAAGGCCTCGGGTTCATAGAGGGACTGCGCCAGATACTGGGCGGCTGAGAGACCTTCGACCCGGCTGGCCGCCCGCTCACCGATCCCTTCCAGGTTGGGGCCTTGAGTGCCTCCTCCCTCGGCGCCGATCGAGTGGCAGTTGAAGCAGAAGCCCCGCCCGCCATGGACAATCTCACGCCCCATCTCGACCATCGCCTCGCCGGTGAGATTGGCCAGCAGTTCGGCGCGCTGGCGCTCGGCCTCGGCGCGCTGCGCCCGCTGTTCGGCCAACCGGTCGAGAGCCACGTCGTGGGGTGTGGAGGCGAGAGCCGGCCGGCGCAGGGGCGAGCGATAGGCACTCCACTTCTCCAGGGCGCCGAAGGCCGCCGCGCCGATCGCCAGGACGAGCGAGCCCGCCAGAACCAGGCGTACAACCGACGACTTCATGGTCTGTGGCCTCCGTCACCGGCGCTCGCCGACTGCTGGAGACGGTCGAGGTAGGCCACGATCATCCAGCGGTCGTCCACCCCGATCGATTCCCTGTAGCCGGGCATCAGGCCACTGCCTTTGGTGATGACTTCGAAGAGTTTTCCCGGGCGATAGGCGGCGAACTTCGGCTCCAGGAGGTTGGCGGTGGTGAGGCCTGTGCGTAGGGTCAGCGGGCTCACGCCGTTGCCGGCGGTGCCGTGACAGGGGGCGCAGAAGATGTCGAAACGCTGGTGTCCGCGGTCTACGACATCGTCGGTCACCGCGAACGGCACTTGCTGCAGATAGCCCGACCAGAAACTCTTGCCCGCGGTGTAGCTCTCGTCCTCGCGCAGCCTTCCGCGCGCCAGAGTGCCCGGGACTCGCGGCTGATCCACACTTCCGTTGGCGAAGAAGCGGCTCTCCCGTTGCGGTAGGTACTGGGGCTGGCGATCCATGTTCGGATTGAGATGGATCGGGGGGCGCGACGAATGGCAACCGCGGAGCCAGACCGAGCCGATGGCCAGGAGCAGGAGAGCGAGTACACCCAGAACCGGTTTCAAGAGGCGCTCCCCTGGTCGGCATCGGGCCAGTCGGGGTGGCGCCGCCGAGCCCTTGCCAGGTAGGAGGTCCGCGGTCGGGTGTTCAGCTCCCCGAGCAGGTCGTAGCTACGCTCGGATCGCTTCGCCTCTACGACCCGGCTGTCGCCGTCGGAGAGATCGCCGAACTGTATCGCCTCGGCGGGGCAGGTCTGCTGGCAGGCGGTCTTCACATCGCCGTCGATCAAGGGCCTGTCGCCGAGCTTGGCGTCGCGCTCGGCCTGGCGAATTCGCTGCACGCAGTAGGAGCACTTTTCCATCACGCCGCGCGAGCGCACGGTGACATCCGGATTCATCGCCATCTGCACCAACTCGGGCAGATCCTTGGTGAAGTTGAAGAAGTTGAAGCGGCGAACCTTGTAGGGGCAGTTGTTCGAGCAGTAGCGAGTTCCGATGCAACGGTTGTAGACCATGGCATTCAAGCCCTGTGCGTCGTGAACCGTCGCCCCAACCGGGCAGACCTCCTCGCAGGGCGCGCTTTCACAATGCATGCAGGGCAGCGGTTGGAAGGCGACCTCCGGTGCGTCCGGCGAGCCGGAGTAGTAGCGATCGATGCGCAGCCAGTGCATCTCGCGACCGCTGCGAACCTGCTCGGGACCGACGACCGGGATGTTGTTCTCGGCCTGGCAGGCGACGATGCAGCCATTGCAGCCGGTGCAAAGATCCAGATCGATCGACATGCCCCATTGCGATCCGCCGGTGGCGTTGGGAGGCGACCACAGCGCGGCCGCGGCGGCCTCTTCGTGATGGGCGGCGGCCGAGTGGCCGCCGCCGGCGTCGCGCACCAGGTCCCGCCCCTCGATCGCCCAATGCTCCTGAGTCTGGGCCAGCTCGGTTCGCCCGCCGGTGCGTTCGACCGTCACCCCGGCGAGAGTCGAGCTGTCGCTCCCACCCAGCAGCGGGTAGAGGTCGACGCCGACTCCGTTGCCGACCAGGCCGGCCCGCGAGCGGCCGTAACCCAGCGCCACGGCCAGTGAATCCTCGGCCTGGCCGGGACTGATCCAGGCGGGGATCTCGATACTCACCTTGCCTCGCGTCAGCCGCAGAAGGTCGCCGGTTTCGACTCCCAGCCGTTCAGCAGTCGCCGGCGCGATCGCCGCGACATTGCCCCAAACCACCTTGGTGATCGGGTCGGGCAGTTCTTGAAGCCAACCATTGTTGGCAAAGCGGCCGTCGTAGACCGCCGGCGAGGGGTGCACGGTGACCTCGATCCCGGTGCTCCCGACCGGCCGAGTGCACTGTCTGAAGGCTGCCGCTACGGCGGTCGAGTCAAGTTCGATCGACTCCGCCTCTAGCGCCCCATCGGCAAGGGCGCCATCGTGCAGAGTCCGATTCCACTGCGTTTCGATGTCGACATCGCTGTCCTCGGCCAGGAGTGCGTCACTCCACGTTCGGCGCACCAGAGCGAGACCGCCGCGGCTTCGCCCCGTGGTGAGCAAGGAAAGGATCTCGAGGGCCGAACGACCGGCGAAGAGGGGAGCGATCAAGGGCTGCTGGATCGCCGGAGTGCCGTCCGGGGCGCGGCCGTCGCCCCAACTCTCCAAGAAGTGAGCTTGGGGTAGATGCCAGGTCGTGGCGACGGCCGTCTCATCGACATGGCTGCCTAGGTGGATGGTCGTCGCCGCCCCCTTGACGATTTCGGCAAGCGGTGGCGGTGCGCTGTAGAGCGGGTTGCAGCCTAGTGCGATCACCGTCGAGAGTTCGCCCGCCCTGGCGCGGCGCGCGACACTCTCCACACTGTCGCCTCGCCAGAGGACATTGGTGAGCGGGTGCAGCGACACCGTCTTGCCCAGCGCGCCGAGAGCGTGGTTGATCGCCAGAGCCAGCGTGTGAACGGACTCCGGTTGACCACGCCCGGCGACCACCAGCGCCCGATCACCCGCCATCGCCAGATCGCCGGCGATCAGGCGCAAGCGCTGATCCAAGGCGGCTGGGAAGGCTGATGAGTTGGGGGCTTCAAGACCGAGGCTCAATCCCCTGTCGGCCAGCTCTTCGCTCAGCAATTCGGCCAGGCGAGCGGCAACCCGAGGGATCTGCCCACTGGCGATCGCCAGCCGGTGGTCGGCCGATGCGCCGGTGTTGCTCAGAGCACTCTCGATGGCGTACAGCCTGCCGGAACCGTCTTCCCGCCGCCGCGCCGCGGCGAGGCCGCGCGCGTGGAGTACGGCGTCCGTCTCACTGAGTAGGAGGTCCGCATCGAGAGCCACCACCGTTCGTGCCCGATCGAGATGGTAGACCGGCCGCAGCGGCCGGCCGCAGGCAGCTTCGACACCGGCAAAGACGGTGGCGGAACCGATCGGCTCGGCGACGACATGCAGCGCCTCGGGATAGGCCTCGGCGAATTTCTCACTCCATGCGGCCAAGGTCGGCGATGAGCTGGCACCGGTGACGAGCAGCAGACTGCGGCCGCCGTCCGCCTCAAGTTGCGACCGTCTCTCGGCCCAGAAGCTCTCGAACTCCTCCCAACTGGCCACTTCGCCGGCGTGCAGCACTTTCGCTGAGCGGTCAGGATCGTAGAGGCCGAGCAGGGCGGCTTGGCTCCAGCCACTGGCCGCTCCGAGCGACGCCGGATGTAGTTCATTGCCCTCGATCTTGGTCGGCCGTCCTTGGTGACTCTGGACCAGCAGGCCATAGCTCGCCGTACCGAGTTCCATCACCGTCGCGTAGTGTTCTGGAACACCCGGCACCCGGTCCTCGGGACTGCGAACCTGAGGGATGATCGCTTCGACCGGCCGCCGGCAACCGGTCAGACCGGCCAGAGCGAAGGAGGCACCGAGGAGGCCGAGCATCTGACGACGGCTGACGCCCTCGGGTGGCAGGGAGGCGCCGTCCGGGAACTCTTGCCGCAATTCTTCCGCCACCGCCGGCGAATCGAGCAGCCGGTCGATGCTGCGCCAATAGTGTTTCGAGTCGGCGTTCATCGATGGCACCCCGTGCAGTCGAGGGGTGGCGCCAGCTCGCTGGCCAGAGAGGCCAGTCGATGGCTCGTTTCGGCATCCGGCTGGCCGGTGTAGGTCAGAAGCGCTGGCGGGCGCAGATGCTTCTCGGGATGGCGGTGGCACTTCAAGCACCACCCCATGCTCAGCGGCTCGACCTGGTGGACCCGCTCCATCTCGGCCAGGTTGCCGTGGCAACTGGCACAACCGATGCCGCCGGCCAGGTGGAGGGAATGGTCGAAGTAGGCATATTCCGGTGTCTTGTGGACTCGTATCCAGCGTAGAGGCACGTCTAGCTCCTCGCTCTCGAAGAGAGGCTTCAATGCCTCGACCGACTTGCCAAGAAGCCGATGGCAGTTCAGACAGGTCTGAGACGAGGGAAGGGAGGCTATCGCCGACACTTCGACGCTGCGGTGGCAGTAGCGACAATCGACCTCAAGTTCACCAACGTGGAGCTGATGGCTGAACGGAATCGGCTGCTCCGGCTGGTAGCCGACATCGGTAAAGGAGGGCGACAAGAAGTACCAGCCCAGTAGCGGCACAACGAGAGCGCTAGCGGTCGCTCCCAGCAGGAGATATACCGGGATCCGGTTCGACCATTGAGGGAACAACTGAGCCATGAACGTTACCTTGGGTAGTGAACACTAGCCATACGCGCCTGCGAGGCTGCGAGGTTTTGTCCGCGGTAAAAAAAGAGCCGCGGCTGTCCGCGACTCTTTTTCGTTAGCTGCTAGAAGGTAAGGACCTTAGCGGTCCGTGGCGAAAGTCGTCCGTCGGCGAGAGCGAGGGATCTGTTGGCGAATCAAGGCGGAAAACCACAGGCGAACCCGAGGTTCGTCGAGGATTTCCCAACGCTTAAGTCGCGAGCAGAGAACCGCTCGGTGCCAGGAGGAGTTTCACCAAGGGCTGTTAGTGCATGGTCGCGCAGTTGACCTCTTCCCACTCGCCGCCTTCGCTACGGATCTTCGCGGGCATGAAGGTCTTGGTGGAGTCCTTCTTGCCGCCGGCCCAGAAACCCATGACCTCGACGTCTTGCGCCGCATAGTTGGCCAGAGTCGCCTTCGGGTTGCAGCCAAAGACGGCCTTGATGGCGTTATTGGCAAAGAGAGCTGCCGGCTGGCCGCCCTTGAGACACATCGTCGCACAGCCGGGCTTCGGGCCATCGGGCGTCTTGTGCTCGTCGTTCTCGGCGTTGGTCCACGAGTCCATCATCGCCTTACCCTTGGCGGAACAGGTGAGGTCGATCACTTTGCCGGAGAGGTTGACCATTTTCGGCTTGTTCATCTGCGCCGAGGCGGCAGCGACAAGAATCACCGCCAGTGCTAGCGAAACAAACAGAATCTTCTTCATTCTTCATCTCCTTTTGCCTGCGTCCAGGCTCAATCGAGTTGCCGAGCAACCCATGTGTGTATACATCCAGCAGAACCTACGCTCCCGGGTGGTCGGGTGGATTGGATTTGTTTAATCCGCGGTGGATTCCTTGAGCGGCACGGCCACGCAGCGGTCGGAGCGGACAGAGCTGCACGGGGTGCGAACGGCGGGCCAGTGGCGAGAGTTGGCTGCCGATCCTGCTACCATCCAGCGCCATGCAACGGCTCGAACGTCAGCTCGAATTCATCCTCGAGATCGATCGTCTCAAGAATATCCTTCGCCGGACGGTGATCACCGACGGCTCCCGGCAAGAAAACAGCGCCGAACACTCCTGGCATCTGGCGATGATGGCGCTGCTGCTCAGTGAGCATGCCAACGCCGAGGTCGATGTCACCCACGTACTCAAGATGCTCCTGGTTCACGACATCGTCGAGATCGATGCCGGAGACACCTTCTGCTACGACGCCGAGGCCAATCTCGACAAGGAGGAGCGCGAGCAACGGGCGGCGGACCGGATTTTCGGTCTGTTACCCGAGGATCAGACGACGCAGCTGCGGGCCCTGTGGGATGAGTTCGAGGCCCGCCAAACGATGGACGCTCGCTTCGCCAACGCCATCGACCGCATCCAGCCAGTGCTGCAAAACCTGGCGACCGGTGGCCACAGCTGGCATCTCCACAGCGTGACGAAAGCTCAGGTTCTCGAGCGCAACAGCCCTATTGGCGACGGTTCCGCATCCATCTGGAGTGTCATCTCGCAGCGGATCGAGGGCGCCTTTGCGCGTGGTCTGGGCTCAGTCGATGAGGAATAGCTGAGGAAGAAGGCTACTGAGCGTGCTCAAGCCTTGTGCGAGCCCAGCGCGCCGGTGGTAGGTAGGTAGGAAGAAAGGTAGCGGCAGGGAGTGGCGGGGATTCCGCGCTGGGGAAGGGAAGCCCACCGGATCCGCTATCAGCGACAATCCGGTGGGCCGGGATACCTGGTCTACCAGCCGCCGCCGCCGCCGCCACCGCGACGCTCGGTGCGGGGACGAGCTTCGTTGACAGTCAGGCTACGGCCGCCCATATCCGTCGAGTTGAGAGCCTGGATCGCCTCATCGGCGCCGGACGACATCTCGACAAACCCGAAACCCCGAGGGCGCCCGGTGTCGCGATCGGTGATCAAGCTCACCGAGTCCACTTCCCCGTATTCGGAAAACAGGGCGCGGATCTCGTCATCGCTAGCGCTAAAGGGGAGGTTTCCAACATAGATTCTCTTCGGCATTCTTCTCTTTCTCCTGGCCCGCCTGCGCGGCGTAGCCGTACGTTTGTTCTCGGCTGTGACGCCGAACTGAGGACCCGCTTGGAACTTTCCAGTGAGGCCCGCTTGGTTTCTTACTCTGCTCAGGAAAAGACAGAAGAGGACCGAGCTTGCTTCGCGAGGCGGGGGTATCTCAAAGTGCCGGATATCTCCAGCAGGGCAACCGTAGCGCATTCTCCAACCAAAAGTACACCCAAGCGCCATCATTTCCGATCAATTCCATTTCTCCGCGAAGTGGTCTTGACGGCGAGAATCGGGCGACGCACCCCCTCCATCAGCCGTGTCATGACGCCGAATCGCCGATCCAGTAGCCCGCGCAAACCTCCCGGATCGCACCAGGCCACACCTCGGCGGAAACCGAAAGAAGCGCCACTTTCGGCTGAAAGTGAGGCTGTCGTCGCTCTGAGCGCAGATCTCCACGAGACTTCGAGAGCCGTTTGAACCTTTCTCGGCTTTTTCCGTAGATTCTCCTATGTCCGTAGTAGATCTGAGTCCTCTACCCCAAGATAGGAGACAGCGATGACTAGAGTCACCCCCCGGATTCTTGCTCTGGCCTCGGCGTTAGCTCTGCTGACCGCCGGCACAGCCAGAGCTCAGAACATCACTTTGCCGCCCGGCGGCGCCAACCAGAAGGCCTCCGTTTCTCAGTGGATCGGACTGGTTGAGGTCAACGTGACCTACAACAGTCCCGATGTCACGGCTCCCAACGGCGACGATCGGACCGGAAAGATCTGGGGGCAGTTGGTGCCGTACGGTATGGCCAACCTGGGTTTTGGTACCTGCGGCGCCGAGTGTCCATGGCGGGTCGGCGCCAACGAGAACACCGTGTTCACCGTCTCTCATGACGTCGAAATCGAGGGACAAGCCCTAGCGGCGGGCAGTTACGGCATCCACATGATTCCGGGCGAGAAGGAGTGGACGGTCGTTTTCTCCAACAACTCGACTTCCTGGGGAAGCTTCTTCTATACCGCGGACGAGGATGCGCTGCGCGTCACCGTGACCCCGGAGAAGAGCGCCTACACCCACTGGCTGAGCTTCGAGTTCATCGACCGGCAGCCGGCCGAGGCGACCGTTGCGCTGCGCTGGGAGAATCTGCAAGTGCCGTGGACCATCTCGGTCCCCAACGTCAATGAACTCTACGTCGACAAGATACGCGAGGAGTTGCGCGACAGCCCAGGCTTTAGCCACCTCTCCTGGGCCGCTGCGGCCAATTTTTGCATCCAGAACAACATCCACCTGGATGAAGCTCTCACTTGGGCTCAGGCGGCGGTCAGCGCCCCGTTCATCGGCCAAGAGGACTTCGCAACGTTGACTACGCTGGCCCTGGCTCAAGCTGCCAATGGCAAGGGAGAGGAAAGTACCGCAACCGTTCTGAAAGCGGCCGGCCACCCCACGGCCAATGCCAATGGCATTCACCAGATGGGCCGGCAGTTGATCGCGCAAGGGCAGAAGCAGTTGGCCTTGCAGGTCTTCCAGACCAGCTACGATCGATTCGAAGGCGCTTGGCCCACCAACGTGGGGATGGCGCGTGGCTATTCGGCTCTGGGCCAGTTCGACAAGGCGCTCGATCACGCCCGCAAGGCGCTCGATCAGGCTCCGGGCGAACCCAATCGGCAAAACATCGCCGGGCTGATCAAGAAGCTGGAAGAGGGCAAGGACATCAACTGAGGCCACGGGCCAGCCGCTGAGCAGGTTCGGATGCCCGCTGAGCCGAGGACAACTCGGCTCAGCGGGCTGGTGAATCTCAGACCTGCGACGACCAACCGCCCAGGTCACCGTTCTCAAAGCCGTCCCGGAAGATCTCGTTGCCAAAGACCGGCGTCAAGTTGGCACCGGTGACGATCCCCAACGGGGTGTACTCGGTGAGACCCGGGAAGATCTGACCCAGCTGCGGGTTGCACATCCGGCGAATCAGGATCTCACTCAGCACTTGCCGGTAGTCGGTGGTCACAGTGACGTCGGTGCCGTCGGTCAGCGCACCCAGCGCCAGCCCGGGCCAGTTGCCGTGAACTCCGCCCACGGCATTGCCCGAGAGCACCATCATCAGGTTGCCGTAACCGTGCTCGGTTCCCTCATTGTTGTTCTCCGGCAACTCGCGACCGAATTCGCTCTGCACGACGACGGTGAGCCGTTGCGTGTAGTTGGTGGCACCGGCACCGTCTAGATCGGTGTAGAAGGCCGCCAAACCCTCCGACAACTCCGCCAGCAGAGTGGCCAGGAAGCCGCCTACAGCGGTGCCTTGGGCATCGTGAGTGTCGAATCCACCCAGGTCGATGGTGGCCACCTGAAGGCCCAGATCGAGCTTGACCATCTGAGCCAGGGTTCGCATGTTGTCGCCGAACGTGCCGGAGGGGTAGACCGCTCCGTTGGCCGGCGTGTAACCGCCCTGCACGTTGAGTTGCACGATGTCGACCGCGTCCAACGCCTGCACGCCGGCGTCGTGGAGCCACGAGGTACTGCCTTGGTACATCGCCCGTAGCGCGGTGCGCTGGGCGTTGCGCCACAGCCAGGGTCCGTTGTCGATGTCGAACTCGGCCGGATCCGCCAGGTTCACCGATTGCAGCGACCCCAGCAAGGACTGCGGTTGGAGATCGCCGATGGCCAGCGATGGCATCACCGGGTTGGCCGGCAGGTTGGCCGCGCTGGACAGATGGCGGGTCATCCAGCCTGTGGTCGTGCTCTTGAAACCCGGTGTCCCGAGTTCCACGAACTGCATGGCATCGAAGTGGGACTTGTTGACCAGATCCTTGATACCGGCCGCCTGGATGATGGCCAGATTTCCGTTCTGGTAGAGGCTGTGGAGCGGTGCGGCGGACGGGTGCAGGCCGAATTGGCCGTCCAAGTTGAGGGCCGCCCCGGGCCCCGTAACCGGCACTTGCAGAGTGGGGCGTGCGGCCTCGTAGTGGCCGCGATCAACTCCGGCGATAGGCGGAACCAGGCTCAAGCCATCGAGGCCGCCACGCAAGAAGATATAGACCAGAATCTCTTGATTGAGGAGCGGGTCTCCGAACGCCACGGTATTGAAACGGGAACCGGCCAGGCCGGCGATGGCCGCCGAGCAACCGGTCAAGAATCCGCGCCGAGTGAATCTACTAGACATTAAACTAGACCTCCTCGAGGTTCGTGCGCTGCTCGGCGATTCATCGCCACAAGAAGCTCGGAGATTGAATGATCAGGGAAACGAGCGACCGGATGCGGTCGGCGGTGTCTTGGTCGGTATCGACCGGTAGGTCGAAGTCGGGGTTGTGGCCCTGGGCCATGAAAGAGATCAGCTCCGCCTCTTCCTGCGCGGTCACGGATCTGGAGAGAATGCGCTGGACCCAGAAATCGACGATGTCGCGCGCGGTGCGCACCCCGGGAGGAGTCAGCGCCGGGGCGTCGAGGTAGTAGTTGCCATTCTCGTCGTCGAAGGCCAGCAGCGAGTTGGCCAGCCGCCAGCACATGACGCGAGGCGAGGTGCTGTTCCACGCCGGCTTGACATCGGGAAAACCGTTGGGCGGATGCCACGAGAAGAGCGGCTGTCCGGTCGGTCGATAGACCCAGTCAAACCAGTCGGTGGCGGGATCGCCGATCCGGAACGGAATGTCGGCTCCTACACCGCGAAAGGCGCTCACCGCAATCTCGAAGGGCCGCTTGACCTTGTCCGCCCAGGTGGTCAGAAACTCCGGCGACAAAACGATGGTGCGCACCACCTGGGCGATCTGATCGGGTGCCGCATGCTGCGCGGTGAAGACCGCCGCGGCGGCGTCGACCACCGACTGCGGTGGGGAGTCGCCGAGGATCCGGCGGACGATCTTGGTGGCCACATGCTGGCCGGTGCTCGGATGCTGCGCCAGGATGTCGAGAAGATCTTGTCCGTCCTTCATCGCCGGCTGGTTGGCCGGCAGGTCGACTCCGATGATGTGCTTCGGGGCGTTGTCGTGGTCGGGGGCGTGGTAGAAGAAGCTGCCGGTGTTGCCAAAATCGGGATCCCAGGGGCGATCGCGCAAGGTCCAACCGGTCAGGCACCGGGCGGCGGCGATGACGTCCTCCTCGACATAGCCCTTGGGGTTGCCCTGTCCATCCACCGGCACCTGGCCCGCCGGGATATTCCCGTAGTACGAGGCGGCACCGAGGGTGT
This sequence comes from Acidobacteriota bacterium, assembly GCA_024277255.1. Taxonomy (GTDB): domain Bacteria; phylum Acidobacteriota; class Thermoanaerobaculia; order Multivoradales; family SZUA-115; genus SZUA-115. The sequence continues at coordinate 40,751 of JAJRVQ010000127.1, read as the reverse complement.
GCAGCTCCATCAACTCGCGGCCAAAGTTCTCGTTGGCATCCTCGAAGGAATTGACCGCGTTGTTCAGGTAGAGAAGCATCGAAGGGGTCTTGGCGACCGCTTCCAGCATCTGCCGGAAGTTGCCCAAAGAGTGCGCTCGAATGGCATCGCGATCGGTGTGCGGCCAGGTCGAAAGCCAGGGGCTTTCGTCGCCGAAGACGTTGAAGTGGTTGTGCCAGAAGTCGACCATCACTTCGTACAACTGGCGCCGGCTGTGGATGGCGCGCAAGAAGGTGGCGTACTGACTCTCGTAGAAAGGACGGGCGCGCTCCTCCCACGGAATGTTGTCAGGCACGACGTGGTCCGCCCACAGCTGTTCGAGAGTCTTGTCGAGGGTGGTGAATCCTGACTGGGCGATCCGCGCCTCGGCGGCGCTGTCATCGATGCTCGCCGGATCGAGCTGTTGATCGAGCCAGATCTGCAACCGCGTGGCGTCGTCGCCGGCCAACCCGTCAAAGTCCGCCACTTCCGAGGGAGTGGGGCCGAAACCGAGTCGGGTGAAGGCGATCACCGCCGCTTTGGGTGGGGCCGGAATCGATTTGTGTGCCGGCAACCTCGGAGGCTGACTCAGCAACAAGGCACGACGATCCAACTTCTCTGGAGGCCTACCGCGACGAATACGCGAAATCTTCGCCTCGATCTTGGCTGCGAGCTTGGCTCGCCGCTCACCCTCCCGCTTCAATGTCTCGACCGAAGTCGAAAAAAACCTGTAACTCATAAGGCGGGTACCTCTCGGTTATGTACAGAACGCCAAGGTGAATTGAGGGACACTACCATTGCATAGATGGTTCTGCAAGTCTCCTCATCTGTAACTCTCTTGTACAATGGAACGAACTGATCTGACGAGAAAGAACGGACTGGAATGATCGCGGACGAGGGAGGAAGCTGCCGCCAAGAGAGCCGAGACAGTGGAGTGGTTCTGCGAGCTGGAGCCACGGGGCTACCTGGTTAGTGTAGCCCCCCGGTGGAGCGATGGCTAGGGCGGTGCATCGACTTCGAGTGTCGGTGGAGGGCTGAAGCGCTCGTCGGCGACTTCGCCATCCACTCGAACCTGATCGCTGCGCATCGTCTCCAGCCGTGCCCAGAACTCATACTCGAGGCTGAAGGGGAGGACGAGTCCTTCGACCTGCCGGAAGTCGTCGAAGAAGATCCGCTGGGTCATCCGCTGCGGCCCGTGCGTGTGGTCATTGATCTCAGAATCCACCGCGACTTCCAGGTAGGTTACGGGGTCGAGGTGCCAGCTCTAGACCGATCCATCCGCCAGCGTCACTGCCAGGTCGAGGGTGCAGCAGCTGCAGGGCAGCGATGGAGAAGATCAGTACTCCAGCACCGGCGAAGAACCGGTTTCGAGCCTCGTTCATCAGCATCTCCAGAGCCGTTGTTGAGGGAAGCATTGTGACCTCCGCCGTCACCACCTACAACTATCGTAGCAATTCCAGTTACGAGCGTGCGGCCGGGAAGTTGCCGGCGCCAGCGGGTCGACTCCAGCGTTCAGGCTGTAAACTATGTGATCAAGCTTTGTCATCAGGATGAACAGGACTCATCGACCCCGGTGATCCCACTTCGACAAGGAAACTTCAATGCTGTTCCGCCAGATCTCAGACCCGAACCTCGCCCAGTACGCCTATCTGATCGGCTGTCAGCGGACGATGGAAGCCGTCCTCATCGACCCCGAACGAGATATCGATCGCTATATCGAACTGGCCAAGGACGAAGGGCTGCACATCACGGCGGTGACCGAGACGCACATCCACGCGGATTTTCTCTCCGGTGCCCGCGAACTCGCCGAGCGCACCGGTGCCAAGCTCCATCTCTCCGACGAGGGTGACGCGGACTGGAAGTACCAGTGGCTGAAGAGCGGCAACTACGATGCGACCTTGATCCACCACGGGGATCGCTTCGCTGTCGGCAATATCGAACTCGAAGTACTCCACACTCCCGGCCACACTCCCGAGCACGTGAGTTTCCTCATCATCGACCACGGCTCCGGCATGACCGAGCCGATGGGGCTGATCAGCGGCGACTTTGTCTTCGTCGGCGATCTCGGCCGGCCGGACCTCCTCGAATCCGCCGCCGGAGTGAAAGGAGCGATGACCCCCTCGGCGAAGCAGCTCTATCGATCGGTCCAGAGCTTCCTCAAACTGCCCGACTTCCTGCAAGTCTGGCCCGCCCACGGCGCCGGCAGCGCCTGCGGCAAGGCCCTCGGCGCGGTTCCGACCTCCACCGTCGGCTACGAACGTATCGCCAACAGCGCAATCAAGGCCGCCTCCCGGGGCGAAGATTTCTTCGTCAAGGCCATTCTCGACGGACAACCGGAACCGCCGCTCTATTTCGCCCGCATGAAGAGGCTCAACAAGGAAGGGGTCCCGCTACTCGGCGAGCTGCCCATGCCCTGGCCGGTGTCGCTCGAAGAAGTCGCCGAACTCTCCAGCGAGCCCGACTCCATAGTCATCGACACGCGACTGGACCGTACCGCGTTCATGCGTGGACACGTTCGGGGATCTCTCTACGCACCTCTCGATAGATCCTTCCCGACGGTCACCGGCTCGTACCTACTGCCGGAGCAGCGGATCTACTTGGTGGCGGAAGAAGATCAGCTGGACGACGCGGTCCGCGAGCTGGTGCGCATTGGCCTGGACAAGATCGAGGGCTTCATCTCCCCACGAGAACTGGACGAGGCCAGCGGACTCGTGGCCACCGAGGTGATCGATTTCGAGCAGCTACGGCAGGTCTCCGACGCGCTGACTCTCGACGTTCGCGGCGCTGCCGAATACGCGCAGGGCCATATTCCATCGGCCTTGAACATCGCGCACACCCGTCTCCTGGACCGTCTGGACGAAGTTCCCGCCAACAGAGAACTCTTCGTCTACTGCCTCACCGGTGCACGGGCGGCCGCGGCTTCGGCGATGCTCGAACACCACGGCTTCAAGACGACCTATGTCGACGACGACTTCGCCAACTGGCAAACGGCGGAAGCAGCGACCACCGCGGGCTGCTAATTTAGGGCGCCACCCCGAGAGCAGCTTTGATCCGGGTGCGCGCCACGGCGGGTATCTCACCCTGACCGATTCGCCGGCAGGCCTCTCGGGTCAGGTCCAGCGTCTTGAAGAAGGACTTGCAGCGATCGGTGAGCACCTCCGGAGCCAAGGGGAATTCAACCCCGCGATCCAGCGTGTCCAGTTTCGCCAATAGCAGGTCGCGACAGATGGGCGGTGCACCGGGATCGCGCAGCGAGCGCTGCGGTAGCGAGCTGGCCATCGACTTGCGTAAAGCCAGCCGCGCCCGGTAGACCCGAGTCTTGGCGGTCTGCTCCTTGATTCCCAGAATGGCAGCCACTTCGGCCAGACTGAGATCCGCGATGTCCTTGAGGATCAACGCCATGCGGAAGTGTGGAGGAATCTCGTCCAGCGCACGCTCGACCGCCTCCTGAACCTCTTTCTGAACCCGGCGCTCGTAGGGGCTGCGCACATCGGTCGCCACCTCGGGAACTGTCGACCCGTCGTTCGGAACGAGCGCCTCCAGCGATTCGAGGCTGGTCGGCTCGCCGGCTCGCTTGCGCTGCTTCCTCATGCAAGCGCGCGCCGCGATGGTGTAGAGCCAAGTGGTGGGCTCCGAGCGACCTTCGAACTGGTTCCATTTTCGAAAGGCGGTGAGGAAGATGTCCTGCACCAGCTCTTCGGCATCCTCTCGCGAACCACAGAGGCGAAGACTGAGCCCGAAGAGCTTTCCGCCATGCTGGCTCATCAGGGTGGTGATCGCCTGATCGGCGTTCATCGCCTGGATGGCGGGGTTGTTGGCCGAAGACCCGGCAAGTTCCGTGCTGGAGCTCATGCCATTCAAGCCTACCATTGGAGCTGGCAAGAAGCGGGGGAGAGTGCGGCGGAGGAAAGGCCACGGCAGCAAGCCCGGGCCCGCGTAACCAAAACGGAGGAAGGGCGCCTAGAGGTTTGACCAAGCCTTCTTGTATATTTCGGCAACCCCAGAGGAAGGAGAGCCTCGCATCGTGCTTAAAAAGTCCAGGTTGGGAGCTTGGATCACTCGCGACCACAGCAGTCTGGCGAAGCTTGCCGAGAAGGAGGGGCGCTTCGCCGAAGCGGCGGGCATCTATGCCAAATCGGGGAACATGCTCAAGGCGTTGGAGCTGGCAGCGCGTGCCGGTAAGCACGCCGACGCGGTTCGCTACTCCTTCCAGGCGGTCCTCGGCAAAGAGGCCGAAGTTCCCGCCGGGGCCAAGCCCAAACAAGCCGGTGAGGTGCTCAAGGCCGCCGGCCGGCTGAAGGAAGCCCTGTTGATGTTCGAGTTGGGTGGTGCCTGGGGCCCGGCGGCGCAGATCGCTGCCCGGTTGAAGGAAGATCTGCGTGCCGCCAAACTCTACGAACGGGCCAGACTGTGGGGCATGTCCGCTTCGCTCTACGAGCGGATGGGCCGTCTGCGCGATGCGGTTCGCACCCTGGAACTCGAGGCCAAGCGGCTGCACGGCAAGGGTTCGGAATTGAATCTCGAGGTGCGCGGGAAACTGCGCGAGGTCAACGCCCGGCGTGCCCAGCTGCTGGCCAAACTCGGCGAGGAGAAAGAGGCCGGCCGGGTCGTCGCCGACCAGGGTCCGACCAAGCAGGCCGCCGACCTCCTGGAAAGAGCCGGTCGCCATCTGGAGGCCTTCCGTGCACACGTCGAACTCAGGCGGATGGACGACGCCTATCGGGTGTTGCGCGGGATCAAGGGGCTGGAGCCTGAGAACAAGGCAAGAATGCTCCAACGCTGCGGGCATACCGCCGAGGCGGCTGAACTCCTGCGCCAGCATCGCAACTTCGCCAGCGCCGCCAAGCTCTTCGCCCAGGTCCAGGACTGGGTTTGCGTCGCCCAATGCTGCGAGGCCGCCGGCCAAAGAAGGGAGGCCGCCGAGGCATTCCAGAAAGCCAAGCGACCGCGCGACGCGGTTCGCTGCTATGCCGGCTCGGGCAACCCGGCGCGGGCCGCCGAGATCGCCGAAGGTGCCGGGCTGATCAGCGACGCGATCGAACTCTTCCTGCAAGCCGGTATGCAGGAAAGGGCCGGTCACGGCTACCTGCGGCAGAACCAGCACCTCAAAGCGGCCAACTGCTTCCTCGCCGCCGGCGCCACACAGCAGGCCATCGAAGCCCTCGATCGGGTACCGCAGGGCAGCCGGGACTTCACCGACGCCACGGTGAAATTGGCTCCCTTGCTGCTCGAAGACGGCCGTCTGGATGAGGCTCTGCACACCGTCCGCCGCCTATCGACCGATCCGCGCGCCGTCGGAGCACAAGCGCTCGAACGGTTCTACTGGGAAGGTAGAGTTCTCGAACAGTTGTCGCAGGACCATGAAGCGAGTTTGCTCTACGCCAAACTGCAAGCGCTGAAACCGGACCACCGCGATGTCACCCGGCGGCTGGCCAACCTGACCTCCACACTGCGCACCTCTCAGGGCGCCGGCGCCGCTCTGACCAATCCGACGGTGGGCAACGCCGAGCCGGTGTCAGACCTACGCCTCAGCGACGGTATCGTGGCCGGCGAAATCCTCGTCGGGCGCTACGAACTGCGGCGAGAACTGGCGCGAGGCGGCATGGGACGCGTCTTCGAGGCCTTCGATCGCGAACTCGACGAACGGGTCGCCATCAAGACACTCCTCGGTCCGATGAGCGCCGGCAGCGACGAAGAGGCGAGACTCTTGCGCGAGGTGCAGATTTGCCGCCGCATCACTCACCCGAACATCGTCCGGGTCTACGACGTAGGGCGGTTCGCGGGCGGTCTCTTCCTCACCATGGAACTGCTCGAAGGCCAGAGCCTCGACTCCGTCCTGGAGATGCATGGCTCGCTGCCTTTCGAGTCGGTCAAATCGATTCTGGCCGGGGTCCTGGCAGGGCTCACCGCGGCCCATGCCGAAGGGGTCATTCATCGCGATCTCAAGCCGGGCAATGTCTTCCTCACCGACCGGAGGATCAAGGTCCTCGACTTCGGCATCGCCCACATGAAAAGCCAAGCGACCCGTCTGACCGCGACCGGCACCGCGGTCGGTACTCCACGCTACATGTCCCCGGAGCAGATCCAAGGTCTAGACCTTGACCCGCGCACCGACCTCTACTCGCTGGGCGTGGTCGCCTTCACTCTGATCGCCGGCCGTTGCCCGTTCGAAGGTTCGACCATCGCGGAGATCTCGATCCACCACTTGAACACCGAACCCGCCGATCTCAGATCGCTACGCTCGGAGACTCCCGCCGTCTGGGCGGGCTGGGTCCACCAGCTGCTCAAGAAGGATCGCGAAGAGAGGCCGCCCAGCTGCAATGCGGCCTACGAAAGTCTCAAACAGCTACCAGCTTAGCCCTGTCGGGCAGCTGACGCCGGTGCCGCCGATGCCGCAATAGCCCTGCGGATTCTTCGCCAGGTACTGCTGGTGATAGTCCTCGGCATAGTAGAAGGGTGGGGCCTCGCCGAGTTCTGTAGTGATCGTGGCGTAACCTGCCGCAGCCAGCTGGTCTTGGTAGGCCGCGCGCGAGTGCTCGGCCAGTCGCCCCTGCTCGTCGCCGTAGGTGTAGAGGGTCGAGCGGTACTGGGTTCCGGAGTCGCCTCCCTGGCGCATCCCTTGCGTCGGATCGTGTCCCTCCCAGAACAGCGCCAGCAGCGCCTGGTAGGAGAGGGTGGCCGGCTCGAAAATCACCTGGACCACTTCCGCGTGTCCGGTACCTCCGCTACAGACCTCCTGGTAGGTCGGGTTGGGAGTGAACCCTCCGGCATAGCCGACAGCGGTGGAGTAGACACCGCCGGTCTTCCAGAAGAGCTTTTCGGCTCCCCAGAAGCAGCCCATACCGAACAGAGCCCGCTCGGTGCCGGGCGGGAACGGGGGAGCCAGCGGCGCGTCCAGTACGTAGTGGCGCTCGGCTACCGCCATAGCCTCCTGTCGCCCCGCCAGCGCCCTATCCGCGCTGGGCAAAGCAGACTTGCTGCCAAACGAACCCATCGTCATCTCCTTCTGAGTGAAGCCCACATGATAGGAACGATGATAGGCCTGCTGACCGGCAAAGTCACCCGTCGAGGAGGCTCTCGATCATCTTCGTGCCCCGCTCTTCGTCGATCTGGAAGCCGTTCCAACGCACCACACCGCGGCGATCGATGATCACCGTCCACGGCGTACCGCCGGTGCGATAGCTGCGCATGAAAGCCGACGGGCCATCCTCACCGGCATCGTGAGCCAGCGGAATCGCCAAGTCGTAGTCTTCGAGATCTTGGATCGCCCGTTCCTTGGTGTTGGTACCGAAACCTTCGAAGACGGTTTGGACCGCGACGAAGAAGACCTGGTCGTTGTCGCGGTAGCGTTGTTCCAGTGCCTGCAGAGTCGGAAAGCCGTGCGCGTGGCAGCCTGGGCACCAGGATTGGAAGAAGAAGAGGTAGACCACCTGGCCGCGAAGGTCTGAGATATCGAGGCGGGGAATCTCAGTCGGCAGGTTGAGCCATTCGACTTGCGGCCAGCTGGGAGCCTGCTTGCCGGCGACGCCGAGTCTGTGCCGGGTCTGCGCCGCGGCCTCCCGACCGGGGAGCGCCATCACGGTGAGGGCGCACAAGATGGCGCACGAGGCGAACAGCGAGCGGCAGCGATGGCGGCGCAGGTACATGTCACAGTAGATACGTGAGATCCGATGAGTTGGTTTGCCGGTGGCGATCCCTTCGCCCACCTTCAGTGCTGCGCCGGCTTACGCTGAAATTCCACCGGCGGATGTTCCAGCAGGTAGTCGACGACCTCGCCGGGCGAGTCGGAGACGGTGATCGAGTGGCCATACTGCCGCTCGCCGGCCAAGGTCCGGAGCAAGCCGTAGGCGGGCAGAGTCGCCGTCCAGTACTGGCGATCAAAGAGAACCATCGGGCTGACCCAGCGAAACGTGCCATAGTGGTTTTGGGTCGCGTCCATGAAGATTTCCTGCACCGTGCCGGCACTGCCCGGCGCATAGACGACGCCTCGGTTGGCGATGGCCAGCAGGCCATCCTCGCGCAGGCTGTTGGCGAAGTACTTGGCGATGTGGGTGGAGAACTGGTTGGTCGGCTCGTGGCCATAGAACCAGGTAGGGACCGCCAAGCTGGACGATCCCCGCGGGAATTCTTCGACAACTCGAAAACCGGCCTCCAGGTATTCCGCGGTGCGGAAGGAGAGTTCGACACCGAGCAAGTCGAGCGCACGGTCGAGAGCCTCGTCGGGGTAGCCGGCCAGCCATGCCCCCAGGTTTCCCGCCTCCATCGCACCCGGCCCGCCTCCGGTCACCACCAAGAAACCGGCACGGGTCAGGCCGCGGCCGATCTCGGCCACGGCGCGGTACGAGGGCTGATCGCGGGTCAGCGAGTGGCCGCCCATGATGGCCGCGACATCGGAGTGCTCGCGCAGCAAGTCTTCGAGAGCATTGTCGATGGAGTGATCGTGCAGCCGCTGGGCGAGAGTCTCCAAGATCGAGGAGGGTTTGATCTCTCGATAGTGGCTGAAGTGGCGGTAGATCGCGCTGTCACGCGTATCGGAAAGGAAGCTGCCGGCGACGCCGGGCCGATAGCCGGCCATCAACTCGTCGAGGCTGTAGAGCTGCGAGCGGTAGGGGTCGTAGGGTAGATCCGGCAGCCGCGGGAAAAGCAAGCCGCCGGTCTCGACCAGGTGCAGTTTCGTTTGATCGTCGACATGGCAGCCGAGAAAGAGCGCGCCGGCCGCGCTGACCGCCCGCAGTTGCTCGGCGACGGAGGCCAGATCCAAACTCTGGCAGACCACTCCATCCAGCCCGCGGTGCTGGCGCAGATGGGCGGCGAGGCTCTCCAAGTCGTGTATCTCAATGCGCATGGCGAGTGATCATAGCCCGATTGGCTGCCGGCTACGATGCCTACCCAAAAGCACGGTTCAAGGAAGGAAAAAAGGGTAGGATCGCGCTTCGATTCACCTCAGGTTTCTGCCAGCGATGGCACGACCTGACTTCAGGCGGCGGCGCGCCTGCTCGCATGCGGCACCCGCCGACTGACCTCGATTTGGATGACGACCGGGAGGGCCCCTCAATGCCTCAGATCGCCAAGTTTCCGGGAAACGACCATCGACCGAGCTGTGGAATCGCCTCCATCGGCCTTCAGTTGCCGCCCCTGGCACTGGCCGTGGAGGAACTTGCCAACTTGCGCGGAGAGGACCCCGCCAAGTACACCATCGGCCTCGGCTGCCGTGAAATGGCGCTGTGCCCGCCGGACTACGGAGTCGTCGACCTGGCGACGGGGGCCGCTCGACGGGCCCTCGAACGGTGGGGGGGCGATCCCGACCGTATCGGTTTGATCGCCGTCGGTACGGAGACGGCCATCGACATGAGCCGGCCTCTTTCCGCCTGGGTCGCCGATCGGTTGGAACTCTCCGGCGCCGTTCGTTCCTACGAGGTCAAACACGCCTGCTACGGCGGCACGCTGGCGCTGCGTCAGGCGGCCGAATGGCGACTGGCGGGAGCGGCCGGCAGCCACCACGGCCAAGAGCGGGCAGCTCTGGTGATCGCGGCGGACGTGGCGCTCTACGAACCGGGGGACCCCGGCGAACCCACCCAAGGCGCGGGCGCCGTCGCCATGATCATCGATGAACCCCGCATCGCATCGATTCAACCGCTCTCCTTTCCCTGGAGCGAGCCTCAGTTCGACTTCTGGCGGCCGGTCGGGGAGCGCTTTCCGTTGGTCGACGGCCCGCTCAGCCTGGACTGCTACAAGCGGGCCGCCTCACACTGTTTTCAGGCGCTGGCTCAGCACAGTGGAGAGGCCACCATCGAGAATCTAGCCGCCGCCTGTTTCCATGTGCCCTTCCCCAAGATGGTGAAGAAGGCGGTCTTCGCGCTCGGCGCCGCACTCGGTTGGAGCGAGGAGCACACGGCCCTGTTCTTCACCGACAAGGTCGACCCGACGATGAGCTGGAATCAGGCCTGCGGCAACGCTTACACGGCCAGCCTGTGGATCGCCGTAGCCCAAGCGCTGGCCGGTCTGCCCGCGGGCGAAACGATCGCCGCCTTCTCCTACGGTTCCGGTTTCGGCGCCGAACTGCTGCTCCTCGAAGCCGGTGTCGAAGCCGCCGCCGGGGCTTGGCGGCAAGACTTCGAGCAGGATCTGGCGAGCCGCGAATCGATCTCGATCGAGCGCTATCAACAGCTGCGCGCCGGCGACCCGGTGCGGCAGCGACCCCCTGTTTCGGCCACGGGTTAGGTCCGTTAGTATGGCGATCCACCCGATCGCGCCACACCATGGCCGTTGTCTCGACCAGCGAAGATGATCGACGCCCTATCCCAGCCGAAAAGTCTGCCGCACAGCGACGAGTCCGAGCGCGCCGTCCTCGCCGCGGTGATGCTCGACCCGCGGCTGTTGGCCACGGTGGCCGGTCGGCTGATCGCGGATGACTTCTACTTCGAGCGCCATCAGCTCCTCTATCAGGCAATGGTCGACCTGCAAGACGAGCAGGTGGAGATCGATCTGCGCACCGTGCAGGCCAGGCTCGAACAGCAGGCCAATCTCGATTCCGTCGGCGGTATCGCCTATCTCGCCGGTCTGGACGTCGACCTGCCCGATCTGGGCAATATCGAGTCCTATGCCGACATCGTCAAGGAGCGTTCGGTTCGGCGGCGGCTGATCCAGGCATCGGGAGAGATCATCCGCGATTGCCTCGACGGCGGTCTGGAGGCCAACGCCGCACTCGGCCGCGCCGAGCAGGCGATCCTCGGTCTGGGAGAAGAGTCGATCCGCCGCGGATTCTCTTCGCTGACCTCGGTCTTCGAGGAGACTCTCGCCGAACTCGAGGAGCGGCCCGGCACGGGCCTCATCGGCCTTCCCACCGGTTTCATCGACCTCGACCGCAAGACCCAAGGGCTGAACAAGGGCAACCTGATCATCATCGCCGGCCGCCCCGGCATGGGCAAGACCAGCTTCGCGCTCAACGTCGCCCAGCACATCGCGATCCGAGAGAAGTGCAGCGTGGGGATCTTCTCCCTGGAGATGAGCGAGAAAGAACTCGCCTTGCGCGTTCTCTGCTCGGAGGCCAATGTCGCCTTCGGCAAGCTGCGCGCCGGCCACCTGTCGAGCAACGAATGGGGAACCGTCTTCAAGACGGTGCGCGAAATCAGCGGCGCCCCCTTCTACATCGACGATTCGCCCAACCCGACCCTGCTCGAACTCTCCTCCAAGGCCCGGCGACTGAAAGCGGAGAAGGGGCTGGACCTGCTCATCCTCGACTACTTGCAGCTGATGCAGGCGGGCGGCAAGTTCGAGAACCGCAACCTGGAGATCGCCGCCATCAGCCGCAGCCTCAAGCAGCTGGCCAAGGAGCTGGATATTCCGGTCATCGCCCTGTCGCAGCTTTCCCGCCAACCCGAACGACGCAGCGGCGATCACCGCCCGCAGCTGGCCGACCTGCGCGAATCCGGTGCCATCGAACAGGATGCCGACCTGGTGGCCTTCATCTACCGCGATGAGGTCTACAACAAGGATGACCCGGAGAATCAGGGTCTGGCCGAGCTGATCATCGCCAAGCATCGCAGCGGAGAGATCGGTACGGTGAATCTCGTCTTCCTGGGTGAGATCACCACCTTCAAGACTCTCGGAAGCCACCCGGCCGCCCCCGCAGGACCTGCCTTCTAGCCGATGCCATCAAAGCTGTCAGCGCGGGTTCTTGCCGCCTTCGGTCACTTCTTCGAGGAGCTGGGCCGGTTCTTCATCGTCCTCTGGCGGGTCGTCGCCTGGACGCCGCGTCGGCCTTGCGATGGGCGCGAACTGCTGCGCCAGATGGCGCGCATCGGCGTCGGCTCGATCCCGGTCTTGCTGCTCACCGCCATGTTCACCGGCATGGTGATGGCACTACAGATCTTCAACGTCCTGGCCCGCTTCAACGCCGAGAACTTCGTCGGTTCGATCGTCGGTCTGTCGATGGTCCGCGAGTTGGCCGCGGTACTCGGCGGCCTGATCGTCGCCGGCCGCTGTGGGTCGGCGATGGCGGCGGAACTGGGCACCATGCGAGTCACCGAGCAGATCGACGCCCTGGAAGTGATGGCCACCGACCCGATCCATTATCTGATCGTGCCGCGCGTCTGGGCCACCGTCCTGACCCTGCCGCTGCTCATCCTGTTGGGCGACATGATCGGCATCTGGGGTGGCTATCTGATCTCCGTGGTGCTGATGGGTGCCAACCCCTCGACCTACATGGAGAATACCTTTCGTTATATGGACTTGACCGATCTCTTCTCCGGGCTGATCAAGGCGGCCTTCTTCGGCCTGTTGATCTCGGTGATCGGCTGCGAGAAGGGCTTCTTCACCCGCGGTGGTGCCGAAGGGGTTGGCCGGTCGACGACCCAGGCGGTGGTCTTGGCCTCGATCGCCATCCTCATCTCGGACTTCTTTCTCACCAAGTTGCTCTTCTGATGAACGCGCACAGCAGGGCGACCAAGATTCGCTTGACCGGGATTGAGAAGAGTTTCGGTGACAAGGTGGTGCTGCGCGGCCTCGACCTCGAGGTCACCGAGGGCGAGTCGCTGGTGGTCATCGGAGGCTCGGGAAGCGGCAAGAGCGTCATGCTCAAACATGTCATCGGCCTGCTGAAGCCGGATCGCGGCACCGTCGAAGTCGACGGTGTCGACCTCAGCACACTCGGCTACCGGGAGATCACCCGCTTCCGGCGGCGCTACGGAATGGCCTTCCAAGAGGGCGCCCTGTTCGACTCGATGAATGTGGCGGACAACGTCTCCTTCGCCCTGCGCCGGCACACTTCGCTCTCCCGATCCGAAATCGCCGATCGGATTGCCGAGTGTCTGCGTATGGTGCATCTGGAAGGGGTGGAGAAGAAGCTCCCGGCGCAGCTCTCCGGCGGCATGCGCCGCCGGGTGGGTTTTGCCCGTGCGATCGCCCGCGAACCTCAGATCCTGCTTTTCGACGAGCCGACGACGGGGCTCGACCCGATCACCACGGCACAGATCGACGAGGTCATCGTCGAACTTCGCGACCGGCTCAACGTCACCTGCTTGACCATCACCCACGACATGATCAGCGCGCAGCGCATCGCCAGCCGGATCGGCATGCTCTACCAAGGCAAGATCATCGCGCTCGCGCCGCCCGATGAGTTTTATCAATTGACCGATCCGCGAGTGCAGCAGTTCGTCCAGGGCTCCGCCACAGGACCTCTGGGGTAGACGGGCCGCCGGAGCGCCGACGCCCCTCACCCTCCACCGATCGCACAGCGAAGACAAAGAAACCCGACTTCGGAGAACCAGACATGTCCAACGCCATCAAGGTCGGCCTCCTGGCTGCCGTCGCGCTCGCCGTGCTGTCATTCCTCATCCTGAGCATCGAGGACCTCAACCCCTTCTCGCCCGAAGGACAGCGCGTCGACGCTCTCTTCGACTCGGTCGCCGGACTGGACGACAAGGCCGCGGTTCGAGTCGCTGGCGTGCGCGTCGGGAGTGTCGACGGCATCGGCCTCGACGGCCAGCGCGCCCGGGTGACCCTGCGCCTCGATCAGCCGGTACAGTTGACCGTCGGGGCCAGCGCCGCGATCGCCAGCGCCGGACTTCTCGGTGACAAGTACGTCGAACTCATCCCCGGCCCGGCCGGTGGCACCCCGCTGGCCGAAGGTGCCGTGCTCCCCGGTGTCACTCCGGTCAGCTTTGACCAGGCGATGGAGCAGATCGGCGAGATCGGAGAGAGCATCCAGGATGTCACGGGAACCCTGGCAGGCTCGCTCTCCGGTGACGATGAGAACAGCCGGATCGGCCGGCTGCTGACCAATCTGGAGATGATCAGCGCCGACGTTCGCGACATTCTGAAGAGCAACCGGCGGCAGGTCGATTCCACCATCGCCAACTTCGAGTCGGCCAGCGCCACGCTGGCCAGCGAGCTGCCGCGCTTGGCTCGGAGGATGGAAGAGGTGCTCAGCGAGATCGGTTCCCTGGTGGGCGACAACCGCGACGACCTCGCCGCGAGTCTGGCCAACATCAAGCAGCTGAGCGCCGATCTGCAGCCGGTGGTCGGCAACCTGGACACCATCACCAGCCGGCTGGCGGCGGGCGAGGGAACCGTCGGCAAGCTGCTGGCCAGCGATGAGGCGCACGATCAACTGGTATCGACCCTGGGTACCATCGAGAGCGGAGTCGGCGAGCTGAGCGAAACCCTCGGTGCGATCAAGCGGATCGGGCTCGACCTCAATCTGGGCGGCTTCTATCTGAGTGAGACGGAGACTAGCCAGGCTAGTCTGACCGTGGACATCAACACCCGTTCGGACTGGCTCTACCGAGCTTCGATCGTCGACGCCGCCACCGACCGCGAGAAGACGCGCACCGAGCGCATCACCACGACGCACGGCGATGGCACGGTGGACGTACAGACGATCGAGACCGTCCGGTTGAGCGATGACCTCACCTTCACCGCACTGCTGGGTCATGAACTGGGCGGTGAATTCAAGCTCTACACCGGCTTGATCGAATCGAGCTTCGGCCTCGAAGCCAACTACCCGTTGTTCGACCGCCGGCTGTGGCTGACCCTGCAAGCCTACGACTTCGATCGCCAGGACAACCTCGCCCCGCATCTGCGCCTGTCGACCGAATGGCGCTTTCACCCCAACCTCTACCTGCTGGGCGGCTTCGACGATCTGTTGGAAGGGGACCGCAATTCGATCTTCCTCGGCGGTGGAGTGCGTTGGAACGATCCCGACCTCAAATACCTGATCGGCGCCGCGCCGAGCTTCTGAGCCTTCAGTCGAGAATCGGCTCGCGCCCCGTGATGCGCTGGAAGGCCTCCAGGTAGCGCGACAGGGTGCCCTCGACGACATCCGGCGGCAACTCGGGCGGCGGGGAATTCTTGTCCCAGCCGGTGGTGTCGAGCCAGTTGCGGACAAACTGCTTGTCGAAGGAGACCGGCTCGGTGCCGGGAGTCCAACCGTGAACATCCCAATAGCGGGACGAGTCCGGGGTGAGCACTTCGTCGATCAACATCAACTCACCGTCCTCGCCGTGGCCAAACTCGAACTTGGTGTCCGCCAGGATCATGCCCCGTTCGGCCGCCAGCTTGGCGCCACGGCTGTAGAGTTCGAGGGTCAGCGAGCGCAGTCGTTCGGCAAGCTCCTGGCCGGCACCCCGCGCCATCACTTCGAAGGAGACGTTCTCGTCGTGGCCTTCCTCCGCCTTGGTCGCGGGGGTGAAGATCGGCGAAGGCAACCGGCTGGCGCGAAGCAACCCTTCCGGCAGCGGCAGTCCGCACACCGCTTGACTCTCGACGTACTCGCGGAAACCGCTGCCCGCTAGATAGCCCCTCGCCACGCACTCGAAGGGAACTACCCGAGCCTTGCGGACGAGAACCGATCGACCCGCCAACCGATCGCGGTGTGCCGCCAACTCGCTAGGAAAGTCGTCGACCTCGGTGGCCAAGATGTGGTTGGGAACGATTCCTGCCAGTTGTTCAAACCAGAAGTTCGACAGCTGGTTGAGGATCTTGCCCTTGCCCGCAATCCCCGGCGAGAGGACCCAATCGTAGGCTGACAGCCGATCGGTAGCGATGATCAGCAGCGTCTCGCCCAGGTCATAGACATCCCGCACCTTGCCGCGCTTCGGCGCCGGCAAGCCGGGCAGTTGGGTTGTCGTCACACATTGCGTACCAACGCGTTGCGCCATCTCTGCCCCCATCATCTCTCCTCGGATCTCAGTTCTACGACCGCGCCTTTCCGACTGCGCAGCCTCTCATCGCTCGCCGGGTAGCGCAAGCTACCGGCCGAGTTCCTGTTGGGTCAATTCGTCCAAGGCGGCGATGAGCCGTCGCCGCCGCAGCGGGCGCAGGTTGAGGGTGCCGAGACTGCCACCATCCACCAGTTCGTAGACCGTCAGGTCATCGAGTCCCTTGAGCCTGGCCACACCGAGTTTGCGGATTCCAACGAAGAGTAATCGCTTCTTGTCATCGATGGGCACCATGACGTACGGAAGGTCGCGCAGCCGCGTTTGGTAGAGCAGTCGGCTGCCCAGCGCATCATCCAGCTGCGCCACCAGATCAGCCGTGGCCACAATCCCCTCGTTGACCAACATTCCATTGCCGTTGAGAACGGCAGAAAACGGCGGTGGAGAGTCATGCGAGATGCCACCGCCGAGGCCCGATGACTGCTGGCCCGCCGCCTGCGGTTTGCGGCTGTCCGGGCCGACCAGGGGAGCGAAGAAGCGGTGCACCGTTTCCGCCGGATAACCGCGGCTGATCATCAGGTTTTGAATCGCTTCGAGTTTCTCTTCCGTCTTGCCGCTGGTCAATCGCGACAGCTCGACCACGCCGTGACCGAAAAAGTCGTAGCGCGGTAGGTCGGATTCGCCCGGCGTGTGGATCGGCATCAGACGGTAGTGGCTAGAGTTCAGCCCCATCCGCAGGCCGCAATCAAAGGGCAGTCCCTGTTTGAGGAAGGAGATATAGGTCCGTTGCAGACGAACCGCGCAGGCGACCAGAAGGAGCGGATGACGGCTGGTGAAGAAGGCACCGTCGCCGAGGAACTTCTCCAACTTGAGCTTGTACTGGCGGGCCAGAAGGTTCACCTGGCGCTGGAAGCGGAACATCATCCGATAACCATGCTCCTGCGCATCCCTGCCGGTACGCCGCATCTGCGACACGACGCGAGAGAAGTCGGTGACGTCGTAGATCAGACCGTGCCGGTGCACCACCGGATCGATCACCCAGGGGGAGGCGAAGTCGAGAGGCCGCGTCGAGGGAGAAAAGACGATTTCTCGCCTGCCCTTCAACGGTTGGTCCCCCGGGTTCGGGAGATAGATCTGGCGATCCTTCTCGATCGACACCGGCAAGATCTGCCGGCGCAGAGCCCGCAAGATCTCGAACCTCTTCAGCTGATCGAGAAGCTTTTCCCAGTGCTCGATCTGCGGCGAAGAGAGCAAACTGAGCGGATCGTAGTCGGGGCGACTGGCCAGGTAGCGAGAGTAGCCACGACGAAAGAGGGCGATACGCGGGTCATGTCCTTCCTCAAGACCCAAGACGCTCTGCGTCAGCACCGCCAATTCGGGCTCTGAAACCAACAGTTGTTCGTGCCAGAGATGAAGTTCCTGAAAGCGCCGCAAGAAGTCACCGGCGTCAAGGTCGAGATAGCCACTCAGATAAGCGGAAAGCTCCCGTAGATCGGAACTGACATGATCCTCGGTGAAGATGAGAACGTTCTCCGCCAACTGGCGCAGCAGGGTATTGGTGAAATCTTGTGCCGCTTCATGGTCGTGCGGTCCGAGGCTGCGCAGTGTCTCCTGACTGGCAGCTTGCGCTCGGTCGAGGAACTTGTCGAAGACCCTGTACTTGATTCTCCGCCCTTCCGAGCGCCCAACTTCGAGGTCTAGTCGCACCACCCGTCGCGGTGTTTCCTTGAGCAGGCGAGCGACATCCAACGAGTGCGCCAGCCAAAAAATGGACGGATAGCGGCGCCCATAGCTCGACAGAGTCGCATTCTCCACGGCGCGGCGCAGCAATCGGCGGTAGAGTTGCCAAGCTTCGCTGTGCCGATCGCGCTCGAAGCGCTGACGCCGCACCGCCACCACTTGCAGTTCTTCTTCCGCGTAAATGAACTCTTCGAGAGCTTGGCGAAGATCCTGAGCCCCGGCTGAATTCAACACCGGGAAGCCTTCGAAAGGGGTCGCCTCTTCGTCTTCGAGGAAAATCCGTTGCGGATGGGGCAGAGCACTCAGCCCAGCACCGAAGAGACGTTCGAACTCCCCGCAGTCGGGTTGCAGGAAGGTGAATGGACCAGCGAGAAGTCCGGGCAGCGAGTTGTCGTTCATCGCAAGCTAAGTGGAAGACTGATCAGGGCGCAAGACGATTAGCGCAAGAAGGTATAGCATAGCGCGCCACGTGCTCTTTCACTCATCTGGCTCGCCGAGGTCAGCTTGAGGTCGCGCGGCGCCTAGACCCACGAAGAGTTTCGCCCCGCCGGAAGCCTGTTGCGGCACTAAGGAGACATGGTAAGCATGAATGAGATGGCAGATCTGGCGATTACCGCGCCGACCGAGACTCGGGCGGACCTCCTGTTGATTGGAGTTTTTGAGGGCGAACTCCCCGCCGCCGACGACCTGCCTGAGGCTTTGGTGGACTCGGCCAACCGTCTGGCCACACGCTCGGGATGGACGGCGCGCAGGGGGCGATGCATCGAAACCGGTGTTGAAGTCGAAGACTCGCCGATAACCGTGCTAGCGCTGCGCGGTCTTGGCAAGCGCGATGAGCTGGATCGCTTCAAGCTGGATCGTTGGTTGCAATCGGCTATCGACGATGCCCTAGCCCACGGCCTCGAACAATTGGCGCTCAGGCTACCAGACCACGAGACCACGCGCGGTGCAGAGAGCGCGGAAAGGGTTCTACGTCAACTTCGCGCGGCAACCTATCGCTACCGTCAGTTTCTGACCGGCGACGAGTCGCGCTCTTGCTTGACCCGGATCAAACTGGTGCCTCCGGCCGCCGACCAGCAAACCTGGGAGAAGGCTCTCTCCACGGCGGACGCGGTCGCCGACGGCATGGAGTTGAGCCGCACGCTCGGCAACACACCGGCGAATATCGCTCAACCCGAGTGGATGGAGGAACAGGCACACGAGCTCGCCGAGTTCACCGGGGCCACCATCTCCGTCCTCGGCGCGGATGAACTCAAGAGCCGGGGAATGAATGGGATGCTGGCCGTGGGCGGCGGGTCGAAGTACCCACCGCGGATCGTGCGCATCGACCTGGGGAGCGAGGGTCCCACCGTGGCGCTGGTCGGCAAGGGCATCACTTTTGACACCGGAGGCATTTCGCTGAAACCTTCCGCTAGCATGGAAGAGATGAAGTTCGACAAATGCGGCGCCTGCACGGTGCTCGGCATCGTTCGCGCGGTGGCTGAACTCAAGCTGCCGATTCGCCTGCGTGCCTACTTGGCGCTGGCCGAGAACATGCCGGACGGGGGCTCCTACAGACCGGGCGACATCCTGCGCTGCTACAACGGAAAATCGGTCGAGATCATCAACACCGACGCTGAAGGGCGGATCGTTCTCGCCGACACGCTGGCCTGGGCTGTCGAGGAAGAGCCGGACTGGTTGCTGGAGTTCTCGACCTTGACCGGCGCCTGTGTCATCGCCTTGGGCCACCTGGCGGCGGGCATCTTCACCCCCAACGATCATCTCGCCGAAGGTTTGCTCGCCGCCGCCCAGCGCAGCGGCGAGCGGCTTTGGCGCATGCCCTTCTGGCCCGAGTATCTAGAACCGATGCGCGGCAACTATGCCGAGCTGAAAAACACCGGCGGCCGCTGGGGAGCGGCGAGCACGGCAGCCGCCTTCCTCGGCCAGTTCGTGGGATCGCATGACCGCTGGGTCCACATCGATATCGCCGGCCCCTGCGCCACGGACGCGAAGAATGGCAGCGGTGCGCGCGGTGCCACCGGCTATTCGGTACCGTTCACCGTCGATTGGCTGCGCAATCTCTGCCGCGAATGAAGCCGCTGCTGGCGGCGGAGAAGCTGACGGTAGAGCTACCTGCGCGTGGTGAGGTCGGCGGCGCCGGCGCAACGGTTCAGGTGGTTCGCGGTCTGTCGTTCGAACTCGAGGCGGGCGAGGCGGTGGCACTGGTCGGCGAGTCGGGAGCCGGAAAGAGCATCTCCGCGCTGGCCTTGATCGGCCTGCTTCCGGCGGGAGCCACGGTCGGGGGGCGGGTGGAACTCGACGGCGAGAATTTGCTGAGCGCCACACCGCGGCGGCTGAGAGAGATTCGCGGCAGCTCGATCGGCATGGTCTTCCAAGAGCCGATGACTGCGCTGGATCCCGCCTACTCGATCGGATTCCAGCTCGCGGAGGTCCTTCGCGCTCACCGCCGCACCTCTCGTCGCCAAGCTAGAGAGCAGGCCGCAAAGCTCCTCGAACGCGTCGCCATGCCCAACCCGGTACAACGCCTCGCTGCCTACCCGCACCAACTCTCCGGCGGCCAACGCCAGCGGGTCGTCCTCGCCATGGCGCTGGCCGGCGAGCCAAAACTGCTCATCGCCGACGAACCAACCACCGCTCTCGACGTCACGGTGCAGGCTGAAATCCTCGAACTTCTGTCGCGGCTGAGAGAGGAACTCGGCCTCTGCGTGCTCCTGGTCACTCATGATCTAGGCGTGGTGGCACAGACCTGCGATCGGGCGATGGTGATGTACGCCGGAGAGCTGGTGGAAACCGCTTCGGTGGATGCGCTGTTCGCCGAGCCCGCGCACCCCTATACCCGGGCGCTGCTTGCCGCCTCCCCGAAGCTGAGCGGTTCACCATCCGCTTCAATGGCGGAGCTAGGGGCGCTGCCGACCATTCCGGGGCAAGTACCTGAACCGGCGGCACTGCCCCCGGGATGCCCTTTCCATCCCCGCTGCGACGTCAGCTTCGCCCCCTGCACCACAGAGTCCCCCGAATTGGCGCCACGGGAGGATGAGAACAGAGAGACCGGGCGTCAGGTGCGCTGCTGGCTGTACAGCAGCCCACCGGCAGGCCGGGATGGTGGAGAAGTCCGCCCCACCTCGCCGGATGCCGCCGCGGGCGAAGTGCAGTGAGCGACTCTGACACAGCGATGGCGCCGTTGCTCGAAGCGCGCGCGGTCAAAGTTCATTTTCCGTCTCAAGGCAGTGCCTTGCGACACGGTGGAGCCGTGGTGCGCGCGGTGGACGGTGCCGACCTCGAACTGCGCCGGGGCGAAATTGTGGCACTGGTCGGCGAATCCGGCTCCGGCAAGACCACGCTGGCCAGAGCCCTGCTGCGCTTGATCGAACCGACGGCCGGCGAGGTGCTGTTCCGCGGCCGAGATCTGTCGACGTTCAGCGGGCGTGAGCTACGCCGCCAGCGGCGCCACTTTCAGATGATCTTTCAGGATCCATTCGCCTCGCTCAACCCTCGCCACCGGGTGGGTAGGATCCTGGCCGAACCGATCATCGTCCATCGCTTAGCGTCGCGAGCTGAACTGCCGCAGCGAGTCTCGGAGCTGCTGTCCCAAGTCGAACTGCCGGACAGCGCTGCGCAGCGGCTGCCGCACGAGTTCTCCGGTGGGCAGCGACAGAGAATCGGCATCGCCCGGGCTCTGGCCACCAATCCGGAGATCGTCATCGCCGACGAACCTGTCTCCGCCCTCGATATCTCGGTGCGAGCCCAGATCCTCAACCTGCTGGCCGATCTGCGCAACCAGCTGGGGCTCGCCATGCTCTTCATCGGCCATGACCTGGCCTTGATCGAGCGCACCGCCGACCGGATCGCCGTCATGTACCTGGGCAGGATCGTCGAGATCGGCGAGCGCGGAAGGCTCTTTTCGCAACCCGCTCACCCGTACACTACGGCTTTGCTTTCGGCGATACCAACGCTGGATCCGGGGCAACGACGGCGCCGAATCTCTCTCTTGGGCGAGCCGGGAAACGCCGCCGCTCCTCCTCCGGGCTGCCCTTTCCACCCACGTTGCCCGATCGCCCGCGACAGGTGCAGTTGGCAACGCCCGCCGCTGGCCGCCAACTCCCAACAGCACCCCAACCACCGAGTCGCCTGCCACTTCCCCGGAGAACTGGAGCTAGAGGCGCCGAAGCGGTAACCTTTGCCCACTTGCAACGTACAACCTGTCGAGGCGACGCTATCGCGCCTTTGACCAAAGAGCTGAATGAGGGCCTAGAACCATGGACCGTACCTTTCGTTGGAGATTCCCCAAAGCCGCGGTAGCCGCACTGCTCGTCGGCGTAACGACCTACGCCACCGTCCCGGCAACGGCTGAGTTGCCGTTGCGCATCTCCGGGGATGAGATTCTCTTGACCCTGGACGAGGCGATCGAAATGGCGCTGGAGGAGAACCTGTCGCTGCGCATCGAACGCTACAACCAGCGCTCCTTCGATCTCACAGTGGACGGCTCCTACAGCATCTACGACACGCTGCTGCAGGCCACCGCTTCCACCGCCGAGAATACGCAGCCCACCGCCGATGATCTCCAAGGTGCCGCCGTCCTGACCTTCGAGCAGCAAAGGGTCGATGTCAACGCCAGCCAGCTCACCCCGTGGGGCGCCACCTTCGCCGGCTTCTACAACAGTTCCAGAAACGAAAGCAACAGCCGGTTCAATACCCTGAACCCGAGTTACAGCATCACCAGCGGTCTTCGTTTCACCCAGCCGCTGCTGCGCAACCTCGGCAAGCTAGCGACACAACGCAACATTCTCACCGCTCGCATACGCAGTGACGCCAACCGCGACTTCTTCGAGCAACAAGTGGCGCTGATGATTCAAAATGTCGAAGGCGCCTACTGGGAGCTGGTCGAGGCCCGCGATCAGGAGACGGTCGCCAAAGAGAGCCTGGAACTGGCGGTGGAACTTCACCGGCGCAACAAGATCCAGGTCGAAGTCGGCACCATGGCCGCTCTGGAGCTGGTGACCAGCGAAGCGACCATCGCCACCCGCCAAGAGGGCATCATCCTCGCCCGAACCCGGGTCGGCAACGCCGAAGATGCTTTGCGCCAGCTGCTCAATGTCAACCAAGGCCGCATGTGGGACCTGACGGTGATCCCCGAGACCGATCCGCAGACCGACCGGCGCGAAATCGACCTCGACGAAGCTCTCGCCACGGCGATGGCCCATCGCCCCGAACTGGCCCAGCAACGACAGGAGCTGGAGCGGCTGGAGATTGAACGCCGCTTCGCAGTGAATCAGCGCAAGCCCCGCCTCGATCTCGGAGTCACCTACGGTATCGCCGGTATCGGCGGCGATCGGCTGGCCCAGGTCCCGGTCTTGGATCCCGACGGCAACCAGATCCTCGATCCTGTCACCGGCCTGCCGCAGACCAATCAAGAGGTGGTCGAAAGCGGCGGCTACTCGGATGCCTTCGACCAACTTACCGGCTTCGATTTTGACAACTGGTCGGTCAGCTTCACCTTCGGCTACGCGATCCAGAACCGCAATGCCAAGGCCGCCGTCGCCCAGGCCGGTATCGCTCTGGACATCGGCAAGACACGGATGTCCACCATCGAGCAACAGGTGAGCACCGAAGTTCGCACCGCGGTTCGCGGGTTGCGCTCGGCGGCGCAACAGATCGAGTCGGCGCGCGTGTCACGCGAGTTGCAGTTGAAGAACCTGGAAGCGGAGCAGAAGCGTTACGAAAACGGCATGTCCACCAGCTTCCGTATCACCCAGATTCAAGAAGATTTGACCCAGGCACGAAGCCGCGAGGTCACCACCATCGCCGGCTACCGCAGAGCCTTGGTCGAGTACTTCCGATCGATCGGCATGCTGCTCGAAGAATCGAATGTGGTCCTCGAACAGGTCGCCGAGATGGAATAGGGAGGCCGGCTCGACGTAGCTAGTTGAGGTGCGAGCTAGGCACCCTCGAAACGCACTACGAACTTCTCTCAGGGGGTAGACAGACAATGGAAAACTCGAGTTTCGGTCGCTTAATCTCGGTCCTGACCAGTCCCACAAAGACTTTTGAGTCCATCCGCGAACGACCCACATGGCTGGTGGCGTTCATCGTCGTCTGCCTCGTTGCAATGGCCACCGGTGTCATTGCCCACCAGCGCACTGACTACAGAGAGGTGACGGCACAGAGGATGGCCGACCGCGGCCAAGAGCTGAAGGACGAGGACCTCGATCGCATGGTCTCCATGCAGGAGAAGATCGGTGGCTACGCCATCCCGATCGCCGTGCCGATCTTCGTCGCATTGTTCACCGCTTTGTTGGCTCTGGTCTATTTCCTCGGCGGCAAGATGACGGGTGCTGAGCCGACCTTCAAGCAGATGTTCTCGCTGACCCTCTACGCCGGAGCACCATCGATCATCAGTACGATTCTGCAGGGGATCGTACTCTTCCCCAAAGAGGTTCTGTCCTACACGCAAACCGCGACGCGCAACTATTTGCCGGCCGCCAACCTCGGCTTGTTGGCTCCAGACGATGCTTCGACCAAGCTCACCGCCCTGCTGGTGGGGATGGACGCCTTCGCCATCTGGGGAGCGGTCCTGACCTTCATCGGTCTCAAAGTCGTCGGCCGCATGTCCACTACCGTGGCCGCCGTTTTGACCGTGGCAGTCTTCTTGGTTGGACTGGGCCTGCGGGTCGCTTTCGCTTGAGCGCGGTGAGAGGGGAACTACCTTGAACAAGCTCCTGATCGGAGTGCTAGTGGTCGCCGGTCTTAGCGCCATCGTCTTTTTCAGCATGAAGGCCAGTGATGGGGAAAAGGCCGTCGAAGTGGATACCGAATTGGTTGCGCGGCAGACGCTGACCGAACTGGTCAAGACCAGCGGCCAGGTGGATGCGCAGGTCAAGGTCAACATTTCCTCGCCGTTGATCGCCAAGATCACCAAGCTCTACGTAGAGGAAGGCGACGAAATGGAGGCCGGCGATCGCTTCCTTGAACTCGAGAAGGAGGCCTTCATCGCCGCCCGCGACGATTGGACCTCCCGGCTGGCGGTCGCCCGTAACGACGTGGCGCAGGCCGAGGTTTCGCTGGCCGACGCCCGCATCAAGGCGCGGCGGGCGGAGCGCCTTCTCGGCGAAGGGATCAGCACGGTCGAGGCTCTCGAGGCCGCCCGGCTGGCCGAAACCTCGGCCGAGCTGCTGCTGGAACGTTCCCGCCAAACGGTGGAGCAGGTACAGGCCAACCTGACCAAGGCGCTCGACGACCTGGGCAAGACGACGCTCTACTCGCCGCTCACCGGCCGTGTGGTGACGCTCAACGCCGAGGAGGGCGAGGTGGTGGTCTCGGGAACGATGAACAACCCGGCCTCGGTGATCGGCACGGTCGCCGATCTGTCGGAGATCCTGGCTGAAGTCGATGTCGACGAAACCGAGATCGTCAAAGTCAAACTCGGCCAACAAGCGGAACTCAAGGTCGAGGCGCAGGTCGACCGCGTCTACCAGGGCAGGGTGGTCGAGATCGGCAACTCCGGCTACTCCAAGGCGTCACAGCGCGATGTCACCTTCTTCAAGGTCAAGCTCCTCTTCGAGGATGCCGACGCCTCGCTGCGGCCGGGAATGTCGGTGCGGGCCGACATCCGTACGGCGCAGGTCGAGGATGCCCTGGTCGTACCGATTCAGGCGGTGGTCAGCCGCCAGCCGCTCGACGACGCGGCCGAGAAGAGCGAGGCCGACACAGAGGCCGACAATGAGACCGAGGAAATCTCGGTCGTCTTTGTCATGGAGAACGGCAAGGCGGTCCAGCGTGCGGTCGAAACCGGTCTGTCCGACGAAACGCATGTCCAGATCGTCTCCGGGGTGGAGGAGGGAGAGCCGGTGATCACCGGCCCCTACCGCAAGCTCAAGAATCTCGACCACGACGACCCAGTGAAGCATCGCGAGGCGAAGAAGAAATCCTCGGACGATGACGACAAAGATAGCAGCAACAACGAGGAGTGACGCTCCATGCCACTGATCGAGTTGAGTGGAATCCACAAGGTCTATGACATGGGGGCCGTCGAGGTGCGCGCCCTCGATGGTATCGATTTGACCATCAGGGCGGGAGAGTACCTCGCGATCATGGGCGCCTCGGGCAGCGGCAAGTCGACGCTGATGAACCTCTTGGGTTGCCTCGACACGCCGAGCGAAGGCAGCTATGTGCTCAACGGTGTGGCGGTCGAGGAGCTGACCGATCAAGAGTTGGCCGGTATCCGCAACAAAGAGATCGGCTTCGTCTTCCAGACCTTCAACCTGCTCTCGCGCACCAGTGCTCTGGCCAATGTCGAGCTACCGCTCATCTACTCCGGTACCCGCCGCGCGCAGCGTAAGAAGCGGGCCAGAGAGGTGCTGGATATCGTCGGACTGGGGGATCGCGTCGACCACTCGCCCAATGAACTCTCGGGTGGTCAGCGCCAGCGTGTGGCGATCGCCCGCGCGCTGGTCAACGATCCCTCCATCCTGTTGGCCGATGAGCCGACGGGCAACCTCGACTCCAAGACCTCGGAAGAGATCATGGTGCTGTTCGATACACTGCACAAGGCCGGCAACACGGTGATCATGGTCACCCACGAGGAGGACATCGCCGCGCACACCGAACGGCAGGTCCTCCTGCGCGATGGCAAGGTGGTCGAAGACCGCCGCCGGGGACGGGCAGCCTAAGGCTCCGATGATCTTTTTCGAGAATTTCGCCGTGGCGCTGCGGGCGCTGAAAGCCAACTTGATGCGCTCCAGCCTCACCATGCTGGGGATCGTCATCGCCACCGCCGGCGTCATCGCCGTGGTTTCCATCGTCCAGGGCATGCAGTCGATGATCGTCGGCCAGCTGCAAGACATCGGCACCACGCTGGTCTCGGTCTTCCCGCAGAACCCGCAGCAGGGCCCTGGTATCGTCGCCAAGCAGGTCAGGCTGACCTGGCAAGACGGCCAAGCGATCATCGACCAGGTACCCGGCATCAAGGAGATCACACCGGTGGTCGGTGGAGCTACTCAGCTCAAGTACCGCGACCGCCAGCACACCCCGCAAATGGTGATCGGCTGCTTCGGGAACTGGCCGGAAGTGTTCAACCACGCGGTGGGCAGTGGCCGCTTCTTCTCCTCCTTCGACGTCCAGCGCCGCCGCAAGGTGGCGGTCATCGGCCTCAAGGTGGTGGACGAGTTGCGGCTGGGCAACAACCCCATCGGCAAGGAGATCCTCATCGGCGATCTGCGCGCCATCGTCGTCGGCGTGATGGAGGAGCGCGGCCAGAGCCTGGGCCAGAACCAAGACGACTTCGTCTTCATCCCTTTCAACACCGCCCTGACCCTCTTCGGCCGCGACGCCGGCGATCAGATTCAGATTCGTCTCCAAACCGAGAGCGCCGAGGTCGTCGACCAGGTGGTCGACGGGATCAAAGGAGTATTGCGCCGGCGCCACTCCATCGGCAAGGACGACGACGACGACTTCATAATCTTCAAGCAGGATCAGTTGATCTCGGTCTTCAGTCAGATTCTGGGTGGCATCACCGCCGTCATCGGCTCGATCGCCGCCATTGCGCTGCTCGTCGGCGGTATCGGGATCATGAACATCATGCTCGTCTCCGTCACCGAGAGAACGCGAGAGATCGGTGTGCGTAAAGCGGTCGGCGCCCGCCGGCATGACATCTTGATTCAGTTTCTCATCGAGGCGGTGGTCCTCTGCTTGATCGGCGGCTTGGTCGGCGTCGGTCTTGGCTACGCGACCGGATTCGCCCTGGTCGCCTTGATACCCGGCGACCTGCCGCCACCGCACGTTCCGATCCTGTGGATCGGTATCTCCTTCTTCAGCGTCAGCCTGATCGGCGTCTTCTTCGGGATCTATCCCGCTGGGCGAGCTGCAAAACTCGATCCGATCGACGCTCTGCGCTACGAGTAGGTCGGGCGAAACTGGGCTCGGCCCAGCCTTGATGCACTCGTCTATCTTGACTTTTTCTATGCGTAGATTACAATTACTCAGCGATGGAGAGAGAGAAGAGACGGGGACGCCCGCGAAAAGGCAAGGGCTCGCTGCCCACCAGTGAGATGCCCCGGCTGACGGCACTCTTCGATCCGCTCCTGCTCGATCAGATGCGCGCCCTGGCACAGATTCGAGACGTTCCCGTCTATCAGTTGATCAACGACGGATGCCGCCTCCTTTGGGCTCGCCTGAGCGAGCAGGAACGCCAGCAGGTCGAAAAGCTCCGCACCTGGAAGCTCCACGACACCGAGGAACAACACCTTGCCGGCCCCTCCGCGGGGGAGGTAGGTTAGCTAACTCTCCGCGAGGGACAGCCGGAAAGCGACCATCTCCTGGCCGTTGCGCACCAGTAGGAGGTCGTCGACCACTACCGGGTGATTCCAGCTCTTGCCCTCGATGGCGGGGAAGCGCGCCAGTTCGGTGAACTTCTCGGCGGTCGCCGCGACCAGCGCCAGCTCACCCTTTTCCGACAGCACCAGCAACAGATCTTGCTCGGGCAAGAGGACGAGCTGGCCGTTACCGTAGCGCCCGCCCTTCCACTTGCGCTGGCCGTCCGCGAGGTCGATGCAGGCGAGGATGCGGCCGTCGAAGCCGAAGGCATGGCCTCGGTGGACGACGAAGTCGTTGAAATAGGGCTTCAGCCGGTTCGAGGTCCAGCGCTCTTCGGTAGTCCACCCGCCGGGGCCGTGGGCCACCGCGAGGCGGCGCGTACCGCTGCTCGCCTTGACGCTGATCAGAAGGTCGCCGTCCGCGGTCACGGCCGGCTGCACGATGGGGAAGCCGGGCCACGGATGCTCCCACAGCACCGTGCCGTCGGCCGGTGCGACGCTGGTGGCGCCGACCGCACTGAGCAGCAGGATCTGGGTCACTCCGTCGAGGGTCAACAGATGTGGAGAGCTGTAGCTGGCGCCACCGTCCGGGCCGAACCAGCGCGGATCGCCGGTGGCCAGATCATAGGCGGCGAGCTGGCCGGCGGTGGCGACGATGACCAGATCGCCGACCACCAACGGTGAGCTGGAAAAGCCCCACAGCGGGATTTTCGCCTCGGTGTCGGCGGCGGCATTGCGCGACCAGACGACAGCGCCGTCCTCGGCGTCGAGCACGTTGAGGATGCCGGTCGCTCCGAAGGTATAGACCCGCCCGCCGCTCAGGGTCGGCGTCGAGCGCGGACCGGCACCGGCGTTCGACTCCCAGAAGCGGGCGGTGTCACGATGTTTCCACACCGGCTCGCCGGTGGTCGCGTCGTAGCAAGCGACGATCTCGTCCTCACCGCGCTGTTCCTGGGTGTAAAGGAGGCCGCGGCGGACGGCGAACGAGGACCAGCCCGGCCCGATCGGCCGGCGCCAAAGCTCGGCTGGCGGCGAGGCGGCCCAATCGGTCTCGATGCGCACGCCGGAGACGATGCCGTCGCGATCACCGCCGCGAAAGCCGGGCCAGTCGGCCTCGTTCTCCACCATCGCGGCCAGCGAAGGAAGCCCCGTCGGCTCGTCGCCGGCTTGGGCCAGGAGCCGCTGCTCGGGAGTCTGCGTCCACCGCCAGGCGAAATCCGAAGCGGAATCGCCGGTGATGCCGCCGGTGCGAATCAGTGTCCACACCGCACAGGCGAGCACGATCGTCGCCACCATCGCCACGCGCCGCGGCCCGGCAGCGAGGCGCCGGCTGGCCACCGCCCAGACGACGAAAGCGAGGCTCAGGAGCGGGATAGCGTAGATGAACCACAGAACCCCCATGCCGGCCGTCGCCATCGACGGGTCAAGGAATCGCCAGGTCACCGCCACCGCCACGATCATCAGCGCGACGGCACCCCAACGCTCCAGGCGAGGCGCCCGGCTAAAGAAGGCCCACCACACGAGGATCGCCAACCCTCCGGCGAGCCCTCCCAATGCTCCGTACGGCGCCGCTTCGGGTACAAGCAAGGGAAGGCCAAACCTGGCCAGCCACTGCACCAACACAATGACCACACCAGGCCACAACCGCAACGGTTTCCGTCGAGTCGATTCGTCGATCAGTGCGTTGGCCATGCAAGCCTCTCCCTTCGTCACTCATTCACCGCGGCAAACTCCAGGGGCGACGTCCACCCTACGCCAGAAAGAGGGTGAAAGTTCCAGCTCAGCGCCGGGTGCCAGGAGCAGGGTGGGACGGAGCCACCGATGCCCGACAATGTCGACAGAACAGGTCCGTCGCGGCTACTTCACGACCGCACTGTGTACACCAGCAGCCTGGCGAAGCTGTTTCAGGAGGCTTCGGCAGGTGGCAAGGCTGGTTTCAAGTCCTCAAGAGATTCGCACTGGAACCCCATCCCCTCAATTCCCAAGTCCAGCACCTGTTGCCTGTAGCTCTGGGAACTAGCCACGTCTATTTCTCCTCGGCCGAAGACGTCCCTACTCGGCCGGCCTGATCTAGTCTTGAGCACTCCTCGCACTCAAGGCGCCGCACCTCAGAAAGAGCTGAGGCGATCAACCCACTAGGGACCGCGACAATGCCTAAGCCAATCGCCAGTACCAGGAACGTAAACACCTTCCCTCCGACGGTCACCGGGTAAACATCGCCGTAGCCCACGGTGGTTAGCGTTGCAACCGCCCACCACAAACAGTCCGGAATCGATGCGAACGTCTCTGGCTGGGCTTCACTCTCGAAGTAGTGAATGCCTACACCCGACAGAAACAGCAAGAGAAGCGCTACCGAACCGAACATGACCAACTCTTCCCTTGCCAGGCTAAATGCCCGCTGGAACCGGCGGATCGCAGCGTTGTATCGCATCAGCTTCATGGCTCTAAAGAGCCGAAGCAAACGGAAAGCTCGCAAAGATCGAAGATCGATGCCTCTTGCAACGTAGAAAGGCAAGATGGCCAGCAGGTCAACGACTCCGTAGAAGCTGAGTACGTAGGCCAGCTTTTTCTTGGCGACTAGCACCCGCAGCAGGTACTCAACGGAAAACACCACCACCGAAAAGACTTCAAAGATCCGAAGAAGTAGCCGCTCGTTCTCGCCAAGGTGTGGCATCGTCTCAAGGCAGAAGGCCAGGAGAGAAAGCAGAATCAAGGATCGAATCACCAGATCGAAGGCTCGCCCAGCGGGCGTATTCGCTTCCTCAATGATCTGCCTGAGCCGACTCAAGGTACCCATTTCGAGGTTTCCACCATCGTTTCTGAGATGCAGGCACCGTCAAGCGATTGCGTCATGAGTGCGTCACGGGCGATTTGCGTCGCCTGGGTGTCGCGCTCCGATTCGCTGTAAGTTGTTGATTCCCGGTGATATCTGAGATGGTGCCGGAGGCCGGACTCGAACCGGCACACCATTGCTGGCGGGGGATTTTGAGTCCCCTGCGTCTACCAATTCCGCCACTCCGGCTTGCAGGACGCGGTGGGTCATCGATGGTAGGCCGGAGAGGTCGGCGGTGTCAACATGGCAGGCCCCGCGGGGCTTGACTTTTGCCCTATTTTCGGCTATAGTACGCCCTCTAAGCGTATGTGTATCAACAACTTACGCATCCCCCAACCAATTCGCGAAGAGTGTCCTTTGCAAGGGAGTTTGTAGACGTGTCTTTCAAGGTTCAGGAAAAGGTCGTATATCCCAACCACGGGGTCAGCGTGGTGGAAAAGATAGAAGATGGTGAGATCGCGGGGCTGGAGCAAACCTACTTCCATCTGCGGCTGTTGTCGAACAACTCCAAGGTGATGGTGCCCAAGGACAATCTGGAACTGGTGGGTTTGCGGCCGCTGTGCGATGAGAAGGCGATCAAGGCGTTGATCCGGCTTCTCGGGGACGGCCACATCGACACCTACAACGACTGGAAGGGCCGCTACAAGCAGAATCTCGACAAGATGAAAACCGGGCAGCTGATCTCGGTCGCCGAAGTGCTCAAGAACCTGCGGCTGGTGAGCCAGAAGAAGAGCCTCTCCTTCCGCGAGAAGAAGATGTACGAGCGGGCCAAGTACTTCATCGTCAGCGAAGTGGCCCACGTCCGCGACATCGCGGACAGCAAGGCCGAGCGGATGGTGGAGACGGCCCTGGAGTCCTGCATCGGCAAGTGGAACCAGGCGCAAGACGGCGAGCGCGAAAAGGCCGCGAGCTGACCTCGCGTGGTGGGTGCGGCGCTGCCGAGGCATGATCTCTCGGCAGCTTGAAGCCTCGGTAGTTCTAGCCGGGCGCCGGGAGATTCGGCAAGCTTGGTACTATCGCTTCATGACGCGCTCGCTCACAGCCTTCCTCGCCGTCGTCGCTTCGCTCCTCTCGCTCGGCGCGACGGCGCAGCCACGCCTCGACACTTTGCAGGCGTTGCTCGCCACCGAGAATCAGCTGGCCGTGGAGGCGCAGGAGCGTTATCGCAGTGAGCGTTCCCAGCAAGCTGAGGCGCTCACTTTCGCCCAGACCGCGCTGGAGGAACTCGATGCCGCACTGGCGGAGGAGACGACGACCCCTCTCGCCGAGTTGGAGCGGCTCAGGATCTCCGCCGATGCCGCCTCGGTCGCCGCCGAGTATGCCAGCCAGCAGGCGCGAGAGGCACGGCAGGACCTGTTCGGCCGCAGGCGCCGCATCGATGCTCTGGAACGCCAGATCGGTGCGATCCTGCGTGGTGGCGATCCCAACGATCCGATCACCGGACGATGGCGGGTCAGCCTCGGCTCCCCGGTCGTCGAGGCGATCTTCGAACTCCAGCTCAACGGCACCCTGGTCGCCGGTACCTTCCGCATCGCTGAGGGGCCCTCCGGCTCACTGCGCGGCACCTACGCCGGCGGGCAGCTCAATTTGGAGCGGGTCGATGACGAAGGTGGAATCGCCGGGACTTACCTGGGCACCGTGGACCCGCGCAGCGGTCGTGCCAGCGGCCTGTGGACCCCGAACGATCTCTCCGCCGGCGGACCGGGAATGACCGGCTGGTCGGCCGAACGCATGGTGCCAGACTCGGCGGTAGGTGCAACCCGCGGCGAACGACCGGGCGACCGTGATCTCTCGCGGCTCGGCGCAGAGAGTCAGCGACGCCGGCAAGAGGCGGGCTAGACGCCATGAGCCGTTTTCTCGTCCTGCTCGGTGCCACCCTCTTGCTGTGGCAAGCCTTGCGTTCCGTGGTCCAGCAGATCGGCGGCGAGCAGAACCGGGTCGGACCCGATCCACGAGCCCCCGAGGATAGGCCGCGGGAGGTGACCGGCAAGTTGGTGCGCTGCGTCCGCTGCGGGGTTCATCTGCCGCAGGAGCGGGCGATTCTCGACGGCGGGCAAGCGTACTGCGGCGAGAGCTGCCGCGCCAAAGCCCCGGCCACGACGGCTGACTGATCCCTCGCGGCGGTCACCCCCTGTGTCCTACGTCTCCGTCGCCGTACCGCTGCCGCTGCCGGATCCGCTCCTCTATTCGGTCCCGGAGCCCTTCGAGTCCCTCGCCGCCATCGGCTCGCGGGTGCGCGTGCGGGTCGGCAAGCAGCGGGTGATCGGCGTCATCGTCGGCAAGCCGGCCGAAGCTCCGGCCCACATCCGGGTGCGGGATCTCGACGAGGTGGTCGACCGCGAGCCGGTGGTGACCGGCGATCTGCTGCAACTGGCCCGCTTTGCCGCGGACTACTACCTGGCACCGCTGGGCGAGGTATTGCGCTCGATCTTGCCGGCCGACCTGCCGCCCTGGGGAGTTCGCAAGGTCTGGCTGACCGACGCCGGAGCGCTGGCGCCTCCCCGCTCCGAGAAGGAGCGCCAGGTGGTCGAATTCCTGCGCGCCAAGGGGCGAGTGAAAGTGGCGCAGCTTCAGCGCGCCACCGGCTTGCCCGACCTCGCCGACCTGCTCGACCGGCTGGCGGAGGAGGGCCGGGCCGTGGTCGGCGAGCGCCGGCGGCGCGGCGCCCGCTACTCCAACGCGGTCGAGCTGCCCCCTGGCGCCGAGCTTGAAGAGACGATGGGGAAGGCGGGACGCTCGGTCAAAGGACGGGCGGTGATCGAGTATCTGGCCGCCCTCGGCCGGCCCGACTCGGTCGCCGGCGTCACCGCCGCCGTCGGCTGCACGCCGGCCGTCGTCCGCCGGCTGGTCAAGCTGGAACTGCTGCGCAGCTTCACCCAGATCGAACGAATCGGTCTCGATCGGCACCAGCTGAGCCCCCACAGCGAGGCGGCGAAGATCGTTCTGCGCCAGGACCAACGGGTGGCTGTCGATGCGATCACCGGCGCGCTCGACCAGGCCGCACAGGGAGCGGCTTTCCCTGCCGGCTTCCTGCTCGCCGGCATCACCGGTTCGGGCAAGACCGAGGTCTACCTGCGCGCCGCCGCCCACGCCCTCGCCCTGGGCCGCTCGTCGATCCTCCTGGTTCCCGAGATCGCCCTGGTGCCGGCCCTGGCCCAGCAGGCCCGCCGGCGCTTCGGCGATCAGCTGGCGATCCTCCACTCGGCGATGAGCACCAACGAGCGCCACCAGGAATGGGAACGGGTTCGCCAGGGCAGCGCCCACGTCGTCCTCGGCCCCCGCTCGGCCCTCTTCGCGCCGCTCAAAGAACTCGGTTTGTTGGTGGTCGACGAAGAGCAGGACTCCTCCTACAAGCAGGACATCTCACCGCACTACAACGGCCGCGACCTCGCGCTGGTCCGTGGTCGCGACAGCCGGGCGGTCACCCTGCTCATCTCCGCGACCCCCAGCCTGGAGACCCGCCACAACGTGCAGCGGGGCAGACTGACCCGGCTCGAACTGACCCAGAGAGCGGGGCAGGGGAAACTGCCGGAGGGAATCCTCGTCGACCTGCGCCGGGAGCCCAAATCGAGCCGCAGACCCGGCGACATCACCTTCTCCCAGCGGCTGTGCAGCGAAGTGACCCTGGCCTTGGAAGCCAAGGATCAGATCATCCTGCTCAGAAACCGCCGAGGCTACTCGCCCATCCTCCTCTGCCGCGCCTGCGGCGAAGACCAGAAATGCGACGCCTGCGGCCTGCCGAGAACCTTCCACCGCCGCCGGAAGATCCTCGTCTGCCACTACTGCGGCTCCACCCGCCCCGTCCCCCAAACCTGCCACGCCTGCGGCGAGAGCGCCCTGGAGCCCATCGGAGCCGGCACCGAAAGAGTCGAAGAACAGGTCCGCGAACTCTTCCCGCAGGCGAGACTCGCCGTCCTCGACCGCGACACCGTCCGCCGCCCCGGCGGCGCCGCCGCCGTCCTGGAGAGATTCGGCCAAGGCGAAGTCGACATCCTGATCGGCACCCAAATGGTCTCCAAAGGCCATCACTTCCCCAAAGTCGCCCTCACCGCCGTTCTCGCCGCCGACACCTACCTGGGCTTCCCCGACTTCAGAGCGGTGGAGAAGACCTACAACCTCCTCACCCAACTCGCCGGCCGAGCCGGCCGAGGCAAACGGCCCGGCAAAGTCGTCATCCAGACCTACCACCCCGACCACTACGCCATCCAAGCCGCCCTCAACCACGACGACTCCGCCTTCGCCCAACAAGAAATGCGCTTCCGCCAGGCCTTCCACTACCCTCCGTACAGCCGCATGGTCCAACTCCTGGTCCAAGACGCCAAACGCGACAAAGCCCAACAGAAAATGGCCCAACTCGCCCAACAACTCCAACAGCACCCCCTAGCCCGTGCCCTAAGAATCACCGGCCCCGCCCCCGCCCCCCTAGAAAAGCTAAGAAACCGCTGGCGCTTCCAGTTACTCCTCAGAGGAACCTCCGGCAAGAACCTCCACCAGCTCCTAAGAGCCGTCATCCCCCAAAAAACCTCCTATGATCTCACCATCGACGTAGACCCCTACCACCTCCTGTAGGACGGCCCGGGGCGGCGGGGGTCGTGCGTTCCGCCGGCGCGGGCGCAATGAATTGCGCCCCTACGGGACGGCGTCAAGATCAGCAATAACAGACGCGAAGCGGCGAAGGCTCGATGGTGGAAGCAGGATCGTGCCGAGAGTCGAGCGAAGCGAGACGCGAAGCGGCGAAGGCTCGATTTCTGGAGCAGGACATAGCCGAGAGTCGAGCGAAGCGAGACGCGAGGCGGCGAGATCTCGATTCCTGGAGCAGGACAGAGCCGAGAGTCGAGCAAAGCGAGACGCGAGGCGTCAAACACCCACCACCCTAGAGTCGGTCTCTGTCGCCAAGTGGCCTTAGGCTGCGGGCACTGGCCAGCCGAGGGCACGGATCGGCGCGCGGAGGAAAAGCGACCGCTGCTGTTTGAGCCGCGAAGCGGCGAGTTCAGCGGGCGCCCGGAGCGGGCCGACGCGCAGGGCAACCATCCTGCCCACGCGGCCGCCCGGCCACTTGGCGGCAGAGACCGGCTCGGCCAACCCCTTTGACGCCCCCCCCATTGATGTTAGGTTCCCGCAGTATGGTCCTAGCTGACAACGCCTTTGAAGAACCGCTCGTCGAACTGCGCCGCCGCATCGAGGAACTGGAGGGCTACCCCGAGGGTAGCGACCACTCCAAGGAACTCGAAAAACTCCGCGCCACGCTGACCAAACAGACCGCCGAGGTCTACGGCAACCTCAACCGCTGGCAGAAGACCCTCGTCGCTCGCCACGCCGGCAGACCCTACGCGCTCGACTACATCGACCACCTGATGGAGGAGTGGGTCGAAATCCACGGCGATCGCCGATTTGGCGACGATCCGGCCATCGTCGCCGGCTTCGCCAGCTTCCGAGATCGATCGGTCGCCGTCATCGGCCACCAGAAAGGGCGCACCACCAAATCTCGCATCCACCGCAACTTCGGCCAACCGCGGCCCGAGGGCTATCGCAAAGCGCTGCGGGTGATGAAACTGGCGGAGAAATTCTCCATGCCGGTACTCACCTTCATCGACACCCCCGGCGCCTATCCCGGTATCGGCGCCGAAGAGCGCGGCCAGGCCGAAGCCATCGCCCGCAACCTGATCGAGATGGCCTCACTGCGGGTGCCGATCGTCGTCACCATCACCGGTGAAGGCGGCAGCGGGGGAGCCCTGGCCCTGGGGATCGGTGATCGCGTCTACATGCTGGAGTATTCGACCTACTCGGTGATCTCGCCCGAGGGCTGCGCCGCCATCCTTTGGAAAGACCAGAGCCGCAAGGCGGAGGCCGCCGAGGCGCTACGCCTGACCGCACCGGATCTGATCAAACTGGGCGTCGTCGACTCGGTCATCCCCGAACCTCTCGGCGGCGCCCACAGCGACCCGCAGCTGACCTGCCAGCGAGTCGGCGAAGTGATCGAGCAGAGCCTCAGCGAGTTAGACCCGCTCGATGCCGACACCTTGCTCGCCAACCGCTACGCCAAGTTCCGCGCCCTCGGTGCTTTCGAGGAACGTTGACCTTCTCCACAACCGCGGCCGAATGGCATTGCGCGCCGGTTCCTGAAGTCGCCGCGCAGCTCGGCTGTGACGGCCTCCCGGCCTTCTTTCCGGCGCTCCTGGCTCGGCGTGGCGTCGAAGACTCCGCCGCCGTCCAACGCTTCCTCACCCCGGCGCTGGACCAGCTTCACGATCCGCACCTGCTCGCCGGCCTACCGCAGGCGGTCGAGCGGCTGCACCGGGCCCTGCAGCAACGGGAAGCGGTCGTCGTCGTGGGCGACTATGATGTCGACGGCGTCACCGCGACCGCCCTGCTGCTGGGAGTGCTACGCGCCTGCGGCCTGACAGCGGAGCCGATTCTGCCGCACCGATTGCTCGAGGGCTACGGCTTTCAACCGGTGCACGTCGATCGGGCCCAAGAAGTTGGAGCCTCGGTGATCGTCACCGTCGACTGCGGTGTCTCCTCGATGGCCGCGGTCGACCGCGCCGCCGAGGCGGGCATCGACGTGCTGATCACCGACCATCACATCCCCGGCGACCAGCTACCGGCCGGCGCCTTGCTGATCAATCCGCGCCAGGAAGATTGCACCTATCCCTTTCCCGATCTGGCCGGCGTCGGCCTGGCGCTCAAACTTGCCCTGGCCTTCGCCGATCGGTGTGGCCGCAGCCTTCCCATCCACCAGCTGTTGCGAATCGCCTGCCTGGGCACCATCGCCGACATGGTCCCCCTGCGCGGCGAGAATCGGGTGATCGCCGCCCTCGGTCTCAAGGCACTCGGACAGACTCGCTCACTAGGGCTCAGGGCCTTGATGAAGAAGGCCGGAGTCAAGCCACCTCTCACCGCCTCCGATGTCGGCTTCCGCCTGGGGCCACGGATCAACGCGGCGGGCCGGCTGGCGAGCCCCGATCGAGCGCTGGAGCTACTTCTGGCCACCGACCACCAACAGGCGGAAGCTCTCGCCGCCGAGTTGGATCAGTCCAACCGGGATCGGCAAGCGGAAGAGGCCAAAGTGGTCGAAGAGGCACGAGCCACCATCGAGGCCCGTGACTCGCTGCCACCGATCGCCGTCGCCTGGAACGAAGGATGGCACCGGGGAGTCGTCGGCATCGCCGCCGGTCGGTTGGCGCGGGAACTTTGCCGGCCGACCATTCTCCTCAGCCTCGATACCGAAACCGATACCGCCACCGGTTCAGGGCGCAGCGTTGCGGGTATCGATCTGCATCGGTTCCTCGCCGCCTGGAAGCAGGACTACCTGCGCTTCGGTGGGCACGCACAGGCGATCGGCATGACGCTCAGCCGCACGCAACTCGAAACGGTGCGCCGGCGCTGGGAAGAGAAAGCCGAGGAGTGGCCGGGCGAACTGCTACGCAAGCGCTATCAATATGAGCTGGAACTCTCACCTCGCGAAGCCAACCGCTCGTTGCTCAGCGCCATGCGAAATCTGGAACCTCACGGTGAGGGCAACCCGCAGCCGATGCTCCTGGTAGGTCCCTTGCACCTCCAAGGATCACCCCGCCTGTTCGGCAACGGCCACCTCTCCGCCATGGCCTTGGGCGACGACGGGTCGCCGCTACGCCTCCTCGGCTGGGGCTGGTCGGATCGGGCTGAGAAACTGGCCGGTAGATTTGAGACACTAGGGTTTCTGGAGCGCGACGACTATCGTGGCGGCGAGCCGGTCTTGCGTTTGGTCGACGCCAGAGAGATCTGAGTCGCACTGGTCAACGTGAACCCCCAACACTCAACCACCACCGACGCCTGCCGATGACCTGCGCAGGCCCCGTATGAAGAGCCCATGAAGAGTCCGAACCTCGTACGACGACTACGTATCTTGCTGCTTTTCGCGGTGGTGGTTTCCCTCGCCGCCCTCTACGGTCTCTACCGCTTCGGGCAAGCCGGCAAGGCGCCGACGCCAACCTCGGCAGCGACGCAGAAACTCGGTGACAGCGGCCTCGGCGAAATCCGCATGGCCAGCTCGGCCTTCCAGCACGTGCTCACCGACCAGGGCAAGACGATCTTCATCCTCGATGGCGAGAGTTCTCAGTCGGACCCCGACCAACAGACCTTTGTTCGTGGCATGCACGCGCAGGTTTTCGTCGGTGACGAGATCTACACGCTGACCAGCAAAGAGGCCTACTTCAATCCGCTCACCGACGACGTCACTCTGCTGGATGAGGTCACGGTCACCAGCCAATCAGGACTGCGGCTGACCACGTCGTCCCTCGAGTTACGGCACAGGGGCCGTTTGCTACGCGGCGATGAGAAGCTGCAATTCGTCTACGCCGATCTGGCCGAGGGGGAGGCCCAGCACCTGCGAATCCACCTCAAGGACGGGCTCTACCTGCTCTCCGGAGATGTCTGGATGCAGAGCTTGCCGGAGGCCCAACATCGGTTCACCCTCAGTTCCGAGCGCCTCCTCTTCGATCGCGTTCGCCACCACATCCGAGTCGACGGCGGGGCAGCGCTACAGTTTGACGGCGGCCGTCTTCAAGGCCAGCGGCTCAGCCTCTTCCTCGACGATACGGAGACCTTTCCGAGGTTCATCCGCGCTCTGTGGGGAATCGAGGGCTGGGTCAAGATGGGGCGGGCAGGCGAATCACGGCGCCTCGATTACTCGGGTCGCAGCCTGTCGGTGAACTTCGAAACCGAGAGCATCTCGCCTCGCCAGTTCGAACTCGAAGGATCGAAAAACAAGCAGGCTCGAATCCTCGCCAAGCCGGGGGCTGAGCCAGGCCAATCGGGCTTCGAACTCAGTGCCCGCTACCTCGTCGGTCACTTCGAGAACGGCCTGGTGGCCGGAGCCGAGGGGTGGAGCGATGTCGTCCTGGTCGAGACGCTGGCCGGCGACACCGACGCGAGCGAAGGGCGCAGGATCAGTGGACGCCGGGCCGAGGCCTTCTTCACCCCGAACGGCGACATCGAGCAGGCGGTGTTCGACGAGAAGGTCGCCTTCCGCGACGACGAAGTGGAGGTCGACGCGGACCGCGCCACCTTCCACTTCGCCAGACTGACGGGTGAGTTCGAAGGTGCGCCGGTGCACTTGAAGAGTGATCGCGGCGACCTCTCGGGACCGCTGGTGCAATACGACCGGGCCAGCGGTGTGCTCCACGCCAGCGGCGGCACCCGCTCGCGCCTGGCTGAGGAGACTGGCGGCCGGCTCCTCGAAGGCAGTCCGCTGGGTGGAGGAGAAGGGGCCATCTGGATCGAGGCCGAGCAAGCCTACCTGCGCCAAAAGCCGCCCGGCTTCCTCTTTCGCGGCGAGGTGAGAGCCTGGCGCGGCAACGACCTGATTCTCGCCGACTCGCTGACCGGCAAAGAGGATGAGCAAAGCCTCGTCGCCGAGGGCCACGTTCGCACCATGGGCCGTAGCGTAACCAGCGGCGAGGCGACACAGACGCCTCCCACACCGATCGAGGTGACCGCGGATGCGATGCACTATCTGCGCGCGGCGGGTAGTCTGATCTACAGCGGCTCGGTGCGCTCCTTGCAAGGCACACGTGCCATCAGCTGCCAGCAACTGAGTGTCGAGATGGACCCTGACGGAGGAGCGGAAAGGATGCTGTGCGAAGAGAACGTCGAGATCCTCGACCCGCTTTCGGGCACGGTGATCTCAGGCGGTGACAGCGCCCTCTACCGGATCGGCGAGCAGGTGATCGACATTCGCGGCAGCCCGGTGCAACTCGAAGATCGGCAAGGCCGGGTCGTGACCGGTAAACGTATGGTCTACGATCTCGAAACAGGTACCTTCCAGTCCGGTGCCTCACTCCCTGACCACAGCGCGACCACCGACTCGGAGAACCGATGACCGAAGGTACCAGGCAACTCGCCACCAAGAACCTGCGCAAGGTCTATCGCGGCCGGCCAGTGGTTCAGGATGTCTCGATCGAGGTGCACCCGGGCGAGATCGTCGGCCTTCTCGGCCCCAACGGCGCCGGTAAGACCACCACCTTCTACATGGTGGTCGGGCTGACGCCTCCCGATCGCGGCCAGGTCTTCCTCGGTGACGAGGAAATCACCGATCTGCCGATGTACATGCGGGCCCAACGAGGCATCAGCTACCTGCCGCAGGAGCCATCGGTGTTCCGCAAGCTGACCGTCGAAAACAACCTGCATGCGATCTTCGAGACCCTCGACCTGCCAACC
>JAJRVQ010000126.1 GCA_024277255.1 Acidobacteriota bacterium | reverse complement strand
TCGTCCGTAGAGTCCCATTCGCTCTACAGTCTTGGGGCCCAATTGAACTCCCGCACTGAACAAACTGCGCTGAGATTTGCGTTGTCCGAGCATGTTCAATTATACGCCTGATTCACGCCACTTTCCGGCCGGACCTCTAGGGCTCGTTCTTCTCTCCCGCGTGGCGTAGTTCGACCACCTCGACTCTCAGAGCGCCCATCAAAGGCAGAAGGCTGGCCGAGATGGCCACGAAGTCCTCTTGGTTGTCGAGGGGGGAGGTCGCCAGCGCGATGTGGGTGGCGTCGAAGGGGGTGGCGGTCATCGCGTCGAGGTCGATCCAGCGGCCGTCGATCCACCCTTGCGACCAGAGGTGGTAGCCGAAAACCTGGCGCTCGCCGGCGAATCGGTCGACATAGAGCAGGCCGGAGACGACGCGCGCCGGAATCCCGTCGGCGCGCAGTAGTGCCGACAAGAGCACCGCGTGTTCGGTGCAGTCGCCGGCGCGGGCGGTGGCGGCTTCGGAAGCGGTGGCGAAACCGGTGGCGAGGTCTTTACGGGTCATCAGCCGATGAACGCGGCGGCGCAGCAACTCGGCACGTTGGGCGGCGGTCGCTGAGGCGGGCAAGGCGGTGGTGGCGAGCGCCGCCTGCACCGCCTCGGCCTGAAAATCGAGGTAAGGCGTGGCCCGCAGCAAGAGCTGGCGGTCGATCGGGGTCGAGGTCGTGGCAGAACTCTCAGTTGCGGCTGTCCGCCCGGCGGGGTCCCTATCTGCGCTGGCGGTGACGTGGACACGGACGGATCCATCGGCTGCGCGCTCCACCTGTTGAGCGCCGTCCGAGGGAAGCTGCGGCAAGGTGTCTTCGGGAAGCGAGAGCCGGTAAACAGCGCGACGCAGGCTGCGCGGTCGCGC
This sequence comes from Acidobacteriota bacterium, assembly GCA_024277255.1. GTDB lineage: Bacteria > Acidobacteriota > Thermoanaerobaculia > Multivoradales > SZUA-115 > SZUA-115. The sequence goes on along the minus strand of JAJRVQ010000126.1, from coordinate 79,225 downwards.
GATCGGGCGGTCAGGGTGGATCAGAGAACTTACCAGCAGCTCAGGTGCGGAGCCGTTTTGGGCCTGCGCCGTGGCGCGATCGCTCAGCCGGTAGATCAGCTCCATTCCCAGCATGGAGGTGGTGCTGGCCAGAGAGGTACCGTCAGCGTTGAAATCGACGATCTCCTCCTGGCCGGGCAAGATGCTGACCCGCAACCGCCATCGTGTGGCCCCATCGGCCAGCTCTTGCTCGCGGGTGCCCTCGATCTCGATCGGGGTCAGACCGGCAAGTGGGTCGAGGGTGCGATGGCTGAACCGGGTGGCGCCGCTGCGCAGCAACTCGGCGAGACGCCGCTGGGCAGCCGCCGGGGTCAGCCAGCCTTTCTCGGCGGCCGGCAGTCGCCTCTCACGGGCCGTTTCGCCCTGAGTGGTCCTTTCGATCACCGTGTCGCCGTCGAACTCAGCTTCGAGGATCATCGGCTCTTGGCCGTAGCGCTGAACCGTGCGCATCGAGATCGGCTCCCCGGCCACCGTCTCGACGAACTGGCTAGACATGGTCAACACCAACGCGGTTCCGCCCCGACTGATGCGCAATTCGGACTCACTTTGCGAGGTGATCCGACCCCCCAGCGTCGTCTGCCGCTCGACCATCCACCCCGCCCGCTGCCCAGCCAGCTCGACGACATACCAGTGCTCCCAGTCGAGGGCATGAGCGCGCGGCGCAAGCGCCAGAAGGAGCGCCAAGGCGGCCCACAAGCAGTGCGTCCAATGTCTCCTACGCACGATCAGCCTTTGGATGGAGCATTTCCGTTCCTTCGCGCAACCGTTGGAGATAGGACTCGTAGCCGAAGGCGCGGTTCTTTCGTTTACCGGTTGTTTCGACGAGAACGCCGGCCTCCTCCAGGACATGAACCGCTTTGGCCGCTCCGGGCCTCGAAGCCGCGAGTAGCTCCATCGCCCGTCCTACGTTCAGGATCGGATGGCTAGGCAGGAATTCGAAGAGCCGGATGGCGAGCACCGTAGTGTGAGGTGCGGTCACAACACGCTGCCGGTCCGTGGTGACGAGGGTGTGCAAGGTGCGGGCGGTATCGACAGCCTCCGCCGCGATGGTCGCCACCCCTTCGAGAAAGAAAGAGATCCACCCTTCCCAGTCGCCCTCCTCGCGTATGGCGCTCAACCGCCGGTAATACTCACGACGATGGCGCTTGAAGAACAGGCTCAGGTAGAGGAGCGGCTCATGGAGCAGCTCCCAATGGCCGAGCAGTAGCGTGATGAGCAGCCGGCCAAGCCGGCCGTTGCCGTCGAGGTAGGGGTGGATCGTTTCGAACTGGGCGTGGACCAGAGCGATTCGTACCAGCGGGTGGAGGCTGTTACTGCCGTGGACGTAGTGTTCGAGGTTCGCGAGAAGGTCTGCGACAAGGTGGGGAGGTGGCGGAACGAAGACCGCGTTGCCGGGGCGAGTTCCCCCGATCCAGTTCTGGCTCTGGCGCAGTTCACCGGGTTGCTTCGCGGCACCACGCACTCCTCGTAGGAGCCGGGCGTGAGTTTCGCAAAGCAGGCGAACGGAAATAGGCAGACCGTCGGGACGACTCATCTCCTCGTGGGCGTAGCTCAGGGCATCGAGATAGTTGCAGACTTCCTCGACCTCAGCGTCAGGAGCCTCGCCACCGTGTGCCTCCAGTTCGAGGAGATCCATCAGCGTGGCCTGGGTTCCCTCGATCTGAGACGACAGAACGGCCTCTTTGCGAACGAAGGCGTAGATGAACCAGTCCACCGAGGGTACGAGTTCAGCCGCCAGGTCGAGACGCTGGAGGTGCTCTTCGGCAGTGGCACAGAAGCGCCGTGCCTCGGCGTTGAGTGCGAGAGGAGGGTCGCTCGGCGCGAGCGGATAGGGCACGAAGGCCGCGACCTCCTCGCCCGCGACCCTCGTTCGCTCGATCCTCCCGGTTGTTCTGCGCATCCATCCTCCAAGGTAGGGCTCGCTTCGTAGCGCGGCTCAATAATAAGCGATCGCTTCGGACCGCGCGACCAAGAGAAGCGATCGCTTAGTGGGGGTGGCCAGGTGGCATTGTTGCTCAATACTCCGGGCAAGCTGCACTTTGGAGATCGGCAACGGCTAGCCACGTGACACACAGGTGCGCGATTTCGCTCGGACCGGCCTCCGTCCTGCAGCGTTAGCCTTGCTGCCAGGAATAACGGGCCTTGAGACCGTTGAGGTGACTTCGTGGCAAGAGACCCTCGTGTTGGAGTCGACCCACGACGATACCCGGTGCTACGTTGCACTCTCTGGCAAAGGACTTCACCGCCTCGGCGGAGATGCGGCCAGTGGAGAACCGTTGCAGCGGGAAAGACTGTGGGATGAGGGTCTTGCCGGCAAAAACGTTGGCCTCATGCTCTTTCTCCGTGTCAAGTCCATCGAGGCCCATGCCCTCTACGAAGCGAAGTTTCTTCCCATGCTTGAGAAGGTGACCCAGCTCGTGAAAAAAGGAGAACCAGAGATGGTCGTTGGTCTTGTGGCGTAGGCTGAGCGCTAAGACAGCACGGTCGGCGGCGGACCACCAAGTTGCACCGGATACTGGGCAACCTTTGGGGGCGGGTACAAACACCACGGCGACACCACAGTCTCCGCAGGTTTTCTGCAGGGCATGGATGAAGATCTTGGGGTTTGCCTCGTTGGTCAGTGAACGCAGTTGCGGAATCGCGCCGATGAGGGATTCACGGTCGAAGGGTGCGAGGCGCCTTTGGTGAGCTTCCAACTCCGCCTTGCGCAACCAGGCGGCTACTGCGCCTCTCTGTTTGGCGAACTTGGGGGAGGCGCGAAAGGCTGGTGCCCTGGTTTCGACCTGTACCCTCCAGGCATCCACGCTAGCGACACCGAAGAAACGCAAGGCCTCAAGCACCTGCTGGCCCTTGTGGCTGTACTCATTGAACCAACCGAGGTTGATCAGCTCGCGCAGCGGAAGCTCTTTCAGCCAGTCTTTGAGTTGTGCCGCATCGTCCAGCGCTTTGCGCCGCGCCAAGTCTTCGCGATACTCCATCTCGCGTCGAAGCCAGAAAGAGCTGGGTGCGCCGAGGACCGCTTCCAGTTTCAAAGCCGTTTCGGCGGTCATCGCGACCTTACCCTTGATCAGGCCGTTGACATGTTTTCTACTGAAACCTGATCGCTGAGCGAATTCGGCTTGAGTCATGCCTAGTTCTTCGAGCGCGTCTTCGATGGTTTCACCAGGTGGCGAAACCCAATCTGACTCGAATGGCATGGAATTAGTCATGGTAGTCCCCGATGAAGATGACGCGTACCCGAGTGACCGAACTCCAATCGATACTGTGGTCCTCGTTTCGCGGGATAGGTTCGTTGGCGGCTTCCAATACCAAGCGTCGCCCGCCATCAAGATCTAGCCCCAGGCATTCTTTGAAGTGACCTCGAAGCGGGTGCGGTCGCCCGAAGCAAACTTCCTTCATATTTGAAAAAGCTTGCAGGTCCTTGAGACGGGCGCGGAGTTTGCGTGCACCTTTCTTGCCCAGAGCCCTTAGCATCACACGTTCTTGGGTACACAGACGGCGCAACGCGTTGTCTTTGAAGAGTATATCCACGCCGCCTCCACAGGTCAAAAACGGTTCACCTAACAAGTGAACGAGTTCTGTGTGCACCCCGGCGTATTTTAAGCTTCGCCGTAGACACAGGAAATACTCTCACACCTGAAGGGCATCGTTTCGCCAACTACCCTCAGTGGATCAAATGCACGGTGGATGGTCACGCCACCGGTCATTAGCACGCCCATACGTGCGGAAGGAGCAAGAATGGCTCCTGGGGAGGGATTTGAACCCCCGACCAATCGGTTAACAGCCGACCGCTCTACCACTGAGCTACCCAGGAACTGATTTTCTTGCGAGCCGGGACGGCTCTGGAGGCGGATCTTAGGCCCTGGGATCGGGGCTTGTCAATCCGCCTCGCAGCTTACGACTCGGTGTTTTCTAGGAAGGCTCTGAGCCGGGTGGCTCGGCTCGGGTGGCGCAGTTTGCGCAGAGCCTTGGACTCTATTTGCCGGATGCGCTCGCGAGTGACGTTGAAGGAGCGGCCCACCTCTTCGAGGGTGTGCTCGGAACCTTCGCCGACCCCGAAGCGCATCTTGAGCACCAACTCCTCGCGCGGAGTGAGGGTCTTGAGCACGCCTCGGGTCTGGTCGCGCAGGTTCGTGAAGATCACCGACTCGATCGGTGAGGTTGCGTTCTTGTCTTCGATGAAGTCGCCGAGGTGCGAATCTTCCTCTTCGCCGATCGGTGTTTCCAGCGAGATCGGCTCCTGGGCGATCTTCATGATCTTGCGCACCTTGGAGGCGGGCAGGTCCATGCGCTCGCCGATTTCCTCGGCGGTCGGTTCGCGACCTAGCTCCTGAACCAGCGAGCGGCTGGTGCGGGTGAGCTTGTTGATGGTCTCTATCATGTGCACCGGGATGCGGATGGTGCGCGCCTGATCGGCGATCGCACGGGTGATCGCCTGGCGAATCCACCAGGTGGCATAGGTCGAGAACTTGTAGCCGCGCCGGTACTCGAACTTCTCGACCGCCTTCATCAGGCCGATATTGCCCTCCTGAATGAGGTCGAGAAACTGCAAGCCGCGGTTGGTGTATTTCTTGGCGATCGAAACCACCAAACGCAGGTTGGCGACGATCAGCTCTTCCTTGCCCCGCTCGCAGGTGCGTTCGCCGGCGCGGATCTTGCGGATGGAAGCGGAGATCTCGGCGTGGGTGGTTCCGTAGCGCTCCTCCAGCTCCTTGAGCTTGACGCGGTACTTGCCGATGCGGCGGCGATGCAAGGCTTGTAGCTCGCTGTTGGACTCGCGCTTGAGCGCCGTCTGCGCCCGGCGGATGTCTTGCTCATAGCGGGCGAAGTTGCGGTCGATATTCTTCAGAAAGTCGACCATGCGGCCGGTTTGCATAGAGAAATCTATGGCGCGGATGTCCTTGGCCATCTTGCCGAGGAGCCGGTCGGTCTCGCGCTCGAACTCGCTGAACTTGTCGGACTCCGGCTTGGCGCGCTTCTGTTTCTTGCGCAGCTTGCCGATTTCTTGCTCGATCTTGCCGATCTTCTGGAAGATGGCGAGGTTGGCCTTGATGCGGTCGGCCGCCTTCGGATCGAGGGGTTCGTCGGGTTCGGCGACCATCAATTCGCGCAGTACCCGCGGGTCGCGCTGCGCTGTCTCGTTCAAGCGCAGCAACTCGCGCAAGACGACGGTGTTCTCGCACAGCGCCTCGTAAATCATCACCTCGCCCTGCTCGATACGCTGTGCGATCTCGACTTCGCCCTCACGGTTGAGCAGCGGCACGGTGCCCATTTCCCGAAGGTACATGCGTACCGGGTCGTTGGTCTTCTCGTGCGGAGTTAGGGTGTACTCGGGGGTGGTCTCCGCCTCTTTCTTCTCAAAATCGCCCACCGGCGTGTCGGGCTCTTGGCGATTGAGGTAGCGCTCCGGCCGATCGATGACGTCGATCCCCAACTCGTTGAAGCGTCGGTATATCTCGTCGAGTTCGTCCGCCAGGCCGACGACTTCGTCGGGCAGGATCTCGTAGATCTCGTCGTAGAGCAGATAGCCCTTTTGTGACCCCAGTTCGATCAGCTGGCGAACGGAGGTGTAGCGCTCTTCAACGGGCGCGGGAGTTGTGGTTGATTTGCTCACGAGTGCCTCCAATAGATGGCGGCGGGAGCCGGAGGGCGGCTACCGTTGGATGTACCAGTGGATTCCGGGAGGGAGGAGGGTAAAGCCGAAATCCGTCGAGGTTGTGGTCTCAAGTAGGCTCTGGTTCGGGTGCCGGTCCCCGGTGAAGACTCCGGCTGAGGGATGTCTTTGCCTGCACTAGGCGTTCCAGGCGCTCGTGATCCCCCCGTCTTTGCGCCTCACCTATTTCCGCTGCCAAATCGCGTTGACGTTTCTGTTGCCAGCGCTTCTCAAGCGTGCCGAGAAGGCCCACCAGTCCCGCGATGCCAGGGTCAGCCGACTTTTCTAGCAGAATCTGGGCTAGTCGGTCAATCGAATCTTCCGAGCCGAGAGTGGCCAGTACTGCCTGAGCGGTGGGCGGCGCCCCGTCTGGCGTTTCCTTGTAGAGAGCAACGAAGGCACGAAAAATATTCCCACATTGCGTGTCCAAGAAAACTTCCGCCGGTGGCAGCTGGTCGAGTGGCGGCACCGGGCGCTGTCCGGCCAGCAGCAGAGAGAGCACTTGTTCTTCCAGACCACGCACCTGGCGGCGGACTGGAATTGGGGCGAGGAGTTCTTCTTCCTCGCCGTAGCGCCGGGCTTTTCTGCCTTCTTGAGCGATCTTCTGGCGCAGGATTTCGGGGCTGGTTCCCAGCCTCTCGGCCGCTCGTGTCCAGTAGTTGCTTTTGACGATGGGATCGGACACCCGTCCGAGCAGCGCGATGATCTGTTCGCTCACTCGCTTGAGGTCGCTGGGTCCCAGCTCTTGGCGCCTCGGCAGGATGCGGTTGAATTCCATCATCACGCCATCCTGTGCCGAGTCGACCGCTTGCCGGACGGCCTCTTCGCCCTCTTTGAGGCGCAGAGAGTCGGGATCCTCTCCCTCCCCGAAATGGGCTCGCCGTACTTCGAGATCCTCGGCCAACAGGAGGGGCAGGGCGCGGCGGAAGGCCTTGTCTCCCGCGCTGTCGCCGTCGTAGGCGATGACCACCTCTTCGGCGTAGCGCGCCAGCAACCGGCTCTGCTCGACGGTTAGCGCCGTACCCATGCCGGCCACCGCGTGGCCTAAACCGCAGGCGGCGGCACCGATGACGTCGAAATATCCCTCTACCAGGATCGCCACGCCGCCGTCGCGGATCGTTCGTTTGGCCTGGTTCAGGCCGTAGAGAATGGAACTCTTGCGGAAGCTCGCGGTCTCGTTGCTGTTGATGTATTTTGCGCGGTCCTCGCCGAGGGTGCGGCCACCGAAACCGACCAGCCGGCCGGAAGCGTTGTGAATGGGAAAGATCAGCCGGTTGCGGTAGCGGTCGTAGGGGCGCTTGCCTCCTTCGGGCTGGACGATCAGGCCAGCGGCGGCTAGATCCTTGACGGAAAAGCGGGGGGTGAGACTGCCGATCAAGGCTTGCCATTCATTTGGCGCGTACCCCAGGCTGTAGCTCTCGATCAGCGGCGGAGGAATCTTGCGCTGCCTCAGATAATCGCTGGCCATGGCTGAGTGCGCGAGGCTGTGGCGGAAGAACTCGGCGGCGGCTTCGAGTATCGGCCGCAGGTCGCGCTCTTGTTCGCCGCCGGCATGTCGCTGGCCGCGGGCGGGTAGGGGAATGCCGTAGCGCATGGCCAGGGCCTCGATCGCTTCGGGGAACTCGTCGCCGGAAAGCTGCATGTGCAGCTTGATGGCGTCACCGCCCTGACCGCAGCCGAAGCAGTAGTAGAGACCCTGTTCCGGGTCGACGCTGAACGAGGGCGTCTTCTCTTTGTGTAGGGGGCACAGGCCGCCCCAACGCTTGCCGTTTTGCTTCAGCCGCGTGTGGTCGGAGGCGATGGCGACGATGTCGACAGCGTCGCGCACCGCTTGCACCAGTTGCGGCGTCAGGTGCAGATTGCCCATGGCCATGGTGGTCTCAGCCTCCCCGCAAGACGACGACCGTGGCTCCGTCGCCGCCCTCATTGGCGGCGCCGGGTCGCCATTCGGCGACAGCGGGATGGGAGTGAAGGTGGGAGCGCACCGCCTTGCGCAGCCGTCCGGTGCCGAAGCCGTGCACCACGCGCAGCGCGGCATGCGGGCCGAGGAGGGCGCGGTCGAGGTAGTTATCGAGCTGGTCCAAGGCGGGTTCGACGCGCTGGCCGATCAGGTTGATCTCCGCCGTGACCGCCTCTTCAAGGCCCAGGTCCGAGCTGCCTTGCCGGGTTCCGGAAGAGGTGTAGTCGGCTCTGGGTGCCCTGGCCTGTCTGGTGCTGGCACTCGGGCGGCTGATCTTCTTGCCGGCACTCGCCACGCCGACCAATTCCTCCGCCCGGCAGCGCAGCTTCTTGCCCCGCACCCGGACCTCGGCTTTGCCGTTGGCCAGTTTGTCGAGGATGCCCTCCCAGCCGAACTGGCGATGGCGCGCCAGCGCTCCAACTTCCAGCGGTAGATCCTCCATCACCGGCTCGGCATCGGTCCACTGCGGAGCACTGGCGAAGAGTTTCTTCTCGGCTTCGGCTGCCAATCCTTTGCGGCGGCCGGCCTTGAAGGCCTTGGTGAGCTGCTCTACCTGAGCGCGGAGCGCCTCACGAGTTTCACGCCGAAAGCTCTCAAGTTCCTTGGAGAGGCGTTGCGCTACGCTTCGACGTTCCTCTCTCAGCGCCTCTTCTTGCTCGGCTAGCCGTGCGCGAAGAGTCGCCGCGTCCTGAACTTCGCGGCTCAGTTCGGTGTGGGAGCGTTGCAGATCCCGGCGCAGCGCATCGACCTCGCTGAGCAGTCGCCGCAGGTCGCGGTGTTCGCTGCCGAGCTTGGCTTCGGCGCGATCGAGCCACTCGCCGGGCAGACCGAGCCTTCTGGCTAGGGCGAGCGCTTCGCTGCCGCCGGGAGGGCCGGGCATCAATCGGTAGGTGGGTGCGCCGGTCGTTGGGTCGAACTCCATCGCTGCGCAGGCGGCACCAGGCAACTCCAGGGCGGCTGCCGCCAGCGGCGTCAGGTGAGTGGTCAGCAGTCCCAGGCAACGGCGTTCGAGCAGCCCTTCGAGCAAGGCGATGGCCAGCGCCGCGCCTTCCTCGGGATCGGTTCCGGAGCCCAGTTCATCGAGCAAGATGAGGCTGTCTCGGCGTGCCTCTCTCCACACCTCGTCGAGGCGCAGCAGGCGGCCGCTGAAGGTGGAGCGATCGGAGAGCAAGTCCTGCTCGTCTCCGATCGTCGCGATGATGCGGTCGAAGGTCGGCAGCCGGCTACCCGCGTCCACCGGGATCGGGAAGCCGCACTGATGCGCGGCGGCTAGGAGGCCCAGAGTCTTGAGCGAGACGGTCTTGCCGCCGGCGTTGGGGCCGGTGACGACCAGCAGTCGCTTTTCGGGCTCGAGGTTCGAGCCGAGGGTCAGTTCCAGCGGTTCGATCGCTGCCTCGTGGCCCGCCTCGCCGAGCGCGCGCTGGCGGCAGGGAGCTAGCTTTGGATCGAGCAGGGGGTGGCGGGCAGCGAGGAGGTGTAGCTCGCCCGCCGGTGCCGGATCGGCCAGCCGCGCGCCGGCGATTTGGGCGAAGCTGGTGATCGCTTGCAGGGCGTCGAGTTCGGCGAGAAAGCGCGCTTGCTCTTCGATCTGAGCCATGAGGCGGCGTGCTTCGGCGATCAATTCTTGGAGAATCCTGGCTCTCTCCGCCGCTTCCTCCTCGCTGGATTCCTGCAAGGTGTTGTTGGCCTCGACCACGCCGAGCGGCTCGAAGTAGAAGCTCTGCCCGGTACCGGAGCGGCCATGAACCAACCCGGGAAAGCGACCGCGGGCTCCCGAGGAGAGGAGTAGCACCAGGCGGCCGCCGCGCAACGGAATGGTCTCCTCGCTGAGGTGATCCCGCTGGCGCTCGACCACCTTCTTGAGGTCGCGGTAGATCTGATCGCGAGCCTGGCGAATCTTTCCGCGAAGGCTGACCAGTCTGGGGCTGGCATCGTCGCGCACATGGCCGCGTCGATCGAGTTTCTTGCCGATCTGTCGCCGTAGCGTGCCGAGGTCGGCGAGTGGGTCGCCGCCGGCAGCCGGCGGGGTTGTGCCGGCCAGGAGGCCGAGTTCAGGGACCTCGGGGTCGGCCTGGGTGATGCGCTTGCGGGCCTCTTCGGTGGAGCGCAGCACGGCGGCGAGTTCGAGCAGCGCGGCACCGTCGAAGGCGGGTCTATCGGTCTCTAGACGCTCGAAGAGCGGAGCCAGCGGTCCCGCGAAGGCACCGACCAGTTGACGCTCGGCAAGCAAGCGGGCCGCTTCGGTATAGCGCCGCCGGCGTCGTTGCAGCTCTTGGGTGTCGTTGGTTGGGAGCTGGTGCAGGAGGCGAGAGGCGCCAAGGTCGGTGGCGGTGAACTCGGCGATCACCCGCAGTAAGGATTCGAGTTCCAGCGCCTCGCCACTGGCGGGGCTCAACACCCGTGTCGCGGATGCGTCGAGATCTACCTGGGCCAAGAGATTCATCGGACTTGTAGCGAGTCTACCGTCAGCGGGGAAGAGACAGGCATAGAAAAAGCGGAGCCCGCCTGAGTCAAGGGGCTCCGCTTTCGTGGACTGAATTTGTCGGGCTCAACGCCTTGCGCCGGCCCTCTGTCGATCAGGCTAGGCCTGCCCGACGGTCTTCTGCGAGCTTGCGCAGCATCTTCTTGCGGGCCTGCACGATCTTGCGCTTGCGCTTTACGCTTGGCTTCTCGAAGTGTTGGCGCTTCCTGAGCTCTGTCAGGATGCCCGCCTTCTCAACCTTACGCTTGAAACGCCGCAGCGCGTTCTCGAAGCTCTCTTCATCCCGCACATGAACGACCGGCACTAGGAAATCACCTCGCTTTATTCGAGTATCGCTTGCATTGGGAGGCCGAGAAAATGCCCGGGCGCACCTAGTGCAAGGCCGCATAGTTTGGCCGAGCCAAGCCCGCCTGTCAAGAAGTCTTGTGAAGAGAGCGACGCAAGGGCTACTGAGTCTTCTTGGGTTTGGCGGCGTTGAAGTCGACTTTGTAGACTTTGTACTCGCCTTCTCCCTTCTGCTGGAAGTAGACAGCGGCAGCCCCTTGCTCGGGGCCTTTCGGGTAGAACCAAGCGGTGACCTTCTTGTCTGGGTAGTCCTGTATCCGGCGGCTGTTGACGGGCCCCAAGACCGCTTTGACCTCCTCTTTGAGCATGCCTTTCTTGGCCAGATCGAAACGCTCTTTGGACATCCAACGCAGTTCTTCGGCCGAAGCGATGGCGTCCTTCAGTTTCTGGTTGTCCGGATCGGTCACCAATGCGGCTTGGTAGATGTCCAGGGCGCGACCGTAGTCGCCTCCTTCGTCGATGTACTCGCGGGCGATCGCCATGTCTCCATCGGTCTTGATGCGGATTGCGGCTTTGACTCGCTCGGGAATCTCTTCGCCTTGCACCAACTCCGCGTCGTTGATGAATTTGATCGCCAGAGTGTTGAGTTCTTCGCTGGCGTTGGTGACCTTCGTGGTGAGTTCGGTGGCCTGCGTTTTCCAGCCAGCCAGCTCCTCCTCGGTGACTTCGCTGCCTTCAGCTGCCGCCTGAGCGATCTTCTCTTGTAGGTCGCTGAGTTCCTGGCGCTGAGTGTTCAGCGCGGTCTGGGCGGTCTCAATCGCCGACCATGCCTCTGCTTGGGCAGCCTCCTTGGCCAGTCGAGCTGCTTCCTCAGGGTCGCCGCAACCGACCAACCCGAGCGATGCAACCAGTGCCAAGGCAAGCAGACCCTTTCCCCATACCCTCACTTTACGGTCCATCTTGATGACCTCCTCTCGCAGTTCAGTTCGATCGAGGAGCCGGTCGAGAAAGCGCGCTCCGCGTCCTTCTCGACCTCTCCCGTTTGTCTTGAGGGAGACTGTGTCCAGCCCCTCTCGACGCGAAAGAAACCTACCTTTTCGCGTCTCACCTCCCCCTTTTCGCCTCCGCTGTCGAACTCTCCGGGCTGGTTGGGCCTGGCCGAGAACGACGTTCAACAATACCTAGTGGATGACGCTACCATAGCAGCCTGCGGTGAAAGTCCCGCGGGCCGCACCGCATGGTCCGAGCGGTTGCGGCGCAGGGCTGGGCCAGAATGTGTAAACCCCTATGGCTACAGACATTTCGGGTTTGCGGCTCGCTTGACACCTCGGTGGAGGTCGCCCATAATCTATCCTCCTCTCAGCTCGGCCTCGTTGGCCATGTGAATGAACCCCTCTGGAGGTCAGCAGGATGGCAGAGTCGGAAAAGCTCCAGCAGCTAGACCGAAGGATTGCGCAGTCGGTTCTGGCCGCGCTGTCTAGCCTGCGCAGTGAGATCAGCGAGCGGTTGCGCGAGCACACCGACGCGGTGGAAGAGAAGCTACGCACGCTGGAAGAAGTTCTCCCGGCAAGCTTCGTCGTTGATGAAGACATCGAGCCGCTGGCACAAGCCGCCGCGAAGTCGGCCCGTCAATCGGCCTTTGGGGAGGTGCGACAGGCGCTGAGTGCGATCGACCGCTCGACGACCCAGGCCGAGATTCTGAGCAACCTGCTCGAGTGCGCTGGAGGTTTCTGCTCGCGCTCGGCGCTCTTCTTGACCCGCAAGGAGGAAGTGCGAGGTTGGGGGGCCTACGGTTTTGCCGACAGTGAATCTTCACCGTCGGACCTGAGCTTCGACTATGCCGAGGGCTCGCCATGGGGACGGTTGGCTGCCAGCAACGGCAGTATCGAACTGTCCCCCGCGGACTGCGCACCGCTGTGTAGCCACCTGGAGAGTGCGGTTCCCCATCGAGCGGTGCTAGTACCGATCGTCCTCGGTGATCGGCTGGCGGCCGCCCTGTATGCCGATCGAGTCGATGATGACGAAGAAGAGGGTTCGTTCGACCTAGAGGCATTGCAGAGCCTCGCCTTCGTCGCTGCCCTGTCGATCGAGACATTGGCCTTCCGCGAGCGTCCCCAGACGCCGACCTTGGCCGTGGCTGACGACGGTGCCGCCGCCGGTGCGGTGAGTGTCTTGCCCCTGTGGGGAGAGGAGATTTCGACTGCGCAGAGCGCGGCCGCCGTCGTGGCGCAGCCCTACACGGAAGCTGAGGGGCAAGAGTCAGAAGCTTCGGTGGCCGAGGTTGCAGAATCCGAGGATGCGGCACCTGCGTTGGCCGAGCCGAGTTTCGAAGTCGAAGCGGCAGAGCCCGCGGCCGAAGAAGCCGAAGAAGTAGAGACCGTAGCTGAAGGGCCGGGAGCCGGTGCGGATCCCTCTCACTGGCTGGATCGGCCCGGCAGGCGGCAGGAAACCGAAGAGTTCACCGCCGTGGATCACGAAGATATCGAGGCTGCCTCGGCGGCGGCGGCGGACGGCTCGGTGGTCGCAGAGGCTGCCGAGCAGGCAGCTAGCGAGGAGATCGGGGAACTGCCTCCGGTCGATGGCGAAGTGAGCACCTTGCCGGATTCCGCCACGGTGTCCGATTCCGAGGTGTCCGATTCCGAGGTGCTCGAAGCCCCAGCGCTCGATGCAGATCTGGTGACCGAAGAAATCCCGCTGGTGACGCAGGAAGAGGTTGCCTTCGATGTCTCTACGGCGTTCGATGAGGGAACAGCCGAGATCACCCCGGCGGAGGATCAGGGTGGAGCTGGTGTAGCACCGGCAGCTGTCGAGCCGATCGATGTCAGTGAGGATGAGACGGTCCTGGTCCAGATGCCGAGACTCGGCGAAGAGCCCTCCTCTCCCGTGGCCGCGGCGGTGCCGGAGGCTCCGGCCAAGCCGGCAGCACCCTATCGCGCGCCGGACGACACTCTCTCCGGCACAGGGACAGGGGTTCGGGGTGGCGCGGCCCAGGTTGAGCCGCCGAGCGACGTCGATGGTCCCGGTTTGGCCTTTCGTCAAGCGAGTCCCGGTCTCTCGAAGGCCGAGGACGCGGTGCATGATGAAGGCCGGCGACTGGCGCGACTGCTGGTTAGCGAAATCCGCCTCTACTATGAGGATCAGGTCGAAGAAGGCCGGCGCAATCGCGACATCTACCGGCGGCTGAAGGAAGATATCGACCGTTCGCGCAGGATGTACGAGGAGCGGATCGACGAAAAAGTGAGCCAGTCCCGCGACTACTTCCAGGAGGAGCTGGTACGCATCCTCGCCGACGGTGACGAGGGAGCTCTGGGGCTCTAACCAGTCAGGCTGCACGGTGCTGAGCAAGCCTCTTTTCGCCAGTTCCGGTGCTGGAGCCAAAGCGGCATTGGTCCTGCTGGTCCTGCTGGGTGGGCTGAGCTGCTCTCCGGGTGGCGTAGACGTGGATGGTCACTGGGATGAATACAGCCACGGAGAACCGATTGCCGCCCTCCCGGCGATGCTTTCCGCGTCCGCCTCAGTCGCCACCGGGGGAGGCTGGGAAGCGGCCGAATTGCTGCGGCAAGGCAACTGCGCTCAGGCTCTCGATCGGCTAAGTCAGGAGGCGGTACGGCGGGGAGATGGACCGCGCCCGCCGGCCTCTGCTCGCCTGCTTCTCGGTCTCTACGCTCACGCTTGCCAACGGCCCGAGCTGGCGGAAAGAGAGTTGTTGGCCGCGGTCGATCCGGGTGGAATCTTCGAAGACTGGCGGCTGCTGATTCTCGCCGATAGTGCCTTGGCCCTCGATCATCCCGCCGTCGCCAGTGAAGCGCTCTCTACCCTGTTGGCCGAACATCCGGCCTCGGTGCTGGTCCCGAAGGCGTTGTCGCGGGCGGCTGAGGCAGCATGGGTCGCGGGGGAGCAAGAAGCGGCCTGGCGTTGGATCGACGAAGGGCGCAGCAGGCCACTGAAGCGGGCTGCCCAGGTCGAACTCGATATTCTGGCCTGGCAATTTTCTCAGCCAGGCGGTGAGCTGGAACGGCAACGGCAGGCGGCGCGCCGCCTTTTGTCGCGGGCCCCCATCGAGGCGTCGAAACTGCAAGTGATCGAACTCTTCCGATCGCCGCAAGGGGCGTTGGATTGGCCGGCGATCTTGACGCAGCAAGAGTTGATTCTCCGCGCCGAACGGCTGATCGAGGTCGGTCTGGCGCCGAGCGCGCAGCAAACTCTCGAAGAGGTCGCGGCGACGCAGCGCAACCTGCACTGGAAGATGCTCCTGGCGGAGGCTCACCTCGCTCAGCAGGTGGGGGGGCAAGCCCTCGCCCTGTTGACGGGGATCGACAGCCGAGCCCTGAGCCCTCTCTTGCGAGCGCGGGTGGAGTGGTTGCGGGGGCGAGCGAAGGCCGAGCTGGCGGTGGTGCGGCGAGGCAGCGAAGGTCTCACGGCGCTGCGGCGCGCCGAGCTCAAACAAGAGGCGCTCGACCACTGGCGCTCGGTGATCGAACTCGATAGCGATCGCCAATTGACCTTGAAGGCGATGCGCCGCACCTTCTTGGCACTGGACGAGGCGGAGTTGTTCGATCGTTCCTTGGAGGTTCTGCGCGCGCTCCTGCGGCTCGACCCTGCGGACGAGACGGGGCTGACCCTCCTGTGGGAACGCGGCTGGCGGCAATTCGAGCAGCGCAACTACACCGGTGCGGTTGGCTACTGGAGTGAGCTACGGTCGATCTACCCCCATACTCGTACTGCCCGGATCGCCTACTTCTGGACCGGCCGGGCCTATGAAGCTCTCGGCCGGGTGGAGCGGGCGCGCTCCATCTATCGCCGCGTAGCAGCCTCCGATGTCACCGATTTCTACGCCCGTCATGCGCGGGCCCGGTTGCCGAAGGGAGAGACGGCCGAGGTCCCGGCCCCGACACCGGTCGATTGGCCGCGAGACTCGCGCCTCGAACGAGCCCGATTGCTCACCGAAGCAGGGCTCGACGACTTGGCGATGGCCGAATCCGAGGCCGTGGGAACAGCCGCCGACCACCGGGCGCAAGCCGCTCTGCGAGCTGAGATCTTGGGCCGGCAAGGTGAGCGGCGGCCGAGTGTCGACGCCGTGGTCCGAGCCTTTCCCCAACTCGGCTGGGTCAATCAAACCGCCGTACCGGCGCAGGCCATGGCGCTGTATTACCCCTTCGACTTCTCGGCACCTGTTCTCGCGGCGGCGCGGCGGCAAGGGCTCGATCCTCATCTGGTTCTCGGCATGGTGCGCCAAGAGAGCGCCTTCGATCGACGGGCGGTCAGTCGCGCGGGCGCCCGCGGCCTGCTGCAACTGATGCCGGCCACCGGACGCGAGGTTGCCAGGCGGCTCGGTTTGTCCTTCTCCACGGCGCGCCTGTCGGATCCCGAGTTCAACCTGTACTTGGGGACGGCCTACTTCCGGCAGGTGCTCGAGCGCTTCGACGGCGATGTTGAGTTGGCGTTGGCGGGCTACAACGGTGGACCCAATCGGATTCAGCGCCTGTGGCGCCAAGCCGGCCATGGCGAGCGCGATCGGTTCATCGAAGGGCTGCAGCTGGTGGAGTCGCGCCGCTACGTCAAGCGGATCCTCCTGCTGGCCGATAGTTACCGCCGCCTGTATCCGGAGATCGCGACTCGCGACTCGTGAAAGGGCGCCGCGGTGAGCCGATGACCGGGCTCCTTGCCTCTCTCCTTCTCGTTGTCGGTTTGACCGGCTGCGCAGCCGATTCGCCACCGGCGCCTCCCGTCCACGACGGTCCCATCGTCTTGATCACCCTCGAAGGGTTGCGGGCGGACATGGTGGGCGGCTTGGGCGGCGAGGTTGGTTGGACACCCAACCTGGATCGTCTGATTGCGCGCGCCGACTTCTCAACCCGAGCGGTGGCATCATCGAGTTGGGCGGTGCCGGCACTCGCCTCGCTGGCGACCGGTTTGCGCCCGTGGCAGCATCAAGCCTTGACCCCGCGTTCGGCCAGCCTGGCGCCCGGCTTGGTGACCCTCGCCGAAGCACTTTCCGAGCGGGGCTTTGCCACCGCCGCATTCGGCGAAGGGAGGTGGTTCAACCACTTACACGGTCACCATCAGGGTTTTGACATTTTTCAAGCGCTGCGTTCCGGTAGACCGGCGGTGCGTCTCCTGCGCTCGCTAGGCGAGAGTCGCTCCTTTGTTTGGATCCAGCTGCCGGAACCGCGGGTTCCCTACGGCAAGCCACCGGAGCAACTGGGGCTGGCGGATTTGGCGCCCGTCTTTGATCCCGATGTGCCGTTGCCGGAGGAACTTGTAGCGAAGCTGAATGCCAGCTACCGCGCCGAGGTGATTCGCGCCGATGCTCGTCTCGGCCGATTCCTTCGCGCCTTGGAGCAAAGTGGACAGCGCGAGCGGACACTCGTGGCGGTGGTATCCGCCTATGGTCAACACCTCGGGGAGGAAGGGCGGGTGCTGGACGGAGGTACCCTCAGTCGCGAGATGCTCGAAGTGCCGATGGTGGTCGATCTCCCAGCCGCGTTCGAAGGCCGCTGCCTGCCAGCCGCAGGGCAGCGGGTTTCCACCCGGCGGCTGTGGGCGACGCTGGTGGAAGCGGCGGGCGGAACCGCATTGCCCGCGGTGGCGCCGAGCCTGTTCATGGGGGACGCCGAGCCGGGCATTCTCTCCGAACTCTATGCCGCCGCTGGCAGCAACCGCCTGTCGTGGATCGAAGGGGAGATGCAGCTACGCGTTACCACCTGGTTCGCGGGGGTGGGCGAGAGCTTCTACCGAGGTAGGCCCTATCAGCTTGACCCGCGACCCGGAGTCGGCGCGGCTTCGCCACGGGCCTTTGGTCGTCACTTTCGTGCCTTCTTGGCCTCGCTTCCTCTGGGCGATCCGCGGTATCCGCCGGAACTGCGGCTGCAACGGTGGACCCCGAACGGCGTCGAAGATGTGGTGGATCCGCAGCTGGCCGAGCAAATGCGGGTCCGCCTACTGGCAGCTTGGAGCCGGTTTGTGGACCGGCAGCGCACAGCGGCGTCCGAGACTGAATTGCGGGCCGGAATCGAAGCCGAAAAATAGCCTCGAAATGGACCCTTTCGCACCCCTGCCGGGTGCTATATACTCCGGCTCCCCCACAGGTCTTTGGGGTCGCTGGGTCCATAGCTCAGCGGTTAGAGCATCCGGCTCATAACCGGCAGGTCCCTGGTTCAAATCCAGGTGGACCCACCAACTATCTCGTCGAATCCTATGTCGGGCCCACTCGAATCGATCGTACCCCTGCAAAACGCCCTGGATCAGTTGCATGCTGCCGAAGAGCAGCTCAACGGGATTCCAGAGTGGATGAGCGAGCTTCACGGTGAGCACAGCGAAAGGCTGGCTGAGATCGCCAAGCTGGAGGAGGCGGTCGAAGCGGCACGGGCCGAGCGGCGCAGCGCGGAGGGGGAAATCGCCGACGCGCAAGAGAAGCTGAAGCGCTACCAGCAGCAGATCAACCAGGTTTCGACCCAGCGCGAGTACGGCGCCCTGCTGCATGAAATCGACACGATGAAGCGGCAGATTCAGTCCTGCGAGGAGCTTGGGCTGGCGGCGATGGAGAGTCGCGAACAGGCGGAAAAGGATCTGGAAGAGCAGCGCCAAGCCTTCGCCGACCTCGACCAGCGTTACAAGACCGAACTTGAAAAGTGGGAAGCGGAGAAGCCAGCGGTCGCGGAGAGAATCGAGCGGCTGAACGGCACGGTAGCGACCTTGCGCGAGCGTCTTTCACCCGGAGTTCTCAGCCAGTTCAACCGGCTGTTCGAGCGTCACGGTGGCCACCCGCTCGCCGCCGTTCGCTTGGCCGACAGCAGCCGTGACCAGCGCATGTGGCACTGCGGCGGCTGCAACTACAGAGTGCGGCCGCAGAGTGTTGTCGAGATTCGCACCTCCGGTTCGATCGTCCTTTGCGACAGCTGCAAACGGGTTCTCTTCTTGCCACCGGAGCAGGAAGCGGAGGGCTAGGCCCACGATCAGCGAACGGTGGCGCCAGATTCAACGGCGCATCGAAGCGGCCTGCGAGCGAAGTGGGCGCGATCCCAGCTGCGTGACCCTGGTCGGAGCCAGCAAGCGGCAGCCGGTGGAGAAGCTGCTGGCGGCCCACCAAGCGGGCCTCTCGGTTTTTGGCGAGAACCGGGTGCAAGAGGCGAAGTCGAAGATCGACCTCTTGCCGAAGGATGTTCAGTGGCATCTGATCGGCCCTCTGCAATCCAACAAGGCGCGGTTGGCGGCGCAGCTGTTCGATGTGATCCATTCGGTCGATCGCCTCAAGATCGCTCGGGTGCTGGACCGCGAGGCGAAACGGCTCGGTCGCCGCATTCCCTGCCTGCTGGAGATCAACCTCGGCGGTGAAGGGTCAAAACACGGCTTTTCGGCCGACGGTTTAGCCGCCACCGTGACGCCGCTGGCCGAGCTGGAATCGCTCAGTATCCAAGGGTTGATGGCGATTCCTCCTTACGGTGCCGATCCGGAGGCCAGCCGCGCCTGGTTTCGGCAGCTGCGCGGTCTGCGCGACGAGTTGGCCGAGCGCAACGAGTGGAGCGATTTTTCAGGCTGGCTCTCGATGGGGATGAGCGGTGATTTCGAAGTGGCGATCGAAGAGGGAGCGACGCACGTTCGGGTTGGAACCGCTCTGTTCGGACCGCGCCTGGACCTGGGAAACGCCCAGTAGTGGAACGATCAAGAAACTCTCTGCCAGTGGCAACCTTGCGCCTTTTCGACGGCTACGAAGAGCACCAGCTGGCTACTCCCGAAGCGCAGGAGTTCGTCATCGGGCGGTTGTTGGAAGAGGGCGATTCCTCCGATCTCGCCTGGCTCAGTACCGAAGTCGGCCGGCCGGCATTGTGCCACTGGGTGGAGCAGCGCGGCAGCCGCCAGCTGTCGCGCCGCAGTCATCGTTTCTGGCAGCGGGTTTTCGGGATCTCGGGTAGCGAGCCTGAGTCTTCGCGGCTAGCTCGGGAGGCTCTGTGGCCACACTAGAGCCCAGGTTTGCCAATAGTCTGGCGAAAACCAGCCGCGAGTTGGTGGCGCGGCTGGGCGACCGCGCTTGGGCGGAGGACTTCTACCTGGCCGGCTCGGCAGCATTGGCGCTCTACACCGGCCACCGATCGGTGGTCAGCCTCGATCTGATGACGGCGCACAATCGGTTGGCCAGCGCTCAGCGCCGAGATCTCCTGATCGATCTTCTCGCCTTGGATGACACCACGAGGGTTGAAACGGCGCGCGACGGCTATCTGTTCGCCCGAGTCGGTGAGGTTGCGCTGAAGCTCTTTCACTATCCCTATCCGTTGGTCGACCCGACCCCTCTTTTCTCCAACCTGGCGTTAGCTTCACCGGTGGACCTCGGCTTGATGAAGCTCGGTGCGATCATCAGCCGAGGGGGGCGGCGGGACTTTGTCGATCTCTACCTCCTTTGCCGCCACCTGCCGCTGGCGCAACTCCTGGCACGCTCGGCCGACAAGTTCGGACACGTTCGCGACTTCCCGTTGCAGGCACTCAAAGGGCTGGCCGACCGTTCGCTCATCGAGGGCGAACCGATGGTCCGCCAGGCTGAGGGGTTACGCTGGGAGGAAGTCGAAGAGTGGTTGGACGAGCAGGTCGAGAAGCTGGGCAACGATCTGCTGGCCGGGTGACAACCGCGGGGCCGGAAAATTTCAAGAGAGTATGCACATGGATCTACTGATTCACCGTCTCGCCGAGATTGCCACGCCGCTGGGAACGACACCGCGCCGCGGTAGCGAACTCAAAGAAGTCTGCCGTTCGCCGGGTAGAGAGGTGTTCTGCCGCGACGGCAAAATCCTCTTTGTGGGTAGCGCTGAAGATCGCCGGCAACGCTTTGGAGAGCTGCCGCATGCGACCAGGCTCGACGGCACCGGCAAGACCTTGGTACCGGGCTTCGTCGATTGCCATACCCATCTGCCCTGGGCCGGGAGCCGCGAGCATGAGCTGGCGGCACGATTGGCGGGGAAGAGCTACCAGGAGATTGCCGCCGCCGGCGGTGGCATCCTGTCGACGGTGGCCGCCACCCGCGCGGCCAGCGAAGAGGAGCTGGCGGAAAACGTTCGCTCCCGGCTCGACCGGATGCTGGCGCATGGCACCACCACCGC
This sequence comes from Acidobacteriota bacterium, assembly GCA_024277255.1. GTDB lineage: Bacteria > Acidobacteriota > Thermoanaerobaculia > Multivoradales > SZUA-115 > SZUA-115. The sequence continues at coordinate 58,718 of JAJRVQ010000126.1, read as the reverse complement.
CGAGGCGAAAAGCGGCTACGGATTGTCGCTCCCGGCAGAACTCAAACAGCTGCGGGCGATTCGCCGGGGTGCAGACGGCCACGTGGTGGACGTGGTGGCGACACTGTTGGCGGCGCACGAGGTGCCGGCTGAACGCCGGGGTAGCGCCGCCGAACGGGCGCGCTTCCTCGATGAAATCTGTCAGGAGATTACCCCGGCCGCGGCGAGCGAAGGGCTGGCCACCTTCTGCGACGTCTTTTGCGAAGAGGGGGTTTTCACCGTCGAGGAATCGCGCCGGGTGTTGCGGGCCGGCATCGACCACGGGCTGGTGCCGCGCCTGCACGCCGACGAATTCGTCGACTCGGGGGCCGCCGGCCTGGCCGCTGAACTGGGCGCTGCCTCGGCGGACCATCTGGTGGCGGTATCCGAGGCCGGCATCGAGGCGATGGCGGCTCGCGAGGTGATGGCGGTGATGCTGCCCGGTGTCAGCTTCTTCCTGCGCAAGGAGGGCTATGCACCGGCTCGGCGGCTGATCGGCGCGGGAGTCGCGCTGGCTCTGGCCACCGACTGCAATCCCGGTTCGTCCCACACCGAGTCGCTGCCCTTCATCGTCTGGCTCGGCGTCTTCAAGTTGGGTCTGACCATTGAAGAATGTCTCACCGCCATCACCCTCAACCCGGCCTGCTGCCTCGGCTTGGGCGAAGAGATCGGCAGCGTCGAAGAGGGAAAGCGGGCCGACCTCGTCCTCCTCGACGCCCCCAACCTGTTCAACCTCGCCTACCACTTCGGCGTCAATCCGGTCGCCGCGGTGGTCAAGGGCGGTGAGGTGGTGGTGGGCTAGTGCAACAAGAAGTCAAGCCGATCCCCATCCTTGTGCTCGACAGGGTCTCTTCCCCTTTGGAAGAGTCGGGCGCCGGTGTTGCCGTGGAAGGTGACGTGGTTGCCTTCGATGTGGAGCATGGCGCTTTCGCGTAGGGCGACCACCGGGGGGGTGTTTTCTTCGTGGAACTCGCGAATGCGCTGTTCGCGGGTTTCGCCCTGGTGAGTGGAGTCGGGGTCAGGATCGAGGTAGTGCGGGTTGATGTTGAAGGGAACGAGGCCGAGTGCGTCGAAGCTGGGTGGCTGGACGATCGGCATGTCGTTGGTGGTCTTGATCGAGAGGCAGGCGACGTTGGAGCCGGCGCTGGTGCCGATGTAGGGGGTACCGCTGGCGACGCGCTGGCGGATCGCTTCGATGAGCCCCAGCCGATAGAGCGAATCGAGCAGCCGGAAGGTGTTGCCGCCGCCGACGAAGATGGCTTCCGCCTCGGCGACCGCCTCGCGCGGGTCCGCGGCTCGGTGCAGCGCATCGACGGCGAAGCCCATCTGCTCCAGCCGCGCTCGGGCGGTGGCGGCATAGCGGTCGCGATCGAAGAGAGCGAAGGGGACGAAGAGAACCCGCTGCACGCCGGCCAGGCGAGTTTGGAAGTGCTCAGCGCAATGATCGAGGTAGCCGCTGCCGTGAGAGGTGGAGTTACTGATCAAGAGGAGGCGACGAGAATCCATGGTTTCTCCGCTGAGTTATGGCATGGCTTCGGGGCGTACGAGTGCTCGGGGGATCAGTTTGAGGAAACGCTCCCCTTCCAGCAAGGTGGTTCGATCACCGTGGTCCACGAAGGTCAGAGTGAGTTCCGTCAGCTCGCGCTCTTCCAGGATGGCTTGAACCCGAGGCGGCAGCTCTTGGATCGGATAGGCCCAGATCAAAAGGCGAACCCAGACCCGGTTGGCTTGGTCACCGAGGGCTGGATCGAGGCGGGGAACGGCCTTGCGCCGGGTGCGCAGGATGGGTGGATGTCCAAGTAGGATGAGCGTGCGTCCGCGATCGGTAAGGCTGCCGGCGGTCTCTTTCTCGCCGTAGAAGCGGTCGGCGGCGGCGGCGCGTTCGAAGAAGCTGACGCGCAGAGGGTTCTCCAGCTCGCCGGGTGTTGGATCACGGCGCCGCCAGAACTCATCGATGAACTCGAGCGCCTGGCGGTTGGTGCTGAGCTGGTGGAAGCGGCTGGATTCTTCGGGCAACATCAACCAGCGCACCGGTCCGGCGGCCCACAGGCGGGCACCGGCGGTGACTTTCGGGCCGGAGCTGTTCGCGCTACACCCGATCACCAAGGTGAGCGCCAGCAGCCACGTCCAGTGTCGCTGGTTGGCCATCGCACGCATCGTTGCCGAGCTTACTACCGGCTCCAGGCCCCTCGTGACACGCGTCGGCACGGCGTCCTGGCTTTACGAGGCCGTCTCGTCCGGGCGATCCCAGGAGGCGTCGCCCTCGATCTGCCAGCTGTGTTGGGGAAAATAGAGGCCGACGCCTCGCGCCTGCGCCGTGACGGTGAAGGCGGCTGCCTGTTTGCGGTAGTCGTAGGGTGATCCGTCGCGGGCGTGGACGGCGGCGTCGACGAGGTACTCACCGGGCGCCAACCGAAGCGCGGGGCAGACCAAGCGCACCAGCGCGGTGCCGTCGAACCGTTTGGCTGTGAGGTTGGCGAGGTCGGTATTGGTTCCCCAACACTCGATGCCGCGCGGTGTCGAGATCATTACCCCGAAGACGAAGTCGGTGAGCGGTTCACTACTCTTGACGATGAGTTCGAAGACCACCGGTTCACCGCTTCGAAAATGGTAGCGTTCTTCGCCGTCAACCAGCAGGCGCACACTCTCCACCCGCGCCTTGCCGGAGCCCCAACGACGGACCCGCCCGGTGGAGGCGCCGTGGGTGGCTGGTGGGCTCGGCGCGGTGGGATCGTCTTGCGACGAGGACGGCCCAGACTCTGTTTGGCCGGCCTGTGCGTCGGCCTGCTGCTTGGCGCTGCGGTGCGCTTCCCCCTCGTCTTCGGCCACCGCTTGCCGGTATGCGTCGATCACCCGCCGTGGTGAGCCGACCAACCGCGCCCGGCCTTGATCCATCCACAGAACACGGTCGCAATAGTCCTCGACCAGCGCCAACGAGTGGCTGACCAGGAGTAGAGTCCTGCCCTTGGCGAGGAACTGTTCAATGCGGGCCAGGCAGCGATGGGCGAAAGCCTCGTCGCCGACGGCGAGAACTTCGTCGACCAGCAGCACGTCGGGATCAGTGTGGATCGCCACCGCGAAGCCGAGGCGCACGTACATCCCGGAAGAGTAGTTCTTGACCGGCTCTTCGATGAAATCCTCGAGACCCGAGAACTCGACGATGCTGTCGTAGCGGCGCTCGATCTCCTTCTTGGGCAGGCCGAGCACGGCGCCGTTGATGAAGATGTTCTCGCGGCCGGAAATCTCCGGGTGGAAGCCGGCACCCAGCTCGATCAGCGCCGCCACCCGTCCGTCGACCTCGACCTTGCCGTGGGTCGGCTTGAGGATGCCGGCGACCGTCTTGAGCAGGGTGGACTTGCCGGAGCCGTTACCACCGACGATGCCGAAGGCTTCGCCGCGATGAACCGAGAAACTGACCTCATCGAGCGCCACGATGGCTTCGGAGTGAGAGAGGCCAGCGGTGAGGGAGCCCTCCAGCAGCGCGCTCTTGAGCGTGCGCAGGTGGTCACCCGGCGCCATGCGGCGAAAGAGCTTGGTCAGTGCCTCGACGTGGATCGCGTCGCTCACACCGCCTCCACCAGAGTTTCTTTGAGCCGGTTGAAGAGCCAGCTACCGAGCCACCAGCAGATCAGGCTGACCACCACCATATGTAGCCATAACCCAGCTGCCGGCCAGCGGTCGAAAAACAGCGCATCCTGGTAGGCCAGGGTGTAGGGAGTGATGGGATTGGCCCGGGCGAAGGCGCGCAACGGCCGGTACGGGATCGCCTCGACCGTGTAGAGGATCGGGGTGAGAAAGAAGAGCAAGGTCAAGATGTTCGACAACAGGTCGCGGACGTCTTTGAAGACGACGGTCAAGGCCGAGAGACCAATGGCGAGACCGGTGACCATCGGCAGTTGCAGCACCACGATCAGCGGTAGCGCCAAAGCTGCCCAACCACCCAATGGATAGCCGAGGAAGCGGCCGATGGCGAGCGCGATACCGAGGATTGGCATCGCCATGAGGAAATGAACTCCGTTGGACAGGGCGGAGACGGTGGGCAAGAGTTCGGCGGGAAAGACGGCCTTGCGGATCAAACCGGAATTGCTGATCAGCGACATCGATCCTTCGAGCAGGGTGCTGGAGACCCAGATCCAGGGGAAAAGGCCGGTGACCAGGAAGAGGGCGTAGGGCGACATGGAGTCGCTGCCCGGGCGGGTGAACACCAGGCCAAAGACAAAGCTGTAGACCGCCAGCAGCAACAGCGGGTTGACGAACGACCAGAGCAGGCCCAGCAGAGAGCCGCGGTAGCGGGCCTTCAACTCGCGCACGACGAGCGTCGCCAGCAGGCCACGATGGCGAAAGATCCGGCGCGCGGTCAACAAGACGATCCGCTCAACAAGCTGAGGTCAACGGGCAGAAACTAGTTTCGGGTGGCGCGGCGCTGGCGATCAAGTTCTCTCATCCGCCGCCGCAGCTCTTCGCGACGGGCTTCGACATAGCTGTCGTAATCGAAGAGCCGTCCGTCACTAACGATGTAGACGCGGGGGAACTTCTGGACGTCGCCTTTCTCGTCGAACTGGATGTTCCCGGTCACGCCGGGGAAGTCCTGGATCCCACGTAGCCCCTTGCGAAACTCGCTGGTCGCTGGACGCTTGGCGTTCTTGAGTGCCGAGCCGACGATCATCATCGCGTCATAACCGTGCGCGGCATAGAGATCCGGAGCCTTGCCATAGGCTTGGGTATAGCGGTCGACGAAGTCCTTGACGTGCGGATCTTCGCTATCCGCTTCATACCGTGGCTGGGTCAGAAAGACGCCTTCCGCGGCCTCACCGGCTTCAGCCAGAGCCTCAGGAGTGTTGAAGGCATGGGTGGTGAGGATGCGTCCTTGGAACTTGCGCTGGCGGATCTCCTTGACGGCGGCGCTGATTTCGCCCGCGAAGTCGGCCAGATAAATGGCGTCAGGTTTGAGGCTGACGGCGCGGGCGGCCAGGCCCGAGAAATCAGCCGTACCCTCCGGGTACTCGATGACCTCGAGGACGACGCCCCCGTAGCGCTCGAATTCGTCTTTGAAGACTTGTTGACTGCCACGGCCGTAGAGCGACTCGGCGGCCATGATGACGACCGATTCCAGGGCCAGCTTCTGCGTCGAGAAGTTCCCCATCTTCGCCCCATCCAGAAAGTCGGAGGGGAAGACGCGGAAAAAGTTCTGCGACACGCCGGTGAGCGACGGGCTGGAGGCGGAAGGCGACAAGATGATCTTGCCGTAGGTATCGGCGACTTCGACCATCTCCAACGCTTCGCTAGAGGTGACGCCACCGATGATGGCCAGAGCGTCGGCAGCGAAGAGCTGATCGGTTGCCTGCCGGGCCTTCTGCGGATTGCTCTCCGAGTCGATGATCTTCAACTCGACGGGGAATGGGAACTCACCTCGCTCCTGAATCTCGTCAAACGCCAACTGGATCCCGCTCTTGATCGATTCACCGTAGAGGGCGGTAGAGCCGGTCAATGGAAGAACGGCACCAAGTTGGACCATCTTGGCCTCGCCACACCCGAAGGCAGTGGCAAGGAGGCCGGCTACGAGTGTCGTTTTGATAAGGCGAGCCATGAGTTCCTCCCCAACCTGAACCAGACATCGGGTTTCAGACTAACGGCCCATGGTTTGTAACCCAGAGACCTGAGGGTGTCAAGTTGGACTTGGCCTCTCCGCGGCCGGTTCCCGTTCCATTTGAGCAGCTTGTCGGCTGCGCCGATAGACTGCGCTCAACCATGCTCGCCACCTTCGTCCCCGACTTCCTTCCAGGCCTTTGGGTACTGGCCCTGTGCTGGCTACTAGTTTGGGCCTTGAATCGTTGGTTCGATCGGGTGAGTTGGATCCACAGCGCGGTCTACCTGTCGATCTTGGTGGCCCTCTTCGGGCGAGTTCTCTTTGCCGGGGACTCACTGTTGCCGCTCGACAATCTGCGAGGCGAAGTGCCGTTTCGTCAACTGGTGGCGACCGAACCCCACGGAAACCCGCTGCAGAGCGATCTGTTGCAGCTGGTCGCGCCGGCTCAGGCAGAGGTGCGCCGTCAACTTGCTCACGGCCGCTGGCCGCTGTGGAGTTCACGTATGGGTGCCGGGATGCCGCTGCTGGCGGATCCCCAAGCTCAGGCGCTGCAACCCCTGACTTTGGCGGCGGCGGTCTTTCCCGTCGCCAAGGCCGCGGGAGTGACGGCGGCCTTGCGGGTCTTCTTGGCGCTGCTTTTCACCGGCCTGTTGCTGCGGCGGCAGGCCTTGGGAGAAGGAGCGGCGCTGGTGGGATCCCTGGCCTGGGGCCTCGGTGGTTTCCTCATACTCTGGCTGGGCTGGCCGCTAGCCAACTCGGCGGCGTGGCTACCGGCGGTGCTCTACGCGGTGGCACGATGCCAGGACCGAGCCGGCCGGCGCGACGGTTTGCTGCTCAGCGCGGTGGTCAGCGGTCTGTTGCTCGGTGGTCATCCCGAGACCGTTGCCTACGCGCTGGCCCTGGCCGGTTTGTTTTACTTCTCCCGGCGCCGCCAGTCGAGGCGGGGGCTGGACGCTGACTTGACCGCAGCTGGGTCGATCGCGCTTAGCCCGGTCAGCGGTGGCGGTCGGCGGGTCCTTGGGGCAGCCTTGTTGGCGCTCTGTCTCACCTCGCCAGCGCTGCTGCCGGCGGTGCTCTACGCCCCACAGAGCCTGCGCGCGGCTCGCCTGGCGCAGGACGCGGTCAGCGCGCTGCCAGCCGCCGGAGTGCGCGCGGTGACTCGGCTGGTGCCCCTCGTCGCCCCCAACGCCTTCGGCAACGACCGTTTCGTCCACTACTGGGGCAACGACAACATCAACGAGGATGCCGCCGGTTTCATCGGCACCGTGGGTCTACTGCTGGTCGCTCTCGGTGGCCTGCGATGGCTCTGGCGCGGGATGGGTCGGATGGGCCATCGAACGGGGCGCGCGCCGCCGGATCCGTCGGACCGGCTCTACCCACAGGAGGGTTTGATGTGGGCCGTTGCGGGCTTCTGCTCCTTGGTGGTCGCGCTACCTCCTGGTCTGCCGGAGTCACTTCGCCGCCTGCCGCTGGGAAGCTCTTCGGGCTTTCATCACCGCCTGTTGCTGCCCTTGGGCTTCAGCCTGGTCTATCTGGCGGTCTGCGAACTGCACCGGTGGCAACACCGGCAGCGCACAGGTCGGCGGCTCCAGCCCTTACTTGCGCTCGCCGCGGCAGGTGGTGCCCTGGCCGTGCTCTTGGTTTGGGCCTACACGACCTTTGTATTTCCCGACGATCCCGCGCTACTCGAAGTCTTCCGCTGGGGTTGGTTGCGCTGGCAGCTGAGGTTTCTCGTCGCCTCGGGCGCCTTGCTGTGGCTCGCCGGCTGGAGCCGGGGCCGCAAGGACTGGCTGCCCTATGGCCTGGCGGTCCTGGTGGCGATGGAACTGCTGCTGATCCATCGGCCGGCTAATCCGCCGAGCCCCAAGCGGCTCGCCTTTCCCTCCCCACCACCGCTCGCCTTTCTGCGGCAGGAGGTGGAGCAGTCGCCTCCCGGCGCTGGTTGGCGCCTACTGGCGCTCGACCGGGCGCTGCCGGCGAACCTGGCCAGCCTCTACGGCCTTTCCGACATCCGCACCGCCGGCCCGATGGCGCCCAACCCGGTTTACCAGGCGACCGCGTCGTTGATCACGGGGTGGCAGGGCGAAGCGCCGGTCTACGGCCACCCGGAGCACCCGCTCTACGATCGATTGGCCGTACGTTGGGTGTTGACCCCGCCTGAGGCTGTGCTACCGCCGCCACTGGAGGTGGCTCTGCGTCACCCCTCCGGATGGGTCTGGCGGCGCCCGCAACCGCGAACTCGGCTCTTCCTGACACCGGCGGAGCCAGCGACGCGCTGGCGGCGCGGACCGCACCAGGGGGTTGCCGAAGGCGCGGCGAGCCTCGAGTCGACCGTGTGGCGGACGAGTTTGGACAACTCGACACCGCGGCGCTTAGACTCGAGCATCTATCAAGACGGAGGCTGGCGGCTGCTGGTCGATGGCCGGCGGCAGCGGTCGCCGGCGACCCAATCGCCCTTCGTTTCCGCCCGCCTGCCTGCCGGGTCGCACCAGGTCGCTCTGCTCTATCGGCCACCTGGCTTCTTGCTCGGTTGCCTGTTGGCCGCCCTGGGTTGGACAGCGCTTCTCGCCGCTGTGCTGGCTCCGCATTCGCGTCGTGTAGCGACAGATCAGTGGGTCTCAGACAGGTAGCGCTACAACCCCAACTCAGCGGAGATGGCCTGCATGGCGCTGATGGTCGCTTCGATGTGCTCGTCGAGCGGCACGCCCAACTCCTCGGCACCGGCATAGACATCCTCGCGGCTGACGCCGCGGGCGAACGCTTTCTCTTTGAGCCGCTTTCTAACCCCGTGCACATCGACGTCCGCCAGCTTCTTCGACGGCTTGATCAGGGCGACGGCGACGATGAAACCAGACAGCTCGTCGACCGCAAAGAGGGTCTTGGCGAGCGCGGTTTCGCGCGCCACGCCAGTGTAGGGCGCATGGCCGAGGATCGCCGTCCTCATGATTTCAGGATAGCCGAGTTGCTCCAGGATCTCGATCCCGCGGTAGGGATGATTCTCCTCATCCGGCCAGCGCTCGTAGTCGAAATCGTGCAGCAGGCCGGTGAGCCCCCAGAGTTCCTCGTTCTCGCCAGCCCGGCGGGCGAAGGCTCGCATGCAGCCTTCCACGCCGAGGCCGTGCTTGCGCAGGCCGGGTTTGGTGGTGTACTCGCAGAGCAGCTTCCAAGCTTGCTCGCGGGAGGGTAGAGTTTCATTCATCGGCCGAGTTTATCGGCTTCGGCCGGTAGTCATAGAATGGTGGGGATGGCTGACCCGGCGACAATTACCGTCACTTGTCCGGATTGCGGTTGCGAGTTGAAGATCGACACCGCCACCGGCACGGTGCTCCACCACCGCGCGGCGAAACGACCGCTGGCCGGCGGTCATACCTTCGACGACCTGCTGCAAGGTCTGGATGATCAGAAGGCCCGCGCCGAGGCAGTCTTCGAGCGCGAGAAAGCCGCCTTCGAGGATCGTGACCGCCTGCTGGAAGAGAAGTTCCGCCAGGCGATGAAGCGGGCCGAAGAAGATCCCGACGAAAACCCGCCATTGCGCCCCTTCGATCTCGACTAGACGGTTTTCCACCGGAAGTAAGTCGGCGAGGAGCGCAGCTGAACGTGGGCTCCGGCCGCGGCGAGTTGTTTGCCGTCGCGGTCGAGGAGCGTCCGCGGCGTGGAGGGCAGGGTGACGGTCACCGGCGGGTGCGACCGGTCTCCGGTGGTCCAGCCGACCAAGGTCTCGCCGCCGTCGGGACGGGTGAAGCGCAAGAGCCGCGCTCCCTCGGGAGCGGCGATCGGTCCTTCGCAGGTGGCCCCTTCCAGTTCACGATGCAAGGTGGCGATGGCGGCGAAGGCGGGGCGCTTGCGACCGGCCTCCAAGATGCCCTCTTCGCTTGGCGCCAGGAGACCGTAGCCGCGGGCGGCCAGTTGCCAGAAGTAGGCGCGCTCGATCAGACCGCAGGCGAGGGTCAAGAGGAAGTAGCGAACGGTGTAGTCCGCCGCCGTCTCCTCGTCCACCGAGACCTTCTTGCCGGCCGGGGAGTGTGGCCCTTCCCACAGCGGCCAGTTGAACTCGGTGATCCAGCACCGGGGGCCGGCGTTGCGCGAGGTTTCGGCGATCGCTTTGAGCAGCGTTGCCTTGCCGACGGTATCGAAGCCGGCTTGCCGGTTCTCGGGCGCTCCTCGGCGGTCGACGTAGAGCAGTGCCGAGACGATGTCGAAGTGGAGTCCCGAGCGCCGCAGATTCAACACCGAGGCGGCGGTGTGGTGTTCGAAGTCGATCACCGCGGGACCCAGCAGCTCGACACCCGGGTGCTGTCGTAACTGCTCGGCGGCCGCCAAGTAGAGGTCGACATACTCTTGCGCCCGCCAGATTCCCCACTTGCTGCGGTTGATCGCCTGGCCGATCTGGAAATGGCGGCCCAGCGGCGCGAAGCGCTCGCCGAGCTGGGTGATCGAGGCCCGCCATCGCTTGGGATCGCGGACCAAGTCTCGGTTCTGCGGCAGGGCGAAGGCCAGCTCGTAACCGCGCGACACCAACTCGCGCGCCAACTCCTCTTCGTCGTCGTGCTCTTCCTGCCAGGGATGGAGGCGCAGGAGGAGTTTGCGCACCCCGAGTTGTTCGACGGCGGCGAGCAGACCCTCGGGATCTTTGGGTTGAGGTCGCAGGCACAGACCCATGCCGCTCCAGGTGACAGGCTGGCGGTGCAGAGCTGCCGTCAGCTCACGGTGGCGCTTCCACACGCGAGGCAGCACGGCGGCGATGGTGCGGGCCTCTTCAAGGTGACCCCTGAGATCGCTCAGGCGGATCGCCGCCTTCTCGGCGCGGGTGGCATGCTGGTGCGGTTGGTCGGAAAGATAGTCCCAGACCACTTTGTCTCGGGTGGAAGCCCCGGTGGGCGCGGCAGGGATGTGGGCGTGTGGCCGGCGGCGGGCGAGCTTGCCGGCGAGCCCCTTGCGCAGCGGCGCCAGCGGTGCCTTCACCCGGTGGCGCAGCTGAAAAAGGTGGTGCAGCGCGCCATACTTGCGCAGCGCGACCGGGCTCGGCGGGGCACCGAAATAACCGTGCAGCAGGCGGGCTCGATCCTCGCGGCGGAAGAGGGCCAAGCGACACAGGTCGCGCAGGCGGGCGAATTGGCCGGGTTTTGAGCCCTGGCGAGCACGGTTCAAATCGACCAACCAGAGCCGCGGAGCGGCATCGCTGCGGGGCTCGATCAGCACGTTGCCCACCGACAGGTCGCGGTGCAGGATCCCCGCGTCGTGCAGCTTGCGTGCCGTGGCACCGAGCGTTTCGAGGAAGGATGCCAGGTCGATCTCGGGAAACTCTTCGGCGGCGCGGCCGGCGGCGGCGGCGCGCAGCAGATAGCGCGCCTCGGTGACCCCTTCGAGATGGCGGCAAATGTAGAAGGCTGGCCCGCCCGGCGCTTGCGATTCAATCAGCAATAGCGGCTCCGGAGTGTCGACCCCTGCGGCCCGGAAGGCCTGCGCCATCTCCCAGGAGAGCCGAGCCTTGGTGCTGCGCCAGCGCCGCCGCCACCGTTCGCGGAGCCGATCGCCGCGAAACTGCTTGACCGCCACCGAGATCGTCTCGCCAGCGTGGGACAACTCGGCCCGGTAGAGGTAGTTGCGCCCCCAGTGCAGGCTCTGCTTCGCCGCTGCCGGATCGATAATCCGCCGCACCTCGGCCTCGAGATCGGCGGGTTGCCAGGCGGCGGACACTTCACCGCGCAAGTCGGTGGTGTGCAGGCTGTCCCCGTGTGGGCCGGGGCTGGTTTGGTCGGGACTGTGTTGATCGGGACTGTGTTGGTCCGGAAGGTGGAACTCGCGGGTGCCAGGAGCGCCAGGCTGTGCGGCTGAAGAGGAAGACGACATGGCGTTACGGGTCCAAGACCGCTCGCAAGTTATCACCGAGTAGCGCCTCTTCCTGCCCAGTGTTGGCCACAAACCGTTCATTCATACCGTTGAGCAAGTCAGGTGACTTCTTGGCATGAGAGTTGAGACCAGACGTCTCCGGCTGAGTCTTGGCTGCCCCGGACCACTTGACAGCCCTTCGACTAAGCCCTACGCTAGAGATCTCTTGCCAAGAAAACTCTTGGCAATGATTCTCTTGGCAGTGCCGGCCCTGGTAGGAGGCAGAGTGGATAGGAAGCTCCCCAACAAGTTCGGCCCGTGGGTGATCGGAGCAGAGTTCTTCAACCGTGATGCCGAAGTCGAGCGGCTTACGCAGCTTCTCGACGAGAAGAACAATATCCTTCTGGTGGCGCCGCGCAGAATCGGCAAAACCAGTCTGGTCCGCGAGACCTTCCGCCGGATGGACGAACGGGACAAGGACTACCCGGTCTTCGTCGATGTGCAGGATTGCAGGTCGCCTGAGGATGTCATCGTGGCACTATCTCTGGCGGTACAGCCCCACAAGCGGTTGGCCTTGAAGGTCAAGGAGGCCTTTGCGGCCATCTGGACCGGTTTCCGGGACACGGTGGAGAGTGTTGGTTCCGTCGAGATCCTCGAGCTGCGTTTCCGCGAGGGCATCGCCGGAGACTGGAAGGCCAAGGCCAGGAAGATCGTGCAGAGCCTTGCCGAGGCGGATCGGCCGATCGCGATTTGCCTCGACGAGTTGCCGGTCATGCTGAACCGTCTGGTCACGGGAACCGGCGAAGCATCAAAGAATCGGGCCGAGGCTGAGATCTTCCTCTCTTGGCTGCGAGCGACGCTCACCGCCCATCCGGAGAAGATCCGCTGGATCATCTGCGGCTCCATCGGTCTCGAACCGATTCTGGCCCGACACAACCTGAGTTTTACCGTGGGCCATCTGCGCCCCTTCCACCTCCCACCCTGGACCAGGGAAACCGCGGATGCTTGCCTCCGAGGTCTGGCGGCATCCGAGGGACAGCCATGGCCAGAGGAGAGCCGAAGGGCACTGCTGGACAAGCTGGTGCATTTCGTTCCGCATCATCTCCAGATGTACTTCGGACACGTCATGGACGAGTGCCGGATGCGCCGAACGGAAACGCCCTCCGCCCTGGACGTGGAGCGGGTGTGGACTACGCATATGCTCAGCACACGGGGCCACGCCGAGTTGGCGGACTACGAAGAACGGCTGTTACGGGTTCTCGAGGAGTCTACGGTGGATCTGGCACTCGCTCTCTTGACCGAGGCGGCGGTGGTCGGTCGATTGACTTGGAATGCAGCCCAGCTGTGTGTCGCCTCCCACCAACTCGAAGAGCCGGTGAAGGCGCTCCGCGATGTGCTGCGTGTCCTCGATCACGACGGCTATCTCGAAAAGACCGGCGACGCGGGCGATTGGGTCTTTGTCTCACCCTTGATTCGCGACTGGTGGCGCAGCCGGTTCGGTACCGGCTATATACCGGCCGGTTCGGAGGCTTAGCCAACCATGGCTGCGTCGCGCCTCATCAAGCACAATCCGGCCTTACGGACGGATGCGGAACTGGAAGAGGCCTTTGTCGTCCGAACGGCGGAACTCCAGATCCTCGCCAACCTCATCCGCGACAACCGAGGAGAGGTAAACCAGCACGCACTGGTCATCGGCCTGCGCGGAATGGGCAAGACGATGTTGGTTCGACGGCTCGGCCTCTGGGTTCGCTGCGACCCGGAGCTGAAGGACCGCTGGTACCCGATCGTGGCTCCCGAGGAGATTTACGATGCGGGAACGGAAGGCGAGATCTGGCTAGCGGTGCTCAGAAGCCTCGCCGACCAGTTACGAGAAGAGGGCGGTGACTTCGACCGCTGGAATGAACGGTATCGGAGGCTGATCAAAGAAACGGATGAGGATCGGTTGCGGGCTGGAACTCTAGGCGCCTTGATCGAGTTTTCCAGCGAGCAAGGCAAGCGGCTGCTGGTCGTGATCGAGAATCTCCAGATGCTCCTCGGCGAGCAATTCGCCAAGGACGCGGACTGGGACTTGCGCAAGACGCTGCTCAACCGGCCCGAGATCATGTTGGTGCTGACGGCCACAACACGTTTCGCCCAGATCGCACAGCCGGCCTTCGCTGCCTACGAACTCTTCCGTGAATTGGAACTCAGACCTCTCTCCACCGATGGTTGTCGAGAGCTTTGGGAAGCCGTTTCCGGGCAGAACCTCGTAGATCAGCGAATCCGGCCGATGGAGATCCTCACCGGGGGTAACCCCCGGCTGCTGGCGATCCTCGCCACCTTCGCTCCCGAGCGACCCCTCCAAGAGCTGATGGACAATCTGGCCGAACTGATCGACGACCACACGCCGTTCTTGAAAAGCAACATCGACGCCCTCCCGCCCCAGGAACGCCGGGTCTTCGTCAATCTCGCCAAGCTATGGGAACCCTCGTCCGCTCGCCGGGTGGGCGAGCGCTGCCGGCTGACCTCCAACACGACGAGCGCGGTACTCAAGAGTCTGGTCAATCGAGGCGTGGTGGTGGAGCGCGGCAAAGAGGGTCGCGGCAAGCTGTACCAGGTTGCCGAACGGATCTACAGCATCTACTACCTGATGCGCCTCTCTGGCTCCGAGGCCGATCGCATGCGCGCCTTCGTGCGTTTCATGGTGCCTCTGTATGGCGAAGATAACCTGGCGCGCTCGTTGGCCGAGGCGGCGTGTGCATCCGAGTTGCGGAGTAGGTTGAGATTCATCGAGGGCTATCGAGAACTGATCAACACGGAAATGCCCGACGAGATCCGGGAGCGTGCGCTCGATGCGACTCCGCCTGCCTTTCTTGCCTTGCCGGAGGTACGCGAATTCATCTCGCGTGAGCAAGAGTCCGCGTGGGATCAGGATGAGAACTCCCTCAGCATGACGATGAAGCAGGCTTTTTCGATGATCAGCTCCTATTTTGACGATGATTTCGAGTTGCCAGTCGTGACTAGCGGCGAAGTGGTGAGACTGTTCTTGGACGCTGAGGATTCAAGGACCGTCGCTTCGGTGGCTGAGGCTTTGGTATTGCGGGCTCTAGGTCTACAGAGACTCGGTCGCAAGCGAGAGGCTCTCGAAACCTACGACGAAGTGATAGAGCGATTGTCGGGGACCGAGGATCGACACCAACGAAGTGCACTAGCCTCGGCGCTGAACGCTAAAGCGAGTCTCCTTGTAGATGTGGACCTGAACCATCTAGAGGAGGCCATCGAGACCTCTGAAAAGGCGGTTGCCCTCGAACCTGCGGAGAGGAATCATCGACTCACTCTGGCATGGGTCTACGGCCTGGCGGGTCGCTGGACAGCAGCACTGGAACAGCTCGGTTCGGTGGTGGACGATGAAGCTCTTGTGGAGATCGAATCAGTTGTGTTCCTGTCCATTCTTGTCGACGCTGCGGCTGACGGGCAGGCAGGTCGAGTATTGACCATCCTGTCCGGCACCGCCGCGGCACGAGCCATGGAGCCTTTGCTCGTAGCGCTCAAGGAACTGGTCGGCGAGAAGTACCGAGCGCCCCAGGAAGTAGAGGAGGTCAAGAAGGATCTCTTGGCGAAGATCGCCGAGAGGAAACAGCAGCTTGCCGAGCTGCGGGCGCGCGCCCATAGCTAGCGTGCGGTGGAAGAAACTCGCAACACCTCGAGGGTCGATGCAGCCTTACACTTCGGTCACATCGAACCGCTCCTGATGCAGGTCGGGGTCGCTCTGCACCAGGATGGTGATTCCTAGCGTCTCTTCAAGTTCGTCGAGGATGCTGCGCTCTTCGTGTTGTAGGGCCTGGGAGACTTCGGGGTGAACCCGCACCAGAATGTCGGGGCGGTGGGCACTGTCCCAGCGCGTGGGTTCGCCGTGGATGCGCAGTACTTCGCGCCGTAGGGCGAGGCAGATGGTGGAAAGGGACTTGATGCGGCCGCTGCCTCCACAGTAGCTGCACGGCTGGGTGAGGAGCCGTTCCAGGTTGGTGCGGCTGCGCTTGCGGGTGATTTCCACCAGGCCGAACTCGGAGATGTTGAGGACCTTGTTCTTGGATCGGTCCTTGGCCAGTTCGGCCTCCAGTGCCGCGGAAACCTCCTGGCGGTGTTCCTCGTCCACCATGTCGATGAGATCGATGACGATGATGCCGCCGAGGTCGCGTAGGCGGATCTGGCGCACCACCTCTTTGACCGCTTCGAGGTTGATCTTGAGCACCGTGTCTTCGAGGTTGTCTCGACCGACGTAGCGCCCGGTGTTGACGTCGACCGCTACCAGTGCCTCGGTCTGGTTGATCACCAGGTAGCCGCCGGACTTGAGCCACACTTTGCTCTTGAGTGCCGCTTCGATCTGATCCTGAATGCCAAAGCGGTCGAAGAGAGTGCCGTCGCCGCGGTGCATCTTGACTCGCCCGACCAGGGAGGGCTGCACCTGATCGAGGAACTCGACGATGCGGGTGTAGGTCACCTCACCGTCGACCATCAGGACGCTGAACTCAGGGTTGAACAGGTCGCGAACCACCCGCAGTGCCAAGTCGTAGTCGCTGTGCACCAGAGTCGGCGGCGAGACACGGGCGGCGCGGTCGCGGATGCGCGACCACAGCTCGCTCAAGTGGACGAGGTCGGCTTCGAATTCTTCCCGCCCCTTGCCTTCGCCGACGGTGCGCACGATCAACCCTCCGGAGGCCGGTGCGATTTCCTCGAGTGAACGCAACAAGCGCTCGCGTTCCTCCTCATCCTCGATGCGACGAGAGACGCCGAAGTGGCGCACCGTGGGCAGCAGGACCAGGTAACGGCCGGGCAGGGTGACATGGGTGGTGATGCGGGCGCCTTTGTTGGAGAGCGGCGCTTTGACCACCTGCACCAGCAGGTGCTGCCCCTGTTTGAGCAGCTCGTCGATGGTGGGCTGCGGCCCCTCCTCGTCGTCGCCCTCGGAAGGCTCGGAGGCGAGCGCTTTGGCGGAGCGAATAGAGTCATCGCCGGCCTCTCCCTCGTGCAGCGCCTCGGCGATCTCGCCGACGTCGGTGACGTAGAGAAATGCGTCGCGCTCCAGGCCGATGTCGACGAACGCCGCCTGCATTCCGGGCAGCACGCGCGTCACCCGGCCCTTGTACAGGTTGCCGACGATGGAGCGTGCCCGATGGCGTTCGATGAACACCTCGGTAAGGCGATCCTCTTCGAGTACGGCGATGCCCGTCTGGTGGGAATCGCTTTCGATGAACATCTTCGAGCTCATGAGGGGAACTTCATCGGTTGACGTGCCTTCGTAGATCGACACCCAGGATGAGCCCGGTTGCCAGGAAGTTGACCAGAGTGAACGAGCCGCCGTACGACAAGAAGGGCAGCGGAATGCCCGTGATGGGCAGCATTCCTACCACCATCGCCGTGTTGTACAAGACATGGAAGGCGGAAAGCGAGAGCAGGCCGACCACCACCAACACCCCCGCACGGTCGCGGGCTCGCATCGCCACCTGCGCTCCGTTGGCAAAGTAGAACGCGTAAAGACCCAGGACGGTAAGGACGCCAACGAACCCCCACTCTTCGGCCAGCACCGCGAAGACGAAGTCGGTGTGGCGCTCGGGCAAGAAGCGCAACTGACTCTGCGTTCCCTGCATGTAGCCGCGACCGAGCAGCTCACCCGAGCCGACGGCGATCTTGCTTTGATGTACTTGGTAGCCGGCGCCGAGATGGTCGCTGCCGGGTGAGGCGAAGGTGAGGATTCGCTGTCGCTGGTAGTCGTGGAGGCCGAAGAAGAAGATCGCGGTCAGCAGCAAGATCACTGCCGGAGCGAAGGCGGCGAGCGTACGCCAGCGCACCCCGGCGATCAGCAAGGTGGCCATGAGGATGGGCAAGAACATGGCGGCGCTGCCGTAGTCGGGTTCCAGCGCGACAAGAAAGATCGGAAGAGCGACGATCATCCCGGCAGCTGCGACTTGCAGTGGACCGAGATAGCGTCGTTCGGCGGTGGCCAGGTAGCGCGCCAACATCAGTGCCACCGCCGGTTTCATCAGCTCGGCGGGTTGGCCCCCGAACGAGCCGATGCCAATCCAGCTGCGCGCGCCTCCGATCTTCTCGCCGAAGAATAGAACCAGCAACAACGAGGCGATTCCCAGCCCGTACAAGATCAGCGAAAAGTCGAGCACCGCGTGGTAGTCGACGCTAAAGGCGATCAACATGACCACCAAACCGAGTCCGATCCACAGCAGTTGCCTCGGTAGCACGTTGACCGAGAGTTCGGCGGTGGCACTATGCACGGTGGCCAACCCGATCAGCGACAGCAGCAGAGCGGACACCACCAGACCCCATCGCACCGAAGCGAAGTGGCGCAGGTGAGGTCTAGCCACCGAAACCGAGGTCACGGAACTCAGTGTTGCGGAAGTAATGCTCATACAGGCCCTTGGCGACGGGGGCGGCCGTTTTCGAGCCGGCGCCGCCATGTCCGAGAAAAACGACGATCACCAGCTCGGGATCGTCGGCGGGAGCGAAGGAGACAAACCAGGCGTGATCGCGCAGTTCGAAAGGCAGATCTTCGTTCTTGGTCCAGGTCTTCTGGGTCACTACCTGCACAGTACCGGTCTTGCCGGCAATCTGCACTTGCGGCAGAAAAGCGCCTTGACCGGTGCCGCCGGTCTCGTTGACCACCGCCCGTAGCGCCTCGCGCACCACGTCGAGCGCCTTCGGGTTGACGCCGATCGCCTGCGGTGCGGCAGCTCTGGCGTTGGCGGGGGCTCTCGGAGTGAGCGCCAGGCGGGGGGTGGGTAGCCAACCGCCGTTGGCAACCCCGGCCACCATCGCCGCGATCTGCAGCGGTGTGGTCACCAGCGGTCCCTGACCGATCGCCACCGAGATCGTCTCACCCGGGTACCAGGGTTGCTTGCGTACCCGACGGCTCCAGTTGGCGTCGGGAACCAGACCGGATTTCTCGTCGCCGAGATCGATGCCGGTGGTACGGCCGAGCCCGAAGCGGCGGGCATAGTCGGCAATCCGCTCGATACCCAACTTCTGGCCCAGCTGGTAGAAGTAAATGTCGCAGGAGTACTTGAGCGCTCCACGGAGGTTTACCCAGCCGTGCCCACCCGATTTCCAGCAGCGAAAGCGCCGGTTGTAGAGTTTCACCGCGCCGCCGCAGAAGACCGTGTCCGACTCGTCGATGACATTTTCCGTCAGGCCGGCGACGGCTAGGACGATCTTGAAGATCGAGCCGGGCGAGTAGCCGCTCTGCACCGCCCGGTTCTGTAGCGGGTGAAAGGGGTCTTCGATCAGCTTGCGCCATTGTTGCGAGTCCATGCGCCGGGCGAAGAGGTTGGGATTGTAGGAAGGCGAAGAGACCAGAGCGAGAATCTGGCCGCTCTTTGGCTCCAGTGCCAAGACCACTCCGACGCGGTCGCCGATGAGCCGCTGTGCCGTTTGCTGCAGATCGAGATCGATCGAGACCGAGAGGCTGGCACCGGGCTGCGCCGGCCGTTGATCGCGTTCGTCGAGCGGCTTGCCGCGACTGTCGACCACGACGACCCGTTCGCCGTCGGTGCCGCGCAGCTGATCGTCATAGGTGCGTTCGATACCTTTGCGGCCCAGCAGGTCGCCGGCGGAGTAGCGTCGTGGATGGTCGACCAACTCCCTCTCGCTGACCTCGCCCAGATAGCCCAGCGCGTGCGCAGTTTGGCTGCCGTGACGATAGAGGCGTAGGTGACGCACGGCGATTTCGAACTCGGGATGCTCCAGGCTCTCGACCTGGAAACGGGCGACATCGGCGAGAGTCAGATCGCTGGACAGAGGAACCGGTTTGAAGGCCGGTTGGTTGCGACTGCGTTCCAGGGTCGCGGCCAGCTCGTCGACCGGCTGCTCGAGAACCCCGGCGGCGAAGGCCAAACTGGCCGTGATGTCGGCACTACGGCTGCGGTCCAGCAGAAGGTCGTAGCTCGGAATGTTCTCCACTAGCAACCGGCCGTTGCGATCCGAGATCAGGCCACGCGGCGCTCGGATCGGCCGTTTGCGCAGCCGGTTGTTTTCCGCCAGTTCGCGATAGTAGGTGCCCTGGGCGACCTGGACGAACCAGAAGCCTCCGGCGACCACCATCAGCAGCAGGTAGAAGAGGCCGAGCAGCAGACGGACCCGGCGCAGGAGGTCGTCGAGATGTTCCCGAACGTTCATCATGTTTGCCGATTATCACCGGTATTGCCGGTGGAGCGCTGCTCGGGTGCGGATACGGGGTGTGTGATCACAGTCGCAGCCGCTCCAGGCGGCCTCGACGGCGCCGTTCCCGGGTGCGGCGCAGGGCCGCGGTGAGGACGATGGTCAGGAAGGCGACTAGCCCACCGGTGACGGCCTTGATCACCAGCCAGGCCAGGTCCGGCAGTTCACCCTTGTCGAGCAACAGGTAGGCGAAACCGGTGAGCAGGAGTTGTTGCACCGCGACGGTGGCCGCGGTGAGCAGAAAGACTTGCGATGCACGCTGGATGACGAGACGCTGGCTCACCCGTGCCGTGGAGTAACCGATCAGCGTGTTGGTGAACCCGAATAGGCCATAGGGTCCACTGGATAGCGCGTCGGCGGTCAATCCGGTGGCCAGACCGGCTAGCAGGCCAACCGTGGAGTTGCCCCGCAAGGCGCAGAGTACGGTGAGGACCAGGAACAGGTCGAAGGCGCGGGGAAAGTTCGGATAGAGGCGGGCGCCGAGAAGCTGCAAACAGACCACTGCAACGAGCACTGCTAGAAACCTAAGGATTCGCAAGGCGCGGTGGCTCCTTCAGGGTCGGCGGAAGGGCTGGCCGATCCAGCGTGTAGACACGATCCAACCGGTTCAGATTCACCGCCGGCTTGAGCTGAATCCGATGGAACAATTCGTCTCCGGGCTCGACACTGGTCACCGTGCCGATCGGGATTCCGCGCGGGTAGACGCCGTCGATTCCGGCCGTGGCCACGAGGTCCCCGACCTGGACGTCGGCCTGCAACGGCATGTAGATCATCTCCAGCCCGCCACTGTTGGTTCCTTGCACCAGCGCCTGCCGGCGGGTGCGTTCAACCATGGCGGAGACGCTGGCAGCGGCGTCGGTGAGCAGCTGGATCTGAGCGTAGGGTGCGCTCACCAGGACGATCCTGCCGACGAGGCCGTCGGCGGCCAGCACCGGCTGGTTGACTTCGAGATCGGAGCGACCGGCGTAGACGACCATGTTGCGCAGCCAAGAGGTGGTGTCGAGGTAGACGATCTCGGCGACGCGCAGGTCGCCGCGTTGCTGGCGCGTGAACCCGATAGCTTTGGCCAACCGTTCCGCCTCTTCGTCGAGGCCGTGCAGTCGGGTCAACTCCAGGCGCAGACCTTCGACCTCTTGGCGCAGTCGCTCGTTCTCGCGCAGGAGGCTCCGCCGGCCATGGAAGTGATCGCTGAGATCGCTCACCGAGCCGATGCCACCGTGAGCCGCTCGTGCCAAGGGCGCCGTCAGTCGGAGGCCGAAAGCGGCAAGTTGTGAGCGCTGAGAGTCACCGGCCGTGACCTGGGAGGCGACCAGGATGAACTGGCCCACCAGCAGGACGATTAGCAGCCAGGCTGTCTGTCGCTCGGTCACGTGCGCCGGGGAGGTTTGATTCGAGGTTCAAACTCGACATGCGGCGCGCGTGCGAACGAAGGGGTCATCAGCGAATCGACACCTTCCGTAGCAGATCGATGTCGGAGAGCACGCGGCCGGTCCCCAGCACCACGGAAGCCAGCGGATCCTCCGCCAGCACCACCGGCAGGCCGGTTTCCTCGCGCAGTCGCTGGTCGAGATTGCGCAGCATGGCGCCGCCGCCGGAGAGCACGATTCCCTTGTCCATGATGTCGGCGGAGAGTTCGGGCGGTGTGCGCTCGAGCGCGCCGCGTACCGCTTCGACAATGGTGGCGACGGGCTCGGCGAGAGATTCGCGGATTTCGGAATCGGAAATCTCCAAGGTCTTGGGCACGCCTTCGACCAGGTCGCGGCCTTTGATCTCGATCGAAATCGGTTCCTTCAGCGGGAAGGCGGAGCCGATCTCCATCTTGATCCGCTCCGCCGTGCGCTCGCCGATCAGCAGGTTGTACTTGCGCTTGAGCGACTGGATGATCGCCACGTCCATCTCGTTGCCGGCGACTCTGACCGAGCGGCTGTAGACGATGCCGGCGAGCGAAATGACGGCGATGTCGGTGGTTCCGCCGCCGATGTCGACAATCATGTTGCCGGAGGGCTCGGTGATGGGCAAACCGGCGCCGATGGCCGCCATCATCGCCTGCTCGACGAGGAAGACCTCCGAGGCGCCGGCGCGCATCGCGGAGTCCTTGACCGCCCTTTTCTCGACCTGAGTGATCTCTGACGGCACGCCGATCACGATGCGTGGATGGACGTACATCTTGCGCCCGTGAGCCTTTTTGATGAAATACTCAAGCATGCGCTCTGTCACTTCGAAGTCTGCGATCACGCCGTCTTTCATCGGCCGGATCGACTCGATGTTGCCGGGCGTACGCCCGAGCATTTCCTTCGCCTCGCTGCCCACCGCCTCAATGCGGTTGTTCAGCTTGTTGATGACGACGACGGAGGGCTCGCGCACAACGATCCCTTGGTTGGTGGCGAAGACCAGGGTATTGGCTGTGCCGAGGTCGATGGCGAGATCTTTTGAGAAATACCGCAGTAGGGAGGCGAGAGCCATGGGTTCTATTGCTCCGGCGTGGAGAGATCGGTGAAAAGAAGAGGCTGCGGGGGCTGAGGCTAATACCCTTCGACGAAAACGCGACGGCGTTCGACGGCTTCGTTGCCCCAGCTGTCGCGTGCCCGCAAGGTGAGGAAGCGCCAGCCTTCGTCCGCCAGCTGGATGGTCTTGGCGAAAGTGCCGTCTGAGTTGACCGTCACCGGCTCATCATTGATTTCCAGTTTGGCGCCGACTTCGGTGGCGCCGCTGACGATGAAAATGCTGCCGTATGACTGGACGTTGGAGATTTGCAGGTAGGGAGGCTTACCGTCGTTTTCGTCGCCTCCGCCGTAGGCTGAGACGCGGAAGGTCCGCGGAGCGCTCCACGGTCCGAGCGTGCCGCCATCGTCGATCGCCGCGACCCGCCACTGAAACGTGCCCTCCCCCTGCAAGCCGAGAGTCGCCTCGGTGCGGCTGCGATCCTCGACATCGATCAGGTTGTCGACGAAGAGCTGGTTGCGCGCCACCTGAAGCGCATACTGCTGAGCGCCGGAAACCGAATCCCAGACCAAGGGCAGCTCCTTGAGCTTGTCGAGGTTGACCTGGAAGTTGTCGGGTGGATCGGCCAGGTCGGGCCGGCTGGGAATGGCTCGCGCCGCGGAGAGCGCTTGGCGCACCTGGGTGACCTGTTGCAGGGGGCCGACCTCGCGGCGGGAACCGCCCTGCTTGGCCGCCAACTTGATCCGGCCCCGGTAGGAGACGAAACGCGCCTTGCCCGAGCGCTGGTCATAGGTCACCATCGCCTGGGAGTCTTCCTGCACGCGGGCTTCGGCGCTGGGAGTCGACACTGTGCTCGCCTGGGTGGCGGTGTTGAGATTGACCCAGCCGTACTCCATGTTGATCGACTGCTCCGCGGTGGTGGCTTCGTCGGAGCGGGTACGCGAAATAATGAACAGCGTGTTGGGTCGAACGGTGTAGAGAGTACCGTTGAGGAACATCAGTTCCGCCGACCCGTTGCCGCCGGTGCGCACGTAGTCGCCGTAGCTCAGCGCCAGACGACTGCGCGCAGTCGTCCACTCACTGCTGTCGCCACGCCGGTACTGCACCGTCCCTTGCACCGAGATGAACTGAGCGTGGCCCACCGAAGAGCGTTGCGAAAGGGCATCGCGGATCCACTGCAACAAGTTGCGGCTGGTACGACCGCCGCGCAGAGCCAGCTGGTGATTCCCTGCATGGTACGCCTCGCGGGCCTCGCGGAATCCGCTCTGCGCGGATCCGTACTCGCGGCGGTAGGTGGCGATGCCGTCGCGGCCGCGAAGTTCATCGAGGAGAGTCTCGGCCTCGCGCAGCACCTTGGCGGATTCGCGCTGGACGAGGTTGTGGTCCCAAACCCGGTAGCCGTAATAGCCGACGATCGCGGCGACCAACACAGAGAGGAAGATCATCCAGGCACGGATGGTGTCCACCGAGATGCTGTACCAATCCCGCATATCGGTCTTGTTGGCAGCGGACGTGTTCTTCAAGCTGGTCGATCCAAACTAGGCGAAGCTAGGGCGTATAGGCTCTTCGAGCGAGCCTCGCGGATGGTCCGGGTTGGGTGGTCCATGGCCGATGCACCGCATCGTGCATGAGCGCGGCAATATACCACAAGTTCTTGTAGATACTGAGGGTTAGAGCTGCCGGAGAAATCTCTCGCCGAGCGTTGGCCGAATCCTCTTCAGCCCGATGGACCTCGCTGCCTTGCCCGGCCGTGAGAGGGGCTGGTAAGGTTCCGGCCTTAACCTGGCAATACCTGCCCTCGCCGGGGCGGGGAGGAATATCCATGCTTCAATGGCTGAGAGACAACCTGAAAACCTTCTCCTGGACCCTGGGTCTGGTCATCATCGCGTTCATCGCGCTCTACATTCCGGATTTGCTGACTCCGAAGAAAGAGCGCGGTGACATTATCGCGACGGTAGGCGACGACGTCGTTTCGATGGATGAATTCCGCCGTGCGTACCAGCAGAAGGAGCAAGAGCTGAAGCAGCGGCTAGGTGATCAGGCTACGCCGGAGTTGATGCGGCAGTTTCAGCTGCCCTTGCAAGTGGCGAACGATCTGATCAACCAGAGAGTGCTGATCGCCGAAGCCAAGGAGATGGGGCTCCAGATCAGCGATAAGGAACTCGGGGAAGCGATCCTCAAGCAGTCTGTTTTTCTTGATGCGGATGGCAACTTCATCGGTGAAGAGGATTACCAGCGCATCCTGCGCAGCGTTGGATATCCCTCATCCGCCAGCTTTGAAGAAGGGATGCGCAGCGATCTGCTGATGCAGAAGGTCTTCACGGTGCTGGCCCAGAACGTCTATGTGCCCGACAGCGAGGTCGAACGCAGCTACCGCGATCAGGTGGAGCGAGCCAAGGTTCGCTACGTGCAGCTGCCCCGTAGCCAGTTCGCCGCGCAGGTGGATGTTTCGGGTGGCGAGGTGGCCGCTTACTACGCGCAGCACGAGAATGAGTACCGCCGCTCCGAGCGCCGGGCGATCTCCTATCTGCTGGTGGATAGCGCTCGTCTACGGCCCCAAATCGAAGTCACCGACGAAGAGATCGAAAACTACTACGAGACCAACAAGGCCGAGTTCACCCGCGAAGAACAGGTGCGCGCTAGCCATATCCTGTTGTTGGCCGACGGCGATGACGAAGTGGCCGAGGCCGAGCGCAAGCTGGAGCAGATCAAGCGGCGAATCGAGGGTGGCGAGGAGTTCGCCAAGTTGGCGCGCGAGTTTTCGCAAGACACACAGAGCAAGGCGCGCGGTGGAGATCTCAATTTTTTTGGCCGAGGGAAGATGGGTGGCGCCGCTTTCGAGGAGGCTGCCTTCAATGCGCAAGTGGGTGAGCTGGTCGGGCCGGTGCGCACCGAGATCGGTGTCCATCTGATCAAGGTCACCGCCCATCCTCAGAGCGGGGTCACGCCGCTGGATCAGGCGAAGAATCAAATCCGCTTCAAGCTACAGAATCAGCGCGCCGAGCCGGAGGCTGAGAGTCGCATGCGTGCTCTGGCGGCCCGCATCGCCAGCGAGGGGCTGTCGACCAAGGAGCAATGGCAAGCGTTGGCCGAGGAGTCCGACGAGGTGACGTTCGGTACTTCGCCGCCGTTTGAGAGCCTAGGGGCGATCCCTGGAATCGGCCAGGTTCCTTCCCTGGCAGCCGCCGTTTTCGAAGCGGAGGTGGGCGGCATCACCGATCCGATCAAGGCGCCGCGCGGATGGACCCTGGCGCTCGTCGAGGAGATTCTCGAGCCGTCGATTCCGCCGCTGGCCGAGATAGAACTACGGGTCCTCCAAGCGCTGAAAAGAGAGCGCCAACAGGAAAGGGCGATGGAGAGCTTGCGCGCCGCCAAAGAGAAGATCGCCGCCGGCGACAGCATCGAAACGGTAGCCGCTGAGCTGGGTCTCGAGGTCAAGGAGAGTCAAGAATTCGGGCGTGGAACCCCGGTGACAGAGCTGGGAAGTGCCAGTGCCGCGGTCTCGCAGGCTGCCTTCTCGATGGTCGAGGGTGAGGTTGGAGGCCCCTACGCGGATGCACAGGGGGCAGTCCTGTTCGAGGTTGTCGAGCGCAAACAGTGGGACCCAGCCGAGTTCGAGGAGAATAAGAATTCGACGCGAGCAGCACTCGAGAACGCCGAATTGCAACGGCTGGTCGATGCTTTGCTGCAGCAAAAGCGGTTGGAACTCGACGCCAGTTTCACTCGCGCCTTCATCGACTCGTTCGAGATCGACCCCAGCCGGGTCGAAAGCTAGTTTTCAAGGATGATCGGCTACCTCAAGGGAGTGCCGATCTCGTGCGCTCCCGACAGCACCCTCCTCGACGTGGGCGGGGTGGGGTACACGGTGCAGACATCGCTCTCGACCTACTACGAGATTGACAACAAGGGGAGCGGCGCCGAGGTCGGTCTCTTCATCCACACCCACATGCGGGAGAGCGAGATTTCCCTCTATGGTTTCTGGACCGAGCACGAGAAGACACTGTTCGAACAGCTGATCGCGGTGAGTGGAATTGGCCCGAAAATGGCGCGGGTGATTCTCTCCGGGGTGGCGCCGGAAGAGCTGGTTTCGGCGCTGGCAGCCGGTGATGCCGCCCGCCTCACCGCCATTCCGGGTATCGGCAAAAAGACCGCCGAGCGGATGGTCGTCGAGTTGCGCGACCGAGTCAAGAAACTAGGGTTGGCAGCGGGACCCTCGGTGCAACCGAGTGACACCGATGTCGTCTCCGCATTGCTCAACCTGGGCTACAAACAGGCGGTCGCCGACCGCGCGGTTGCCGCCGCTCGCCGCGAACTGCCGCAAGCGGAGTTCCACGAACTGCTGCGCGCCAGCCTCAAGGGTCTCTCACGCGCTTAGAGGTCCGTGCGGGACACTAGTCTTTTTTGTCCACGGCAACGGGCTGGAAAGCAACTTTACCTTGTGCGAGCAAGCTTTCTCGCGGTGGTGGTTTCCGTGAGGTGAAAGGTGTGGCTTTTGTTGTGGCTTTTGTACTTGGGACGCGGTAGGATGCCTGACCCTATTTACACATCTGTACATATCCAATATACTTCCGGGCAACCCCTAAGCCTGGAAGACGGGCCATCATTATGGACAGCTCTCTCCCCCGTTCCGTGGGAGAGACGTCGATCTATGGGATGCGGGCGTTAGGCTCGCTCAATCAACGGGGGTGGGTAAATCAACCCGCCAGAACGGAAGGGAGAACTTCCATGCCTCAGCTCATCTCGCTCATTCCTAGCGCCGCAGATCTCATCATGACCCTGGTCCTGAGAGGGCTGGCCACCGATCCAGACGGCAAGTGGTAGATCCGCAACCTAGCTGATCCTGACCCGCCGGCCGGTCGAGTCGCTCGCTTCTTCTGGCGGCCGCCAGAAGAAGGTCTGAGGGGAGAGCTGTATCCAGAGCTTGCCAAAGATGTAGCTCTGCGTCTATACTTACGGATCTCATGCTTCCCACCAGAGGTTTCGACAGCAACTACGATTGGATTTTCCGCTCAAACGAGGAGCGGACGGTCGGCCCATTGGCGACATTGCTTCGCGAGTTGCGGCCCAGCATCGAGGACCTTTTCTTGCTGCACAAGGTTCCGGCGAAGGTAGCGGAGCGTTTGCTGCGCGAGACCTTGCAGGCCTTGGCGTGGAAGTGGGAAGCAGTGCGCAACCGTCAGGCTTGGCTGTTGGCAATTCTGGAACGCAAATGCGTCACCCTTCTTGAAGCGGCTGAGGATCAACAGCCGTGGGATGGCCTGGGATGATTCGAGAGTTGAACCCAGGTGCGCGAGAGGCGCAACCGTCGAGGCCGGAGTCGCCTTACGCGAGTGCCTTTGAGACCATCGCTAGTGAGCTGGATCACTTCCAGCAAGTGGCGGATTTGGAGCGGCAGGAAGCTGGTCGACTGACCTCGGAGCTGCTGCGTCTTCCGCGGGGTCGTAGAAGCCTACTGGCGAAAAACAGCCTCAAGTACCAGACTTTGGCCATCTGTCAACAGCTGGTCGTAGAAAGCCATCGGCAAGGATTCGAAGCGCCGGCCGAGTCGCTGGCCCTCGCCAACTTGGCACTGGTGGTGGCAGGGAGTCTCTCCGAGGCGCGCTATAGCCAAGGTGCGGTCGAAGATCTGAAGGCGCGCTGCTGGGGGCAGATCGGCAATGCTCGGCGAATCCTCGACGACTTCCGCGGTGCCGATGCCGCCTTCGTAGTTGCCAAAGAGCATCTCGAGCGCGGAACTGGAGATTCCCTAGAGCGTGCCTGGTTGCTGAGCTTGGCGGCGTCGCTTCGCAAGGATCAGAATCGTCTGGATGAAAGCAAGAAGCTCCAGCAAGAGTCGTTGGTTCTTTTCGGCGAGGTGGGTGATTGCCATCTTCAAGGTCGTGCCCTGATCAAAATGTCGTCGCTTCACACCCTGGAAGGAGAGCCTGAGAAGGCGCTGGCTTGCCTGGGCATGGGAGTGTCACTGATCGATGTCGCGGTTGAGCCTCAGTTGGCTCTATTCGCTGCCGAGAATCTGAGTTGGATTCTTCTCGATTGTCACCGCTACGCCGAAGCGCGGGCTGCTCTTCAAAAGGCTCGGCAGATTCTCAGTGGCCTGAGCGGCCATGAGATCAGCCGCATTCGCCATCGTTGGTGCGAAGGGCGAATCGAGATGGCTACCGGCAACGACTGGCGGGCCGAACAGGCTTTTCTGGTGGCTCGGCAAGGTTTCCTGCGCTGCAACCGCAGTTTGCAGGTCGCCGAAGTCACGCTGGATCTGGCGCTGCTCTATGCGCGCCAGGGGCGCACAGCGGACATGAAGCAGCTGGTGATCGAGATCCTGCCCGTCTTCGAGTCGCGCGAGTTGCACGATGACGTGATGGCCGCTCTCCTCCTCTTTCGTCAGGCTGTCGAAGCGGAGCGGGCAACCCTCAGTTTGGTCGAGCAGGTTCGTTCCCGCTTGGAGAAGTTGCAGGTCGAACCGAGGCAGGCCAAGTCGCAACTGGACGCGGTCTCTCTTAGCTAGAAGACCCACGGACTCCTAAGTAGAAGAAGCCGCTCGGCGCCGTCGCCGACAGTGTCGCTTAGCCCGCGCGCTGAACGTCTGGCAAGGTCAGACTTCCTTGTTGGCTATCTCTCCCCACGGGCTACAATCCCTCCATGCCGATTGAGCGCACACTCACCTCCGCCGAATTGCTGGAAGAAGAGGTTGGGCTAGAAGTTACCTTGCGGCCACGCGACCTGGAAGAGTACGTCGGCCAGGAGAAGGTGGTCGACAATCTCCGGGTCTTTATCCGCGCCGCTCTGCGCCGGGGCGAGGTTCTGGATCATGCGCTGCTCTTCGGTCCGCCGGGGCTGGGCAAGACCACGCTGGCCCACATCATCGCCAGCGAGATGGGGGTGCCGCTGCGCACGACCTCGGGGCCGGTGATCGAGAAAGCGGGCGACCTGGCGGCGATCCTGACCAATCTGGAACCGGGAGAGGTCTTGTTCATCGATGAGATCCATCGCTTGGGCGCTACCGTCGAGGAGGTGCTCTATCCGGCGCTCGAAGACTTCCACATCGATCTGATCATCGGCCAAGGGCCTGCGGCTCGCACCTTGCACCACCCCCTACCCCGCTTCACCCTGGTCGGAGCCACCACCCGCGCTGGAATGATCACCGCACCGCTTCGCTCCCGCTTCGGGATCGTTCAACGGTTGAACTTCTATCGTGCGGAGGAGCTGGCGCGGATCGTTCATCGCTCGGCCGAGTTGTTGTCGATTCCGCTCGAACCGGCCGGCGCGATGGAGATCGCCAGTCGCAGCCGGGGCACTCCGCGAGTTGCCAACCGCCTGTTGCGCAGAGTGCGAGACTTCGCCGAGGTGGAGGGCGACGGAGTCATCGACGAGCCCATGGCCCGGCAGGGGTTGGCGCTGTTGGAGGTGGATGAACTCGGTTTCGACGAACTGGATCGCAAGCTCCTGTGTACGTTGATCGAACACTACGGAGGCGGACCGGCGGGGATCGCCGCCATCGCCGCCGCCGTCGGAGAGGATCGTGGCACGCTGGAGGATCTCTACGAACCTTTCCTCATCCAGGAGGGCTTCATCCAGCGCACGCCCCGCGGCCGAGTGGCCACCCGCCGTGCCTACGAGCACCTTGGCTACCCACCGCCGGTCGGTACCGCGGGGAGTCTCTTTTGAGCGATCGGAACCTCTGCGATGAAACCTCCTTGAGCCAAGATCTGACCTCGCTCGACGCGGTTTTTTCGCCCCGCTCGGTTGCCGTGGTCGGAGCCTCGCGCCGTCGCAACTCGATTGGCTTCTCGCTGATCCACAACCTGCTGATCAACGAGTTCGCCGGCACGGTCTTTCCGATCAATCCGCATGGCGGAGCGATCCACTCTCTCAAAGCCTACCCGAGCTTGACCGCGGTGCCGGATCCCGTCGACCTGGCGGTGATCGCCGTGCCCAGTTCGGTGATCGAGGGGGTGGTGGAAGAGGCGATCGCGAAAGGGGTGCGCGGCTTGGTGGTGATTACCGCCGGCTTCGCGGAAGTCGGCGATGAGGGGGCGCGGCTAGAGGAGCGGATCTGCCAGCGGGTACGCGATGCGGGGCTGCGCATGATCGGTCCCAATTGCATGGGAGTGATCAACGCCGACCGATCAGTGCGCTTGAATGCTACCTTCGCTCCCACCCCGGCCACTGCCGGCTCGGTCGGTTTCGTCAGCCAGTCCGGGGCGCTGGGCGTGGCGATTCTCAACGTGGCGGAAGAACTCGGAATCGGCTTCACCCAATTCGTCTCGATCGGCAACAAGGCGGACGTCTCAGGCAACGACTTGCTCGAGTATTGGGAGAATGACGAAGCCACGCGGGTGATCGCGATGTACCTCGAGTCGTTCGGTAACCCGCGCCACTTCACCGAGATCGCCAAGCGGGTGGGGCGCAAGAAGCCGATTCTGATCGTCAAATCGGGGCGCACCACCGAAGGTGCCCGCGCCGCTTCCAGCCATACCGGCGCCTTGGCGGGAGCCGACGTCACCGTTTCCGCCTTTCTGGAGCAGTGCGGTGTAGTGCGGGCCAACTCGATCGCCGACCTCTTCGACATCGCCCGCGCTCTCGACCGTTGTCCATTGCCGCGAGGCCGGAGAGTGGCGATCCTCACCAACGCCGGCGGGCCGGCAATCATGGCGACGGACGCCTGCGTCAACCTCGGTTTGGAGATCGCAACGCTGAGCGAGGCAACGCGCGCCGAGTTGGCCAGTTTCCTGCCCCCGGAGGCGAGCTTCGGCAACCCGATCGACATGATCGCTTCGGCTGATGCCGCGGGTTATGGTCGGGCGCTCACCGTGCTGCTCGCCGACGCCCAAGTCGACATGGTGATGGTGATCAACGTCAAGCCTCTGGTCGGCGATCCGCGCGACGTGATGGAGGCGGTCAACGAGAGCGTTCGGGCGGCGAACGCGGGAGCGGGCGCCGGTAAGCCGGTGCTGGCGGTGATCATGGCGACGGAGGAATTCTACGCGGAGGTACAGCGACGTACCGACCAGCCGCCGGTATACCGATTCCCCGAGCCGGCGGCCCGCGCTCTAGCGATGTTGTCGCGCTACGCCACCTGGCGGCGGCGGCCGGCCGATGAGAGCCCGATCGAGTTCGAAGTTCCCGACGACGAGGTGCGCGACATCCTCGCCGCACCGGCGAGCGGCTACCTGGATCCGTGCGCCGCCTTCCGCGTTCTCGAGTTGTACGGTGTGCCGGTGGTGCCCTGCCGGATGGTCACCGAGCCCGAAGCAGCGCTCGCCGCCGCTACCGAACTCGGCTATCCGGTGGTCCTCAAGGCGCATGCGCCGGATTTGGTGCACAAGAGCGACTCGGGCGGGGTGGTGGTCGGAATCGGCAACGAGGCTGAGTTGCGCCAGGAGATCGCCGCGATGCGCCAACGCCTCACCGCCGCCGGTCATCCTCCGAGTGGCTACCTGGTACAGGAGCAGATTCGGGCAGCCGGCCATGAAGTCATTTTTGGCATCTCGACCGATCCGCGCTTCGGTCCGCTGTTGATGTTCGGCCTCGGCGGCAAGTACGTCGAGGTGTTGCGCGACGTGCGCTTCGCCGTCACCCCGCTGACCGCCGCCGAGGCGAAAGATGTGATCCGTCGCATCCGTGGCGTTGCCTTGCTCGACGGTGTGCGCGGCGAGCCGCCCGCGGACGTGGAACTCTTGGTGGAAGTTCTCTTGCGCCTGGCCCAGCTGGCTCAGCGCCACCCGAGGATTCGCGAGCTGGACATCAACCCCTTCCTGGCGGCGCCGCGCGGCGGACGAGCGGTGGCGCTCGATGTGCGAATCCGGGTGGAGCCTTCTGCGGACGATTCGGCGTAGAGTTCAGCTGGCGGCTTTCGTCGCCAGTGCGCCGGTGCGCTGCTGCATGAAGTGCCAGCGGCAGTGGCCTTCGAATCTCTCGAAGACTTCCGGCCGGATCTGCTCTTCGTAAGTTCTGAGCACCTGGCTTAGGGACATCCCTTGGGCCATCTTTTCAATCGGCTCGCTCGCCTCGCTGCCGGCTCGGCTGATGAAGGTCTGCCAGATGGCTTGACGG
The DNA here is from genome assembly GCA_024277255.1 of Acidobacteriota bacterium. Taxonomy (GTDB): domain Bacteria; phylum Acidobacteriota; class Thermoanaerobaculia; order Multivoradales; family SZUA-115; genus SZUA-115. The sequence goes on along the minus strand of JAJRVQ010000126.1, from coordinate 26,584 downwards.
ACGGAGACGGAGCCCAGGGAGACGTTGGCCATCTTGGCGACGCCTTTGTTGAGCAAGGTGATCTTCTTCTTGAGAGTGTGCTCGTCGTCCATCGGCTCGCGTTGCCAGGGGGTGTAGGGCTTGGGGACGAGGACGTTGGTACCGAGATGAATGTGGCCGATGACACCGCTCTTGGCGGCTTCGCGGAGCATGAGCTGGCGAGCCTCATCGGCGAGGTCGAGGATGGCCTGCACGTCATCCATCGTCTCGCCCGGCAGGCCGACGATGAAGTAGAGCTTGAGCTGGGTGAAGCCGGCGGCGAAGATGCGGTGGATCTTGTCGAGGAGGAGGGCATTGGTGAGAGGCTTGCCCATCTTGGCGCGCAGGCTGTCCCTGCCGGTTTCGGGGGCGAGGGTGATCGAGCGGTCGCCGGAGGCGTGGAGGGCGGCGAGCACGCCGTCGGTGACGGCGGGGATGCGGATCGAAGAGACGGCGGCGCGCATGCCAAGGCGGTTGGCTTCCCACAGGATCTTCTCGATCTCGGGGTGATCGCCGACCGCGGTGGCGACGAAGCCGACCTGGTCGGTGACGGTGCGAGCGCGCTCGATGGCCTCCAAGATGTACTCGGTCGGGTGCCAGCGGAAGACGCCCATACCGAAGGTGGCCCAGCAGTAGCGACATTTCTCGGGGCAACCGCGCGACATTTCGATCAATGCCTTGTTGGCGAACTCGGTGCGCGGGGTGACGATGGCGGTGACCGGCAGATGGCCGGGGGTGCGCATTTGCTCCGCGCTCAGCTCCAGCTTGTCGAGCTTGGTGCGCGGGGAGCCCGTGCGGTCGGCGCCAAGATCTTGTGCTTCAGGATCATGATGCTGTGGAACGAAGAAGCCGGGGGTGGCGGCGAGCCGTTCGAGCAAGGTGCCGCGGTGAGGCTCGGCTTCGAGGGTGCCGAGGAGTTCAGGAAGGATGTTTTCGGCGGCACCCAGCGCGAAGAGGTCGATGAAGTCAGCCATCGGAAGGGGATTGATCGCGGCGCAGGAGCCGCCCATCACCACCAATGGATCCCACGGCGTGCGTTGGCTACGGCGTAGCGGGATGCCGGCACGGTCGAGCATCTGGAGCAGGTGGATGTAGTCTTGCTCGAAGGAGACGGAGAAGGCGACGGCTTTGAAGTTGTTCAGCGGCGAGTCGGTTTCCACGGAGAGCGGTGCGCCTGAGCCGTCGGTGAAGAAACGCTCACAACTCCAACCGGGCCGGCCATGGATCAGCTCGTAGGTGCGCTGAAAGCCGAGGCTCGACATGCCGACGTGGTAGCTGTTGGCGTAGGCCAGGGCGAGGCGATGTTCGCCGTGGGGGGAGAAACGGCGAAGAGGGCGCTCGTCAGCGCGGAACGGAGCCCACGTGTGGGCGGGCGCTTGAGGGCGCTTGCGGTTCTTCATGGGCACTGGCCATTGTACGCGCGTTGAGGCTGAGCGGCCGAGTCGGTCTCTGCTGCCAAGTGGCCGGGGTCGGTCGGGTCCTTCCCGCCAAGTCACCGGGGCGGGCTCTACGAGATGCGGTCAGCCTGCCCGCCCCTGCGCTTCGGGCGCGCAATCCACTGAGGTGACTGTGGTTTTCCGTTGCGCGCGCCCTCAGGGCTGACTTGGCGGGAAGGCCCCTCCCTTGGGGTTGTGGATGCCTCGCTCGCGCTTTGCGCGATCTTGCTTCGATCCTGCTCCAGAAATCGAGACCTCGCCGCTGCGCGTATCGGGAGGAACAAACGTGGAGCGTAGCGCGTGAGCCCGCAGGGCGAGCCCGGCCGAAGGGCGGCCTCCTTGGGGTTGAAGACGAAAAACCACGTTTTTTCGTCTGAAGGGGTCTCGGAGAGAGACCCCTAAAAACAAAAAGCACACGGACTCAATGGAGATAGATCCTCTCCATTGAGTCCGTGTGCCGACGCATGAAGAGGCCGATCAAGTGAGCTGAGGTAAAGAGGGCGTAGGCGCTGAGCAGAATGCTCAGGGCGTCGCCGATCAAGGGGATGGTGGGGAGGAAGAGTTGGGCGATGAGGTTGGCGGCGAAGAGGCCGAAGACCAGGGCGGCTACGGTGATCGCATCTTCGCCGGCGGCGTGGAGGGCTTTGGCGTGGAGATCCAGGCGGAAGGTGAGCCAGAAGCTTTCGTAGGTGCTGGTGGCGCCCATGGCGGGAACCCAGAGGAGGGTGCCGATGAGGGCACCGGCGACGGCGGCGACGGCGCAACCCAGGGCCTCCATGCCGCCGCCCGTGGCTTCTGGCAGGCCGCAGCCGGCCAGGCGCAGTGCCAGGTAGACGGGGAAGCCGGCAAGGAAGAAGGAGGCGAAGAAGAAGAGGAGTTCTTGGAGGCGGGCACCGAACTCGGAGAAGTCGGGCCAGTCGGGCAGTTCGTTGTCGCCCTCGGCGCTGTGGCGGATGATGTTGAAGACCAGGCCGGGGGTGAGGACGAAGACCGCCAGGCGCAAGGGGAAGGCCAGGCAACCGACGAGGGGCAAGAGGCTGGTGAGTAGTGCCGGTAGGGTGAGGACTATGATGTAGCCCCAGAGCAGGTAACTACCTTGGCCACGGAAGGGGTAGCCGAAGGCATCGAGGAAGTCGTAGGCGCTGTGGGTGGCGCGGTATTGCTTGAGCGCGGGGGCGGAGAGCGGCCGCCCGCCGGCCAGCGGCAGCGCCTGTTCGCCGCACAGGCGGCAAAAGAGAAGGCGGTGGCCTTCATCGATACAGTCGCTGCACAGCGACGTGCCGCAACCCTCGCAGCGGTAGCGAGCCATCTTGACCGGATGCTGAAAGCAGGTTGCGTTGGCCATCTATCCGTTACGGTCTTCGGCCGTGCAATCTTCGCATTCGAGTCGGGCCAGTGCTGCGGCCGGCGCGATGGCGAGGATGGCGGGGAGCAGGAAGAGGTCGGCGACGACCGCCAGAACGATGCCGAGTGCCGCCAAGGCGCCGAAGCGGGCGGTTGGTGCGAAGTTCGACAGGGCGCAGACTCCGAAGCCCGCGCTGAGGATGATGCCGGTCAGCAGGTAGGCGGCGGCGGTGCGTTCGAGGGTGCCGGCAATCGCTGCCTCACGGCCCAGCCGGGGAGCGAGCTGGCGGTAGTGACCCAAAGTGTGGAGCGTGTCGTCGACCGCCAGGCCGAGCAACATCGAGGCGACCATCGCGGTGGCGATGTCCAACGGAACGTGCGCCCAGCCCATCATTCCCAGAACACTGAAGATGGGCCACAGGTTGGGCGGCATGGCGAGCCAGGCCAGCTTCCACCCGCCGAGGATGAAGCGGAGGATCAGCAGGATGAAGAGGGCGGTGAGCGCGAAGGAGGTGCCGAGAGTGCGCAGAAGTTTGCGCTGGGTGCCGAGGAGGAGGGTCTGCAGACCGGTCAGTTCGACGGTCGCTTGGGGGAAGATCTCCCGGCTTGCCGCCTGGGCCTCGGCTTGGATCGGGTCGAGCAATTCGGCGCCGGTCGTCGGGGTGAAGAGGGTGATCCGCGCATGCAGTCCGTCCTCGCTCAGGTAACTCCCCAAGGTCTGCAAATCTTCTGCGCTGGGGCCTGCCGGGGCAGAAAGACCGGGGTTGAATCCTGAACTGCCGAAGCGCCGAAGACCGGAGGCGAACAGGTCGGCGACACTGATCGCTCCGACCACCTCGGGAAGTCGGCGCAAGCGACTGGTCAGTTGTTGCAGACGCCGCCTCTGGAGCGCCGTGGCGAAAGTGCCGGCGGTGGCCTCTTCCGGCAAGCTGAGCAACAGTTCGACAGCGGTACTCCCCACGCCGGCATCCTCGAGTTCCTCGACCGCCGCCCGCAGTGGGTGATCGGTGGCCAGATAGTGCAGCGCGTTGCTCTCCACTTCGAGCCTCAAAGTGCCCGCCAATGCCGCCACGAACGAGAGGCCTAGCGCCGCCAGCAAGGGCCGCCGCCAGCGGATCGACCAGCGCGCCCAGCGCTCGCCGAGACGTCGAATAGCCGGCTCCAGCGACCGCTGCCTGCGCCGCGCTGAGTGGCCGGGCCAAGAGAGGAGGAGTGCCGGGTAGAAGGTGAAGGCGGCGGCGGTCATCAGCAGGATGCCGATGCCGAACCAGAGCCCCAGGGAGCGTACTGGGATGATCGGGCTGACGGTGAGTGAGGCAAAGCCGACCAAGGTGGTCAAACCGGTCCACAGCACCGCCCAACCCTTGATGCGGTAGGTCTCGTGGACCGCAGCCTCGGTGGTCAATCCCTGCCTCTGAAGACTGCGGAAGCAGATCAAGAGATGAACCGCGGTGGCCATGCTGATGACGAAGAGCAGGGGTGCCAGCACCGCCATGAGGAGGTTCATTCGGACTCCGGCCAGGGCCATCGTTCCGAAGACGATGGCTTGGCAGACCGCAACGAAGACGAGAGGGACGATGACGCCGCGCCAGGTGCGAAACGCCGCCGCGAGCAGCACCACCGCGAAGAGGATGAGCAGGGGGAAGAACTGCTGGCCGATCTCGCGCGAGGAGGTATTGAGTGTTTCGTCGAGGACCGGCAAGCCGACGAGGCGAGCGGTGATCCCCGGTGGGGGAGGGGCTTGTGCCAGCCTCAGCCGTAAACCATCGAGGGTCCGTTGGGGCGGCTGCTCCGCCGCCAGCAGAACCAGGACAGTGGCAAGCTTGCCGCCGCTGGCGAACAATCCTAGCTCAGTGACGAGCGGGTCTTCGATCAATCGATCGACCCAGAGCTGAGGATCGGTGGGCGGCCAAGGTTGCCGAGCGCCGGCCAGAGTTACCGGCCCGACGGTTCGTGCGACGGAGGGGAGGGTGGCGACGGCCTGTTCAAAGTGGCCCAACCATTCGAGACCTTGAGTGGTCCAGATCTCTTCACCGCTGACCATCAAGCGTAATGCCTGGTCGTTGCCGAAGAGCTGCTGCAGCCGCTGGTAAAGCTCGATTTCGGCAGCCCGCTTGGGGAAGAAGATCTCCGGGGAGTTGACGGTCTGTAGATTTCGCACCCCGGGCAACAGAGCGAGCGCGACGAGTGCCCACACGGCGAGGACCGTTCGTCGCCGCGCCAAGACGAGAGCTAACCAGCCGCCGGAGTTTGCCACGAGTGCGGCTTACCCCTGCGCCGTTTCGGCGCTGCGGCTCGTGTGGCGAAACAGCCGGGCCGCCGGCGTCCAAGCGGGCGCAGCAGCGACTAGATGGCGGAGTGTCGCGCTCATCGTCGTGCCATGGCTCGCCGGGTCTCAGGGTGGCGGGTCAGCGTGCTGAAGTTCACAGTGTCCGGATTCTAGCGCCAAGCGGTAAGCTCAGCGAGTGTCTTGCCGTCAAAAGAGAGCGCAACCGTTCGACTTGCTTGGAGTCTCGCTATGAGCTGCCGTCCCCGTAGTTCTCGGCCCCGTGGTATTCACTGTTGCGCCTTGGTGCTCGTTCTGGCGGCGACGTTACCCGCAGCGGTCCATGCCGCCTCGCTGCGCGATGAGGTCCAGGGCTACCGGCAGGCGCACGAGAAGGAGATCGTTGGCGAACTGGTTCAGCTCTTGCGGATTCCAAACCTGTCGAGTGACCGAGCCAACGTCGAACGCAACGCCGACCTGCTGATCGCCATGCTGGAACGTCGTGGAATCACCGCTCGACGACTCGCTTCGCCCGCTTCGCCGCCGGCGATCTACGGCGAGCTGAAGGTGCCGGGTGCCGAGCACACGCTGGTCTTCTATGCGCACTACGACGGCCAGCCGGTCGACCCGACGCAGTGGGCTAGTGAGCCGTGGGAGCCGTTGATGCGCGCCGGCTCGCTCGGCGAGCGGGCCGGCGAGCAGGAGGCCCGCGAGGTGGATTGGCGGCACGCCGAGGGTCCGATGGGTGAGGAGTGGAGGCTCTACGCACGCTCGGCGAGCGATGACAAATCACCGATCGTCGCCATGCTGACGGCACTCGACGCTCTGCGCGCCGCTGGCCGCACGCCGTCGGTCAATCTCAAGTTCTTCTTCGATGGCGAGGAAGAGGCCGGTTCGCCGCACTTGGGCGAGATGCTGCGCCGTCACGCCGATCTCCTGGCGGCGGACGGTTGGATCTTCTGCGATGGCCCTGTGCACCAGAGCCGGCGACCGCAGGTGGTCTACGGCGTGCGCGGGGTACTCGGCTTCGACCTGACCGTCTACGGACCGCTGCGCTCGCTGCACAGCGGCCACTACGGCAACTGGGCGCCCAACCCGGCGGCGATGCTGGCCGAACTGGTGGCGAGCATGCGCGACTCGGAAGGCGAGATTCTCATCAACGGGGTCTACGACGAAGTTCGGTCGCTGACCGAGAGCGATCGGGCGGCGCTGGCTCAGGTGCCGGACGCCGACCAGGCGCTGCGCCGCTCACTGGGGCTGGCCCGCTCGGAGGCCAACAACGCACGGCTGGTGGAGCGCATCCTGCGCCCGGCGCTCAACGTCAAGGGGCTCGCTTCGGGCATGGTTGGCGAAGAAGCGAAGAACGCCATTCCGACCACGGCGACTGCGTCGCTCGGCTTCCGGCTGGTGCCCGACCAGACGCTCGATCATCTGCGCGCCGCGGTCGAGCGCCATCTGCGCCAGGCCGGTTGGTTCATCGTTGGCGAAGAGCCCGACCTCGAAACCCGGCTGGCCCATCCGCGCATCGTGCGGCTGGAGTGGGGATCGGGGTACAGGGCGATGCAGACACCGCTCGACCTGCCCTTCGCCCGCGCCGTGCAGCAGGTGGTCAACGGGGCGACGCAGCAGCCCGCCGTGCCCCTGCCGATCCTCGGCGGCAGCCTGCCGCTCTATCTGTTCGAAGAGGAACTTGGCGTTCCGCTGGTGGTGGTGCCGATGGTCAACCACGACAACAACCAGCACGCGCCGAACGAGAACTTGCGGCTCAAGAACTTGTGGCAAGGCATCGAACTCTACGCCGCCTTGATGGATCGCTTCGGGCCGACGTTGGACGGGCTGGACTGATCCGCTAAGAATCCTTGCAGATCTCGGCTACTGAAAGCCCTTCCCGCGCGCATCGCTGCGGTAGCCACGAGTCGTCTGGCCGATCGCGCCAGCTGCCGGGCAATTGCTGGAAGTGGGCCAGTAACCGGCGGCGCTGATCGAGATTGTGCTCGTCGTGCCAGCCGCAAAAAAGGTGGCACCACTCGCGGTCGGTCAGTTTCCAGGAGAGCGGCCCGTCGCGGTCAAGTTCGAACTCGACGGTGGTGATCTTGATTCCCTTCTTGGACCCCCACTTGTCGGCCAGCAGTGCGAGTTCCTTCTCGTTGCGGGAAAACTGGGTGGTGTTGCGCACCTTCACCAGGCCGAGGATCGGTCCGATGGTGCTGTAGATCCAGCCCTTCATTTCCTTGCCGTCGTCGCCCGTATGGTTCTCTTCATCGTAGGCGGAGACGCGGATCAAGAGCACCAGCACCTGCCGGTCGCGCAGATCCTCGGCCCGTTCGGCGAGCACGGTTTCCAGCCAGAGGATGGTGGAGACGACACCGAAATTGTCGTAGTAGCCGCCATCGGCGAGATGGCGTTTCAGTGCTTTGCTCGCCTCGGGCGAAGCCCCTTGCAGGTACCGGCTATCCGGCCGTGAGATCGGGGTGACCCAGGGGAAGGCGGCGGAGAGGCGCGCGGCAGTTGCGGCGGGCACGTCGCGCCCGCCGTAGGCTTCGAAGTGTCCGCGCGTGCCCCAGCGCTGCCAGCCGTCGATCTGCAGCGGACTAAGCACGAAGTGTTCCCCGGTTTCGATCTGGGTGGCGTTGAAGATCACCGGCGGCAGCCGGCCTTGGGCGACGCAGGGAACCCAGGAACCGAGCCCCGCTTGCGGCTCATTCAGTTCCTCCCTCCATATCGTCTCCAGTGCCCACCCGCGGTCGAACTGCTGGTTGGTGACCAGGAAGGGAGCGACGCCGCGCAGCAGGTCCGGATAGGCAAAGCCCCAGGCCGATCCGTGTAGGCTGGTTCGGCCGGCCGCCTGCAGGATCCGCTCGATCGAGCCCTCATCGAGCCGACCCTTGGCGGCAAGCTCGTCGAGATAGAAGAGTGCACCCACGCTGCCGCCCGAGACGGTGCTCAGCAGGTTCACCGACCTGGTGAAAGCCTCCCCGAGATCGTGCTGCAAACCGGTCAGGACGGTGGCGGTCCACAGCGACGCTTTGATACCGCCGCCGCTGGCCGCCACCACCACGATCGGCGGCTTGGCGCCGGGCTCACTATCTTCCGCGCCCAGAAAGCGCTGCGCCTGCGCGTCCCGTTGCTGGAAGCTCTCGACGATGGCGGCACCGCGTTGACCGGTCTGCGAGGTCAGGGCGAAGAAGTGGTCGGCGGCGAACAGGAGGTTCAGCGCCGTCGGCACGGCAATCAGGATCAACAAGGCCGGAACCCGGTAACGGTCGAAGAAGAAGGAGATGGCGGGCAGCAGCCAGGTAAAGACGATCAAGATCACGATCACGTAGCCCAGCGCCGGCACCGCACTGCTGTGCCCATAGTCCGGCTTGAGCAGAAAATACCCGGCGGCGTAGACCACGAGCGCCAGGGCCATGAACGAGATGGCTTGCAGGTGGCCGGAGAGGATTGCGCCGTTGTCGAAGTAGCCGGGAAAGTTGCGCTCGATCCAGCCGCTGATCCCGCGCAGGGCCTTGCTCTTGCCGGCGATGGCGCGCGCATCGACGCGGAACTTGCGCACCACCACCTTGCTGCGGCGGGCGCTCGAAAAGAGGGTCTCGTCGGGGGAGCGGCCGGGATTGCCGAACAGCTCTTGGAATAGGGCCGCGAACCAGTAGAAGAGGATCGCCAGGGCCACTCCTCCGGCGAGTCCGAGCCAGTGGAAGAAGCTGACCTCGGAGACGAGCAGCGCGGTGAGCAGAATCGGTGCAGCAAGCAAGGCGATCCACAACCACCAGTAGCGGTGGAGCAGGGCGATCAGCGTGCTGGGCGGCGGTGGCGAAGCACTGAACCGGACGGTGCCGTAGCGCAGTACGTTCTGCAGCGAGATGAGCACCGCCCCGGACCACAGCAGGGCGAGGAAGCTCACCCAGCAAAGCTGGCCGGGAGTAAGGGAAAACAGGTTCCTGAGTAGCCCGGGCGCGAGCAGGACGCAGATGGGCCCGAGCAGCAGGAGCAGCACAGCGAGCAGGAGCGGGAAACGAGAGTAGAAGAGAAACTGGAGGAAGGGGAAGGTGCGTTGGCGTAGCAAGGCCAGTAGGATCAGGCTGAGCGCCAGCACGACCGCGCCGATCTTGAGCAGGGTGAACTTGGCGGTCGCCAGCCAGTAGGCTGCCGGGCCGGTTGCGCCGTTCAACAAGCGCAGGAGCAGGACGTTCTCTATCAAATCGAGAAATCCGGCCAGCCAGAAGGCGATGGCCACGAAGGGCAGCAGCTTCAAGTGCAGGGCACAGAGCTTGTCGAACCAACCCTTCTGCGCGGGGGCGGATTCTCGGGTAAGCGCGCGCAGCTTCTTGCGCAGGAAGAGGGTGAGTAGGGCGAGGAAGGAGGAATAGGCGAGCAGGAAAGGAAAGTCGATCCAGACGCTCCGCTTCGCCGTGGCGACCAGCTCTTCCTGCCGCCATGCGGAGAGGATCGTCGCGATCCCTTCTTCGCTATCCGCCATCTCCAACGAGACGATGCCCCGGGGGCTGGCCTCCGTCGCCTGCAGCGGAGTGTCGAGTGTCGCCATCCACACCATCAAGGCGAACGTCAGAACGCCGAGTACGCTCAGCACGAGCGGTCGTGCCCAACCTTCCAATCGTCGGAGCATGGGAACCTCCTCGCAAGCTCAACTGGCGAAACGATGGCTCATGATAGCGACTTCTACTGGAGTAGACGGCCCATGAGGCTGGATTTCCGCGCAGTTCGCGCCACTTGCGAGGACAACATTAGTCTTCGTGCGGATCCTCGGGTGCGGCGCTGAGGGTACCCTTGGCGTCGATCTGTACGTCGACCTCCTTCGCCGCTCTGAAGACAAGAACGCTGGGATCCTTCATTCCCCATTCGACGTAGGGGATGGTCATTTCGAGGTGAATCGATAGCCGCTCGCCATCGACTTCGACTTCGACCGGCAGTTCGACGGCATGGCTGTCGCCGTGCACCGAGAGCTTACCGAAGAGAGTCACGGTGCTCTTGCCCGAAGCGGTGAACTCGCCTTCGAAGCGCTCGGCGGTCAGGGTGATCTCGGGGAAGCGCTCACTCTCCAGCACATGGGCGTGCATCTTGTGATCGCGCTTGTCGTTGCCCGTCTCGGCACTGACGGCGTTGACCACCACCTCTCCGGCGAGGGCTCGGCTTTGCGGGTCGAGGCGAAGCTCGCCGCTCACCAGCTCAAAGGATCCCTCCACCGTATGCAATGTAGATCCCAGGGTAAAAGAGATCTTCGTTTGTGGTGGATCGAGCCGTGCCACGAGTTCGGCCGCTTGGCTCACCGGATGGAAGGCGAAGGTCGATAGCAGAATCAGGCCGGCACAGCAGATCGGTAGTCTTCTGGTCATACTTTCTTGCTCCCCTGTCGTAACCCGCAGTGCGGCCACTGCCCTTGGTCTTGGTGTAGGTTACCGGGGCGGCCGCGAGGGTTCATGGCTCGAGTGCGGATGGAAAAATCTGGGTCTCTATCGCGGCTCTCGCGGCGGTGCGAGATGGCTGATGCGTATCTTCCGCGTGGCCACGGAGGTCGCGGGCTCCAGGGGCATCGGAATGGCCGCGGCCACCGGCATCGCGAGCCTGCGGGCGAGGCGCAGAACTCCGCCGAGGCCGATGGCGGACAACGGCAGCACGCGGCTGTGGATGCCGAGAAAGCGATCGAAGAGTCTCGGTTCAGAGGCGAGTGTCTTGATCACCCGGCGGCGCAAGCGGGGCCGCCTTTCGATGGCCAGGATCAGCCGAGTCATGGTGTTGGGCAACCGTCCGATGCGGCGATGGGCACGCGCATAGTGGGTCAGGGAGTCGGTGGCGAGACTCTCGGCCAGCGCCACAGCTTGATGGAAGGCCAGGGACAGCCCCTCACCGGTGATCGGGTCGAGGTAGCCGGAGGCGTCTCCAACCAGTGCGAGACGCCCTCGGGTCACCGCCTTCACTTGTCGTCGTAGCGGTCCAAGCCCCGCGGCCCGACTGCTCCATGCGGCACCGCGCAGCCGCTCCGCCAGCTGCGGAAACTGCTGCAGCAGGCTGTCGAAGTGAGCTTTGTTGCCGCTGATCGCCAAGGCGATCCCCACCTCTTGCGGACCGACCGGTGTGACGTAGGCCTCCAGTCCGTCGCGCCAGTGCACCTCCACCTTGTCGGTCCACGGCTCGATGTTGAAATGGCGGCGCACACCGAAGCGAGTCGAACGATGGGTGATGGCGGGAACCTCTTTGTCGAGTTCCGCCTGAGCGCGCAAGCGCGAATTGAGTCCATCGGCGGCGACCACCCAGCGTGCCGGAATCTGTCCACCGGCAAGCTCGACACCGCCGCTCGCCGACTTGCGAGGGTGCTCGAGGGTGGCCGGGAGCAAGCGCTGTACCTTGGTTCCCCAGCGCAAGTCGACGCCGGCCTCTTCGGCGGCGCGAACCATCGCGGCATGCAGAACGGTACGGCGAACACCCAGGCCGCTTGTCTGCGGGAAGCTACCGGTGGCTTCGACGGCTCCGTCGACGTAGCGAATGCCGGTGAAGGGCGTGCATTGGTGGCGAGGTATACGCACCCCGAGTTCGGCGAGGCGCGCAACCCCGTCTGGCATCAACCCCTCGCCACAAGGTTTGTCGATCGGTGGCCGGCGGCTGTCGACGACCACCACACGGTGGAGGCCATGCTGGCTGGCGGCCAGTGCCGTAGCCAAACCGGCGGGTCCGCCGCCGACGATGAGCAGGTCGGCCTGCCGTGAATTAGCCATCGCTGCTACTCCAACGTAATTTAGTGAAAGCCAGGCTCGAGCGGGCAAGGGCGCCTACCATGTGCAGCGGCGAAGCGGACCCTGGTGGCTGCAACTCGTCGGCGAGGAATTGGCGCAGGGTTTCGCCGCGGCGCATCTTGCCGGAGGAGGTGCGAGGCAGGGTGCCCGGTGCCAGCAGGTGAACCGCGTCGACCACCAGTCCGGTGGCTTGCAGGATCGCTCGCCGGCAGGCTTGCGCCAGCTCATCGATGACCGTTCGCGATGCGTTACGGGCCGTTTCGACGAAGATCCACAGCACCTCCCCGTCGGCCCCTTCGGGCAGCCAACTCAGCGCCACGGCGCAGCCGGTGCGCAACCCCGCCAAGCCGAGGAGCGGCCGTTCCACCATCTCGGGCGGGTAGTTACGACCGCGCAAGATGATCAACTCCTTGGCCCGGCCGGTCAGGTAGAGCTCCTCGTCGAACCAGAAGCCGAGATCGCCGGTGTCGAGCCAGCCGTCGACCAGCGCTCGGGCGGTGGCCCGCGGCTGATCGAGATAGCCGTCCATCAGCGAAGGGCCGCGCACCCAGACGCGCCCGGTGTGTCTCGCCGGCAGCGGCTTGCCGTCGTCATCGCGAATCTCGACGGCGAAGCCGGGCAGCGGACGGCCGACCGAAACCAGCTCCTGGCCTTCCTCATGGTGGTGGGCGATTCCCTGCTCGGCCAGAGGCAGCCGGGCGAAGCGGCGGCAGGTAAAGGGGTGGGCGAGCGCCGAGAAGGTCACCGCCAGCGAGGCCTCGGAGAGGCCATAGACCGGTGTCAGTGCTTCGCCGCGAAGCCCCCACTGGGCGAAGCGGTCGCGGAAAGAGCGCAAAACCGACGGCGCGACCGCCTCGGCGCCGTTGAGTGCAACCCGCCAGCAGGAGAGGTCGACCCCCTCCATCTCTTCATCGCGAATCTTCGCCACGCAGAGGCCATAGGCGAAATTGGGAGCGGGCGAAACGGTAGCTCGGTAGTGGGAGATGGCGCGCAGCCACAGGGCTGGTTTGGCGACGAAGAGTTCGGGGCCGAGGAGGGTCAAATCGGTGGGCAACGCCATGGCTGGAAAGATGCAGCCGATCAAGCCCATGTCGTGGTAGAGGGGCAACCAGCTGACGCCGGAATGGCGCAGGGCACTTTCGCGGGGCCACATGCCGTTGAGCGTGTGGACCTGTGCCATCACCGCTCGATGCGACAGGGCGACCGGCTTGGGATCGACGGTGGTTCCGGAAGAGAACTGCACCAAGGCGAGATCGTCCTCACTGACGACTTCGCCGTCACCCGCGAGTGAGAGTTCGCCGGGCGGAAGGTCGGCCAGCTCCCGGCAACCGAAGGCCGGTCTGGCCAGGGTGATGGTCTGGCCGAGGATGCGGCGAACGCGGCGATGGGCGAGAACCAGACGAGCGCCGGAGAGTTCGATCATCGTCGCCGTGCGCTGGTGGTATTCATCCAGTCGCCCCAGCCGTACCGGTGGGTAGAGCGGTACCGGTACGGCACCGGCCAGCACGGCACCGAAGAAGGCGTCGAAGAACTCCGGGCCGGTGGGGTAGATCAAGACGATCCGCTCGCCCTTTTCGACACCGAGGGTGCGCAGCTGGGCAGCTATTCGCCGGGCGCGCGCTTCTATCTCAGCCCAGTCGAGGAAGGTCTCGCGCTCGTGGCGGTCGAGGAAGCGCAAACCACACCGTTCGACTTCGCCGCTGGAAACCAGCCGCGCGGCACGGGACAAGCCGTGAGCCAGAGTTGGCGCGGTTTCAGGCTGCATTTCTCACCACTTCCGGAGCCGGCTGTCGTGGATAGCGCAGTGGGTGAATCAGCATAGGCGGTCGCAGTAGGAATCGTCGCGTTAGAGCCGTCCGCGGAGTCGTGGTGGAGTGAAAGAGGCCGAGTGCGGACGACCAAGAGCAGCATAAGTGGGCTACGTTACGAGAATATGAACGGATCTAGCCGTCGAGCGTCGCGGCGAGCCCTCGTTTCACTGCCGCCACCAGGTCGCCGACGGTTTCGATGCCGAATTCGTCCTCTTCATCCAGGCAGATCTGAAAACGGTTCTCGACTTCGATGGCGAGGGTCAGCAGGCGCACCGAGTCGAGATGCAAGTCTTCGACCAGGTGCAACTGAGGGGTCATATCTCGATCCCAGCCGAGGTGCTCGCGCCCTACCTCGGCGATGGCGTGGAGAATCTCGCCGTCGGTCATCGTGGTCCCTTTCGGCGCTTGCCGGCCACCGGCAGAAGCCGCGGATAGGCGGCGAACTGCTCGTAGCCGCCGGCCGCGGTGAGCGCACTCTCTTCGCTGCGGATGCGCACCGCCAGCAGTGCGGCGTTGGCCACGGAGAAGAGCAAGGCGGTCAACCAAGCGCAATGAACTAGCGGTATGGCCAGGATCTCCACCACCACGCCCAGGTAGTTGGGGTGGCGCAAGAAGCGGTAGGGGCCATCGGTCACCGGAGGAGACTTGGGGAGCACCAGCACCCTTGCCGTCCACCGTTGCCCCAAGGTGGCGATCACCCAGAAGCGTAAGGACATGGTGGCGATGATGAGAACGGTCATCGCCGCCGCCAGAGGAGCGACGAAGGGCCGATCCAGCCACCACACCTCCGCTACGCAAGCGACCAGGAAGGCCGAGTGGAGCGCCACCATGACGGGGAAATGGCCGGCTCCGACTTCGACCGCGCCTCGCTCCCGCAGGTGTTGCTCATGGCGCCGCGAAATCACCAGCTCCATTAGCCGTTCGACCGCGATCAGCGCGATGAGGGCTCCATAGAAGACCATTGAATCGAAGGCCGGCGAGTCGAAAGGCTGGGCAGCGAGAGCGTCGGAATTCATCTGGGCTATTCAACTACCACTGGAGCAAGACCAACTCGGAGCAGAATCCCGGTCCCATCGCCAGCAGCAGGCCCAAGCTGCCCGGCTCGGGGCGCTGCCGTTCCAGAGTCTCCTCCAGCACCATCAACACCGAGGTCGAGGAGAGGTTGCCGACCTCCCGCAAGCTGCGCCAGGTGACGTCGAGCGCGCCCTCCGGTAATTCCAGCGACTCTTCGAGTGCGGTCAGCACTTTCGGCCCTCCCGGGTGACAGACCCAGGAGGCGATGTCCGTGCGCTGGAGGTTGTGGTCGGCGAGAAAAGCGTCGACATCGTGGCGCAGAAACTTGCGCGCCACCTCGGGCACACCGGCGGAAAGGACGATGCCGAACCCCTTTTCGGTGATTTCCCAGCCCATCACCTCCTCGCTGTCGGGGTAGAAGATCGAGCGGCTGGCCAGCACGCTCGGCCCTGCCGGACGCCCGGTGGGTTCCCTTTGCGCCGCCGGATGTTCAGCTCCGGCGACGACCACCGCGGCGGCGCCGTCGCCAAACAGGCCGCTGGCGATCAGATTGGGTACCGAAAGATCTTCGCGTTGCAGGGTCAGCGAGCACAGCTCCACCGAGAGCAGGATGGCGATCTGGTCGGGAAAGGCACGTACGTAATCGGCGGCGCGGGCAATGCCGGCGGCTCCGGCGACGCAACCGAGGCCGAAGATGGGCACCCGCTTGACCTGCGGCGGCATCGCCAGCCGATTCATCAGCCGAGCGTCGATCGAAGGGGTGGCGACTCCGGTGACGGTGACAAAGAAGAAGCTACCGACCTCCTTCACCCCGAGACCTGCGCGCTCCAGCGCGTCGCGCACCGCAACTTCGCCGACCTCTTGCGCCACCCGGATCCAGGCGTCGTTGGCCTGGCCCCAGCGCTCGATGCGATCGTACTCCTCGATCGGCAAGGCCAGATGGCGGCCGCCGACCAACACATTCTTGTGCAGCTTCTCCAGCCGTTCGAGGTTGAAGTGCCGCTTACCCCAGTGCCGCTTGAGCGCTGCCAGGAGGGTCTGTTGATCGTAGAAATGGTCCGGCAGTGCCTTGCCGACGGAAAGGATTCTCACGAGGGCGGAGGCTACCATGCGGTTGCAGCCCCTTCGCTGCGAGGAATCCGAGCCACGGCTGTGTGCAACTAATCGGCGCCAGCTGCACCTGTACAGTAGAGCCGCTCATTCCGCTCCCTTCATCTCGTCAGGAGGCCTCGCATGGATATCCAGACCCTTGTCATCGTCGTCGGATTGATCCTCGGCGCCGTGCTGATAGCGGCGGCGGTTTTGGTGGGGATCAAAAAACAGGGCTTCGCCTACGGCGAGATCCTGATCACCGCCTTCGGCGTGGTTCTCGTCGGCCTCTCCCTGTGGTCGCGGGTCTCCTTAGAACTGGGTCAGTTCAAAGCCGAGTTCGACAGCTTGAAGAAGGGAGTGCAAGATGTGGCCGAAGCCGCCGCCGTGGTTTCAGAAGAGGTCACCAAACTAGACAAGGCGGCGACCAGCCAGCGTGTCCAGATGGCGACCCTGGTGCGTAGCTTGAACGCTCAGACCCTCGACCCCCGAGTCCGCGCCACCGTCCAGCGGGAACTGGAGGCCGTGCCACGGGTCGACCTGCGCCGCTTGACCAGCGCCACCCACCGGCTGGAATTGAGTTCGGAGACGATAGCCCGCATCCGCGCCAAGCCGCCGGGGTGATTCCTGAATGGGCGCCACCTTGTCAGCATCCTGGCCTACCGCTCGAAGAAAAGAGGTGAATGCCATGGCAGTGAAGAATCCGCCCCACCCCGGCCTTTCGGTTCGGATCAACTGCCTCGAACCTCTCGGCTTGTCGGTGAGCGCGGGGGCTCGGGTGCTGGGGGTGAGCCGTACCACGCTGTCGCGTTTGATCCATGGGCACGCCGGCATCTCTCCGGAGATGGCCATCCGCCTGTCGAAAGCTTTCGGCTCCACGCCGGGTGGCTGGATCAAGCTTCAGGCGGCCTACGACATCGCCCAGGCGAACGCCCGTGCCGGTGAGATCGAGGTGGAGCGCTACGAGCCGGTGCTGGCCGGGGCCTAGCCCCGGCTGGAGTGTTGGTACCCTTCGGAAACTGACTCAGTACCGCCTTCTCACGGCAGTCGACATCTCGATCGGACGGTGTTACCATGGTAGTGCCCTGCACTCCGTGAAGTCTCAGGTTCCTACCTGGGATACGCCTTCGGGCATAGCGGTTGCGGGGTTTACCTCTTTCTCTCCTCCTTCTTCCCTTTCCGAGTCTTGCTGTAGTCAAGTCCATATGCTCTCGGTTTGAAGAGCCAGTGACGGTATGGGTGGTGCCACCTATTGGCTGGGTCGCCTTTATGGCCCGTCGTGATCCCTGGGTTGAAGTTGCGATGAGTCACGTCTCGAATGCGGCTCAGAATGTGCTTGTATACTCTTTCTTTGGCTCTGGTTTTCTTGCCTCTGACGCGTGATCCCGTTGGTTTGACCTCGTGCAATCTGTTCATCCTGAATTGGATTGACCCCAGCACAACGTCGACGCATTGGAGTAGGACGTGCTCATGCGAGACGACTTCCGCGATCTGGTCGACAGGCAAATCGAGGCGCGCTTTGCGGAACTCGGGATTGTTTTGCAGCCCGGAGATGTAGCCTCTGAACTGCGCGCGACGCTCGAGAGTTCCTGGCAGCCGGTCCAGATAGAGGCGCACACTCATTCTGCCTTCCACGCAGGGCCGGTACATGAGGCCGAAAGCGTGCTTCAGGAACTGGTAGTAGAGAAGAAAGTAGCCGTTCTCTCGCTGACTGACCTCCAGATTCTCAGGCACATGGAAATTCTGCCGGAACATCACCCTGAGCTTGATCTTGTCTTCTCTGACCAGCCGGAAGAGCTCATCAACTAGGGCAATATACTTGCTCTCATAGGCAATAGAGATCTTCGACCACTTTGCTTCGCCGGTCAGGTTGAGGCGGCTCTTCGTATCACTAAGCGAATCTCTAACTTCATTCAAGTTGCCGGACTCGACCAGCGCTCCGCCGTAGAAGTTAGAGAAGTAGCGACCTTTCTCCACGGATTCGTCCGCGTAGATGATGTACTCAGAACTCATTCCTGCACGTTCGAGGCTTAGGCCGTCTCCTGCAGCTGTCCCGCCAGCCCCGCCAGCAGCAGGCCGCAGAGGGTGTAGAGCAGGAGCCAGCCCAGCGCGATGCGCCACCGGATCTTCTACGTGCCCGCCACTTAGTTGGCTCGGCGCTACGCTCGCTGCCAGCTCTAAAAGTCCTGCTGTTCATGCTCGTGAAGGTCTCTGTTGGTTGGCGGCCGAATTCCTAACTGATGGCCGGAGTAGGCGCGACTTGTTGGGTAGGGACCGATTCTAAACGACTTGCGTAACCGGTGTCACAAGAAGATGGCGTTGACGCGCGTAGCGCTACGCGCTACGGTGTACGGGTGATCCAGAGCTTCCGCCACAAGGGTCTGAAGCGGCTGTACGAGAGGGATGATTCGCGTGGGATCCGTCCCGATCTCCTGATCAAAGTGAGGACGGTCTTGGCTCATCTCGACGAGGCCGAGACCATCGAGGAGATGAGCCTGCCGGGTTTCCGTCTTCGTCCGCTCAAGGGGAACCGCAAGGGCTTGTGCTCGGTCAGCGTGAGCGGAAACTGGCGGGTGATCTTCCGCTTTGAAGGCGGACATGCCCACGGAGTCGAGCTTCTGGACTACCACTGAAGAAACGAGGTGAATGCCATGCCGATGAAGAATCCGCCCCATCCCGGCCTTTCGGTTCGGATCAACTGCCTCGACCCTCTCGGCTTGTCGGTGAGCGCGGGGGCTCGGGTGCTGGGAGTGAGCCGTACTACGCTGTCACGGTTGATCCATGGGCACGCCGGGATCTCGCCGGAGATGGCCATCCGCTTGTCGAAAGCTTTCGGCTCCACGCCGGGTGGCTGGATCAAGCTTCAGGCGGCCTACGACATCGCCCAGGCGAACGCCCGTGCCGGTGAGATCGAGGTGGAGCGCTACGAGCCGGTGCTGGCCGGGGCCTAGCCCTGGTTGGATCGAAAACTCGTTCCTCCCCTCACATCACGGTCCGCGGATCAACGAGAGTGGCACGGTGGGTCGGAATCCACAGGCTCACGACGACGGTTGCCAGGACGATGAGAACGACCGAGACCAGCGTTACTGGATCGGAAGGGGTGACCTCGAACAACTGCGACGCCAAGTAGCGCGAAAGGACGATCCCGAGCGCCAATCCCACGGCCAAGGCAAGTCCAGCCACGGCGAGCCCGCGGCCAACGACGGTTCTGGCGATGTCGCTTCGGCGAGCTCCCAAGGCCATTCGGATACCGATCTCCCGGCGGCGGCGAGCCACCGAGTAGCTCAGAACGCTATAGATCCCCGCGATCGAGAGCGATAGGGCAAGCCCGGCGAAGATCGTGACCAGGCTGACGGTTAACAGCCTGTCGGACATCGACGCCGCGACAACCTCCTTCATCGGGCGCGTTTGGGAGATTGGCACGGCTGGGTCGATCGAAGAGATCGTCGCCCGGAGTTGACCCCAAAGAGACTTCGCGGGTAGCGGCGAGCGGACCATCAGATACATCGGTCCAATCGACCACTGGGTGATCGGGCGATAGATCTCCGGCTCGGCCCGCTTGTCCAGACTGTGCTGGTGCACGTCTCCAACAACTCCGATCACGGTGAAAGTGGGACCGCCGGAGCCGAAAAGCTGGATAGTCTTGCCCTCGGCCGGCTCCTCAGGCCAGAGGTTGTCGGCCAAGGTTTGGTTGATCAGTCCCACGGCCGGACTGTCCGCCGTATTCTCGATAGAAAAGACCTCGCCTGAACGTACTGGAATCGAGAGAGCCTCGAAGTACCCAGGAGTGACAACCCGAAAGTTCGCAGTCGGCAAGGCCATTTGAGATCCATCCGAGGGAAGTGTCAGGTCCTCGGTCATGTAGGGAAAGCTCCAATTGTCCGAGGTCAGCGGAAGCAGGTGGATCGCTCCAGCCGCGGTCACGCCGGGTAGCGCGCGGACGTTATCGAGCACGTGCTGATGGTACGAGACCAGACTTTCAGGTTCTCGGTAGATCGCCGACGGCGGGTCGAGCCGAAGAGTCAGAAGACCGGATTCGGTGAAGCCCGGATCGACCGCTCTCAGCTTTGTCAGGCTGTTGAGGATCAGGCCGGCCGCGATCAACAAGATCGTCGAGGCCATCACTTGAATCGCGAAGAGGAGGTAGCCCGATGCGAAACCGCGACGCCTCCCACTCTTCTCCTCACCTGCTTGCAGGTCGCCCTGAAGCCTCGTGCGGAAGACGCGATAGGCCGGCCATGCGCCAGACAATACGGCTGCGGCCACCGCGAGCAGGAACGTGTAGAGAAAAACGGGGCCGGAAAAGCCGATGTCGGGCGAGCGCGGCAAGATGGCGGGAAACCTCAACAGGATTAGTTTCACCGCCACGGCTCCGGCAACGAGGCCGGTGGCTCCGCCAACGAGGCCGAGGAGGAGGCTTTCGCCGAGGGCTTCGCGGAACAAGCGCGAAGGAGCGGCTCCGAGAGCTGAGCGAATCGCCGTCTCCTTTCGCCGCGCCCGAGCGGCGACCAGCAGAAGGTTGGCAACGTTGGCGCAGGCGATCACGAAGAGAAAGACCACCGCTCCCAGGAGAACAGCGAGAACTGGAGCAGCTTGCCCGGAGAGATACTCTCGCAGACTCACCACCTTCGCCGCCTCCACCATTTCATCCAAGATGAGATTCGGATAGGCCACCTGGAGCTGTTGGCAAGTCCAGCGGAGTTCGCTGGTGGCGATCTCAGGACTCGCCTCCGGACGGAGACGGCCGACGAGCTTCAGGTAGAACGAACCGAGGAAGTCCTGCTCATTCGAGGAATCGATGGGCAGTGGAGACCACATCTCCCAGCTGGCGTCGAGAGGACGAAAATCGGGCTTCATCACACCAACCACCACGTAGGGAATTCCGTCGATAGACAGGAAGCTGTCTACGATCTCTCGGTCACCTCCGTAACGCTGCAACCAGAGTCGATGGCTGAGGATCAGGACTTGGTTCTTGCCCGGCTGACTCTCCTCAGGCAAGAAGACTCGCCCAAGCCAGGGCTCCTCTCTCAGCAACTGGAAGTGATCCGTGCCGACCAGACTCCCATTCACCACGAATGAGTCCGTCTTCCCGGTGACCGGAAAGCGGTGGGCTGCGTATGCCGTGACGAACTCGAAGCTGGTGCTCTTCTCGGCGACTTCCCGAAACGCCAGCTTGTTCACCATCCTGTCTGGCCAGAGACTCACCAGCTTCCCTGGTTGGTCGTAACTCAGAGGTTTGAGAAGCACGCCATAGGCGATGCAGAAGATCGCGGCGCTCGGTCCGATCCCCAGGGTCAAGATGGTGACAATCGAGGCTACCAAGCGTCCCTGACTCTTGAGCTTGCGCAACGGCTGCGCCAACCAACGCATCGAGCTATACATCGTCTGCATGACCGCCAAACCTCATTTCAAGGGTTACCGGGCACCGAAGAAGTGACGACCTGAGGTCTCTCGGAACTCCGCTTGCTACAGCGCCAGATATCCGTATTTCACGCCTTCTCTGATGGTTGCTACTCCCAGGGAGCTATGGTACTATATCTCCCCTTACATTTCTCTGAGGTCTGCATGTACAGCCTCTACACTACACTCCTCGCACAACCCCGTCGCCTTTGGGGATCGGCGATTCCGGGAGCGTAGTGTGACTTTAGAGTCGAGAAGCGTGAGCCTGGTCCGCCGTTTCTGGCGTGATTTCCTGAGTGCCTACAAGTTGCGGCTCGTCGCAATCGGTGGGTTGATGCTGGCCGCGGTGCTGCTCCAGCTACCGGCGCCGCTCCTCACCATGCTCATCATCGACAAGGCGGTGGAGACCCGCGACCTGCAGGCGGTCTCTCTCCTCGCGGCGATCATGCTCGTCCTCGTTCTCGTTAGCCATCTCGTTACCTACCTGAATGAGTCGCTGACTCTACGGCTGCGCGAATCGATCATCTTCGACGTACTGAAGAGGTTGGTTCACCATGTTCAGGCGTTACCCCTCCGGTTTTTCTCGAACCAGCACTCGACCTACCTGCAGTCAAGGGTGATGAATGACTCGCGAGCGATTGAGGGGGCTCTCGTCCGCACCATCTTGGGCCTGGTGATGAATGGCCTGACCTTCATTGTTGGAGCGGTTGTGGTCATGGTGCTGCATTGGCAATTGGGGGCGTTCCTACTGTTGATGGTCGCTCCCTTCGCCTACATCCGTTTCTTCGCCAACGCCCGCATGAGAGACCTCAGTAGCGAGATGCAGGAATCGCAGGCGGTCAGCTCCGCACTGGTTGCGGAGAGCTTTGCGGGAATCCGTACCATCAAGGCGCTGCAACACCAAGAGGGTCGAGAGAGAGTGACCTCTCGAAGTCTCGGGAGGCTCAAAGACGTCTATGTCAGAGCCAATTGGTTCGGAATCATCAGCACGATCGGTACGGGACTGATCACCTCTCTTTGCATCACGTTCATCCTCTGGTACGGCATGACGGCTGTCATCAACGGCACGATGACCGTCGGAGAGGTCGTCGGCATCCTCTCCCTTCTGACCTTCATCTTTGGTCCGGTCAACGGCATTGTGGCAGGGAACCTGAGCGTCCAGTCGGCAGCGTCGGCACTGAGCCGAATCTACGAGTTCCTCGACGAGCAGCCCGAGCCGAGCGATGGCGAGGTCGGGGCTACCCTCGAAGGAGATCTCGAGTTTCGCCAGCTCTCCTTCGGTTACGACGATGGCTGTGAGGTTCTGCACGACGTCACCCTTTCCGTCCCGAAGGGGTCGACCGTCGCTCTGGTCGGCCGATCGGGGGTCGGCAAGAGCACACTGATGAACCTGTTGCTCCGCTTCTACGAACCGCCTCCCGGAACCGTTTTTCTCAGCGGGCGCGATGTGCTGGACATCTCTCTTGAGACGCTCCGGAGCACCATCGGGATTGTCGATCAGCAGACCTTCTTGTTCCAGGGGAGCATTCTCGAGAATCTGCGCCAGGCGTCAGTCGAAGCAACCCGGGCCGAGGTCGAGCAAGCATGTCGGTTGGCCAGCGCCCACGATTTCATTCAGCAGCTCGACGACGGCTACGACACCGTCGTCGGCGAGCGTGGAGCGAGACTGTCTGGAGGACAGGCTCAGCGAATCGCGCTGGCTCGCGCTTTCCTCAGGAACCCGACGGTCCTGATTCTCGACGAAGCCGTCTCGGCCGTCGATTCTGAGTCAGAAGCAGAGATTCAACAGGCCCTTCAGCGCCTTACCCAAGACCGCACGACGATCGTCATCGCGCACCGTCTCTCATCGCTCATGCTCGCCGATCGAGTCGTGATGCTGGAAGACGGATCGGTGATCGAAGAGGGGTCCCACACGGAGCTGCTGGCAAGAGACGGTGCCTACACGCGGTTGTTCAGGCAACAGTTCCGTCCCCAGCAAGCGGTCGACCCTCTCGCGGAGCAGGATGCACTCGCTCTCGAGGAGGTACTCCGTGAATAGAGTCCTGGTCCCGCCACGCACCCGCGTATTTCGGCAAGGGGAGTGGTTCCTGTACTTCGACCCATACAACTTCACCTGGGTTCGGGTCAACGAGAGCGGGCGTTTTCTCATCGAGCAGTTCCGGAAGTACCGCACCGTGGAACAGGTCATCGGGGAAGTCGGCGAGACCTTCGACATTGCCGAGCAGGAGGCGAGGACCGCCGTGGACGACTTCGTCCAGCCGCTGGTCGAGTCCGGCTTCTTGCACAGCGAGCGGTACCGCGAGAACGAGCGCTTCGAATTCGCTCCGAGAGAGTTTGCCTATGCCATCTATCTCCACCTGACCAACGACTGCAACCTCAAGTGCCCATACTGCTACAACAAGAGCGATCGGGAGTTCAAGATCGAACTCCAGAAGAAGGGGCGCTTCGCTCCGATCCTCACCACCGACGAGTACA
Source organism: Acidobacteriota bacterium (assembly GCA_024277255.1). Classification (GTDB taxonomy): domain Bacteria; phylum Acidobacteriota; class Thermoanaerobaculia; order Multivoradales; family SZUA-115; genus SZUA-115. Next base: position 2,982 of record JAJRVQ010000126.1, on the reverse strand, counting down.
AGGCTCTTCTCGATCGCATCGTCTCCCTCGGAGCGAAGCACCTGTTCTTCACCGGTGGAGAGCCACTGATGAGACCGGATGTCCTGGATCTATTGGAGCATGCGCGTTCCCTTAGCGACGACCTCACCCTCGAGGTGTTGACCAATGGAATCCTCATCAAGGGCGAAGTGGCTGAGCGCCTGGTCGACCTGGTCGACACCGTCACCATCAGCATCGACGGGCACGAGAGCCATCTCCATGAGCACTTTCGAGGCAAGAACACGTTCTTGCCGACAGTTCGGGGAATTAGAAATCTCGTCGAGGTTCGGGAGAAGAGAGGCACGGAGAAGCCTCACATCGCGCTCGTTCCAGCTCTCACCGACAAGAACATAGGTTTCCTCAAGGAGATCTTCGAGTTTGCCCTGGACGACCTGGGCGCCGACTTCTTGGCGCCGATCATCTTTCAAGCAGGAGATCATCAAAAATTAAGCCTCGAGCAGATACCGATGCTAGAAGAGTGGAACGCGGCACAAGAGAGACTCGTTGCCTACCTTGACAAGCGGCGCAAGAGTCTGAGCGTCGAGTGCGAACCGGCACAGGGCATTGCACCAAGAAACCACTGCGGCGTTGGGCACGGCGAGTTCAGCATCGACCCCTCCGGTTTTGTCTACCCGTGTCAGTCCCTCCACTTCGACGAGTTTCTCTGCGGCAACATTCGAGAGACAGACATCCAGGAGATCTTCGACACCTCCCCGGTGATGCGGCAGGTCCGGGGCATGGTGGTCGACCGGATCGATGCCTGCCTACACTGCGACCTGAAGAACCTCTGCAATGGAGGCTGTCGCGCAACGGCCTACAACGTTTATCGGCGCTTCGACGCCCTCAACGAAATCTACTGCCGGCATCTCGAGAAGATCGCGATCGAGAAGATGTGGGGGTCGAGCGATATTCCCGTGGAATCGCACGTCACAGCATGCGCCTAATGTAACGATTAGGCAATAGACAACAGTTCGCGCGCCTAGGGCGTTGCGAAAATCCCTTTTGGAAAGGAGGTGAAACTAGATGTTCATTCCACAAGCCTTTGTGTCCACGGCTATCCAGCCAGACGTGATAGCTGCTTGCTCATGTGGCTGCTCGTGCCAGGGTGGCGCCGGCGGTGGCGGTGGCGGTGGCGGTGGGGCTGGGGCTAAGCGCTAGCTCTCGGTAGCTGAGATGCAGCCCGAACCTTAGAAACGGCGCACGTTTGTCAGCTGATGCTTCCAGCGTGGACGCTAGGAGGTTCGGGCTGCGTTTTCAATCTAGCACGGAGTGTCGTGATGGACGTAGTTCTTGCAGAGAACATCGTCCAGTGCTTCGAGAAAGGGAGTGGGTAGCGAATGAACGAACAAGCGAAACGACTCGTGACGACGATGGTGGCAACGACCATTGTAACGGCGGGTTCTGTATCCCCCGCAATGGCGAGCCGCATGGGTGGATTTCAGGTTGCGGATGGCAGGGTCAGCGTGAATGATGATCTGGTCCTAGAGGATCTGTCGATGGTGCTGAGCCAGCTCGAATATATCTTCCTCTATTTGCCGGGCCTGGGTTTGCTCACGGTCGCAACGCAGGACTTTGATGGCGCAGAGGTGGCGGGAGAGTTCCGGAAAAACAGCCTTCGGATTGACATTGCAGGAACAGTGATCGAGCTGGACTCTGGTGTACCGATGTTGCCCCATCCGGCGGTGGCATTTGTGAGGATCGACCACGAATTCCGACTACAAACTGAAAAACCCACCATCGGTTATGGAACTAGCCCAGATGCAGCTTACGTGTTCCAGAGGTTTGCTGAGTCCTCTCCGTAGCTCGGACTTCGAGCCACTCGTCCATCCAGGGCCGCTCCTCCGGGATCTGGCAGTCGAGGCAACGGACCCGCTGGCAGTCCTCGCGTCGATCAAGGCGCAGTACTCATCCCGGGAGAGCTTCCTCCTGGAACTTGAAAGGTCTGGGCTACGAGGCCGAGCAGGCGGAGGGTTTCCGGTTGCCTGGAAATGGCAACAGCTAGCTTCGGGCGAGGACGAAGCGCGTTTCTTCGTTTGCAACGCTCATTCCGGCGCACCCGGAACCTTCAAGGCACGGCTTCTTCTCAGCAAGAATCCAGCCAGAGTCGTCGCCGATCTACTGTTAGCCTCCTGGGCGGTGGGTGCGCAGGTGGGCATTCTCTACCTGGGCCGAGAGAGCGTTGATGAGCAGCGACTCCTGGAGGAGGCTCTCTCCGCCGTCAGACCTCGTACAGAGATCGAACTCCTGGTCGTTCGATCGCCTGGCGGCTACATCACCGGTGAAGAGACGGCCCTCATGGAGATCGTCGAGGGAAGAGTGGGACGACCGCGCGGGAAGCCTCCCTTGCCGACCAGCAAGGGGATCCTCGGTCATCCGACGGCGGTCACCAACCTGGAGACTCTCCTGCACGCCGGTTTTGTGGCCCGCCATGGCGCAGAGATCTTCCGCAAGACGGGTGGCCGGTACACGCCGGGAACCATGGTCTTCAGCCTCTCGGGCGATGTCGAGCGGCCCGGACTCTACGAACTGCCTCTCGGAACGCCCCTTCGTACTCTGCTCTATGACTTGGGGGGTGGAGGCGTCGACGGAACCGAGATACAGGGTGTTCTACCCGGCGGACCAGGCTCCCGCATCCTGACCTCCGAAATGTTCGATGTCCCAATGGATTTCGATTCGCTGACCGAAGTCGACTCCGATCTCGGTTCTGGCGCGGTCATCGTGATCGGCGCCGGCCAATCGGTCACCGATCTTGCCATCGAACTCGGCGCCTTCTTCCACCGAGCCTCGTGTGGAAAGTGTCAACCGTGCCAAGACGGCACCAACCGAACGCCACTGCTGTCCCACTAACTTTCATGCAATCCCGAGGTGGAGCTGAAGAGGAATATCCGTTGCGACGGGATCAGGCGGTCTGAGGAGCTGTTCGAGCGGCCTTCGTTCGAACAAGTTGAGCTGGAGGAGGCGAAG
>JAJRVQ010000125.1 GCA_024277255.1 Acidobacteriota bacterium | reverse complement strand
ACGATTCTCTACAACAACAACCCCACCGACAATTTCATCTTTGCCACCATGATCGGCAACTTCCAGGACGGCGAGATTCCCGGCAAGGTGCAGTTCGGCGGCGGCTGGTGGTTCCTCGATCAGAAAGAGGGCATGGAGTGGCAGATGAACGCCCTGTCGAATTGCGGCCTGTTGTCGCGCTTCGTCGGCATGCTGACCGATTCGCGTTCCTTCATGTCCTTCCCGCGCCACGAGTACTTCCGCCGCACCCTCTGCAACCTCATCGGCCAGGATGTCGAGGGCGGCCTCGTGCCCGACGACGATGCCCTGCTAGGTCCGATGATAGAGAACATCTGCTTCGGCAACGCCCACGATTTTTTCGGTCTGGAGATCGCGGGAGGGGAGGGCGCAACGGGGGGAGTAGCGTGAACGATTGGTGTGCTTCCACCCTTGGGCAACGCGCGATGGGGTGCGTTTGTTCGCGCGCGGGCGGGCCCTCCGAAAAACACCGCTTCGCCAACAATCCGCATTTTCCACCCACTCAAAACCATCAGACCGCCAACGTAGCGGAAATCGTAAGGTTTCCGCCATACCCCCCCACCCTCTGACCGGATCGACTGATCACTCCGAATGCCAACCCGGAAATCACCGTGCAAAAAATTGTCAAAATCCTGTTTTTCCTTTCCCTGCCCTTTTTCCCTGCGCACTATACCCATCGAATCTGACACAGGTGAAGCCTGTTCACCCGTGTCCAGTTTGAGGGTACAACTGGACGGTCCGATATTAATACTGTTCTGCTAAGAAAATACCGACATGTCTCAGCCCTACATCTTCATCTACGGAACGGCACGCTTACCGTGCGGATTGGATGAGATAGAAGACCAGCTTCAAGAGAGTGTGCAGCCGTTCGCCGAAGTCACCGGCACTGGGACAGGAGAGGCTGGATGGAATATCGACCTAGAGCTTGAAACTGCAGAACCACTCAATCATGTACTGCACAAAATTTCGGAAGTCATTGCGGGCATACTGCCAGTGACGGACTACATCAAAGTGGAGCTTGATGTTGCTGGAACCAAGACTCCCTTCAACCAGCTCCGGGACAGCCTAAAATGAGCGGAACTCCACAAGCAGAACAAGCCGTCGATCCGAATCGCTCTACAGCGCCATTGTTGAATTCGGAGTCTCCCGTTCGCGACTCGGATGACTAAAACGTTGTCTCACTAAATCCCCATTCGCGACAACACATGGGCGATGCGGCCGAGGGCGGCGGCGGTCTTGGGGTAGGTCACCTCGAGCTTTAGCAGGCCTTCATCCAGTTGCTCCGGAATCGACTGCTGCTCCACTCCCGCGGCCGTCATACGCACCAGGTCCGCCGCCGGGTGATCGGGGCATTCACAGTCTTCGTCTCCGGCTGCCTGCAACTTCTCCGCCGTTTCCGCCTCGATCCCGGCGAGCAGGCCGAGGAGTTCCTCTTTTTCGCCTGATTCCAGGTTGGGCTGGCTCTTGATGTGTTCGGACAGTTTTTCGATCGATTCACGCATGGGACTATCATTGACGAATCCTGCCCGCGGGACAAGCGCTTCCGTCACGGGTTATTGCCTTTCTCGACAGTCCGTCAGTGGGGAAACAGCAGCCGGTAGCCGATCCAGAAGATGCCGAAATCGACCAGCATGTGGCTCAACCACGCGCCCCACAGAGTGCGGTGGCGCTGATAGAGCCAGCTCCAGAACGCGCCGCCGATGCCGACGCAGAGGCCGAGAAAGACGGCGAAACCGAGGGGGAAAAACTGGCTGGTGATGACGATGTGATGGGACAGGAATCCCAAGGCGGCGATGCCGTGGGCCCACGGCGCCGGCACCAGGTGACGCAGGTTGCCGTAGACGAACCAGCGCCAGTAAAACTCCTCCAGCGCGGCGTGGACGATGGAGATGGCGAAGGCGGCGAGGACGAAATGATCGAGCATGCCGAGGCCCTCCACCCGCTCGCGGATGCGGATGCCGTTCTGCTCCAGCACCGCGCCCATGGGAGAGAATTCCTTCAGCGCCAGCATCAGGCCGACGATGAACAAGCCGAACAGCCCTCCCACCAAGAGCGACTTGCGCCGCCCGACCACGCCGGGCCGCTCGCGGAGGAACGGCTCCCGCAGGATGGCCCAGGTGGCGATCACCGGCCAGGTGAGGAGAAAGATCTTGGCGCCGGTGTAGAAGCCGTTGCCGAATGCCGTGCCCGGAAACAGCACGAAGTAAAAGAAGGAAGCCACCAGCGGCAAGGCCAGCGCGGGGGCGACGACCAGCCAGCGGATTTTTCGAGAGGCGGAGAGTGGGGCGGTGTCTTCGCTCATGATGGTGGTCTCAACACAGTCGATGGCGGCCCATTCATCAAATCGAAAGTATGAACTACTTCCATCGATTCAGTCGATGCTTCAACCGTCACACCACGATCTCCCGGATCAGTTTTCCATGCACGCTGGTAAGCCGCTGGTCGATGGAGTTGTGTCGCACCGTGAGCTGTTCGTGGTCGATGCCGAGCAGGTGCAGCAGGGTGGCGTGGATGTCGTAAACCTCGGTTGGCCGAGAGCGGTCCAGCGGCTTGTAGCCCCAGGCGTCCGACTCGCCGTGGGTGACGCCGCCGCGGACGCCGCCGCCGCACAGCCAGTTGGTGAACACGAAGGGGTTGTGATCGCGGCCCGCGCCGCGCTGGGCGCAGGGCATGCGACCGAACTCGGTGGTCCAGAGGATGATGGTGTCGTCGAGCATGCCGCGCTGCTTGAGGTCCTTGATCAGGGCCGCCGCGCCCACCGCCATGCCGGCGGCCAGCGGGCCGTGGTCGCGTTTCACATCTTCGTGGGAATCCCAGTTGCGGCGCGGGTGGCCGTTGTCGTTGCCCGACCAGATCTGCACGAAGCGCACGCCACGCTCCAGCAGGCGCCGCGCGATGAGGCATTTGCGGCCGAAGAATTCGGTCTCGGCTTTGGGATTGATCACCGAGTCATCGACTCCCGGGCCCTCCGGAGCGAGTCCGTAAAGATCCTTGATGTAACCGGGTTCCCGCGACACATCGAGCGCCTCGGTGGCGCTCAACTGCATGCGGGCGGCGAGTTCGTAGCTGTGGATGCGCGCCGTGAGGCGGCTGTCTCCGGCGCGCTCGGCGGCGTAGCGCGAGTTGAGATCGCGCAGCAGTTTGCGCCCGTCGCGGTCCGACTCGGGAGTGATGTAGTCGCTGTCCTTCGGCGGAAAAAGGTCGGCGATGGGAGTGGCCGCGCCGGGCCGGATCACGGTGCCCTGGTGTTCGGCGGGCAGGAACATGGACGACCAGTTCTTGGTGCCGTTGGAGGCGATCCCGCGGTGGTCGGGCAGCACCACGAAGCTCGGCAGGTTTTCGTTTTCCGAACCGAGCGCATAGCTGACCCACGATCCCGCGCTGGGGTAGCCGGGCCGGTTGAATCCCGTGGTCTGCAACAGCGTGCCCTGGCTGTGGACGCCGGTTTTGCCGACGACGTTGTGGATGAAGGCGATGTCATCGACCACCCCTCCCAGCGGCGCGACGATGTCGGAGATGGCCTTGCCGCAGGCGCCGTGGCGGCGAAATTCCCACAGGGATTTGAGGCTCTTGCCCGGAGACGACTGAAACAGCTCCACCTCCTCGCCGGGGTCCCACTGCTGGCCATGCTCTTTCTCCAGGCGCGGCTTGTGGTCGAACAAATCGACATGACTGGCCGCGCCGGCCATGAACAACTGCACCACGCGTTTTGCCTTCGGCGGGTTGTGCAGGCGCCCCGAAAGCACGCCGTCGCGCGCCAGCAGATCAGCCAGGGCGAGACCGGGAAAACTGCCGGCGAGTCCGGCGAGAAAATGGCGGCGATCCTGCATGCGGTGGAAACCCTAGTGAAAAATGCGCCGACTGGCAATGGCTCTATCGAGGCCACGCATGAACGGCATCCGTAAATTGGAAAACGATTGAACGCATGGAGCGAGTAATAAGTAAAAAGTGCGAAAGTAAAAAGTGGCGTGGAGAATATCTGAGTTCTGGAAAAACCTCCGCGAACCTCCGCGTCTCAGCGCCTCTGCGTTGAGAAAAACGCCTCTTGCTCTGAGTTTGCTTTCGCATGGCTTGGGTATTCTCCCAGCCCCGGGCCCTGCCGAGGAAGGGCGGGACGACGAATGTCCCCCGGCGAAAAAGAGCCGTAACTTCCGCGGAGCGGCGGCGACAAAGGAAACCCTCGTTCATTCTCATCCCGCTCTCCTCGTTCAGGCAAATACCCTTTCCCGTCATGACCTATCTCCATTCCCTGCCACAAGACGGCGCGCTGCTCGATGTTCTCCAGGCTTTTCCACGCACCGCCGCTCCCCTGCTGGAATACCACGAGGTCTTGCTGCGGGGTGCGGAGTCGCCGTTCACCGTCGCCGAGCGCGAACTGATGGCCGCTTTTGTGTCGAGCCTGAACGCCTGCGACTACTGCGCCGGGATCCACGAGGGAGTGGCAAAAAATTTCGGCGTGGAACCGACACTGCTGGCGGGGTTGATCGAGGATGTTGATGGTAGCGGGCTGGCCGACAAGCTGAAGCCGGTGTTTCGCTATCTGCGCAAACTGACGCTGACACCCGCCCGGGTGACGCGGGAAGACGCAGAGGCTGTGTTCACCGCCGGTTGGGACGACCGCGCGCTGCACGACGCCTGTTCGGTCTGCGCCCTGTTCAATTTCATGAACCGCCTGGTCGAGGGACTCGGCGTCGAGGTCGATGAGCGCTACCGCGATTTTTCCGCGAAACGTCTTGCCGAGGGTGGCTATCGGGGTCTGGTGACCTTGCTGAAAACGGAACAATGAGCCGGAAGGTGGATGAACCAAACACCAGGCATTCCGGACTCGAAGAATCGAGGAGATGAAACGGTGTTCCCAACTGCCCTGCCTTTTCCTGGCGTTTCTCCTGTCGGCGCCGCTGTTCGCCTTCGGCGAAAACCTCATTCACGATCCTGGTTTCGAGAGGGGAGGGGGGACGAAGGCGCAAGGTTGGCGCGGCATGGCCAATGCGGGCGCCCCCGGTTTTACCCGCACTGGGGAGCAGGCGTTTGATGGGACCCATTCCGGCAAACTCCTGGCAAAGCCGGGAGATGTTTGCGCCCGTTGGGTCTATCATCGCCCGCACCTGTTCAAGTCCGTCACCATTCGTGACAAGCTGCGCCTGCGTTTCCACTATATGGCCAGTGCCGACATGGGTGACGCCCTGGTGCAGATCAACATGGATGCGGCGCCGGGGTGGAGGCACTATCCGCTCAAGCCGCTGCAGGCGACCGGCGGCAAGTGGGTCGAATACGAGGCGGAGTTCATCGTCGATATCATCCCCAACGGTGGAGGCGAACTGCAACTGCGCGGCGTCACCAATCAGACCGGAGAGCAGACCGTTTACTTCGATGAGGTTTCCCTGACGGTTGTCGACTCGTCGCCGGCACCGAAGCCGCTCCCCTTCATCGAGGCGAAAGCGGGTGAAAGAATGCTGACTCCCGGCCAATTGCGCGCTATACAGTGCGACATTTCCTTCTTGCCGCTGAAAACAGCGGCCGAAGAGCTGGGAAGATTTATCGACGACAGACGCGACGGGGTTCGAATGACGATCACGCAGCCGACCGCCGAACCGCCTCCGCGAGGCACGCTGGTGCTGGGCACACCGGAGGACAACCCGACCCTGGCCCGCTGGGCAAAGCAAGGCAAACTGGCGATCGGGGAATGTTCCATCACCATCGATGCTTATGAAATCGCCGCGGTGGATGGATGCGTGGCTGTGGTCGGTGCCAACCCCCGATCCGTTGTTTACGGGGTTTTTGAACTGGAGGATTTGCTGATCGAACACGGTGGGCTTCCCGAGGGTTTCCATTCCAAGGCAAAGCCGAACCTGAATTTGCGCCTTCTGCATCCGCGCGCCCGCGGCGGGTTCCACGGCTATGAGCAGAACGATATTGAATTCATTGCCCGCGCCGGCGCCAATGTCGCTCATCTCAACCACGACTGGATGGGTGAGAAGACGCTGTTCAGCTTCGTGTCCTGCCCGGAATTTCCGCATGCCATTGCCCCGGCAACCCTCGAGAATAATCGCAAGCGTTTGCGTCAGTATATCCAGTGGTGCCGAATGTACGGGCTCCGGGTGTCGCTGTGGTTGAGTGAGATCGTTTGCCAGGGAGGCACCTGGATTCCCGAGTCCACGCGACAAGCCTTCCTTGAGCGATTCCCGGAGGAGGTTCTTGAGGATACCGGCACCTACCAGGGCAAGGTTCTGTGCCTAGCCCATCCGCTCGTCAAAAAGGCCTATCAGGGTATGATCCGGCGTCTGTTGACCGATTTTCCCGAGATCGAAATGGTGCTGGTTTTCACCCTCGACTCCAACGGCGAATTCTGCGATCCGGTCAGCTGCCAGCGTCATCAAGGCGTCAGCAAATACACTCAATACAACGACTTGCTGCGTCTCCTCCTCATGGAGGGGCGCGAGATCCGACCCGACTTCAATGCGTTCTCCGTCGGCTGGTCCTGGACATTTCGCAATGATCCTGACTACCTGACTCAACTCTCGGCTCTGCCCGAGGGCGCCGGATTGACGACTCCGCCGGATGGCGAGGCATGGTCCTTTGATCGCAAGACCACCGACAGGCTGCTGGAATACCGTCGGGTGACCCGCAAACACGGCCAGAATTTCCTCGGCTATGACATCTTCCTGTGGGGGGACGATTGTGAGTTCCCGGCCACCGAGCTGTTCGACTTCCCGCTGGGCCTCGCGGCCAAGCTCAGGCGCTGGGACAACATCGGCGTGGATGGCTTTTTCGATCAGTGGGGCACGCAGTCGGAGTATGTGTCCAACAACGCGATCGCGCTTCGCTACCTGCTGTTTCATCCCGAGCTGGCCGAGCCATCTCGCGCCGCGGCCTTCGCCGGAGACTTGAGCCGCAGGCAATACGGCGCCGCCGCGGCGCCTCACGTGCAGGCTGCCTGGCGCGAGATTGAAGCCGCGCAGCAGATTCAGTCGGACCACACCTATTACTGGCATCACCTGCGCCCCAACTGGGCCGGACCCACGCTCAATTGCCCGCTGACGCTGGACGCCCTTCGCGAGTGCAGGCTGAACGGCATGGAACCATCGAAGAAATATGGTGAGGTGGATTATTCTCCGTCAGGAAATGACGACATCGCCGCCACCCGCATCCTGGGGAAAGCACTCCCCCTGGCCGCCGATCATTTTGCCCGTGCCGCGGAGCATTTCGAGGCCGCGCTGGAGGTGATCGACACGAATCATCGCTCGCAGTATGAGCACTGGTATCGGGACGACGAATTGAGCCCGCGCCCGCGCCTTACCCCGCGCCAATCACTGGAAAAACAACTTGTCGCCGCGCGGACACACGCCAGGAATCAGCACAGAATGGGGCGCTTCTTCGCAGCCTACTCGCTGGTCAAGAGCATGCCTGATGAGGGCCAGCCCGGCTACGAAGAAGCTCTAGGGAAACTCGAGGTCATCCGGGAGGCGGACGCCGGATCTTCCTCGGACAAATAGCCCACCTTTCAGCGTTGCGTTTGCAGAAAGGCGTCGCTCGTCTTCTTCGACTGCAGTCGCGCGGCGTGGACCATGGATTTCCACGAGGCGGAGAGAAAAGCCGGATGTTCCATGCTTTCGCGGGCGTACTTTCCGCTGGCGAGGGTCAGGTCGGCGTTCGCAGCGATGACGCTTTCCCCGCGGTTGTCGGCGAGGGCGAGCATGCGCTCATTCGGGGCGACGATCTTGGAATCGCCCGCCGACCACAATCCTTTCCCCTGGGGGCCGACTGAGTTGGCGAACACGTAGTAGATGGCGTTCTCGAACGCGCGCACGGCGATGCCATCCCTGCCGCCGCGCTTTTTGCGACTGACCGCGAGCGAATCGAGGCCGGCGTTGGGATGAAACACGATCTTCGCCCCGGCCATGGCACCCAAGCGCACCAGCTCCGGGTAGCGGCGCTCGTGGCAGAGGATGGCGGTGGCCGGGACGCCGTCGATGTCGAACAGCGCGATCGAGTTTCCGGGAGAGAAGACGGCGCGATCCCCGGGGGTCAGCTGGTTCTTGGCGTAGCAATGCACCGGCGTGCCGCTTCGATCAAACACCAGCAGGCAGTTATAGAGCTTGCGTCGCAGAAAAACCGGCGAACCCACCAGCAGATAGATGCCGAGTCGAGCCGCGATACTCCCCACCTGGCGAAGAGCCGTGCGGATTTCTCCAGGCCGCAGCGAGGCAAAATCGAAGGTGTAACCGGTGACGGCGCATTCGGGAAACAGCACAGCATCGGCCCGGCGGCGTTTGGCCGCGTCGGCGAGCCGGGCGATCTTTTCCAGGTTCTCCGCGATGGACGGGCCGAACTTCATTTGCGCGGCGGCGAGCCGGAGCTGGCGCGGTGCGGTTTCTGCTGGGTGGGAGGGCATGATGTCAGCGCGGAAAATCTACTCAGGAGGACTGTCGCGAAAGCGGGTTTCCCGCCGCGCCAGAGTGGAACATCATCGCCTCTGCCTTGTCGGTTGCAAAGCGGACGGTCGGGCGTTTTGATAGCGACGCCCGCCCCGTCCTGTCGCGAAAGCGCACGACCGGTGCCGCGGGTCGTTTTTTCCGCCGCCATCCCCGTGTCCGACACCGAAACCCAAGCCGAGACAGAGACTGCGCCCGCCACCGATTCTGCTTCGGAGTCGGCGCCGGTTTCCGACCCCGCGTCCGCGTCGCCCGGTTTGGAGTCGTCCACGCTGGAGTTCGAGGAGCCGGGAGAGAGCGCCGTGGCGCCGGCGGACTACGATTACAAGGTGCAGTTGGAGATCTTCGAGGGACCGCTCGATTTGCTGCTCTACCTCATCAAGCGCGATGAGCTGGACATCTACGACATCTCCATCGAGACCATCACCAGGCAGTACATGGCCTACATCGAGACCTTCCGCATGCTCAACATCGGTCTCGCGGGCGAGTTCATCGTGATGGCCGCCAATCTCTGTTACATCAAGAGCCGCACCCTGTTGCCCAAGCATCAGCAGCCGCCCGAGGAGGACGCCGAGGACGAGGATCCGCGCTGGGATCTGATCCGGCAGTTGATCGAGTACAAGAAGTTCAAGGACGCCGCCACCTTTCTCCACAACCGGGAAGCGGAGCAGAAGGACCTGTTTAGCCACGTGCCGGAAAAAATCGCCAAGGACAAGGAGCAGGAGCGCCCGCTGGCCGAGGTCAGTATTTTCGACCTGATCCGGGCCTTCCAGGGAATCCTGGAGCGTTTCGATGACTCCGACGCCTTCGATGAAATCGCCGATGACCACTGGACTGTCAGCGACAAGATCGACCACCTGCTGAAGACGGTCGCGCCCGGGGCATCGATTCGCTTTTCCGCGCTGTTCGAGAATGTCAGCACCAAGGTGGAGGTCATCGTCACCTTCCTGGCGTTGCTGGAGCTGATGAAACTCAACCATTTCCGTGTCAGCCAGGAACCCAACCTCGGTGAAATCGAGTTGCAACGAACCGAGAATTCGTGAAGGAAGCGCAAACTGTGTGAACTTGCCGCCGCCCCACCCATGCACCTCATCCAAATAGTCGAAGCCCTGGTTTTCGCCGCGCCGGAACCGATCACGACGAATGAGATCGTCAAGGCGGTGCGCCGCGCCGCCGGGGACCACGCCGGCGAGGAAGCCGAGGAATGGCAGAAAGTCAGCCAGAACCGCATCGAGGAGACCATCGACGCACTGGGGGAACTCTACATCGAGTCGGGCCGCGCCATGCAGTTGGTCGAGGGCGCGTCCGGCTGGCGTTTTGTCACCCGACCGGAATACGCCGATTTCGTCCGCGCGCTGCTGCCGGGGATGCGACCGGAGCGACTCAGTCCTCCTGCCTTGGAGACGCTCGCCATCATCGCCTATCGACAGCCGGTGACCAAGGCCGATATCGAGGCGGTGCGCGGCGTGGCGGTGGATGGCGTGCTGCAAAAAATCATCGAGCGCGGCCTGGTGAAAATCGGCGGGCGCGCCGATGTGCCAGGTCGACCCTTGCTCTATGAGACCACCGATCTTTTTCTCGAGCACTTCGGTGTGCGCAATCTCGACGAGCTCCCCAACGCTGCGGAACTGCGCAACGTCCCCCTGCCCACCGCCAAGGGCGACGAGGAAGAGAGCGAAGAGGACGGAGACGCCGAGGAGCAACTGCCGCTGACCGACCCCGAAGGGCGGGAGTTGGGGGAAGAGGAAGCGGACAAAGATGCGGCTGCTGTAGCCGGGGTCACTGACCCCGGTGCGGATGGCGAAGAAGAAGGGTCAGGTGGAGCAGGTGACGAAGTGGCGGAAGAAAGCGTGGTTTCAGGGGACGAAGAAGAAGACGAGGACGAAGAAGAAGAGTTGGAGGAGACGAGCGCCGAGGCGGAAGACGCGGCTGAGGAGGAGACTGCTGTGGCTGGGGTCACTGACCCCGGTGCGGAGGGCGAGGAGGAAGAGAGCACGGCTGAAACGGGTGACGATGAGGCGGAAGAAAGCGCGGTTTCGGGAGACGAAGAAGAAGACGAGGACGAGGACGAAGAAGAAGAGTTGGGGGAGACGCCATGACACTGGAAGAACTGCGAAAAAGAATCGACTCCCTCGACACCGACTTGCTGCGCTTCCTCAATGAGCGAGCCGACGTGGTCCACGAGGTGGGGCGACTGAAAAAACGCGAGGGACTCGCCATTTACGCGCCGGAGCGCGAGGACTCGCTGCTGAAAAGCCTGATCGATAAGAGCGACGGACGGCTGCCGGAGAAATCGATCCGCGCCATCTACCGCGAGATCATGTCGGCTGCCCTGGCGCTGGAGGAAGACCTCAAAATTGCCTACCTCGGCCCTCCCGGCACCTGGACCCACCAGGCTTCCATCGGCAAGTTCGGCAACAGCGTCGCCTACCTGCCGCAGCCCAACCTGGCCGATGTGTTCGATCAGGTGGCCCGCCGACTCGCGAGTTACGGCGTGGTGCCCATCGAGAACTCCACCGAGGGCGCCGTGACCCACACGTTGGACCTGTTCGCCGATTCTCCACTGAAGATCTGCGCGCAGATTTTCATGCCCATCGAGAACAACCTGATGGCAAAGTGCGCCCGCGAAGAGATCGAGACCTTTTATTCCCATCCCCAGGTTTTCGCCCAGTGCCGGCATTGGCTGGGAGAGCACTTCCACACCATTCCCCTGGTGGAGACTTCGAGCACGGCGGCGGCGGCGGAAGTCGCCGCGCGCGAGCCCGGCGCCGCCGTCCTCGGCGGGGCGCTGCTGGCGGAAATGCACGACCTCACCATCCTCGAGCGCAGCATCCAGGACATCGCCACCAACACCACCCGCTTCCTCGTCCTCAGCCCGCGCACCTGCCCCGCCACGGGCTGCGACCGCACCTCGCTGATGTTTTCCGTGCGCGACGAGCCCGGATCGCTGCTCAAGGCACTGGAGCCCTTCGAGGATTTCTGCATCAATATGTCGAAAATCGAGAGCCGCCCCTCCAAACGCCGCGCCTGGGAGTACTTTTTCTTTGTCGATGTCGCCGGCCACTGCGAGGACGAAAAACTCGTCGCGGCACTGAAGCTGTTGGAAAAACACTGCAGTTTCGTCAAACTGCTCGGCAGTTACCCCGCCACGAATCGGTCGGGAGAAGGTGACACCGGAGATTGACGCCGGACGGGATGCTGGTATAATCGCCGCCCCTTGAATCGCCGGGAGCGGCCAGGGGAACTTTCTGGCCATTGTGGAAACTGCCTGAAATATCAGCGGTTTCTGAGGGGAGCGGAGGCGAAACGCCTGCCGCGCGGATCCGGTGGCCGAACAACCATTCCATCCCGCCGCCGACAATGGTTCGGCAGGCAGTCCGGATCGATAACAGCGACCGGGCGATGACGGCACCGGAGACGGTGCCCACACACAGCGAAAACAGGTTATTCTACATGAGTCGATACTATCACCTTCCCAAAGAAAGCCACGGCAGCTTGCACCGCCCGGAACTGGAACGCGACTCCTGCGGAGTTGGCGTGGTCGCCCACATTCGCGGCGAACGCAGCCGCCGTATCCTCGAGTTGGGCCTGACCTCGGTCAGTAACGTGACCCACCGGGGAGCGCTCAACGCCGACATGAAAACCGGCGACGGCGCCGGCGTCACCACCCATCTGCCCTACAAGATTCTCCTCCCCGAAGCCGAAAAGCACGGCGTTCACCTGGAAAATCCCACCGATCTGGCGGTTGGCGTGTTTTTCCTGCCCGCCGACAACGAAATCGACAATCTCAAGGGCCGCATCCTCGCCGAGGGAGTGATCCGCAACCGCGGCATCGGCATCATCGGCTGGCGCCGGGTGCCCACCGACGACGGCGCCCTCGGCGATCAGGCGCGCGACACCCAGCCGGAGATCCGCCACCTGCTGCTGAGCCGGCCCAAGGGCATGGATGATGACGCCTTCGAGCGCGCGCTTTTCCTCGCCCGGCGCGAGATCGAGATCCGCACCCGTGAGGAGAACATCGAGCATTTCTACGCCGCCTCCCTGAGCCATCGGCTGATCAGCTACAAGGGCTTCATGGTGGCCACCGCCCTGGAGAAATACTTCGAGGACTTGCGCAGCCCCGATTTCGAGACCGGGATCTGCCTCTATCACCAGCGCTTTTCCACCAACACCTTCCCCACCTGGGCGCTGGCGCAGCCCTTCCGCATGCTCGCCCACAACGGCGAGATCAACACCCTGCGCGGCAACCGCAACTGGCTCAACAGCCGCTTCGGCCAATTTGAGAGCGAGGTCTGGGGCGAGGACAAGCGCCTGCTCAAAGATTTGTTCGATCCCGATGCCTCCGACTCGGCCAGCCTCGATCAGGCGCTGGAACTGCTCGTGCTTTCGGGTCGCTCCGTGCCCCACGCCATGGCCATGCTGGTGCCGCCGGCCTGGCGCATCGACCCGTTTACCCCGAAGGCGGTCGCCGATTTTTACAACTACCACCGTTGCTTCAGCGAACCGTGGGACGGCCCCGCCGCGCTGGCGTTCACCGACGGTCGCACCGTCGCCGCCAGCCTCGACCGCAACGGACTGCGTCCCGCCCGTTACAAGATCACCGACGACGGCATCTTCAGCCTCGCCTCGGAAGTCGGCACCTGCCATTTGCCCGACGCCACCGTCATCGAAAAAGGCCGCCTCGGCCCCGGCGAAATGATCGTCGTCGAAACCGAGACCGGCGAAGTGCTGCGCGATCACGCAATCAAAGACCGCCTCGCCAGCCTGCAACCCTACAGCCAGTGGCTGGACGAGAACCGCATCGAGTTCAACAAACAGGTCGAGGTCACTCCGCCCGCGCCACAGAAAGAGTTGGATCTGGCCACCCTGTCCCGCCGTCAGGTCGGTCACGGCTACAACAAGGAAGAGATGGACATGGTGCTCACCCCCATGGTGAAAAACGCCATGGAAGCCACCTACTCCATGGGCAACGACGCCGCCCTGTCCGTGCTCTCGCACCGGCCCAAGCTGCTGTTCACCTATTTCAAGCAGCTCTTCGCCCAAGTCACCAATCCGCCCATCGACCCCATCCGCGAGCACCTGGTGATGTCGCTCGGTGCCGATGTCGGCCCCGAGCGCAATCTCCTCACCGAGACCCCCGAGCACGCCCGCGTCATCCACCTCGACACCCCCTTCCTGTTCGAGCATCAGTTGCGCGCTCTGGAGACGCTGCACGCCGATTTTCCCAGCAGCACCATCGACACCACCTGGCCGGTGAGCGAGGGCGCCGCCGGTCTGCAGTCGGCGCTCGACCGCATCTGCCGGGAAGCCGAGGCAGCCGTCGACCAAGGCGCCCAACTGCTGGTGCTGTCCGACCGCGCCATCGGCCCGGATCGCGCCGCCGTCCCCTCCATGATGGCCATCGGCCCGGTGCACCATCATCTCACCGCCGCGCGCAAGCGCATGAAGACCAGCATCATCATCGAGACCGGCGAAGCGCGCGACGTTCATCACATGGCCTGCCTGGTCGGCTTCGGCGCCACCGCCGTGTGCCCCTGGCTCGCCCATCAGACCGTCCGCGAGCTGATCGAGACCGACAAGAAAGGCAAATTCGAGGGCCTCACCGTCCCCCAAGCCCTGCTGCGCTACCACACCGCGCTGGAAAAGGGCATCCTCAAAATCATGTCGAAGATGGGAATCTCCGTGCTCAACAGCTACCAGGGCGCGCAGATCTTCGAAGCCGTCGGCATCGGCTCCGAGGTGATCGAGAAATGCTTCGCCGGCGCCCCGTCGCAGATCGGCGGCATCGGCTTTACCGAGATCGCCGGAGAAACCCTCCAGCGCCACAGCGAAGCCTGGGGGCAAGCCGATTCCTCCGAGCCACTCAAACTCGGCGACCCCGGCAACCTGCGCCATCGCCGCAACGGCGAAGTCCACGCCGTCAACGGCCCCGTGATAAAGAGCTTCCACAGCTTCGTCAAGACCGGCTCGGCCGACGACTATCAGGCCTACCTCGAAGAGTGGAACAAGAACCGCCCCAACGCCCTCCACGACCTCTTCGAACTCGTGCCCTCGGCGCGCGGACCCATCCCGCTTGATGAAGTCGAGCCCATCGAGGACATCCGCCGCCGCTTCACCACCGCCGCCATGTCGCTCGGCGCCCTCAGTCCCGAGGCCCACGAGACCCTCGCCATCGCCATGAACCGCATCGGCGGCAAATCCGACTCCGGCGAGGGCGGCGAAGATCCCAGCCGCTTCAAACCCTACAAAAACGGCGACTGGGCCAACTCAAAAATCAAGCAAATCGCCTCCGGCCGATTCGGCGTCCACGCCGAATACCTCATGAGCGCCGAGGAGATCGAGATCAAAATGGCCCAGGGCGCCAAGCCCGGCGAAGGCGGCCAACTGCCCGGCCACAAAGTCAACCAACTCATCGCCCGGCTGCGCAACACCCAGCCCGGCGTCACCCTCATCTCGCCGCCGCCGCACCACGACATCTACTCCATCGAAGATCTCGCCCAGCTCATTCACGACCTCAAAGAGATCAACCCGCGCGCAAAAGTCTGCGTCAAACTCGTCGCCGAGACCGGCGTCGGCACCATCGCCGCCGGCGTCGCCAAAGCCAACGCCGACGTCATCCTCGTCTCCGGTCACGACGGCGGCACCGGCGCCTCGCCGCTCAGCTCCATCGTCTACGCCGGCCTGCCGTGGGAGATCGGCATCGCCGAGACCCAGCAAGTGCTCATGCTCAACGGCCTGCGCGAGCGCGTCACCCTGCGCACCGACGGCGGCCTGCGCACCGGCCTCGACATCATCCACGCCGCCGCCCTCGGCGCCGAAGAGTATAACTTCGGCACCATCGCCCTCATCGCCATGGGCTGCGTCTACGTGCGCCAGTGCCACCTCAACACCTGCCCCGTCGGCATCGCCACCCAGGACCCCGCCCGCCGGGAGAAATTCAAAGGCTCCCCCGAGATGGTCGTCAACTTCTTCAACGCCGTGTCCGAAGAAGTCCGCCGGCACCTCGCCGACCTCGGCCTGCGCAAACTCGACGACCTCATCGGTCACCCCGAGTTCCTGCGCCAGCGCCACGTGCCCGATCATCCCAAGGCCAACCTCATCGACCTCAGCCGACTGCTTCACGACGTCGGCAAAGACAACGACCGCGGCCTCGCCCGCCACTGTCTTCAGGATCGAAACGACGGCATGCACGCCACCCCCCTCGATGACAAAATCATCCAGGACGCCCGCAACTCCATCCGCGACAAAGAGCCCATCCAGCTCGCCTACAAGGTCAAGAATACCCACCGCAACATCGGCACCAAGCTCAGCGGCGTCGTCGCCGATCACCACGGCAACAACGGCCTGCCCGACGGCACCATCGCCATCGCCCTGCGCGGCAGCGCCGGCCAGAGCTTCGGCACCTTCCTCACCGGCGGCATCCGCCTCACCCTCACCGGCGAGTCCAACGACTACGTCGGCAAAGGCATGTGCGGCGGCGAGATCATCCTCAAAGCCCCCGCCGAACGCAAATTCGTCCCCCATGAGAACTCCATCGCCGGCAACACCGTCATGTATGGCGCCACCGGCGGCCACCTCTACGTCAACGGCCTCGCCGGCGAGCGCTTCTGCGTGCGCAACTCCGGCGGCACCGCCGTCGTCGAAGGCATCGGCGATCACGGCTGCGAATACATGACCAACGGCCTCGTCGTCATCCTTGGCGCCACCGGCAAGAACTTCGGCGCCGGCATGAGCGGCGGCCTCGCCTTCGTCCTCGACCTCGACGACCGCTTCGAAAAACTCTACAACCCCGAGATGGTCCGCGTCTCTCCCCTCGACGACCCCGAGGACATCAACACCGTCAAGCAGCTCATCTACCAGCACCTCGAATACACCGAGAGCGAGCGCGCCCGCGACATCCTGCGCGATTGGGACACCTACCGGGAGAAATTCCGCAAAGTCCATCCCCGCGCCGACGTCGCCGACCCCCAGCCCGCCGCCGCCGCCGCCGGCAAGACCACCACCACCGCGGCGCCCAAATGACCACTCCCGCCGCCGCCGTCTTCCCATGAAAGCCCTGCTCCTCGTGGCCTTCGGCGGAGCCGGTGGAGCCATCCTGCGCTGGGCCGTGGCCGGCGGCATTGAGTGGCTCGTCGAGCGCTCCGCCCATCCCGCCGCCGCGCCCGGCTCCCGATTCCCCTGGGGCATCCTCACCGCCAACCTCCTCGGTTGCCTCGCCATCGGTCTGCTCTACGGCCTCGCCGAGACCCGCGAATGGCTCACCGACGCCACCCGCTGGCTGCTATTCGTCGGTTTCCTCGGCAGCTTCACCACCTTCTCCACCTTCGGTTGGAACACCTTCGAGCTGATGCGCGAAGGCCACCCCGGCCTCGCCATCGCCAACATCCTCGCCAGCGTCGTCCTCGGCCTGCTCCTCGTCGCCGCCGGTTACGCCATCGGCCGCTGACCCGCCGCGCGCGCCTTCCGCAAGGTAGGGCGGGGCGTCCCGACCCGCCGCGAGTTGAGGGAAGGCATCGAATCCGCAACCGACACCGTGGCAGCACCGGCGGTCGGTCCGGAGGCCCAACCCTACCCTGCACCGGGTAGGGCGGGGCGTCCCGACCCGCCGCGAAAGCCGAACACGCTTCTCCCAAACCCCGCCTGCACCCCGCTGCCTCCTCAAAGAGCCCCCACCCAACAGGGTCAAGTCAGCGACCCAACCCTCTTTACCCAACCCTCAGCGCCCCGAGCAGCCCCGTTTCGCCAAAAACCCCGCATTTTCCGCCCGTTCGCCCCCCGCAGAATGCCAAAGTAGCGGAAATCGTAAGATTTCCGTCCGTCCCTGATCTGCGAACCAGCTACAATTGGAGGTTTCCCCTCATTTTCCCTCTCCCGGGAGGCGTTGGAGGTCTCCGGAGAGACATTTGAGGTGTCCGGAGAGGTATCGGAGGTGTCCGGAGAGGCGTTGGAGGTGTCCGGAGAGGCATTGGAGATCTCCGGAGAGACATTGGAGGTGTCCGGAGAGACATTGGAGGTGTCCGGAGAGACATTGGAGGTGTCCGGAGAGACATTTGAGGTGTCCGGAGAGGCATTTTCCCTATTTCGCCGCATCCACTAAAGGGAAAAAACCTTGCCAGCATAGGGCCGACTCTTCAATCTGCCTGCCCAGCCCAACCCCTGGGACC
This sequence comes from Acidobacteriota bacterium, assembly GCA_024277255.1. Taxonomy (GTDB): domain Bacteria; phylum Acidobacteriota; class Thermoanaerobaculia; order Multivoradales; family SZUA-115; genus SZUA-115. Next base: position 8,531 of record JAJRVQ010000125.1, on the reverse strand, counting down.
ATGACCGACCATCAGGAAGACAGACTCTCCATGTATTACGCCGTCATCGCGGCCTGTGAAAAACACGCCGCCGCGTGGGTCGCGCTGCCCGCCTTTGGCGCCGCGTTGAGCGACTTCCAGGCCGCCATCGGCGACGTCGCCAGCGCCGCCGCCGCGCAGCAAGTCGGCATCCCCGGCGCCACCCTGGCCAAGAGCAGCGCCCGACAGGCCATGATCGGGAGCGTCTTCCCCATCGGCACCGCCTTGCAGGCGTGGGCCACCGTCAACGGCGATCCCCGGCTCGGCGCCCGCGTCTACCACTGCCGCAGCGACTACAGCGACTCCCGCGACACCGATGCCGAGAAGTTCGCCCGCATCGTGCTCGCCGAAGCCCGGGCCCGCGTCGGCGATCTCGCCGATTACGGCATCGACCAGGCCGGGCTCGACGCCCTCAGTGCCGCCATCGATGCCTACCACACCGTCATCGCCCAGCCCCGCGTCGCCATCACCGAGCGCAAAGCCGCCACCGCCGCCCTCAGCGCCGCCATCGATGCCGCCGATGCCGCCCTCAAGACCCGCATGGACAAGCTCGTCCCCATCCTCGCCCCCGCCCAGCCCGCCTTCACCACTGATTACGCCAACGCCCGCATCATCGTCGATGCCCCGACCCGCTCCAGCAGCGCTGGCGGGGGGCGCGGATAGCGAGCCCGCGCCATCCGCCTGGAAACGTCCGCCCGCCGTCCAGCCTGTGAGGCGAGCCGGGACGCTCCGATGAGCCAAACCCCGCGCCAGAAGAAGTTCAGAGAGCCTGATTACCCGATATTTTGATAAAACCTATCGGGTAATCAACCTCGGCAAACAATCAACCCATGGAAACACCCCGTCTCCCACGGTATCTGCCCTTTTTACGCGTCGCAAGTCATTCACGATCAACAGAGTCCGCAAAATCCGTATTTTCAGGCTTTCCGCCGGGCGGCTGCCGTGATATTGATATGCAATCAGTCAATCAATACTGTCGGGCTTAAAAAGAATCCTCTTTTAGAGAAGATGAAAAATAAACGCAAGAAGAGCCACTTTGGGACGATTAAAGCAAACCCTTCAAAACAAGCTGCGAACAACTCATATGATCCTCCAACCGAATACAATGATTTGGAGTTCGCTTGTGCCGATTGTGGTAAGGTCGAGGTATGGTTGGCAGAACAGCAGCGGGTCTACTACGAAGAATGGAAAAAGCCGATTTACCATCTACCGAAACGCTGCCGATCTTGCCGCAAACAACGACAAGAAAAAATCATGGAAAACAATAGAAAAACTGATCAAGGGCGAAGCCAAGTGTAAATCGAGCCCAACAAAACGGCGTAGACCAAGCCGCCACCCATTTGCAGTTATGACTCACTTTAATTTCAATCATCAACCGAGAAAGCTACGCTCGCTTCAAGCGGCTGGCTAGCCTCTACGTTGCTAAAAGAATTCTCCCACGATGGCCGAAACAGTATTCATCGAGACCACGATCCCGAGCTACTACGTCGCTCGACCATCGCGAGATGTCGTGCAAGCTGCTCGACAGCAGATGACAATTGAGTGGTGGAGCCAACTTAGCCATCGATTTGAGATGTTCTCTTCTCAGGCGGTGATTACCGAGGTTTCGAGAGGCGATTCAGACATGGCGCGGGCTAGATTGGAACTGATGTCCGATGTCCCCTTGCTCGATCTCGACGCCCCGGTGGGCGATGTCGCACAGCGCTTACTCGACGATGGAATCGTGCCTGAGAAAGCCAGCGAGGACGCGATCCACATTTCCTGCGCTGCGGTTCACGGGATGGACTACCTGTTGACGTGGAACTGTCGTCACATTGCTAATCCGCTAATTAGGCGTAGGATTCGTGAGGCTCTATCGAGCTTGGGAGTCACCATGCCCGTCATTTGCACCCCTGAAGAATTCATATTCGATGAGTAACACCACCATTTCTGAGAAAACCATCGTCGATCCGGTGCTCGCTGAGGTGCGCCGAATCAAAGAAGAGATTGCGGCGGAGCATGACTACGACGTCGCCAAGATTATTGCCGCCGCACGTCGGTCGCAGGCTGCCCATCCCGAGCGGATCGTCAGTCGGATACCAATCGGAGCAGAAGACGGCGCTGACCAACCCGCTAACGCTCCGGATTCGAAGTCGAAGTCGTAGAATAGTTAGAGCCCTGATCCTGAATCGGAGGTGCGCCTCCATTAGCAGGTGGTAGACATCAAACGTTGATTAATGATGAACGTGCCGGGATCGACTATTTCCGTATTGATCGGGACATTTCTTTGCGGATGCGGAGGAATTACATCGACGCAAGAAGACATTCCCGGTTCGACTCTGAGAAGCTTGAAAAAGGGAGAGGGATACGGCGGAAAGGAAGTGGTCGAGGCGCCTAATTTGGATAGGGATCGCCACGTTTCAATCACGTCTGCAATTGAGGAAGGAATGTCAGCAGAGGAATTGATGAGAGTTCTTGGGAGACCGTCGGAGATACGTCGATACAATTTCACTGGTTTCGTTCCCGTTCCGGAACCGAAGGATCCGATGGCCTGGGATTATAAGGAGATCAAGAACACTAAGGGAAAAACCCTCCGTGTGAGCGTTTATGATGGCGTTGTTGACCACTGGTTCTGGGTTTGGCTTGGCGGAAATCCTCGTGCGCCACAGGAAAAATCACTAGACCCATTCTCCGACCCTTTCTCCGAAGATCGAGATGATAGGTGATGTTCAACTAAACCCAAATGGATCGAACAACCAACGGCAGGCGATCCGTGGCACGCGATTTCTTGACCCGGAGAGCGGTCAGGCGATTGGACTTCACACGCCGGGACACCTGCGCTAAAACGCCAAGAAAATGCGTCCAATAAATAGCGCGTCCCTTAGTTTTCTCCGTCGCTGGTCTGAGCCGCCGCCCGGATCGCCAGCAGGCCGGCGAGGTGGACGTCGTGGTCGGTGATGTGTTCGCAGGCCAGGTCGAAATATTCCAGCGCGCGCGCGGTGGCCTTCGCGGCGGGGGAGTCGCCGACCAGAAACAGCGGGCCGCGGGCGAACTTCCGCGCTTCGCGGATTTCGTGACCGAGCAGCAGGCCGGAAATGAGGCCGCGCAGATCGGCGGCGGCGACGCGCCCGGTGAGCATCTCGGTGCGACCGAGAAACAGGTGATGCAGCAATCCGCCATCGGTGGCGGAAAGTTCCAGGCCGCGGGCGAAGGCGGCGCAAGCGGGGTCGACTATGCCGCCGCCCTCACCGCAAAGCAGACTGTCGCTGGTGAGACGCTCGAAGGCCTCGCCGGTCAGCCAGGTGCGAAAGGCCTCGATGCGGCGGTCGCGGCAGACGACCCACTTGGAGTGGGTGCCCGGCAGACAGATGGTGACGACGCCGGTTTCTGGTCGCGCGGCGAGCACGCCGCTCACCTGGGTTTCCTCGCCGCGCATGACGTCGGTGGTGTCGCCGCCGGGCGGGTCGAAGCGCACTCCGGGGACGATGGTGACGGTGTCGAAATGGCGGCTGGAGACGGTGGCGAGAGCGCCCGCCAGATCGGCCACACCGGTCGGGGTGGTGACGTAGGGCACCTCGGCCCAGCCTTCGCGGCTGCCGATCATGCCGCTCATCATCACCGGGATGCCGGGAAACTTTTTCCGCCAGCGACCGCACTGGGATTGGAGGATGTCGTCGAAATCCCGGCCGCGGCGGTTGCGGATGCCGTCGGCGCTTGCCACTTGATCGACGGCCGCGCCATCGATGACCAGTTTGGCCCGGAGATGGGTCGAGCCCCAGTCGATGGCGATGAGGGGATGGCCGCTTTGGGTCTGCATGAGGGGAAGACTTCTCACTCGGGCAGCGGCTCGGCCAGCATGGCGCGCGCGGCGATGCCGACGCGCTCGACGATGCCGGTGAACATGGCCGCGCCTTTCTCGGCGGTGGCGAGATCGGGCCGACCGGTGCAGCCGGTCCGGGTGCGCTGTTTCATGTCGCGGCTGACGAACAGGCCCTCGATCTCATCGGGCAGCGAGGGGCCGGCGTGGGCGCGTTTTTCGTCATCGACCAGTTCGGGGCGCAGGTGCTGGATGATGGAGGTTTCGAACTCGCAGGCGTGACCGACGGCTTTGTCCTCGCCCTCGAGTCCGGCGGCGATGACGGCCGCTGCGATGGACCAGTAGGAGGCGCCGGAGAGGATGGCGCGGGGAAATTCGATGTGCAATTCCCGCAGAGCGATCTTCATCGGATCGACGTTGCCGCCGTGACCGTTGAGAAACAGCACGCGCTGGAAGCCGTCGGCGAGTGGTTGGCGGGCCATCTCGCCCAGGGTGGCGATGTAGGTGTCCAGTTCGGCGGTCATGGTGGCGCCGAAGCGCAGATGATGGGCGCTGGCGCCGAGCCAGTGGGTCGGCAGCAGCAGCACGGACTCGGGTAGCGCCCGCTCGAGCGCCTCGGCGACCGCGCCGCAGATGATGAGATCGGTGCCGGTCGGCAGGTGCGGCCCGTGTTGCTCGACCGCCGCGATGGGCAGCACGACGAGGGTCTGGTCGCGATCGACGGCGGCCAGGGCGCCGGAGGTCATTTCGTGAAATTTCATGAGGAGGATTCTTTCCCGACTCTGTCTCATGATGCCCGTCGAAGTCAACACGGCTGACCCATGGGGTGTGAATGAAAGTGGCGGGCAAAGTAGGGCGGAAAGCCTTTCCGCCGCGCAGTCTTTGCGTGCCAATGGCGGAAAGGCTTTCCGCCCTACGGTTGGCACGCAAGGCACCCATCACTTTCATTCACACCCGACCCGTGTCTTGTCATCACCCGACAAAAGGCGTAAACACCAGCATGCTGTCGACCGATTCCCGTCTCGCCGATTTTCCTTCGCTGAAGGACCGAAGTTATCTCAACACCGCCGCCGAAAGTCTGCCGCCGCTGTCGGTGCTCGGAGCCCTGCTAACCTACTGGGAGCACAAGTCCATGGGTATGGACGGGCGCGACTTTCACTTCGCCGAGTGGGACGCCTGTCAGGCTGTCGCCGCGGGCATGCTGTCGAAGGACGCGGATGAGATCGCTTTCTGCTCCTGCGCTTCGGAGGCGTTCAACCTGCTGGCCTCGGCGCTGAAGCTGGGAGGCGAAGACGAGGTGGTGGTCACCGACCTGGAGTTCCCCTCCGGCGCCACGCCCTGGCTGAGCCTGCCCGGCGAGCCCGGCATGCGGCTGTGGGAGAACCGCGCCGGCGTTCTCGAACTCGACGATCTGCGCCTGCTGCTCAATGAGAGAACGCGCCTGGTGCAGGTGTCGCTGGTGAGCTTTCTCACCGGCCACCGAATCGACTGGGCACCGTTCCGCGACCTAGTGCGCGCGCTGGCGCCGAACGCGGTGTTGTCGGTCGATGTCACCCAGGCCTTCGGTCGGGTGGTGCTGGATTGTCTCGATGCCGACTGCATCATCGGCAGTTCCTACAAGTGGTTGCTCGGCATTCACGGCGGTTGCGTGGTGGCCGTTTCGAAAGCCTCGGCCGAAAGACTGACGACGCGGGCGGGTGGCTGGTATCATCTCGCCAACGCCTTCGACGATGATCGTTTCACCCGCGCGGTGCCGAGGATCGGGGCGGCTAGTTTCGCCGTGGGCATGCCGAACTTCGCCGCGATCTACGCCTTGCGCGCGTCGATGAGTTATCTCGAGGCCGTCGGCATCGGCAACATCGCCGCCCACGCTGATCGGTTGGTGGCGCGATTGCATGAGGGGCTCGAAGAACTCGGCATCGCCACCCTGTCACCGCCTCAGCCCGGCAATGCCTCGGGCATCGTCGCGTTTCGCCATGAGCGCGATGCGGAGATCCACGCGGCTTTGCTGGAGCGCAACATTCATGTCATGCACCAGGCCGGTCGGTTGCGCGTGGCGATTCACGGCTACAACCAGGCGGAGGACATCGACTGGACCCTGGAGGTGCTGCGAAGGTTCGGGGGCTCGTAGTCCGAATGGCATTCGGTTAAGCGGCATGATCGATGGAATCGGCCTCCAAAATCTGGCAGCCGCGAAGCGGCGTAGGCGAGTAGCCATGGGGTTCACCCCGTGGAAGGCACGCCTTCTCCCGAAAGCCCCGAATGGGGCGCAGGCGGACGCTGCATTCACCTACAGTATTCGCCTGCGCCCCATTCGGGGCTTTCGAATCCCATTCACCAGACTCCGGGCTGAAGCCCGGAGCTACTCGCCTACGCCGCTTCGCGGCTGTTGCGGGACCCAGTGAGGACACAGGCGGTAATCGATTTCGGCGAATCAATTGAGCGCCGATAGACCGCTTAAACGAGTGCCATTCGGGTTTACCCTGCGGCAAAAAACAGCTTCCGCGCCGTCCCGCGCAGCATCCACGCCTTGTCGTCTTCGCTGAGAAAATCGAGGCGGTCGCGGATCAGGGCGATGGAGGCGGCGTAGGTGTGGCCCTTCTGCACCTGGTAGGGGCAGTCGCTGGCCCACATGAGGCGCTCGGCGCCGTAGGTGTCGCGCAGGCGTCGAATCATCGGGCCGAGGTCATCGTAGGGCGCGGCCTTTTTGCCGAGCGCGTAAAACGCCGAGGTCTTCACGTGCACGGTCTCGAACTCGGCCAGGCGCAGCAGGTTTTCCAGATCAGCCTCTTCGATGACGCCGCTCACGCCGATGCGGGCGAAATGATCGATCACCACCTTGGTTTCGGGAAAGGCCGCGCACATGCCGTGAATCGCCGGCAGGGCATCCGGGTTCGCCAGGCAGCACATCGCCTGGCCGGTCTCGGCCGCGGTTTTCCACATCGTCTTCATGGCCGCGGAATCGGCCCACGACTCGGCCTTGTCGCGATTGGCGTGGAGACGAAATCCGTGCACGCCCTGCCCGCCGAGTTTGCGCATGGTGGCGGCGACATCGGGCGCTGTTTCATCGATCACCGCCACGCCGGCGAAGACGCCGGGATGTTCGCGCATGGCGTCGAGCATATAGCGGTTGTCGAAGCGGTAAAAGCTCATCTGGATGAGCACGACGCGGGAGACGCCCTCCGGTTTGGCATGGGCGAACAACTCCTCCGGGGTGAAACTCGGCGGCTTCATGTCCGCCTTCTTGCGACCCTCAGCCAGTGGGTATTTTTCTGTGTCCGGCGTCCACACGTGAACGTGGGCATCGATCCAATCGTCGTCGGTCTGCTGGCATCCGCCCGTGGCCAGTGCGGCGAATGCGCCTGCCGACGAGACGAGAAAAGTTCTGCGAGTCAGTTTGTTGGTGTCCATGTGATCGGCAAAGCCAAAATCCTGTCTGAATCCGTCAGTCCTGTCCGTATTCCAGCATAAAGCGCCGGTAAAAGTCGACCGCTCTGTCGACCTCCTCGATGACGACGAACTCGACCGCGGCGTGAGCCTGATCGATGCAGCCCGGCCCGAAGATCACACTGGGAATGCCGGCGCGCGACAGCTTGGTGCAGTCGCAGCCGAAGGGCACGCCGGCGGGTTCGGCATCGAGCCCCATGGTTTTCAGCACGCGCGAGGCGGTGGCCACCACGGCGGAGTCGGCGGGGGTTTCCATGGCTTCGTCGGCGAGATGCGGGGGCGCCATTGCCACGCGCAGATCGGGATGGGAGGCGCGCACCCCATCGAGCACCGCCTCGTAGTGCGCGGTCACGCCTGCCTCGGTTTCGCCGGGCAGCAGGCGGCGGTCGAGGGTGATGCGGCAGTGCTCGGGCACGAAGTTGATCTGCGCGCCGCCCTCGATCAGGCCGATGCTGCAGGTGGCCGGGCCGACCAGCGGATGCGGTGACGTCTCCCTGGCGCATCGCTGCTCGTCCTGCTCCAGCGCCAGGATCACCTTCGCCATTGCCGTGATCGCGTTGACTCCGAGTTGCGGCTTGGAACTGTGCGCCGACCTGCCGCGGGTGGTGATGTGCCAGCGCAGCACGCCCTTGTTCGCCCGAATCACGCGCAGTTCGGTGGGCTCGGCGACAATGGCGGCTTCGGGGAGCGGGCCGCTCCCGGCATGGTCGAAGGATTCGATCAGTTTGGTGACCCCGCGATAGGCGTGCTCCTCGTCCGCCACTGCCGCGAACAGGATGTCGCAGGGCGGCACGACTCCGCAGTGATGAACCTCGGCCAGCGCATGCATCATCGCGGCCAGCCCGGCTTTGACATCGCAGCTGCCGCGACCGTGGAGCCGGCCATCGCGAATGACCGGGTCGAAGGGCGGGATATCCATGTCCGCGACCGACACGGTGTCGGTGTGCACTTCGAACAGCACCCGCCGGCCCGGGTCTTTGCCCGGCAATCTGGCCAGCACGTTGGGACGACCGGGCAGCACTTCGTCTTGCCGGGCTTCGATCCCGGCTTCGCGGAAAAAGGCGAGCGCGTGATCGGCCACGGCGCGTTCCCCGGGGCCGCCCCACTCGGGATTGACGCTGTCGATCCGGACCAGCTCGGCGAGGGTGTCGACGACGTCTGCCTTCATCCTCTCAGTCGTTCGCGGCGGGTGTCGGCAGGGCCTCGGCGAACCCCCGGCGGTCGGGCAGGGCGTAGGGCCGGAACGTTTCCAGATAGCCCTCCTGCTCGT
>JAJRVQ010000124.1 GCA_024277255.1 Acidobacteriota bacterium | reverse complement strand
TCGTCCCTGCGGGGGCAGCCACCCACTTCCGGGTGCGCCTCTTCTGCTACAACGCCGGCAGCTACCAGGGAACGGTAACCCTCCTCAGCAATGACCCCGATGAAAGCCCCTTCACCTTCCCGGTCACCGGCACGGTGACACCGTGAAGATCGAACACCGGAGGTTGCGCTAGCCCAAACTGGGCGAGGTCAACGCTGGCCTCGCCCTCGCCTTCCCTCCCCAACCACCACCACAGTGGGGATTGGCACTGCCGTGGTGGCGCTTGAGCCCGCCGGCACCTCTACTCATCGTCCAAACGACTCGCCAAGTGCTCCTCCACCAACTCAACCACCATCGGCCGAAGCAAGGAGCGCAGAGCTAGCCGCAACAGCGTGGTCTCGTCGAAAGGGGACGACTTAGACTCCGCTTCCCCCTCACTAGCACCACTCGACGAGGGATCGGCCTGCGCCTCGTCTCGGCCCCTTCCATTCGGAAGCGGACCAAAGAAGTCGCGAAAGAAGCGACCGGGATCAACGTCCAAGCCGGCCAGCACCTCGAAGAGGCAGCGCATCGTCACCTGCGCTCGCTCCGACAAGGTGGCATAGACCGTGCCCTTGCCCCAGTCCAGTATCTTGGCAAGGTCGCGGAGAGTCACCTCTCGATCGAAGATCGTCTGCCGCAGATGAGCCAGCAATCTCTCGGCCAACTCCTTCGGCGAACCTTCCTCTTGCCCAACCGGGTACGAATAGTTGGGCTGCGGCAATCGGTTGCGACCCTCACCGTCCGCGGGTATCGCCGACCTACCGAGATGATCTTCAACCAACTCCGCAACTAGCCTTTGAATATTCAGTACCGCGCGCGCCTCCAAAGGCGGACCGCCGGCCGCCGGATCGCCGACTTCGTCCTCCTCATCTTCGCCATCGGCGCATAGCGTCGCCAGCAGCTCTCCGGCATCGAAGTCCAGGGCCTTGGCCAGAGAGAAGAAATGATGCGCTTTGAGGTAGATCGCCCCGCGCAACAATTGACTCAAATAACCCCGGCGCCATCCAAGCGCGAACTCCAGCTCACCTAACGAACTGCCATCGCGCCGCACCTCCCGGCGCAGCAATATCAGCAACCGGTGGACCTGCTCATTTGCCAAACGCTGAAAGGGAGTCAAGGAATGACTCGTCTCCGCCTGGCCGGCGGGAAACCTAGAGGGACTCGGAGCCTCCTCCATGGGTAACTCCTTATGTAACTGGAGCCGAGTAGTGACAATCCGTCCCGGCGAGCACACAGCCTACCAAGGATTCCCTTCATGTCTTGATCTCCAAGCTCAATCGAACAACCGGTCGATGCGGCCTCGATCGATCGCCTGTGCCGCCATTCGGCCGCACGCTTGGACCACTTCGCCCAGGCCGGCGAAGCGTGGATCTTGGGTGTGGCCGCGAGAAAAGCGGAAGTAGATCTGCTGCACGATGACAGCGATCTTGAACAGCCCGAAGACATAGTAGAAGAGAATATCGCCGAGGTCGCGGCCGCTCGCTGCGGCGTAGCGTTCAGCCAGTTCGGCGCGACCGGGATTGCCCGGCAAGGTCGTCGGGCTCAAGGCGGCCGCCAGGATCTCCGGCGGATCGTCCTCCTGCGCCCAGTAGCCCAGCGCCGTGCCCAGATCCATCAACGGGTCGCCGAGGGTGGCCATCTCCCAATCGAGCACGGCGCGCACGGTGGGAACGGGGCCATTCGACAGCACCAGGTTGTCGTACTTGAAGTCGTTGTGGATCAGCGCCGCACCGGCCGCGCCCGACCCGTTGGACGACGCCTCGGGCAGTTGCTCGACCAGCCAAACGGCGGCCCGCTCCATGGCCGGCAAATCCCCGGTCCGCGCGGCGGCGTAGCGCCTCACCCAGCCCTCGACCTGCCGCCGAGCATACCCCTCGGGCCTACCCAGATCGCCGAGGCCGCAGGCGCGATAGTCCACGGCGTGCAACTCGGCCAGGGTGGAGACGAAATCGCCGGCGATCTGGCCCATCTGCTCCGCGTCCGGCCTCTCCTCCTGGCGCATACGGCCACGCAAGATCGTCCCGGTGACCCGTTCCATCAGATAGAAGGGCGCACCGAGTACCGACGAATCGTCACAAAACAGCACCGGTTTGGGCGCCTTGCCGAATGAGCCGGCAAGGCCGCTCAGGATGCGGTACTCGCGGCCCATATCGTGCGCCGAGGCTACTTTGGAGCCGAAAGGCGGCCGGCGTAGCACCCATTGGAGCCTCTCATTCCCTGATTCACTCCCCGCGGACTCGATCAAGTAGGTGAGGTTGGAGAAACCGCTGGGAAACTGTCGCACGCTGAGTCGACCGGGCAGTTCGGACAAGGGTCCCGGCAGGTGGCCACGCAGGTATCGCTCCAGCCGATCGACCTCCAGCTCCTCGCCCTGGCGAACGGCGGTGGATCGATCCATCGGCAGCTTTGGCATGGAGGCCGGCAGTATACCGCCGGCGTCGTATCATGGGCGTTCGCCAGAGAGGACCACCCATGGACTTTTCCCTGCCAGAGAAAACACAAGAACTCATCGCTCGAGTCGAGGAGTTTGTCGAGGGCGAGCTCACGCCGCTCGAACCGGACTTCCTCGGCCAACCATTTCGCCGCTTGCTGCCGGCGCTTAAAGAGAAGCGCGCCCGGGTGAAGGAACTCGGCCTATGGGCTCCCGGCCATCCACGCGAGTTCGGCGGAATGGGGTTGGGGCTGGTAGAGCTGGGGTTGATCTCGGAAGCGCTCGGTGGCTGCCCGTTCGGCCACTTCGTCTTCGGCTGCCAGGCGCCTGACGCCGGCAACGCGGAGATCTTGCACCGCTACGCCAGCGAAGAACTACAGCACCGCTACCTGCGACCGCTGATCGACGGCGAGATCCGCAGCTGTTTTTCGATGACCGAGGTCGACCTACCCGGCTCCAACCCGGTGATGCTCGAAACCACCGCCCTTGTCGACGGCGACCACTACGTGATCAACGGATGCAAGTGGTTCACCACCTCCGCCGACGGCGCCGCTTTCGCCATCGTCATGGCTGTAACCCACCCTGAGGCCGAGCCCCACCAGCGGGCGAGCATGATCCTGGTGCCGACCGCAACACCCGGCTTCGAGCTGGTGCGCAACGTCTCCGTAATGGGCGACGAAGGCGAGGATTGGCCCAGCCACGCCGAGATCCGCTACATCGACTGCCGAGTGCCTGTGGCCCACCGGATCGGCCCGGAGGGCCACGGTTTCGTCATCGCCCAGGAGCGGCTGGGGCCGGGGCGAATTCACCACTGCATGCGCTGGCTGGGGATCTGCAAGCGCGCCTTCGAGCTGCTGTGCCACCGCGCTACGACGCGCACCATCGCACCGGGAAAGGTGCTGGGGGATCGCGAGATCGTCCAGGCGTGGATCGCCGAAAGCGCCGCCGAGATCGAGGCCTCCCGCCTGTTGACTCTGCACACCGCCTGGAAGATCGAGCAGCAGGGTTGGCGCCAGGCACGGCAAGATATCTCAATGATCAAGTTCCTCGTCGCTGGCACGCTGCTGCGGGTGCTCGACCGGGCGGTTCAGGCCCACGGCGCGCTCGGCATGACCGACGACACCGTCCTCTCCTACTTCTATCGCCACGAGCGCGGAGCACGCATCTACGACGGCCCGGACGAGGTCCACAAGCTCTCGCTGGCGCGGCGGATTCTGCGCCGGTACAGGCAGCGTACCGGTGCTGCATCACCCTCGGTCCAACGTTAGACGCCCACTACCACTCCACCAATGACCTTGCGACGGAGCCCCCTACCGATGACAGCCACCCTTCTCCATCTGGCACTCTCGCTGAGCCTTTCTAGCTGCGGTGCTCCTCCCGGCCCCGCTCCGGTTCTTGAAGTGGACAGCCGCCTGGCGGCCCAGAGTTCCCTCTTCGAACGCGGAGTCCGCGCTGCCGGTGAGGGTGTCTGGGTGGCCAGCGGCTTCGGCCTCGCCAACTCGATTCTGCTCGAAGCTCCCGGCGGGGTGGTGATCGTCGATACGATGAGCGGCCGGAGGCAGGCGGAGGCGGTTCTCGCCGCCTTCCGCGAAACCACTGGGCTACCTTCGCCCGAGAAACCGGTGCGGGCGATCATCCTCACCCACCACCACTCCGACCACGTCTTCGGCGGCGGTGTCTTTGTGGAGAGCGCCCTGGAGAGCGCCGTGGAAAGTGCCGTGGAGAACGCTGGCGGTACCTCGCCAGTGGCTGCGCCGCCGGTCTACGCCCATGCCACCACCTCGCAAGAGATCGACCGCGTGGTCAACGCTCTTTCCGATGCGCTCTACCTGCGCAGCATGCGGATGTTCGGCCAGTTCCTGCCCGCGGCCAGCGTCGCCAACGCCGGCATCGGGCCGACTCTAGACTACGAGCCGAGCGACCTGACGCTGGCTCGCCCGACGCACGTCGTTGAAGAGCGGCTCGACATCTCGGTTGCCGGCCTCGACCTGACGCTGGTCCACGCCCCCGGCGAGAGCTCCGATCAGCTCTTCGTCTGGCTGCCGAAGAGCAAGACTCTTCTCGCCGGCGACAACATCTACCGCGCCTTCCCCAACCTCTACACCATTCGCGGCACCGCCTACCGCGACGTCCGGCAATGGGTGGCCAGCCTCGACACCATGCGCGACCTGGGTGCCGAGGTTCTAGTCCCCAGCCATACCTCGCCGGTCGCCGGTAAGGAGGCCATCGCCGAACTCCTCACCGCCTATCGCGACGCCATCCAGTACATCCACGATCAGACGGTGCGCGGAATCAACCGGGGAGCCACCGCGGAGGAGTTAGTAGCCGAGATTCAGCTACCACCCCACCTCGCCGACCATCCTTGGCTGGCCGAAACCTACGGCACCGTGGCCTGGTCGGTGCGCGCCATCTTCGACGGTTACCTCGGCTGGTTCGACGGCCGGGGCGCCCACCTCGATCCCTTGAGCGCTGAAGATCGTTCGCTCCGGCTGAGCGCCGCGCTCGAAGACGGGCGGCCACTCGCCGAACAGGCGAAGTCGGCCTTGGCCAGCGGCGATGTGCGGTGGGCGGCCGAGCTGGCCGACCACTGGCTGCGCCTCAAACCGAAGTCCAAAGCGGCTCGCGAGACGCTGGCCGCGGCGCTCGAGGAACAGGGCAAGGTTCACCCCAGCGCCAACGGCCGCCACTACCTGCTGAGCCAGGCGGCAGAGATTCGGGGCGAACTGAAGATCCCTCCAACCCCGCGCACGGAGGTCAGCGACGAGTTCGTCGACAGCCTCGCCATCGGTCCCTTCATGGAGGCGCTGCCGGTACGGCTCAAAGCCGAGAAGGCGCTCGATCGCGACACCGTGGTCCACTTTCACTTCCCCGATGTCGAGGAGCACTACACCATCCACCTGCGCCACGGCGTCGCCGAAGTTCGCCACCGCGCCCCGGCCAAGGCCGACCTCTCAATCACCGTGGACGCCAAGATCTGGAAGCGCATCGCCTTCGGCAAGCGCAGCCCAATCGCTGCCGTCGCCAGCGGTGAGTTGAAGACCGGGGGCGGCTTGTTTGCCGTGGTGGGGTTTCTGAATCTGTTCGAACGGTAGCGGGCTAGCCCTTCAAGTTAGCCAGCCGCTGCTGGATCACCAACTCGCCGGCCGGCGGCACTGTGCCGTCCAGGAAACTCTGGGCGTCGAACATCACACCCGGTTTAACCACGGCCAGGGAGGCCAGCGCGCTCGGCGCTTGCGGCTTGCTGTTTGGGCTGTTGCGCAGCGCCAGCGCTCCTTCCAGGAGCAGCAGCGTGCCCAACGGCCGCAGCGCCGAGCCGAGTACCGCGTCGCGCAGGTCCTTGTTGAAGGCCTCGGTGATCGCGCCGCCGAACTTCTGCAGCGCCTTCACCGCCCCCTGCGGGTTCTTGCTGCTACTGGTCAGCGCCTTCGACCACTGCGCCTGCGCCTTCTTGGCGGCGTTGACCAGCCGCGATTCGGCGAGCAACAGGTTGTCGAAGAAGGGGCGCCCCGAGTTCAGTGCACCGCTGATGACATTGCTCAGATTCTGAGCCACTTGCGGGTCGAACCGCTTGGCCACAGCGGTTCGGCCGTGGCGCAAGAGGCGGGCTTCGAGCTGTCCCATGCGAGTTGCCAGCCGGCGTTGGGTCTCGCCCGAACTCAGCACTGTGCGTAGAAGGTTCGAATCGAGATAGTCCCAGTAGACCTGACTACCCTTCTCCTCGAGCTGCTGGCCGACCACTTTGAGCTGGCTGTGCGGGGCGATCGCCGTGTAGAGGAGCACCGCCTGCTGATTGGGACTACTCGGCCCGAGCTTGCCGATGTCGGCGAAATAGTAGAAGGCGATCTTCGCCTTCAGACGATGCTGCAGCGCTTTGGACATGCGCTGGTAATCGCTGCTGCCGAAACCACTCTGAAACCAGACTCCCACCTGCTGGTCGGAGAGCGCCACCTCCAGGGAGAAGAGGGTAAAGCCGAGGTTGCCGGTACCCGGCTGCACCGGATCCAGCGCCTTGTCGAGATCGACCAACCAGTCGTCGAAGCTGTCCGAGATCTTGCCGTTGCCCACGCCCTCCAGCAGACCAGCGAAGTAAGCCTGCAAGTAGGGGCCGATCTCCATCTCCAGCTCCTTGCGCACCGTCTTCTGGCTGGCCCGGCGCAGCGAGTAGGAGCTGGAGTAGTTCTCGCCGGTGGCGCGGTGGTCGCTGACCCCCGCCTTGAGCCGCTTGGGCAATCTGGCGGTCAGCCCCAGGCTCGAACAGCGAGCGAAGTTGGCCCGCGAGGCAGCCTGACGCACCGAATCTTCGGCGCTCAGCGTGTAGAGCAACAGCCGCCCTGCCGAATCGTCCTCGACGTTCAAAGCTGCCGATGCGGTGTTCTTCCAGTCGCTCGTCTTGTCGAGCCACGGCAGACTGATCTCGACGTGGCTCTGCCGCTCGGTGTTGTGGCTGAGCACCGCCTGGTTCAGCTTCACCGCCGCAGAGGGCTGCGTGAGCAGAGCGTTGAAGTCACCAGCGAGAGCGTCAGCCAGCAGCTCGGAGGCAGCCGCCGCTTTGCCGCCCTGGAAGTCGAACTCGACGTCGAAGAGTGCGCTGCCCGCCGAGGTCGATTGGTAGGTCGTCGCCAAGGAGAACTGGTAGCTCTTGTTGAGCGCCGCCAGCGTCTTGCCGTAGAACTCCTGGCTCTTGGCGCGCAGCGCCGTGAGCCCCGCGTTCAGCTCACCCAGCGCCTTGCCGGTCACCGAGCCGGCGCCGATGAACTTGGCCAGCCGCGCCGCCAGCCAGTCGTCGAGCTGCGCCGGGTCGGCAGCCTGCGCCGCCGCCTCGATCTTGTCGATCCCCAACCGCTGCGAGAGCTGCTGCTGGAAGCGGGTAAAAAGCTCCAGCGGGCGCCCCGGATCGATCACCGCGGTCGTCTTGCCGGCCACCGCTTGCAGCTTGTCGAGCGGACCGGAAACGAGTGAGAGGAGCTTGCCCTCAGCCACCGAGAGCAACCAGCGGCCGGATGGGGTGGAGAAAAACTCAACGCTCGACAACTTCGCCCCGATCAACCGGCGCACTTCGTCGTCGGGCGAGGTCGCGATCTGTTGAGCCAGGTCGTGCAGTTTCTGCAGCTCTTGCAGATTTCCCTCGCCGACCGCCTTCCACAGCTGTGCCGCCACCCGTTGCGGCAGCGCGTTCCAGCGTTGGATCAGCGCCAGCAGCTCGCCCTTGGCTTGGTTGAATTCGGCTACCGGGTCAACGCCGGTCACCTGGTGGATGAAGTCGAAGAGGTAGTCGGTGCCGAGGGTCGCCAACTCCTTGGGTAGACGTTGCGGGTCCGTCCACTTCTCGAGCCCGTCGAGATCGCCGATCACCTGCGATGCGTTGAGACCCAGCACCCCGGCGAGGAAGGTCTCAAAACTGGCCGGTGAGAAATTGGAGGTGTCGCCGGTGACCGTGGCCCCGGCGTTGAGCGCAAAGTTCCATCCCTTCTTCTTGATCTTGTAGATCCGCAAGCGGAGAACCGGAGCGCTCGTCTCCCGCCCCAGCACCACCGCGTAGCGCCCCGAGAACTGAGCGCCCACTTTGGCCGACACTCCGAGTTCGAGCTTGAGGCCAATGTCGCCCACCAGCTCGCCCAGTTTCGCCTGGCGTACCCAGCTCATGTTGTAGCCGTACTCAGCGTCCAGAGACATCTTCAGACTGCCGTCCACCGCGGCCAGCAGCCAGGTGCCCGGCGCCAGCTCCGATGCCTTGCGCACCCGCTTGGGCAAACGCCAGGAGGAAAGTGCCTTGGCCACCGCCGTGCGCGCCCCGGTGCTCTTGGGCGCGCGCTGAATCAGCGCGAAGAGGCCGCCGGTTTCGGCGTCGATCCCGAAGCTCGCCCCGATCCCCCCACCCAGCTCCGCCGGTCGCGCCGAGAGCTTGCCGCTACCCCCGAAATCGTAGCGCCAGGTCAGTGAGAGGTAGTTGGCGCCGGGATCGTCCGGCAGCGTGAACCCCTCTTGGAGCCGCCCGGCCCAATTCAGTGTGGACGCCAGGTACGCCACCAGCGCCACGGGATCGGGATAGACCGCCAAACCGAAACCGGCTTGCGCCGTGAAGCTCACGTTACCTTGCCCCGGCAACCCCTTGAGCACCACCGGTTTGCCACCCTGACCCTGCACTGAGACCTCTCCCAGATCGATCTGCCGAGGCGGAAAAGGGCTGTTCTCGGCCAGAGCCACCACCACATCCAACTCCTCCGGCCCCTGCGCCGTCACTGTCGCACTGCTGTTGGCGCCGAGGAATTCTTTCTTGACGAACGGTTTCGCCGCAGACCCGAACGCAATCGAGGTCAGACTCATGGGCTTCTCCTAAGCTATTCGCCGCATACAGGGAAGGCTAAGTTGGACTTTCTGCAATGATAGCCGAACCGCTAAACTCTGCTCTCACCTTTGGCGATCCGTAGGAGGTACAGCCGCGATGGCGGAAGTAAGCGTCACCCAACTACTGCAAGACTGGCACGCGGGCGATGAGGAAGCCTTCGAACACCTGGTGCCGGTCGTCTATCAAGAGCTGCACCGGCTGGCGCGCCACTACATGCGTGGTGAACGGGAACGCCACGAGTTGCAGACGACGGCGCTGATTCACGAAGCCTACCTGCGGCTGGTCGACGCCGAGTTGGGCTGGCAGAATCGCCAGCACTTCTTCGCCGTGGCCGCCGGGGTGATGCGCCGCGTGCTCGCCGACTACGCCCGCCGCCACAACGCCGCCAAGCGCGGTGGCGGCAACGAAGCGCTGTCACTGGACGACAACGACTTGGCGGCGCAGCCCGATTGGTACCTGGTGGCGCTCGACGACGCACTCAAGGATCTCGAGACCTTCGACCAGCGCAAGTCGCGGATCGTCGAGCTGCGCTACTTCGGCGGCCTGTCGATCGGCGAAACGGCGAAAACGCTCGGCCTTTCGCGCTCGTCGGTCGACCGTGAGCTGAAGATGGCCAAGGCCTGGCTTCACCAACAGATCCGCCGCTAGCCTAAGGGATTCAAAGCGATGGAAGCGAAGCGCTGGCACAAGCTGCAAGAGCTGTTTCACGGCGCCCTCGAACGCCAGCCCGGCGAGCGTCATGCCTTCCTGGATGAGTCCTGCGACGGGGATCTGACGCTGCGCGATCAAGCCTTGGCTCTACTGGAAGCTTCCGCCGAGGCCGAGACGGCGATCGAAATGGCTATCCGTCACACCTTGGAGAGGAGCACCGCCTCCGCGGAGAGGGAAACCGGCAGCGGCGAGCGGCGCATCGGCCCCTATCGCCTGCTCGGCGTCCTCGGCCGCGGCGGTCTGTCGACCGTCTACCTGGCCGAGCGGGCGGACGAGCAATTCCGCATGCAGGTGGCACTCAAGCTACTGCGCCGCGGCATGGAGAGCCACGACCTGCTGCGCCGCCTGCGCCAGGAGCGCCAAATCCTGGCCAGCCTCGACCACCCCAACATCGCCCGCCTTTTTGACGGTGGCAGCACGCAGGAAGGGCTGCCCTATTTCGTCATGGAGCGCATCGACGGCGAGCCGATCGATAGCTACTGCGATCGGTTGGAGCTGAGCGTCGAGCAACGGCTGGCCCTCTTTCGCCAGGTCTGCGAGGCTGTCCACTACGCTCACCAGAATCTGGTAGTCCACCGCGACCTCAAGCCATCGAACATTCTGGTGACCACCGACGGGGTGCCCAAGCTTCTCGACTTCGGCATCGCCAAGTTGCTGCGCCCAGCGACCAACGACGACGCGGACGGCGAAGAGCTGGCGGTCACCGCGCCGCAGGAGCGCATGCTCACTCCGGCCTACGCCAGTCCGGAGCAACTGAGCGGCCAGACCTTGACCACGGCGACCGACATCTACTCGCTCGGGGTCTTGCTCTACCGGCTGCTCACCGGCCGGCTGCCGTACGAGCTCCCCGCCGGCCAGCCGCGCGAACTGGAGCGTATCGTCTGCGAAGTTGAGCCGACCAAGCCCAGCCTTGGCGACTCGCCGCCCCGGCTGCGCCGGCGGCTGGCCGGCGACCTCGACAACATCGTGCTCAAGGCGCTACGCAAGGAGCCGGAGCGGCGCTACAACTCCGTGGCGCAGCTGGGCGAAGAGCTGAGCCTGCACTTGCGGGGCATGCCGGTCGCCGCGCGGCCGGCGACCCTGGGTTACCGTCTGGCCAAGTTCGTCCACCGCCACCGCACCGCCGTCACCGCGACCGCCGCGGTTCTCTTGGTCCTCGCTGGTCTGGCCACCTTCTACACGGTACAGCTGCGCGGTGAACGGGACCGAGCCCACGCCGCCCGCGACTAAGCCGACCGCTCGCGGGTACGCGCCGAGCAGGTTTCGGTTTTCTTGCGCGATCTGCTGGAAAATGCCGACCCCAGCCGCTCTCACGGCTCCGACATCAAGGTGCGCCAGGTGCTGGAACAAGGTGCGGCGCGCATCGGCAGACTCTCCGCGCAGCCGCAGCTCCAGGCATCGCTGATGTCGGTCATCGGCAACGTCTACCAAAGCCTCAACGAACTGGAGCAAGCGCGGCCTTTGCTGCAAGGAGCCCTCGAGATCGAGAGCCGACTGCACGGCGACAAGAGCCAAGCGGTGGCCGCCGCGAAGATTCAACTGGAAGAGCTCTTCTTCGATCTCGGGGAGATCGACACCGCCGAGAAGCTGGTTGAGGAGGCGCTGGCGGTCCAGCTGCAAACCGTCGGCGAGTATCACGAAGAAACCGCTTTGAGTTTGGCCAACCTGGGCACCGTGTACTACATGCAAGGCGATCTCGCGACAGCCGAGAAGCAGCTTCGCCAGGCGCTGCGGATCTGGCGAACGCTCGACCGCGAGGACCGCGAAACGGCGATCTGTCTGCACAACCTGGGAGTGGTACTCCACGACCAAGGGAAGTTGTCGGAGGCGGAAGCGACCTACGCCGCGGCCTACGACCTCAAACGCCGACTGCTCGGCGAAGTCCACCCGGACGTCGCCGTCTTGCTGCTCAATCTGGGCTTCCTCGATGTCGACCGCAAGGACTACCGGCGCGCCGCCGAGCACTTCGGCAAGGCGGTCGCCATGCGCGAGCAGCTCTTCGGTGGACCGGATGCGGAAGGTCTGCGCATCGCCGCCGAACAAGCCAAAGCCCTGTGGCACAACGGCGAGCCGAAGCCGGCGCGGGCACTCTTCGCCGCGACCTTGAGCCAAGTACGAGCCCTCGAACTCAGCCGAGAGCAACTCGCCTCTCTGCTCCAGTCCTTCGCCGAATTCCGGCTCGATCAAGGCCAACCGGCCCGAGCCGAGGAGCTACTGGTCGAGGCCTTGGCACTGCGGCGCGCGGCCAGCCCGCCCAACCCCTGCCACATCGCCACCGCCGAAGGGCTGCTGGGCAAGGCCCTGCTCGCCGGCGGCCACTTCGCCCGCGCCGAACCGCTGCTCCTCGCCAGCCTCCAGACCTTGCCCGACTGCAAACCCACACCGGCCAACATCGCGCAGGCCAACCACCGGTTGGCAGAACTCTACCGGCGCTGGGACCAGCCCGAGAAAGCCACCCTCTACCGCGCGGGTTACTAACTGCCCCTGGGCCAGCGCGACAACTTGTTGCCGAGGGGGATAAGCTGGCGGACGCTCAGCGTCGCCTGTGCCGGAGCCGTACAGCTGGCCTGGCCGGTTACCTCGAATTTCGCAGCGTCGTTGATGAACCCGGCGTAGCCCCAAGCTTCCCCGAGGGCCCAAACGCTCGCCGAGCCAGTGAGGACCAATTGACTGGTGCTGGGTAAGGCGATGTGCAACGACTTGCCGTTGTCGGCAAGATTGCGCAAGGAATCCCTGCTTCCAGCCTCCGAGCTGATCGACGCGCTTGCCGTTGCCGCAACATCGAGCATCGTCGCACTCCCAACGGTCGCCACGGCGCGTTGGGTCGCTATCGCGCTGGCGCTACCGAGCCCCCACGGGCTCTCGGCGCTAGCTTCTACCTTGCCAGTGAGATCGACTCTGAAATCTCCCTTCGCCGCGCAACTACAGCTTTCGGCTCCCGTCTCGCGGCGTGGCCTCAGGTCCGCCGTCAGCGTGTCCTCGTAGGCCAGATCCAAACCGTAAGACATCAACGAGCCGGGCACGCCCACCGCGACCGTATCCACGCACTGGAAAGTCGAACTGCGTATCACCGAAGCCTCATAGAAGCCCGGCAGTGTCCCCGTCGAGCCGCCTGGACCCAGGACTGTCAGCGACTCGGTCAATAGGTTACGCACGACCACCGCCTGCCAGAAGAAACCACAACTCTCCTCGCAGACTTCGGGTGGGGCGACGAGGGCGTCGAAGGCCCCGCGTCGCAGGTTTCCGCGCTTCACCTTCGGCTGGCCCGCTTCGAGGTTCTTGGTCACCAGGAGGGGCGTCAGCGCAGCGATCAGGTCTTTGATTTCACACGCCAGTACGTGGCCCGGCAACAGTGCTTGCAGCGCGGGCTTCAACGCGCAGTAGCTCAGACCATCTAGCAGGTCGGACATTTCGGAACTGACCAGGACCGCTCCGGTTAGTTCGACACCGTTGACAACATCGTAGCCACAGCCCGAACCGCCAACAACATCGACCGCCAGCAGGTGGTAGGGATAGACCGCGCTGAGCGGCTGGCCGAGGGAGTCCACGACCACCGCCTCATACTGCCGGCCGAAGGTGGCCACCTGGTTCAACGCCTCGGCAACGATGACCGACTGCACGGTTGTGGCGGCCGTCGGCGAAGCCAACGAGGCACTGCTGACCACCTGTTCGCCGGGATCGCGTATCTCCAAGCGGGATCCAAGAGGTAACTGTTGGTCTGGCAGTACCGCCCATGCCACTTGCAGATCGACACCGCTGGCCACCATGTCGAGGATCTTCACCACCTGCCCACTGGCGGATTGCGCACCACAGAAGAAGGCCAAGCCGCAGATCAGAGCCAGCCCTCGTTTGGCGCCACAGCATCGAATTCTCTCGAAAGTTACACGGCTTGCGGCAATAGTCGACATAACTGAATCCTCCTTGGTTGCGAAACAGGAAATAGAGGACCGGCACGCAAGCCAAGGCGCATGCCGGCCCTCCACGAGTCCGGGAGCCACCGAGTTCTCATCGAGCCACTCGCGAGCAGCCGCTGATCTCCCGGATTCCGAGACTCAGGTCAAACAAACCCAGACCTTCAGCATCAGGGATCCCGGCGTACCGTGAAGGTGAATTGGTTGCCCCAGATAGGACTTGAAGTACAGTCCGGCACGGGCGTATACCACGACAAGATGGCGCGTACCGTCATGGCATTGCCGTCGTTGTTCGGGCAAGGAGAGGGGCCGGGCCAGGTGCGGCTCGAAGCGGTGAAGTAATAGCTAGGCGTGCCACCTGATTGGTTGTCGTCGGTCACATGGACGGCACCGAGAAAGGTCGAATCGAACATCGGTGGATTGAGCGAGGTGGTGTTGCAAGCAAAGCAGAAGCGCACGAACTCCTGACTCCCCGTCGGGAAAGGACCATAGTAGGTGTTGCGCTTGACCTCGACATCGCAGGCGACCTCTTTGGATTGCGGGTTGTAACCACAGCCGTTCATCTGCTCGTAGTAGACACTGCCGGTGTTGATCTTCTGGATGACCTTCTGCGTCGCACCGGCATCCTTGGACTTGGAGAGCAGGGGGGACTGACCATCATCGGCGCAAACGGCGAAAAAGGCCTGCAGTTCGTCCCAGCTTACGCCGGAGTCCACGGCGTCTTGAAACTGCTGGCGCTCGGCGTCGCCACAAACTTGGGCCAGCACTGGGGTGCTGGCGGCGCCGATCAGAGCGATGGCCAGAGATGCGATCAGGATACGGGTTTTCATCGGGTCTACCTCCTAGGTGGAGTCATGGTGAGGTGCGATCGCTCGTGAGGAAGCGCGGTCGATGCACGGCATCGGTTCGTCTTGCTTCCCTGGGTGGCTCATCTAGCAATGCGCAAGAAGCCATTGCAAGACACCAAGCCTTTTTCCCGAGCTTCGCGCTCGTCACCTCAGCGCGCCCATCACTGCCCGTCTCACACCCTTACCGTGGAACCTCGTACCCCACGATCGCCTTGGTCTCCAGAAATTCCTCCAGCCCCCACCGGCCGAACTCCCGTCCGTTGCCCGACTGCTTGTAGCCGCCGAAGGGGGCGGTGGGATCGTAGGGGGCGCCGTTGAGCTGTACCTGGCCGGCTCGCAGGCGCAGCGCCACCCGGCGGGCTCGATGCAGATCGGCCGAGGAGACGTAGGCGGCCAGGCCGTAGTCGGTGTCGTTGGCGATCGCCACCGCCTCGTTCTCGTCTTCGTAGCCCAGGATGGCCAGCACCGGCCCGAAGATCTCCTCGCGGGCGATTTGCATCGAGTTGGAGACCGCGGAAAAGACCGTCGGCCTGGCGAAGTAGCCGTGCTCCAACCCTTCCGGCCTCCCCAGGCCGCCGCTGACCAGCCGCGCCCCCTCGTCGAGGCCGGCTCTGATCAACCGTTGCACCTTGTCGTACTGCGTCTGACTGACCAGGGGCCCGAGCTGGGTCGCCGGGTCGGCCGGATCGCCCACCCGCATCGCTTGCGCCGTGCGTTGGGCAATCGTCTCCGCCTCCGCCTGGCGGTTCTTGGGCACGAGCATGCGCGCCGGCGCGCTGCACGTCTGGCCGCTGTTGAAGAAACAGGCGCGTACCCCACCGGCCACGGCACGCTCGAAGTCGGCGTCATCCAAGAGGATGTTGGGCGACTTGCCGCCAAGTTCCTGGGTCACCCGTTTCACCGAGACCGCAGCCGCCTGGGCCACCGCCACACCGGCCCGCGTCGAGCCGGTGAAGGAGATCATGTCAACGCCGGGGTGTGCGGCCAGCGCCGCGCCCGCCACGGCTCCGACGCCCTGCACCAGGTTGAAAACCCCCGGCGGCAACCCCACCTCCGCCACCACCTCGGCGAGAATCACCGCGTTGAGCGGGGCGACCTCGCTGGGTTTGAGCACCATCGTGCAGCCGGCGGCGAGCGCCGGAGCAACCTTGCCGACGATCTGGTGAAGCGGAAAGTTCCACGGCGTGATGAAGCCGCAGACCCCCACCGGCTCGCGAACGATCTGTGTCGTGCCGAACGAGCGCGAGAACTTAGTCTCCCGCACCAGTCCGGCGTAGCTGCGCGCCGTGGCGACGGGAAGCCCGGCCTGCACCCGGCAAGCCTGCTTGCGCGGCATTCCCATCTCAAGGCTGATGGTCTCGCCGATCTCGTCGAGGCGGGCTTCGAGGCCGTCGGCCAGGCGCTCCAGCAGGTCGGCCCGCTCTTCGATCGAGGATGAGCACCACGAGGCGAACGCCTCGCGCCCCGCCGCCACCGCCGCCTCGACATCGGCCGCATCGCCGGCTGGAATCCGTGCCAAGGTCGCCTCTGTCGCCGGGTTGACCACCTCGATCCAACCGTCGCCGAGCGAGGTTGTCCACCGGCCGCCGATGTAATGGTGCCGGCGGTGGTCCATCAGCGCAGCAGGAAGTAGAGAGCCAGGGCGATCAGGATCAACAGGGCGACGAGCAAGACCCACTTGCTCCCCGACGGGGCCAGGTCCTTGGCCACCTCCTTGGCCACGCTGGCAGCGAATTCCGTCTGCGTCGGTTTCTCGACTGCCGCCACCGCCGCCGCCTTGGCGGTGGCCTCATCAGCGCCCTGGTCGCGCGCCGCGGCGGTCGCCGACACCACCCCGTCGAGCCCTTCGAGGCTCTGCTTGATGATCGCCTTGGCCGAACTGTCCAACAGGCGCTGGCCGACACCGGCGATCCGGCCTCCGACCTGTGCGTCGCTGTCGTACGACATGTTGGTCTTCTCACCCCGATCTTCCAGCCGCACCGAGGCACTCGCCTTGACGAAGCCCGGAGCCCCCCGGCCATCCACCTGCATGGTGTAGCTGTCGGGGGCTTGGATATCCGCCAACTTCACCTTGCCTTTGAAATCGCCTTGCACTGGCCCCACTTTGATCTTCAGGATCCCTGCGTACTCATCCTCACCGATCAGTTCCAGCTTCTCGCAGCCAGGCAGGATCGAGGCGAGAACTTCGGGGTCCAACAGAGATTGCCAGACGGTCTCCCGCGGCGCATTGAACAGGTATTCTCCGGCGAGTTTCATCGGTTGGAAGCCTCCTTGAGGGATGCCGTTGCGCGGTTTTCGCTTTGCTGCACCGCTGGGTTCGCCCACTGCCAAAGCTCGCTGGCCCGATCGAGCAGCGGCGCAAGATCCTCGGCCAGAAGAAAGCCCTCGGCGATTAAACGCCGCGCTGCTTCGGCGTATCGGCCCAAGTATTCCTCCCGGCTACTGTAACGCTGAGCCAGCGCTCGGCGAGGATCGCCGCTGGCCTCGCCTTGCGCCTGCGTGCGCGGCAAGGGCAAACAGGCTCCCCGGAAGTCCGCCAGCTGGTCGCCGGCGCCGATCTCAGGAGAGCGCCAGTTCCACGCCGTGTAGGTCGCCACCGGCACCTCGATCTCCGGCAGGCGTACCCCGCCGCGCTCATTGCCGTCCGCATCGACCGCCGGCACCCGTACCGGGTACTCGGCGCCGAAGCGGGGCGGCTGGCGATCGACGATTCCCTCGCTCAAGAAACGGTCGCCGAAGTCGAGGCGGTGGACCGGGTAGGGGCGCGGATCGGTGCGCAGACCGGGGATGGCCGGGAAGTTGTAGTTCTCCGGCGCCACCAGGGAACCATCGGCCAACCGTGGATAACGGCTGGCCGGCGGCTCGGCGCCGGTTGCAACCCAGCGATCGAGCGCCACCAGCAGCGCGCGCAAGTTCCACAAGAAGTCGGCGGGGTTGGCCGGGTGAACCGTGCCGCGCCGCGCCGGCGGGAAACGGTCGACAAAGTGCTGGGTCGAGGCGAAATGGTAGATGCGCTCGTTGGCCAGGGGTGCGACGTCGCGCCCACCATCCACGGAGGTATGAATCAACGAGGCGCCGCGCCCCCAATATTCGTAGCCGGAGTTGGTGAAAAAAATCTTCGGCGCCACGCCGTCCTTGAGCGCCCGCGAAAGGATCCCCTCCTCGCGACCGCTGGCCGGCTCGAGCTGCGCCCGGCCGGTAAAGGGGAAGAGGTCGGTCGGGTAAAGGAAAGAGGAGTAAGGGTGAGCGTCGCGCGAAGGCTGCGCGAAGCGGTGGTTGAAGCTGCCCCGGCCGGCTCCCGCGCTGTGCACCAGCAAACCATCGAAAGCCCGGCGCCCAGCCAAGTCGGTGTTGAACCCTTGGTAGAGAAAGTGGCGCAGGAAGCGGCCGGTCTGCGAGATCCCCATGCCGAGCGCCCGATCGACTTGGAGCGGGCTCTTCGGCGAGTGTTTGAGATACGAAGTGAAGTCCCGCACCGCCGCCAGTCCCAGCCCGACCACCGCCGGCCGGCGGGAGCGGTAGACCACTTCGTAGATCTTGCCCTTCTCAAAGCCGGTCGAAAGATAGACAAAACCCGCGTCGGCGACGATGCGTTCGCCATCGGCCCCCTCTTCCAGCCGCGCGAAGCGCCAGTCGTCGCGATTGAGGATCTTGCGCGGGCCGAAGCGGCTCTCGCGCACGGTCAGGCGAGCCGTCAGGTCGTCGACATCGGCCGCCGGGTAGGGGCGGTGGCCGCGGTGGGCCAGCGGCATCACCCGAGCCTCTTCGGCGAAGACGTGGTCGGAACGGACCAGACCAACGATGGTCTCCGGTCCCTCGGCCGGCCCCGCCCAGACCGCATCGAGGCCGAGCAAGCCCTCACCTTCGGGCAGGTCGAACTGCCAGCCGATCCAGGCCAAAGAGAACCCCTGACGCAAGAGGAAGCCGTCTCCGTGGGCCTCGGTATCCACCGGATCCAACCTGCGCGCGGCGCCGCGTTGGAAGTAGCGGGTGATCGCCTTACCTCCGCGATTGGGCACTTCGATGAGCACAGCGCCGTTGCCACGCGCCGCTACCGGTCGGATCAGATAGAAGTCGGCAGCGAAACGCACCTTGCCGTCGGCGTCGCGCGGAGCCTTGTCGAGGTCGGTGATTCGGCCGTTGCTCGGCGCCGCGGGATCGAGTGCGAAATGGACCCGGCCGGCCAGCTTCTCAAACGGACCCGCCAGACCAAACGGCTGCCCGTCGGCAACGGCCAAACGCTCAACCACCTCCAGCCGCTCGACCTCGGCCGGTGCCACCACCACCACCCACAGCAGTAGCGCGAGCCCAACCAGCGCCGGTCGCATGGTCTTAGAGACCGGTTTCAGGGTCCACCTCCCACCCATCCATCGTCGCCGCCCACGATCACACCTCGCACCGGGGATCCTCTCCGTCATTGAACTGGAATCTGGATTGTACCGGGCTCCGAGCCGATCTGAAACACGTCTCCCGAGTGTGCCCGGGTCGGGTCCTCAAATGGCCAAATCTGGAAGAGCCCAGCAACAACCTCGTTTCGATTGTCACCATTCATGGCCCTAGACGCACTCTTGCAATGAAAGACACTCATACATTCCTATCATTCCAGCCCGGTCAACCACCTGGCTGCCTACAAACCGGGGGTGCTCGGCTGGGGTCGATCTCCCCGAAACGAACAGGAGACGAATCATGGAATTGAAGTCTCGATCAACTAGGTTCAGCCTTCTCGCACTCATGGCCTTGAGCTTGCTCCTTGCTCCAGCGGTCTTTGCCGCCACCGTTGGAATCGCGCCCGCTACGTGTGAGGCAGACGTACAGCCGATTTCGCTTCGCGGCGAGAACCCGACTTTAGTCGTGGATTTCGGAATGCAGACGGGGGATTTCAGGTGCGATGGGGCCGAATGTACCGGCGCGCTGCGCGAGGTCGGAACCGACAATGAGGTTCAGATCGAGATGCGTCAGTGCGATCTAGGCGACCATTGCGTATCGACCGAAGCGACCTCATCCAACGGCAATCGGGTCACTCTCATCCACAACTACTCGAAACTCGCCGATTCCACGATTCTCCAGCAGGAAGTGCACGTCAGCGGCGCGCGCGGCACGATGACGTTCTACTCATTGCGCATGGCCGATGCGAGCGGGCGAGTTTCTTCCGCCAGCTATTCCGTCAATGGCAAGAGCGTCTCGCTGCAAGACTTCGCCGCAGCCGGACGGGAAGCCGCTACCTGGGGCCCAATCGGCAGCGCTTACGCGATCACCAAGCGGCTGGCCGACGATCTCGGTTTCGTGATCCCGGTCGTCACCGAAGGCTCCTACCTGAGCTGCGTGAAGGATTGCGTAACCGACTGTGGCGGAACCCACAACGGCGGCAACTGCAAGACGTTCAGGTGGTCGGACGGCGGTAGCACCAAGGTCTACCTTTGCGTTCAGGCCTGTGGAGTCGGTTGCAGTCTGGCCCATCCGTGGAGCCTTATCGGTTGCTGCATCGCCGGTCTCTAAGAATCCCAGGGTTGGCTCAGTAAATTTCGCCGGTTCGTTGACTACCGCATTGTCTTCGGGCCGGCGATTCTTGCTGAGGCGCCCTCCCCTATCACCATCGCAGCGAGGTCGCGCCGGTCGTGTTCATCCACCCTTCCTACTCAAGAGATCGACCGCCCGTCGAATGCCGCCCAGGGTCAGATCCTCCATCGGGAAGATGCGCTGGACCCGCTCGATGGTCCACCGGCCGTAGGTTTCGTCCTAGTCCTCTCGAGGAATTGGGTTGAGCCACACCGAATGGTCGAAACGGTCGCGGATGCGCTCCAGCCAGACAACGCTGGCCTCGGCGTCGTCCGTTTGCCAATCGATGCCGCCGCGCGGTGCATCAGAAGTCCGGATTTGGCCCTACGACCAGCGCGCGGCTACAATAGCCACACGATGACGATCGTCAACACCAGGGCTCTGAAAGACCACCTCTCCGGCTACCTGCACCGCGCGGAGCAGGGTGAGCAGGTCGTTGGACGATGTGCTTGTCTTCTGTGACACAAGTTCGCTGGTCAAGCTGTCTATCGAGGAAGAGGGCTCGGCAGCCATGCGAAGGCTTGTCCACGACTCGACGGTGACGGTCGCCTCGCTCGCCTACGCCGAAGCCCTCGCGACCTTCTCTCGCCGATATCGCGAGGGGCACCAGTTGGCCGCGGCGGTGGGCGTAGGTCTCGATTCGATCAACCCCAGCGAAGCTTGAACCCCAGGAGGACGATGGTCTATGCGCAAGCCTGCTCTACTAGCCGTCCTGGTCCTGGTCGGGGCGATGAGTTTCTTGTGGTGGCGTTCGCTCAGCCAAGGATCAGACGCTACCGATCAACTGGCCCAACG
Source organism: Acidobacteriota bacterium (assembly GCA_024277255.1). GTDB lineage: Bacteria > Acidobacteriota > Thermoanaerobaculia > Multivoradales > SZUA-115 > SZUA-115. The sequence continues at coordinate 124,186 of JAJRVQ010000124.1, read as the reverse complement.
CGGTTTTGCCGTCACTTCCGGCGCCGCTCCCGGCTACGTCGAGGATCGGGCTTGTTCGCTGTGCCACGCCGACCTGGCCCGCTCTTACCAGCAGGTCGCCATGGCGAAATCCTTCTACAGGCCCTCGGCCGCCAAGGCCATTGAAGATTTCTCCAGCTTTCCCTTCTTCCACCAGCCCTCCGGCCGTCACTATGAGATCGAACGCTCCGGCGACGAGTACACCTTCCGCCGCTATCTGCTGGACGAAAGCGGCCGGAAGGTCCATCAGTTCGAGAGGCGGATCGACTGGATCCTCGGTTCGGGGAACCACTCGCGCACTTACCTCTACCGAACGCCCGGCGGCGAGCTGTACCAGCTGCCGCTCGCCTGGTACGGCGACACCGACTCCCCGCCGGGCGAGCCGGCGGGCCATTGGGGCATGGCCCCGGGCTACGACCGGCCGGATCACCAGGGAGTGACCCGCCGGGTGCGGCGCGAGTGCATGTTCTGCCACAACGCCTATCCCGACGTCGAGGCCGGCAGCGATGCCTACAACTCACCGCAGACCTTCCCGGCCGATCTACCCGAGGGACTCGGCTGCCAGCGATGCCACGGCCCGGGCGCCGAACATGCGCGAGAGGCCCTGGCGGGCGCCAGGGGGGAGAGGGCGCGCGCCTCGATCATCAATCCCTCTCGGCTGGCGCCGGAGCGCAGCCGCGACCTTTGCTACAGCTGCCACATGCAGCCCACTGTCATCCTGATGGGAGTGCGCCGCTTCGGACGCGCCGACTACTCGTTCCTGCCCGGAGAATCGCTCAGTGACTACCAGCTCCTCGTCGATGTGGATATAGAGGGCCACGAGCGCTCCGAGCGGTTCGAGATCAATCATCACCCATACCGTCTGGAGCAGAGCCGGTGCTTCATCGCCAGCGGCGGGGAACTTTCCTGCCTGACCTGCCATGACCCGCACCGCAAAGTGCCGGCGGCCCGCCGCGCCGAACACTTCCGCCAAGCCTGCCTGAGCTGCCACCAACTCGACGACTGCGGGCTCGAGAAGATGACCGGCACGGCTGTCGATAGCACCGACTGCGTCGCCTGTCACATGCCGAAGCGTCGGGCGCAAGATGTCGTGCAGGCGGTGATCACCGACCACCGGATCCGCCTCCAACCGGGAGGCGGGGAGCTGACCGCGCCCGCTGCCGAGACCGACCCGGTGATCCGCGGCATCGAACTGACGCGCCTCCATGGCCAGGCCGCCGGCGCTGACGCCGAGCTATACCGCGCCCTCTCCGCGGTGCGCGCCGGCATGGGCGGTGCGGCGATAACTGCACTGGAGGCTCAAATCGGCGAACGCTCTCCCACCTCACTGACCCCGTACCTCGACCTTGCCCGCGCCCAACTCGTGGCACGCCGTTACACCGCAGCCGAAGCCGTGCTCGATCGCATCCTGGCCATCGACCCCGACCACCGCCGCGCAAGCGATTGGAAAGCGCTGTGCAGAGCGGCTCTGGGAGAGCCCCTGGCGGCGATCGACCTGCTGCACCGCTCGGTCGCCTCGGAGCCCGGCCGGCCCGAAGGTTGGTTCAACCTGGGCCGGATCCTCTTTGGTCTCGGCCGCCATGTCGAGTCGATCGGCGCCTTCGAACGGGCCATCGAACTGCGGCCAAATCACGCCGTAAGTCACCACTACCTGGCGCGGAGTCTCGAAGCTCTCGGTCGCACCCAAGCCGCCGAGAATCATCGTCGGCGGACGCTCGAGATCGATCCGAGTTTCGCAGGAACTCAGGCCGGGCCAAGAGAGCTTTCGACAAGAACTGACAGAACCGCGAAGGAGTGATGGCCCGCACAGTCGAGTAGACCCATCGCGGAAACAGCAAGGGGCTCCCACCCGGAATCCACCTGCCAGCCACTACTACCGTTCCGCTTCGCGGAGGAATTGCAATCCCTACTCCGTTTTGCTACCATCTATCGGATCTCACTTTCCTTTGCGTATTTCTCGGCTGGGAGCAGTTGTGACCAGCCGAAAGCAAATAATTGGCGTCGTAAGGCGTCCAAAAGCACCCAAATCATGGGGAGGTTGCGAATGAAGAAACTATCGATCCTTTTGGCGATTGCCCTGGTTGCAAGCGTCGCTGTCGTCGCGTCGGCTCAGGGTCCGACCAAGGCTCAAGAGCTGCAAGCCGCCGGCATCACCAACTGGACTCCGGGCATGACCCGCGGTCAGGGACCGGTCATCTCGAAGCTGGCCAATCCGATCAACATCCCCGCGACCGAAGCGGGTGGCACCCAGACCATCCAGTACGACAGCGGTACCGTCGCTGCCCTGCCGGTCGGTTTCGGCATCATCTTCGGCAACAACTTCAACGCCGACAACGCGGGCGCCGCGCTCAAGGCCACGGTGACCCTCAACAGCTTCTCGTTCCTCTTCGCCGAGGATTCGACCGCCGACACCGGCCTCTTCTTCCAGGGCGCCGCGCCGTTGAACGCCACTTCGTTCAGCGCCCGCGTGTCGGTCAATGTTGGTGGATTGGTCAACGCCGGTTCGAGCTTCACCAACGCCACCGCCTTCAACGTCATTCCGCAGACCGCTCTCGGAACCGCCTCCAACGGTATGTTCTCCAACAGCTTCTTCCTCGGCGCCTGGTGTTTGAACGCCAACACCACCGTACCGGTGGACAACGAAGCGATCGCTCTGGACACCAACGCCTTCGCCGGTGGTAACAAGGGCTTCACCGCGGCCAGCGGCACCGGGCCGATAGCCTTCGCGGCACAGACCTTCAACGCCGTCCTGCGCGCCAACGTCACCGGCATCGTTCCGGTCGAGCTGATGGCCTTCGACGTCGAGTAAGCAACTCTAATTCACTTGCCTTGGATCAAGGCCCCGACCGGCACACAAGCCGGCGGGGCCTTTCCTCTTTGGCCCTCCTTTGACAAACTCGTCCCATGGTTGCTCAACACCCGCACACTCCCCGTTTGGGTCTCCTCCTGCTGGCCGTGGCCACACTCACAACCGCGGTTCTCGGCGCAACGGAGAAGGGCTCAGTGCAGGTCGCCACCCTGTCGGATCCTGTGTTGGCGACCTTGGCTGGAGCGGAAATCCACGAAAGTGACGTGCGGCGAGAAATTCGCTTCCTTCCCGCTTCGGAGATCCGCTGGCGGGACCATGCGAAGATGCCGCAAGAGCAGCGGTGGCGGGACTGGATTCACCGCATGTCCTTGCGCAGCATCGCTTTGCTCGCCGCCGACCAGGAAGGGCTGAGTCAAGAGCCCGCGGTGGAAGAGCTGGCCCGCAAGAGCGCCCGTGACTGGTTGCTCAATCAGTACCACCTGGCCTACTACGGCTTCGATTTCACTCCCCCAAGCGACGAAGAACTGCGCCGAGAAGTGGGTGTTTCGCCCACCATCGTGCCCGACCGCCTACGCCTTTCCCACATCTTCCTGCGCACCCGCAGCGAGGAGGAAACGGCGAGGGCCAAGGCGCAGCTCGCCGCCTGGAAGCAAGAGATCACCGATCTCGAGAGCTTTCGCAAGGTTGCGGCTGACCATTCCGATTCCCAGACCGCAAGGCGGGACGGACGGCTGGGAATTCTGCGCCGCGGAGTGCTCAGCCCCGCCGTCGAGGAGGTGCTCTACGCTCTGCCGGAAGGCACCATCAGCGATCCTCTCGAGATGCGCGGAGGCGTCCACCTCTTCTTCATCGAGAAGATCTTGCCCGCCCAAGCCATGCCGCTGCAACCGCGGATCAACCGGCTTCGCGGCGCCAAGATCGAGCAGGCGCGCAAGGAATTCCGCCAACGAGCGCTGCGGCTGGCGCAAGAGCAGTTTCCGGTCGAGCGCCGCCCGGACGGCGGCTTTACAGTCGGCAGTCGGGTTGTCGATGGCACCACTTTCGCCATTCGCTATCCGACCAGACCAGGTGACGAAGCCACGCGCCGGGAGCAGATCATCGAGGCGGAACTCCTCTTCCAGCGCGCCCTGGCCACGGGATGGCCCGATGAAGGCCAGAGGCTCCATCTTCGCGACCTGGAGGCAGACGCCTACCTCGGCCAGCTGCTCGAGCGCTTGCACCGCCTCCGCCTGGTGGCCCCGAGCAAAGCGGATCTACGCCGGCGCTACGACGCGGACCCGAGCAAGTACATGCACCCACGCAAGATCGACATCAGGGCGGTGAAGGCGCAAGTTCCTCCGGGACAGGATCCCCTCCTCTTCATGGACAACTTGACACTACTCGCCGCTCGTTTACGCTCCGGCGAACTGCGTTGGGACCAGGCGACGGCCAAGTGCAAACCGAGCTGTGAGCTGACCGATCCGGAGATCCTCGACGGGCTCAAGATCGCCAGCCGTTTTGGGCCGCGGGTGATCGAGGCCTTGCGCGATATCGAGGTGGGCGGAGTCACCGACCCGGTGCAGCAGGACCATGATTTCTTCGTCGTCGGCGTTCAGGCGATCTCGCCCCGTACTCGGATGACCTTCGAGGAGGCGACACCGCGCTTGACGAAAACGATTACCGGCGAACGGCGCAAGGCCCTCAACGCTCAGCTGATCGCCGAGTTGCTCACCGTCTACGAATTCAAGCTCACCGAGGCCGGTCGTGCCCATGTCGGAACCTGGGTCGCAGGGCGCCCGGCAACCACGGCCACACCATGAAACGGCTCAAGCTTCTCTTCCTCGCCGGGCTCTGCCTGGCAGGGCTGGCTTTCTCCAGCTGTGGCCGGCAGCGGCTCAACCTGGTCTTCATCAGCATGGACACGACGCGTGCCGACCGGCTGGGAGTCTACGGTTACGAGGAGGCGCGCACCCCCAACATCGACGCGCTGGCGGCGAACGGTTTTCTCTTCCGCCGCCACATGACGCCGGTGCCTTTGACCTTGCCAGCGCACACCACGATGTTCACCGGTCACTATCCGCCGACCCACACCGTGCGCGACAACGGCACCTTCTTCGTTCCGGAAAGCGAGGTCACTCTCGCCGAAACCCTGCGCGACGCCGGCTACGACACTTCGGCCTTCGTCGCCTCTTTCCCGCTGGACGCGAAGTTCAAGCTCGACCAGGGGTTTGAGACCTACGACGACGACTACCCGCGCAAGAGCGAGACCGGCGGCAACCCGGATCAACCGGCGATGGCCATCTATTTCGACGAACGGCCGGCCCGCGCCGTCGTCGACGCGGCGCTGGCCTATCACCGCCAGCGCGAGTCGGGGCCGTTCTTCACCTTCCTCCACTTCTTCGACCCGCACCAACCTCAAGATCCGCCACCGCCGTTCGACGTCGAGTTCCGGCGCAAGCCCTACGATGGCGAAATCGCCTTCGTCGACCAGCAGATCGGCCGCTTCTTCGACTATCTCAAAGCCAACGGCGAGTGGGACAATACGTTGGTAGTCCTCACCGCCGACCACGGTGAAGCCTTGGGAGAGCACGGCGAGCTGACCCATTCGGTCCTCCTCCACCAGCCGACCCTGCACGTGCCGTTGATCCTGAGCGGACCGCCGGTCCCTACCGGGGAAACCAACGCCTGGACGATGTCGACCCAGCTCTACGCCACCGTGCTCGACCTGCTGGGTATCGCCAAGCCGGACTTGCCGAAGCCTGTTTCCGCCAGCCTCAAGCCATTGATCGACAACGGCGGCGAACGGCCGGAGGGCAGCGAACGGTTTACCGCCTACTTCGAGACCATCGCCCCGCGCACCACCCAAGGTTGGTCACAGCTCACCGCCTGGATGAAGGAAGATTGGCGCCTCGTCCACGGCCCCAAGCCCGAACTCTACAACCTCGATCTCGACCCGGAAGAGGCGGACAACCGGTTGGGCGACAACCCGGAGATCGAGTCGGGTCTGTTCACCGAGTTGGCCCAATTCCTCGCCGCCAACGAATCGAAGTCGGTCGGCAGCTCGATCGAGATGAGCGATGAAGAGACCGTACAGCGTTTGGCGGCACTGGGCTATCTGAGCGTCAACAGCGGCGAGTTGACCGAACTCGACGACATGCTGGCGGTGGACGGGCTGGTCAACCCTCGTGATCGGGTGGTGGACGTAAGCCTATTCTCCCGCTCCAAAGCGGCGATGGCCTCCGGCCGCTGGAACCTGGCCCGCGAACTGAACCTGGAGTTGATCGAGCGCAGTCCGCAGGCCGGCTTGGCCTACAAGGCGCTGGCGGTTCTCTACGGCCAGATCCAGGACTGGGATCAGTGCTTCGCCAACCTCGACAAGGCGATCGAGCTGTTGCCCGAGGATGAGAGCACCCTTCAACTGCGCGGCCAACTGCTGATTCAGACCGAGCACTTCGAGGAGGGCATCGAGGTTCTACTCAACGCGGGCAAGCCGGAGGATTCGGTCAGCAACTCGATCTTCCTGGCGCGGGCCTATCAGAGCCTCGGCCAGAACGAGCAGGCTCGGCGCTGGTTCGAGAGAGCTCTGCAGCTGGATCCCGACGGCCCCTGGCCGCGGTTGATGCTGGCCAACCAGCTGGCGATGGATGGCGACCTCGATGGCGCCGAGCAACAATTCCGCCAGCTGATTCGCACCGAGCCCTACTTCGGCCTCGCCTATTTCAACTATGGCAAGCTGCTACTCGACCGGGGAGATCCGCAAGCCGCCCGCGGCCTCTTCCAACGCTCGCGAGAGCTTTCGCCGAGCCACCAGCCAACCCTCGAAGCACTGCGCATCCTCGCCGCCCAAGAGGCTGCGCCGGCAGCGAGTGCCGGCGATCCGACACCCCCGGCAACGACGAGACCCACGGAGCAGTGAGTACCCTCTGATGAAACACCGCACTTGCAGTTTTCTCTTGCTGAGCGCAGCACTCGTATGGGTCGGTTGTTCAGGAGATCTCTCTCCACATCCGGCGCTTGAACCGGTGGGGCTGGACGATCCTGACCTGCTGGCCGTCCACGACCACGGCGAGATTCGGGTGACCGATCTGGATCGCTATCTGGTCTCCCTTCCTCCTGCTCGCCGCCAACCCGGCGAAAAGGGAGAAGAGGGCTTCAAACGGTGGATTCATCAACGGGTTGACGACCTGTTTGTTGTGCAGACCTTGACCGCTCCGGCAATGCTGGAGGAGGTCGAACAGGACAAGGCTTTCCAGAGAGGCTGGCCGGCTCAACGCGGCAAGATCTTGGCGCAAGGCTATCTACAGGGGATCGAGACCGAGGCCGTCTCCCTCGACGAAGCTCGCCGGTACTACGACACCCACCGCGACGAGTTCGCCGCGCCGGAGCGCCGGCTGGTGCACAACCTGCTGCTCGCCTTTCCGGAGGGCGCCAGTGCCGAGAACAAGGCGGCGATTTGTCAGCAGGCCAAGCAACTGCGCGACCAGCTCCTGGCCGGGGCCAGCTTCGAAGAGATGGCGCTGCGCTATTCCAGCTCCTCCACCGCCGCGACCGGTGGGCTGATCGGCGACATTACCAAGGACCAGCTGCGCGGCGACGCCGCTGAGCTAATCTTCTCGCTACAGCCTGGAATCGTCAGCAAGGTACTGCGCAATGCCGCCGGTTGCCAGCTCTTCTTGGTGGTCAATGTGACTCCGGCGGTCAACAACAGCTTTGAGACGATCGGTAGCCGCATCCTCGAACAGCTGACCCGGCAGAGAGTGGCCGAGCGCACGGACGAAGAAGCGCAAGAGGTTGCGGCGAGCTTCGGCATCGAGATTCCGCGCTGGCCGCCTGCCGACTTCGACCCCGCCGACGGCCAACGCGTGGTCTTTGAACTGGGCGATGAACAGATCACCGTGCGCGACGTATTGGCGCGCAGCCAGCAAGCCCCACCGCCGCTCGTCTACCGGCAACTGGTTCATCAGCGGTTGTTCAGCGCCGCGATGGAGCGCGACAACGCCGAGACTGCCGCTCAACTCGAGACCGCGGCCAAACGCAACCTGGCCACCACCCTGCAGCAACGGCGCCTATTGAACGCCCACCTCGAAGCGATACCCACCGAGACCTTCGAGAGTTACTACGCAGAGCACAAAGACCAGTTCCAGAGCCAAACTCAGGTGGAATGCAGCTTGTACTCGTGGGCGATCGAAGCGGGCGACCCGCTGCGCTCCCTGGCTCGTCCCCGCGCCTTCATCCGGGCCATCGCCGAGCACGGCAAGGAGGCCGCCGTGGAGGAGTTCGCCGAGGATCCGGGTCTGCAGACCGAGGCTATCCCGCTGAGCGGCCTGCGCGGTCTCCTCGCCCAGCGCCGCGATCTCGCCCGTGCCTTGCTGCACGAGCTCGAAGAAGGCAAGGTCATCGGCCCTTACCGCAGCGGCAATCGCGTGCTGGTGCTGGTGGTCGAGAGCCTGGTGGCCGCGCGCCCGCTGAGTTTTTCCGAGAGCTATGATCAGGTAGTCGCCGACTACGCGGCCCAGAAAGCGGCAGCCTTGCGCCAAGACTGGCTGGAGAGCTTCAAACGGGAGCACCACTTCCGCCTCTCCGAGGCCAATCTGGCCCAGTTCGGCGAACGACTGGTGGAGAGCCTGCGCTCCGTGGGAGCGCAGGGATCCGCTGAGGTCACCGACTCTTCGTCTGCCGAGATGTAGACAGCGATGAAAACCAGCACAACGCATGCTCTCAGCCCGCAGGCGCGCTGCCTGCTGGCTCTCGGACTGTTGCTCGCCGTCAACGCCTGCCATCCGGGTGATGCGAAGAGTGAACTCGACCTGGCGCGGGCTGAGAACGCGCTGTTGGAAGAGCGTCACGATTGGGCCCGTATCTATCTGGCGCGAGACGTCGAGCGCCACCCCGATCACTTGGACTCCCTGCGCCGGCTGGGGCTCGCTTGGAGTTCCGGCTATCAACAGAGTCTGACCGAGGCGGCGGCGACCTTCGAGCGCTATCTCGAACATGAGCCCGACGACCAGGAGATCCTGTTGCGACTGATCGACACGCAACAACTGATCGGCCAATGGGAGCAAGCCCGCCCCTGGATCGACCATCTGGACGACAGCGCCGCCGCCAACCTGACACGCGCGCGGCTACTGGCCGAGATCGAACCCGATGCCGCCCGGCCGGCGATCGAACGGGCGCTGGCGCTGGACCCCAGCACACCGGGCGTTCAGGCTCTCGCCGCCGAACTCTTCGCCCGCGACGGCGACTCCGCCGCGGCGCTCGAACTGGCCGGTGAGGCGGTGGCCAGCAACCCGTTCGACTATCAGAGCTGGTACTTACTCGCCCGCCTGCGACGGGGCAACGGAGATAGCGAAGGAGTGCGCCAGGCACTGGAAATACAGGCCCAGGTGCGCCGTCTACAAGAAGACGGCACCATGGGTACGGTGGCCGACTCCGAAAAGCTCAAGATTCTCGATCAAATCGAGCCTTGGGTCGCTCCCGCCGGCCGCTACCGCTTCGAGCACCGCCGTGCCGAGTTGCTCTTCGCCACCGGTCAGACGAGCGCCGCCGTCTCCTTGGTCAAGCGACTCCTCGACGAACCACAAGTCGACCTGACCGACCGCCTGCACTTCGCCAAGTGGGCCGAGGAGGCCGGCCGCCGCTCCCTGGCCCGCCGGCTCTTCGACGACATCCTCGCCGAGAACCCGGACCACCGGGGAGCGCTGTCGAGCGTCGCCATCCTGCGCCTGCAATCCGGCGATCTCGCCGCCGCCCGCAGCCTGGTGGAAGAGGGGCTGGAGCAGTATCCCAACTACGCCCGCCTCCACTTCCTCACCGGCCGGATCGAGGTCGCCGAGAGCCACGAACCGGCGGCGCTCGCCGCCTACCGGCGGGCCATCGAGCTGGCCCCCTGGGAGAGCGGCTGGCGGCTGGCGCTGGCCGAACTCCTGCGCCGGCAGGGCGACCTCGACTCCGTGCGCCAACTGCTCGACGAAGACCCGGAGTCCAACCCGCAGATCGAGGCCTTCCGCGACCGCTGGTTAAAATAGCGCCTATTCGCCGGGGTGGTGATGACTCAAACCGCCACCGAGTTGAAAGGGTTCGGCGGTGATCGCCACCGGCTTGCTCTCGCCTTCGCGCAGAGCGTAGACTCGGTTGACCGCCAGCTGGGTGAAGCGCTGCACCTCACCGCTGGGCCAGAGAACCTCCAAGCTGCCGATCACCGTCGCCGCACCGAGGCCGATCTCTTGCTGCAAGCTGGCTGAGCCGAAGGAGCCGCCGGTGCCCACCGTGACGTGAATCGTCCGCTCGCCCTCCTCACCGTCCTCGGCGGCGACCTGCAAGGCGAGACGCGCACCGATCGCCGATCGGTTGGAGGCCACCCCCTGCAAGCGCAAGGTCACCCAGTTACCGCCACCTCCCGGGTTCTCGAACAGGGCGTTGGGGTAGACATCTCCGGGGTAGGCTCCCCCCATCACCGCGTAGACATCTTGATCGCCGTCGTTGTCGAGATCACCGAAGGCGATCGCGTGCCCCTTCTGCAGGTGGCCAAAGCCTCCGGCCGTGGTGACATCCTGGAAACGGCGGCCACGGTCGTTGCGCAGCATCCGGTTGGCCATCAAGCCGCGATAGTCGGGCGCGCCGGTCGCAAGATAAAAATCGAGCCAGCCGTCGTTGTCGAGATCGCCGAAGTTGGAGCCCATGGTGAAGAAGACGCCATCGACGCCGGCCGCGCGGCTCACCTCCTCGAAGCTGCCATCCCCCAGGTTGCGATAGAGCCGCGGCCGTGCCGCCGAGGTCGGCAGACCGAGGTGGTCGGCCACCACAGCTTCGACGCTGGCGGTCAGGTACTCCTCCGGATAGCCGGAGACAAACAGATCGAGCCAGCCGTCGTTGTCGTAGTCGAAAAACCAGGTGGGGAAACTATGCAGCGGCTGGCCGACGCCGGCGGCCTCGGTGACGTCGCGAAAGCTCCAGCCGCCGTCCGCGGTCGGCCCCTCGTTGTGCAGCAGCAGGTTGTCGCTACCGAGGCGCGAGAGGTAGAGATCGGGGCGAAGGTCGTTGTCGAAATCGCCCCAGGCCACCCCCTTGACCATCCCGCCGGCGGCCACACCCACCTCGGCGGCAACCTCCCGGAAGGTGCCATCCGATTCTTGGTGAAAGAGCTGGCAGGGATGATCCTCGCCGGGCGTCGACTCGTTGCCGACGAAGAGGTCGAGGCGGCCGTCGCCGTCGTAGTCGGCCCAGCCGGCCGTCTGCGTGGGATGGAAATCGAGTAGACCGACCGCCTCGGTGACATCCTCGAAAGTGCCGTCGCCGCGGTTCCTCAGCAGGGAGTTCGGGTAGTGGCCGAAGGCTCCCAGCCAGGCTCCGCGCAGCACCAGCACGTCGGCGAAGCCATCGTTGTCGTAGTCGGCGTGGACCAAGTTGAGCCCGCCGGTCAGCCCGTCGAGAGCCGCCTGCCGAGTGCGCTCCGCGAAGGTGCCGTCGCCGCGGTTGAGGAAAAATCGCAGAGGGTCGCTCAACAGCCACGAAGAGACCATCACATCGAGCAGACCGTCGCCGTTGAAGTCCTCCATGGCCACCCCGCCGGACAGCGCGGTCACCGCCAGGCCGGTCTGCGGAGCGACATCGACAAAGCGGCTCAGCGGCGCCTCGGAGTCGAAGGAACTGCGCTCGATGCGCCAACGCGCCGGCACCCCTTGCGGATAGCGCCCCACCGCCATCGCCGCGATGTTGAGCAGCCAGCGCGATTCGAGATCGTCGGGCTCTTGCGCCAAGATCCGCAAATAGACCTCCAGCGCCTTTTCAGCCCCCCTTGGCGTGCGGTGAACTCCGCCCCCCTCGATCGGCAGCAGACAAGAGTCCCGATTGTGATCCAGCAGACAGTTCTCCTCCTCCCCCAGCCGCAAGTAGGCCACCGCCAGCAGCCGGGCCACGTTGCTGCGAAACTTCGGATCGAACAGATCGGAACTCGCCGCCACCGCCGCACTTGCCGCCTCGAACTCGCCGATCGCCTCTTCGGTGTCGCCGTTGAACAGCAACGCCTGGCCGAGCCGTACGTGGTGGAGGGTTCGCCGCCTGAGATCGATCGGCAGCTCGGCTGCCCGCAGAGTGGTGACTAACCGCGCCATGCTGAAAGTCTGCTCCGCGCCGTCACCCTGCAAGATATCGAGCAGCCGTCGAGCCATCGCCCGGTTGCTCGCCGGTACCTCGACCGGCACCTCGCCTCCCTCTTCCATCGGCACGGCCACTGGCCCGGCCGTGTCCTCGGACGCGGCGCAGCCGGTCATCGGCAAGACCACCCAAACGAGCAGCGCGCCGCCCAGAAGAGCGCGACCAGAAGAGACGGCTAGGGGGCGAGAGAAAAGCATGCGACTCGTGTTCTGAGGAGACAATTCAACCGGGATACGAGGTAGCATACTTCACCGGCAACACCGGCTCTCCCGCCTCGCGCCAGAGGCGGGCTAGCCTCCAACCACGAGCCATGCAAACCCCAAAATTCAAGTCAGCGCCGCGCGGAGTTGCGCTGATCGCGATCGCCCTCTGCCTCGCCACCACGCTACCGGTGAGCGCTGCCGAGAAGCCGCGTTCCAAGCCCTGGTTCGTGGAGGTCTCGGCACAACGCGGCATCCGTTTCCACCATCAAGACGGCCGCTCGGGGCAGAAGTTCTACATCGAAAGCGCCGCCTCCGGCGGTGGTTGGATCGATTTCGACCACGACGGCGACCTCGACCTCTACCTGATCAACGGCGCCGCCACACCGGGTTCCAAGCTCGACGGCACGCCGACCAACGCCCTCTACGAGAATCGTGACGGCCGCTTCGTCGACGTCACCGCCAAAGCCGGGGTGGGCGACACCGGGTACGGCATGGGCATGTGCGCCGGCGATATCGACGCCGACGGCAAGCTCGATTTCTTGCTCACCAACTACGGGACCGACCGCCTCTACCGCAACCTCGGTGGCGGTCGCTTCGCCGAGATCGGCGCCAAGGCCGGGGTGGCCAACGATCGCTGGGGAGCCAGCTGCGCCTTCGGCGACATCGACGGCGACGGCGACCTCGACATCTACGTCGCCCACTATGTCCAGTTCTCCTTCGAGAGCAACCCCTTCTGCGGCGACCGGGCGCGCAACCTGCGCGCTTACTGCCGGCCCAACGTCTTCGACGGCGAGGCCGACTCCTTGTTCATCAACCAGGGCGACGGCACCTTCCGCGAGGAGGGTAAGGCTCGCGGCCTCGTCCAGGGCAAGGACGAGAAAGGTTACGGCGTGGTGATGAGTGATCTCGACGACGACGGCGATCTCGACATCTACGTCTCCAACGACGGCACCCTCAACCGGCTCTACGTCAACGACGGCAAGGGCCACTTCAGCGATGAGGCTCTGCTCGCCGGAGTGGGTTTGAGCGCGCGGGGCAGTGCCGAGTCCGGCATGGGGGTCGATCTCGGCGACGTCAACGGCGACGGCCGCGAAGATCTGCTGGTCACCAACTACTCGATGGAAACCAACACCCTCTACCTCAACCTCGGCGGCCTGATGTTCGAGGATGGCACCCGCAAAGCGGGTCTGGCCGAGTCTTCCTATCGCTACGTCGGCTGGGGCACCGCCTTCTTCGACCACGACAACGACGGCGATCTCGATCTGGCGCTGGTCAACGGCCACGCCGTGGACAACATCGAGATCTTCGAAGCGAGCCTGAAATATCGCCAGCCCAACCAGTTGATGGAAAATCTGGGCGGCGGTCGCTTCCACGATGTCAGTCGGGAGGCCGGCCCGGCACTGGCCGTCGAGCGAGTCAGCCGCGCCCTGGCGCAGGGCGATTTCGACAACGACGGCCGGTTGGACCTGCTGGTCACCAACACCAACGATCCGATCGATCTACTGCACAACGAGATTGACAATGGCCACCATTGGCTGGGCTTGGTCTTGCGCGGCCCCAAGGCCAACCCCTTCGCCATCGGCGCGCGTGCGACCTTGACGCTCAACGGCAAGAAAACGATTCGCGAAGTGAGAAGCGGAAGCAGTTTCCTCGCCCAGGGCGACCTGCGGCCCCACTTCGGTCTCGGCACCCACAAAGGATCGGTGAGCGTCGAGATCCGCTGGCCCGACGGCCGGGTGCAGCGCGAGACGACCGAACAACTCGACCGGTACTGGACCATCACCTACCGGCCTCGCGGCCAGTGAACGGCCGACCGAAAGCTCACTCGGCGCGCTGGAGCCGGCCCCTGACCGTGTGGCTGGTGCTGGCAGCGTTTTCCTTGCCGCTGGCGGCGCAGAGGACCACCAGGATCACCGGTCCCCAACTCCTCGACATGATCGAGCGAGGCCAGTACTCCCGGGCGGAGAAGATCCTCAAGCAGCAGATCGACCGCCAATCCCAAGGCCAGGCCGCGGGCAAGGCGCGAGGGCGGATTCTCTATCTCTACGGCCACGTTCTGCAACAGCAGTTCCGCTACGGCGAAGCGGAGCCCTACCTGCGGGCCGCACTGGAACTCGAACCGGGCCGCGTCGGTTGGATGGAGGTTCTCGCCGAAGGGCTGTTGCGGCAAGGTCGCTGCTCGGCGGCCATGGTCGAACTCGACAAGGCCTGGACACTCGATCCACAGCCCCGTTTCCGCTTCAACATCGCCATGTGCGCGCTCAACACCGGCGATCTCGAACGGGCTGAGCGCGAACTGCGCCAGCTGGTTGCGGCAGGAAACCCGCAGCCGCAAACACTGTTCAAACTCGGCGCGCTCCTCGCCGACCAGGGGAAAGACGAAGAGGCCTTGGAACTGCTGCGTCGCGCGGTCGCCGGCGACGCCGCCAATGTCGAAGCTCAGTTCGCCCTCGGCCTCGCCGAAGCCCGCGCCGGCAACCACTCGGCGGCGGCCGCCGCTTTCCGCCAGGTGCGTCAAACAGTACCCGGCCACGCCGGAGCCGCCTACAACCTGGGGCGCACTCTGGCCCGGCTCGGTCAACGCGAGGAGAGCCGCAAGATGCTGGTCGAATTCCAGGAGCTGTCCAAGAAGGACGACCTGATCGAGAATCACCAGCAGTACATCCAGCTCAACGCCACCAACCCGGATTCACGAGTGGCGTTGGCCAAGCTGTTGCTGGAGGTCGGGCGGATCAGCGAAGCGGTCGAGCAGCTGGAAGCGGCCCGCCGGCTCGATCCGCAACGCGCCGAGGTCTACCGCCTGCTCACCCAGGGTTACCTCCTCCTCGGCCGCAACGCCGAGGCACAACAGGCCGACGGCTTCGCCGCCCAACTCGAGCCATGAGCCAGGCCGCGGGCAGCGCTCTGCCTTGGCTCGGCCTGCTCATCGCCTTGAGTCTGCCGGCCTTCCCCGCCTGCCTGGCGCAAGCCTCGGATCCTGGCCCTGGCGCGGCACCCAGCGGCACCGCGACCGCGAACCAGCTGGCCGGCAAGACCGACAGCGGCAAGACCGACGGCGCCTGGCTGAGCGATACCACCGGCGCCGCCTGCTTGGACTTCGTCCATCTCAACGGCGCCACCGGGCGCAAGTACCTGCCGGAGACGATGGGTTCCGGCGGCGCCGTACTCGACTTCGACGGCGACGGCTGGATGGACCTCTACTTCGTCCAGTCCGGGGCGCTACCCGGCGATCCGGCCCCACCCGCCGGCACCGCGGCGGCCACCGACCAGCTCTTCCGCAACCGGGGGGACGGCACCTTCGAGAGGGCCACCGCGCGCGCTGGTCTCGCCGCCTTCGGCTACGGTCAGGGAGCGGTAGCGGGTGACCTCGACGGCGATGGGAGCACCGACCTCTATCGCACCGCCTTCGGCGCCAACACTCTGCTGCGCAACCGGGGGGATGGCACCTTCGAGACGATGCCGGCGGCGGCCGGCGCCGCGGGCGCCGCCTGGTCGAGCAGCGCCCTGTTGTTCGACGCCGACCTCGACGGTGACCTCGACATCTACGTGGTCAACTATCTCGACTATTCGCTCGCCACACATCAGGATTGCCGCCACGTCGAACAGGGGTTTCTCTTCTACTGCCACCCGGACGTCTACCCCCGCGCCGCCGACCGCTTCTACAGCAACCAGGGCGCTGGCCGCTTCCGCGACGCGACCGCCGCCGCCGGCTTCACCGATCTCGACGGCAAAGGGCTGGGGGGGATCGCCGCCGACTTCGATCAAGACGGTCTGCCCGACCTCTATGTCACCAACGATTCGACGCCCAACTTTCTCTTTCACAACTTGGGCGGCGGCCGCTTCGAGGAGGTCGGCCTCTTCTGGGGCACCGCCTACAACGAGGCCGGCAAGACGGAAGCCGGAATGGGCGTCGATGCCGGCGACATCAACGGCGACGGCATCCTCGATCTCATCGTCACCAACCTGTCGATGGAGACCAACGCGCTCTACCTGGGCGCTGGCGACCTGTTTGAATACGCCACCGTCTCGGCAGGCCTCCACGCCTCCTCCTTGCAGGTACTCGGCTTCGGCACCGACCTGGCCGACTTCGACGCCGACGGCGATCTAGACCTGGTGGTGATCAACGGCGACGTGCTCGACAACATCGAGAAGTTCAATGACGGACTCACCTGGCGCCAGCCCGGCCAGCTCTTCGCCAACGACGGCCGGGGCAACTTCCACCCCTTGAGCGCCGCCCAGATCGGTCCCCTCGCCGAACCTCGCGTCGGCCGCGGCAGCATGACCCTCGACTACGACAACGACGGCCGGCTAGACCTCGCCGTCTCCTACAACGGCGATCGGGCCCGGCTCTACCGCAACGCGCTGGCCCCCGGCAACTGGCTCGGCGTCGTGCTGGTCGGCCCCGCCACCCTCGGAGCCCGCGTCACCGTCACGACCGGCGAGCGCTCCCAGCTGGCCCAAACCCAAGCCGGCTCCGGCTACCAATCCAGCGGCGACCCCCGCCTCTACTTCGGCCTCGGAGAGGCCACCCGAGCCGACCGCCTCACCGTACGCTGGCCCGACAGCCAAACCCGCAGGCTGATCGGCGTGCCGGCGGGGCGTTACGTGAGGATTTTGCGGTAGGGGCTACAGAGTCCGCCAGGAATCCCCCAGGAACGACAACCTTCCCAGCGTCCATCCCGGAGAGGTTCCGCTGCGAAATCTCCTCGAGCCCTTCGGTCTGAGCCAGAATCGGCTGGCTCGCGATCTGGGTGTTCCGCCTCGCGGAATGAACAAGGAAGATCGCTTCCTTTCCCCACGGATCGGTACCGGAGGCACTGTGCGAGGTGCTGCATCGAGGCGCCCGCGAGATGCTCAGCCAGGCCATCGAGCAGGAGGTGGCGAAGTGGGTCAGCGCACGCCGCGAGCTGGCCGGCCCTGACGGCCGTCGGCTGGTCGTCCGCAACGCTCAGACTTCAGCGGCGAGCCCTGCCCCGTTCGCTGGAAGCCCTGGTTGGGCGGGCTGCTGGAACCAAGCGGATCTCAACCTGGCAGCCGACAGCTTGAGCATACCTCTCGAGCGTCGTCACCGACGGCGAGTGCTTCCCCACGGCCTCGAGCCGCGAGACTGCGCTCTTCGTGGTGCCCATCGATTTTGCGACCTCTTCCTGCGTCAGACCCGCACGCGAACGGGCGGCAAGCAGTTCGCGGACAAGGCTATACTCGCTAGCAAGGTCCTCATAGGCTTTGGCGAATCCCTGACGCTTCCGTGCCTTCCCGAGGAACGCCTCATGGTCGTGCGGGGTGGGGCGGTAAACTAGCTCAGACATCTTTGACCTCTTTCATTCTCCTGCGAGCGATTGCAAGCTCATGTGCCGGCGTTGCCCGCGTCTTCTTGATGAAGGCGTGCAGGATGATCACGCGGCGGTCCTTGACGTAGCAGTACAGAGCACGTCCGACGCCTTCGCGCCCGCGAGGTCGCAATTCGAACAGGCCACCGCCAAACGCCCGGGAGTGCGGCATCCGCAGATCCGGCCCGAACTCCATTAGGAGTTCTACGATTCGCGCGTAGTCGGCCAAGATGCCAACCGGCCAGTTCTCAATCTCCTTTTGGACGCGGATCTGGAAGTATTCAACGGGTACGGCACAAGACGAAGTTAGCAAATATGCGAACCGGCGTCAACTCTCTGGAAGAGACGGAGATCTCTCGATCGTTGCCGGAAACGCGCGGGCCTACTGGTCGCCTACCGGACTGGCGATCAGCGGCCGGCAAAGCCGGTCCGCTGCAGCGGCTTGTTAGGCCGAGGATGCACGCGGCATCGGCAACGGTTTGCGAGGAGGCCGGTTTACGACCATGACGCCTGACTCTTGTTCTTGCCGCTGCAAGTCCTCGATAATCCGCTTCAGGTCATAGTTCATCGACGCGGCATGTGCTTCTCGATGCCGTCGGATCTCTTCAACGATTTCGTCATCCTCGTTCGTCACTTGACAACTCCTCTGGCGTGCAGATTACCGGCGGTTCGTAGCCGGCCCCCCTGCACACTCGTTCGATCGCTTGGCGCATCGTGGCATTCGCGATGTGCTTGCAGTTCCAAGTCAAGAGGTATTCTACGCCGTGAACGGCGGTAACGGCGATGTGAAGGGCGTCTTCTGCGGCCTTCGGCGGCACTGCTCGGGTCTCGACGAGCTTGTTCGCGAGTCCTCCCGCAGCTTCCGTGACGCCGAGTCGCGCGATTCTCTGCAAGAAATCAGCCCTCTTCCGCGCCGCCTCCTCGTCCCCAGCCATGGCTTCCGTGACGACGAGTTGCGATACGAACAGTTCGTACGCATCCGCTCGGAGAGCGAACCACTCCCGCGTGATCTGCTGGCGTCCAGCGACAATCAAATCCCGGCTTGGTCGCGATGTCGCGTAGCCGATCACGCTCGTTTCCAGATAAACGGCTGGTTTCGTCATGGATCCCGTTCTTCGGCCTAACGGCGTTGCCACTCACCGGCGGCCCCAGCCGACCGGTGCAGTGGCTGGGTTCTGCGGCTTCGCGTCGTGCCTCTACTGCTCATCGCTGCCTCTTAGGCCTTGTTCCCCCGCTTTGCTCAAGGATGCCTTCGAGGCGACCGATCGCGTTCGCCACACGTTTGAGTTCATCCGGTAGCTTCTGCAGTTCATGCAAGGTTTTGGGGCCCTCCTCATCGTGTGTGAGTGCGATTCGTTCATGCTCGGCGCTGACGACAAAAGGCTTTCGATAGCGCCGTCCCGACGCATTCTGATACCGGATGGTGCCTCTGTATGTCGTGTCTTGGCAGGCGTTAACGAACTTGTGGCTCGCCCCCAACAACACCGAGGCGCTTTCACCTTCAGGAATGACGGAGATCGCGGTATCCCGAGCAAGAACGACATCGTTTCCTTCCGCGTCCTGGAGCTGCTGCTCCCACTCAAGCAGAACGTCGTGGGCGCTTTGGCGACCACGGTTTGTGATGCGAAACTGTGCCAACTGGTACCGACGGCGTAGGTCAATCATTGGGACTGGGTTGGGCTCCTGGGCATCCTCTTGGAGCTCAAGCACCCTCTGGCTTGTCCACGCAGAGGCTACTGCCGACACTACGGCCAGCGCCGCTGCTACTGTTGCCCAGGCCGCTGGATCGGTCAGCCCGACCTTCCAAAGGGATACTCCTGCGACCGTGAGAGCCAGCAGTATGGACGTTGCAAGCAACCATCGAAAGAGAATCCGCATTGTCAGTTGCCTCTCGGTGTGGTCACGTGCGCAGAACGTTGTTGCGGGTGAGCGGCGCGGCCGAAGGCCGGGACCGTCTCCACCCGCTTGGTTGGGCGGCCACCTTCGACATTGTCGGCACCATTGGGCAAGTTGTCGTCAATCGTCGACGTTATCCTTCCTCATGTGGTTGGGGTTGGCGCGAACGTAGTCCTCTCCTTCGCGGGTGTAAACGCTGAAGTTCGGATGTTTTCCTTCTTTGACCTCCCGAACCAGTTGCTTCCGTGGAATGTTCGAGGATCGGCCCGGGATTCGATAGCTCTCGTTGCGTCCGCCCTCGCCGTCTTCATTACCCTTGATCTTCTCTGCCATCGTCTTCTCCAATTCTAGTTACCCGCCTATGGTCCCGTCTCTGCTGCCGCCCAACCAACTTCTCTCCAAATTCTCCGTCTACAACTCTCGGGCGCTTTAGCGACGGCCGAGAGTCTGTTCGCGGTTTCTCAGTGGACAGGCCAGCTCCTTGCTTGTGCGACTTTCCATGGATTCTAACCTACTGGCCAGGGCGGCACAAGCCGGCTGAACCTTGTCGGATAAGCGGGGAGTGGGGGCGTCGGATACGGCTTGCGCCGGCGGGAGCTTCTGCGGCAGACTGAGAGTCCAGGAGAGCCTGAGGTTTCGGCCTTCTCGCCCGACTGGTGAATTCCGGCCGGCGCACGGGAGTCGGGTCAGTGGATGGAGAGTGGGCTGGCAGGAGCCTATGCGGATAGGCGGAGGAGGATGGTTGCAGCGCGCTGGAGCGCTGTAAGGTATTGATTGGCTTGACCTTAGCCCACTCTTTCAGGCCCCGTCACCGTCGGATAGGCGCGCACTCGATGTGCAGGGTGCCTGGGTAGTCGTGGGGGAACTGACTGCTCGATAGGAAGCCTGCCCTAACACGGAGATGGCGGTCGTTAGCGGACCTCCTTTGGGTGGATAGCGTATGACGCGCCGCGTCATACGCTATGGGTGATCAGATCGCTCAGCTCCCGCAAAGCCGAGAAGATCTGGAATGGCGAAGTATCCCGCAAACTAGCGCGCGGAGTTCAAGTGGTCGCCAGAAGGAAGCTGTGCATGCTCAACAACGCCCTGAACCTCAACGATCTTCGAGTCCCTCCCGGCAACCGGCTCGCAGCGCTGCGCGGTAACCGTAAGGGCCAGTACAGCATCAGAATCAACCAACAGTGGCGAATTTTTTTCGAGTGGCGGCAGAATGATGCCCATTCGGTCGAGATCGTCGACTACCACTGAGGAATCCCCCATGATCAACAAACTTCCCAACATCCATCCCGGAGAGATTCTCCAGGAGGAGTTCTTGCAGCCCTTCGGACTGAGCCAAAATCGCCTGGCTCGCGACCTCGGTGTACCGCCGCGCCGGATCAACGAGATCGTTCTCAAGAAGCGCGCCATCACGCCCGACACTGCCCTTCGGCTGGCGCGCTACTTCGCGACTTCGGAGCGCTATTGGCTTGGCCTTCAGACTGATTTCGATCTTGAGGAAGCCAGAACGAAGCTCGAGAATCGACTGGACAGCGAAGTTCGGCCGTTGCAGACAGCCGGCGTCTGAGTTCAGAACCTCGGCGACAGGGGCACGGCCCCCGATCCGTGAGGATCGAGGACCGAGGCCGAGATGCCGTCAGGGGAAGGTATAGGTGATCAGGTTGCTAACTTTGCAGGTCGACAGTTCGACCGCTTGCAACAGGACGGTGACGCCGCTGGCGCCGCCGCTGACGAAGAGTGAGGTGTTGGCGATGCCGCTCGCGTTGTTCGACGTCCCGGCCTCCCAGATCACGGGCTCCACAGTACCCATCGACGCCGTGGTCTACGGCAGTAACAACACCAGCGGCCTGATCGACGAAACCGGTTCGGCCAACGCCCCCGTGGTCGGCGACGACCCCGCCAGATCTTCGATCGAGCGCATCGACTTGGCCGGAAGCTGGTAGCTCCAGCCGGCTCTCACACCGGGAAGCTCACCGGGCTAGGGCGAACCGATGACCGCCTTCATGGTTCGGCGCCCCGGGCCAGCCAGCGGTTGGCCCGGAACACCGAAGAACCGGTTGGCGGAGGAATCTCACCCACTCGCCTCGGCCCTCAGAGCCACATCACATAGTTCCAAGTACAGCGCCCTGCTACGCAGGCAAACCCGTCCGCGAGAGGACAATCGCAGGTTGTCACGAACGAGCGGCAATCCTCTTGGCCGCCGCGAGCCAACTGTAGGTTGCGAGCCATAAGGGCATCGAACAAGGAAAGGTCTGCATCGAGACGAGCAACCAAGTTGCGCGTACAGCCGCAACTGGTATAGCTAAGCACTTGACCGCACTCCGCGGCCGTAGTGCATTGCTGAATGAGCATCAACTCCTGATCGAGGATGGGGACCAGCTCAGCGCAGCTCTTGATGCTTTGCGGATCGACGATTCTCGGATCTGTGACGCTCGATCCACTGCCTGGGCAACCACCTACACAGCAGGTCAAGAAGAGAACTGTCACTAGTTTGTAGACAGGTGAGAGCCGAACTGTATAGCTCATGGTGCACCTCCAACGTGCTAATAGGTCCACGCCGTGTGTGGTGCAATGAACATGCCGCGAGCAGACGTGCAGGGTGCTTGGAGAGTAGTGAGGGAACTTACTCGTCAATGGGAAGCGTGGCCGGCCGCGGGAGTGGTGGTCGTCAGCTGCCCCGCTCTGGGTATGCACGGCATAACGCGACGCGCCATCCTTGCGAGGTGGTCAGATCCTTCAGCTCCCACGAAGCGTAGAGGCAGACCCTGGCCCCGATCGCCTTCGATCGAGGCCAGGACGGACAGAGTCCCTACGGGAAGGTGTATGAGATCAGGTTGCTGACTTTGCAGGTCGAGAGTTCGACCGCTTGTAGCAGGACGGTAACACCGCTGGCTCCGGCGCCCACGAAGAGCGAGGTGTTGGCGATACCGTTCGCATTGGAGACCGGGGAACCCAGGATGTTGACGTCGCTCATGCCGACCGTCACCCCCACTGGGCAGCCGGGCACCTGAACAGCACCGGCGGTGAAGCCATAGAGGAAGAAGGTGGTGGCACCGCTCGTTCCGCCGCTGGTCGACCAGTTGTTGGTCACTCCGGTGGTGCCCGGCGCCGGGCCGAGCAGGTGATAGGCGGTGCCGAAGTCGACCGTGGCGAAGCCTACGTTCTCGCGCTGGTTGTTGAAGGTCGGGAAGAACTGGCGCGAGTCGGTCCACGCCATGTAGGCCTTGCCGGTCAACACGTCCAGGCCGAGATATTCGCCAAACTGGTTGGGGTTGCGGTTGGGGTTGGAGAGAGCGTTCTCGTTGCTCGACGAGATCGTGCTGTTGAGGAACTCCGTGGATGGAGCGCTCGCCTGGGTGTTGGCCTCGACGGTCAAACCGCAGTCGGTCGAGCGGGCGGCGAAGAAGTCCACGGCACGGTTCTGGGTGTCGTTGCGCGCATCGTGCCAGGCGACGACGGGGTTGCCGCTCGCCTGGTCGACCATCAGGAAAGGATGGAACTGTACGCGCTCGAAGATGCCGTCGTCGTTGACCCTGACCGGTGCCGACCAGGTGGCACCGTTGTCGATCGAGCGCACGATGAAGACATCGGAGGTGTTGACCCCGCCGTCGCCGTAATCGGTGAAGGTCGCATAGAGGTAGCCGTCGCACGCACCACCCGAGTTGTCGACATCGATGGCGCCGAACGGGTTGATGCAGCGACCTTCCTGCGCCGCTGGGCAGTTGAGATTGCTGAAGCCGACCAGGTTGAAGTCGCGCACCAGCACCGGCGCCGACCAGGAGAGGCCGCCGTTGGTCGAGCGGGCATAGAACATCTGCTCGTTGTTGCAGTTGGCGAAGCAACGCAGAGTGTCGAAGATCACGTGGACGGTGCCGTCCTTGCTGACCGCCAACTCGCAGGCCAGGTCGGTCGCGAAGCCGGCGCCGGTCGAGGGCGAAGCGGGGATGTCAACCTCAGTCCAGGTGGCGCCACTATCGGTCGAGTAGGCCGACTTCTCGTTGTTGTTACGGTCCCAGCAGGTGTAGTGACGGCCGAAGAAGGGGCTGCCCGGGTTGTTGTCGATGGCGTAGAAGTTCTTGTCCTCAAGCCGGTTGATCGTCGGCCAGCTGTTGATCACGATTCCCTGGCCGCTCCAGTTGACCCCGCCGTTGGACGAGCGAGCGACGACGATCGAGAACTGAATGTTGTTGAAGTCCGCGGTGCACAGCATCATGTGTTCGAGGTAGACGTTGCCGTTGCCGTCCCAGTTGACTGCCGGATCGCTGCCGAAGAGGAACGGCTTGGTGCAGTTGAGACCGTAGGCGGTCTCGTTTGGGGCGCAGGTATAACCCCAGGTCGCTCCGCCGTCGCTCGAATAGAAGACCGCCTGGATTCCCACGCCGCAAGTGCCGCCGATCGAATCGGAGGTGTTGGCGGCGGCGACGATCTGCTGGGTGTTGTTCGGGTTGACCGCCACCTGGATCTCACCCTGGTACTGCAACGGCGCAGGGGCGAAGGCGGAGGCCACGTTGCGGTTGGTGCCCACCGTGCCCATCTTCTCAGCGGAAGGCGCGGCGCCCTCTTGCGGCTGCATGGCGATCGACCGTGCGGCCAGCGCCTCGGCGACATAGGCCTTGCCATAGAACTCGGTGGCCTGTTCGCGATGCAGCTCGATCCAACGGCGGTGCCACTGGCGCAGCGTCTCCGGGATCATCAACTCGAAGTGTCCGAGATGCATCTTGATCTCGAGCATCTCCAACGGCGAGAGCGGCAAGTAGGCCAGATACCGTTCGACGGCGGCCTCGTCGACCTCTTCGGTATTGAGCTGCCCGGCAAGGGCGAGGAACTGAGGATCGTTCTGCAACGACCGGTAGACCGGGGTGAGCCGCTGGCGGATCTCGCTGGCGCTCGGCGCGCCGTCGGCGGCAGCGAGGCCGCCGGGCAGCACGAACGCCAACGCGAGAAAGGCGAGGGCGAGCAAAGTGGTGAAAGAAGGGCTGTTACGCATACTGATCTCCTCATCGTGTCTGCGGCGAGGAGGGGCAGCAGCGCTCCGGGAGCGGAGAGAGGCGCTCGGCGCGAAATTGTGGGGACAAGGTCGAGACGCGGATCCGACAACCTTGAATTTGCCTATGTGTCTATCACAAGGCTCCAAGGTTCGCCACTCGAAGCCACCACCGGATGGACGCTCTCCGGGACAGCCTTTGCAGATACATTGTCACAACTACACATACAGAAGACACTATACAGTTATCAGCGCTCCCTTCCTTACTCACCCCACCGACCTGCGGAGATTCTCATGAGATCACGCTCGCTCGTTCTGATCGCTCTCGGTCTGGCCTTCGCCCTCGCCCTTCCAACCTCGGCACAGCACCTGCGGATCTACTACCCGGACATCGAGCAAGGCAGCTCGATCCTGGTCGTCAGCCCGACCGGTCGCGCCCTGCTGATCGACGGCGGCAGCGGCCTCAGGTCCACCGATGATCCCATCGAGGATTTCATCAACGACCTGATCGACGCCGGCGTGGTCACCAGCCTCGACTACACCATCGCAAGCCATTACGACGAAGACCACATCGGGCGGCTGGAGAATGTCTTCCAGCTGGTGCCTCTGGCGCCCACCGCGATCGCCTACGACCGCGGTCTGTTCGGCGGCACGCCCTCGACTTTCGCCTATTCCGACTACGCCTTCTCAGCCGGCATGTTCAACCGCACCACCATCGATCCCTTCACCACCCTCGACCTGGGCGGCGGCGTACTGGTGCGTTGCTACGTGGTCAACGGCGACTTGCCGGACGGCACCTCTTTTGACATCTCCGCCTCGGGCCAGTTCGAGAACTCGACCTCGGTCTCGGTGGTGGTGCAGTACGGCGATGTCGACGTCTGGATCGGCGGCGACCTGACCGGCAACGTGAATGTGGGGGTCAGTGACGTCGAGTCGCAGGTGGCTCCCTTCGTCGGTGATGTCGATGTCTACACCTTCAACCACCACGGCAGCCGCACCAGCTCCACCGCCGCCTTCCTGTCGACCCTCAAGGCCGAAGTCGGCATCAACCAGAACTCGGCCAACAACAACTTCGGCCACCCCAACACCGAGGTCGTCAGCCGCTTCCTCGCCACCCCGGACAGCCACGGCGCCATGCCCCTTTTCTTCCAGCAGAACGTCGGCAACCCGACCGACAGCCGTTCCGACGACGCCCTGGCCAGCGGCATCGCCGACTGCGACGACATCACCGAACCGATCGGCTTGCCCGGCACCATGCTGCTGATTTCAGACGGCGCCTCCTATGAGATCCAGGGCTGCGGTTTCGGTGCCCTCACCCTGGCGGCGGATACCGGCCCGGGCAGCACCGGCGACTTTCCGCCGGCCATCCTCCGCGTGAGCCGTACTCCTTGGGTACCGCTGGCGACCGAGGGAACCACGGTGCAGGCCAACGTCGACGACGTCAGCGCCATCACCGTCAACCTGCGCTACTGGCTGGACGGCATCGAGCAAGCGCCCATCGCGATGAGCGCGGCCGGCGGCACCCTCTATACCGCCACCATCCCGGCGCAACTCGACGGCACCCAGGTGCGTTACCGCGTTGAGGCGACCGACGCGGCGAGTCAAACCGAACTTTCGTTCGCCCAGGGCTACTTCTCCGGCGTCACGCCGGTGGCCACGCTGCGCGTCAACGACAGCCGGGGCGTGCTGGTACCCAAGCACTATGCCGTGCGGGTCGAGGGCAACCTCACCGCCGAGCCCGGCATCTTCCACCCCTTCGTGTCGCAGATCTACGTTCAAGACACCGGCGGTGGCGTGCAAGTTTTCGACGACGAGTTTCTAGCCTTGGCGCGCGGCGATCGGGTGCGCTTCGTCGGCGCCCTGGAGCAGTTCGGCGGCCAGATCGAGATCAACACCGCCCAGGAGTTCGGCGGCTATGGTGCGACCTTGGTAGCTCCGGGCAGCCCTCCCGCGGCGCAGGTGATCACCGTGGCGCAGGCGGGCGAGTCCTTCGAAGGCACCCTGGTGCGCATCAACGGTGTCACGGTGACCAGCGGCGCGATCCCTCAGCAGGGCAGCGGCAGCCTGATGGTCAGCGATGACGGCGGCGCCACCACCTTGGAAATCCGCATTGACGGCGACACCGATATCCCCGGCGCCAACACGCCGACGCAGAGCTTCGACCTGATCGGCGTCTTCAGCCAGTTCGACTCCTTCGCCGGATTCTTGAGCGGCTATCAACTCCTGCCGCGCGAGCGCACCGACTTCCTGAGCGAGGAGGTCAACCACCCGGCGGTGCTGATCAACGAGATCCATGCCGATCCCGACTCGGTTGCCGGTGACGCCAACGGCGACGGCGTGGTCAATACCCGCCACGACGAGTTCGTCGAGCTGGTCAACACCAGCCTGGCCGCCGTCGACATCAGCGGCTGGACGCTGACCGACCTGATCCAGGTGCGCCACACCTTCCCCAGCGGCACGGTGATCCCGGCGCGCGAAGCGGCGGTCGTCTTCTCGGGCGGCAATCCGACCGGAGACTTCGGCAACGCCGCCGCCAACGGCCTGGTCTTCACCGCCTCGACCGGCCGTCTGGCGCTCAATAACAGCAGCGAGACCTTGACCCTGGCCGACAACACCGGTGCCACCGTGCAGGTGGTGACCTGGGGCAGCCAGGGATCCAAGAACCAGTCGCTGACCCGCGATCCCGACCTGACCAACGCCCCCCTCGTCTTGCACACGGCAGCGACCGGTTCCGGCGGCAGCCGCTATTCGCCCGGCACTTCGGTCTCCGGCCAGCCGTTCACCGTGCCCGCCGGTGCCGTCATCCTGACCGAGGTCGTCTACGACCCGAGCGGCGCGGACGGTGGCCTGGAGTGGGTGGAGCTGTACAACACCACCTCGGCACCGATCGATCTCTCCGCTCTTTCCCTGGGCAACGGCGGCAGCTCCTACACTTCCAGCCTGGTCCAGCTGAACGGCACGATCGCTGCGGGCGCCACCTTCGTGGTTGGCGGACCGACCTCGAGTGCTAGCAACGGCAACCCGACCTTCGATCAACTGATCAACTTCAGCCCGGATTTCCAGAACTCAGGTTCCACCGCCGACGGCGTGGCCCTGTTCAACATCCAGGCTCTCCAAGTCACGGCAGCCACGGTGCCGATCGATGCCGTGGTCTACGGTGGCGCCAACACCAACGGCTTGATCGACGAAACCGGCGCCGCCAACGCCCCCGAGGTCGGCGACGCAGCCGGCGGATCGTCGATCGAGCGGGTCGACCTGGCCGGCACCTGGCAGATTCAACCGGCGCCCAACCCGAACCTCTTCACCCCCGGTGGCCCGCCGCCGCCCCCACCCGCCGCCGGCCTCTTGCTCTCGGAGGTTCTCTACGATGTCTCCGGCAGCGACAACGGCTTCGAGTGGGTCGAGCTCTACAACCCGACGGCGCAGGCGATCGACCTGGCGAGCTTCAGCCTGGGCAACGGCGGCAGCTCCTACACGTCGAGCAAGGTGCAACTCTCGGGTTCCGTGCCGGCGGGCGGCACCTTCGTGGTCGGCGGCCCGACCAGCAGCACCGCCAACGGCAACCCGACCTTCGACCTGGTGATCAACTTCAGCCCGGACTTCCAGAACTCAGGCTCCACCGCCGACGGCGTGGCGTTGTTCAACGTCCCGGCGTCCCAGATCACCGGATCGACGGTGCCCATCGACGCCGTGGTCTACGGCGGCAACAACACCAGCGGTCTGATCGACGAAACCGGCACCGCCAATGCCCCCGAAGTGGGCGACGCCCCCGCCGGCTCCTCGATCGAGCGTACCGACCTGGCCGGAAGCTGGCAGATCCAGCCAGCTCCGACGCCGGGAAGTACGGGGCTCTAAAGGCCGAACACGGTCCCCCCGGACCCGCTGAACGCAGGCTCGGGGGGACACCCAAGACAACGAGGTCTACGCTTGGCCGCAAGAGGGCGAGCGATTTGAGGGCTACTTTGCGTCTCTATAGGGCAAAGCCCAAGCGGGAGCTGCTCTCGCCGGCTGGCAATTTCAATCCTGGAGGTGTACAATGTACGCATGTCTCGCCACACCGCAACCGAAGCCCGCCGCAACCTCTTCCATTTGCTCGACTCGGTCGAACAGGGGGACACTGTGATTCTCGAACGCAAGGGGGTCCAGTTCCGGCTCAGTTTGGTCAAGCAGCAGCCGTTAGAGGCTCCACAAGAGTCGCCGATTCGCGTCCTCGATGAGGCGATTCTCGACGGTGAATGGGGCTGGCAGGCCGATACCGACGGCGAATTGTCCTTCACTCCTCGCAAGGACGAGCCATGATTCTCCTCGACACCAACGCCGTGATCTGGCTGCTCACCGGCCATCGCCGCGCCAAGCCGCTGATGGAATCGGGCGCCCGCCTCTATCTCTCGCCGGTGTCGCTCTTGGAACTCAAGTTCCTGATCGAATGCGGACGGCTGGAGGAAGTTGGTGAGAACGCCTTGGATGCGGTGAGCAGTGATCCGCGCTGGCACCTCGACGACCCGTCTTCCGAAAGGCTGTTCAACGCCGCCCTCGCCCTCGACTGGACCCGCGACCCTTTCGACCGTCTCCTGGTCGCCCATGCCCGGTGCCGGCGGTGGAAATTTGCCACCGGCGATCGTCGACTGCGAGAAAGACTGCCACCTTCGACCGTACTCGCCATGTAGTCAAATGAGGTCCGCGTCCACCATCACCTCGACCAACGCCGGGCCGTCGTGGGCTAGTGCCTTGCTGATCGCGCCGTCGAGTTGTTCGGGGCGGGTGACGCGGATTCCCAGGGCGCCGCACAGCTCCGCATAGCCGGCGAGGTTGGGGTTGTGCAGGGAGGTCTGCCAAACATCCCAGTTGCCGGAGCGTTGCTCCTTGCTGATCTTGCCGAGTTCGCTGTTGTTGAGCAGGACATGGGTGATGTTCATGCCGTACTTGACCGCCGTGGTCAATTCACCGAGGTACTGGCCGAATCCGCCATCCCCCGACACCGCCACCACCGGTCGGCCGGCAAACGGTGAGTCTGCCTCTTGGGTGGCCGCCCAGGCCCCCATCGCCGCTGGGTAGGCAAACCCTATCGAGCCGAGATAGCCGGACATCAGCACCGCCTGGTGGCGGCACTCGAAGTAACGACCGGAGGAGTAGGTGTTGTTGCCGACATCGACCGCGATGATGGCCTTTTCCGGCACCGTACGGTTCATCGCCGCAAAGACCGACGCCGAGTCCACGCCGCGTCCCCGATACTCGGCCTCGCGCCGCCTCTTCTCGTGACGCCAGATCTTCCAGCGCTCGGCGATCTGCTGGCGCTGATCCTCGGCCGCAAAGCTGTCACCCTCGGTCAGTTCCCGGCACAGAAGGCGGCAAGTGACGCCGATCTCGCCCCAAACCGGCACGTCTACGGGATGGAATCTTCCGAGCATCATGGGGTCGAAATCGACCTGAATGGTCGGCTTCTTCGGCGTGATCCCGGTGTGATTGGAGAACGAAGCGCCGAAAACCAGCAGGCAGTCGGCCTCGTTCATGAACCAGCTTGCCACCGGCGTGCCACTGCGACCCAGTACGCCGCAGCCGAGAGGATGGTGGTCCGAGATCTGCCCCTTGCCCTTGAAGGTGGTGACCACCGGGCAGCGCAGAAGCGCCGCCAGTTCGACGACACCCTCCATCTCGAAGCGGGCGCCGTGGCCGACGATGATCACCGGCCGCTTGGCGCCGCGCAGCAGTTCGAGCGCGCTCGCCAGTTTCCGGCCGCTTCCTGCCGGCGCAGAGCGTCGGACAAACCGAGGTTGGAGTGGCCTACCATGCCCCAAACGTGGCGAATCCCCCAGTTGACCATCGTCTCGGCCATCACGTCGGTCACCGTCGGCTCGTGCTCCGGCATTGCCGGGATACCAACGTAGATTCCGTCCTCGCGTTCTTCGATAGCGAAGGTCTCGACCCCGTCGTCGTAGCCCGGCGCCTTGCCGGTCAACGGATCGTAGTCCCAGCCGTGCCACGGGCAGCGCAGCAGGCCGTTCTCGATCGAACCCTCGCCCAGCGGTCCGCCCTGGTGCGGGCACCGGTTGTCGAGCGCCGCGAACTTGCCCGCGAAGTGAGTCATGCACACCGTGCGCAGCGCGCAGGTCACCGGTTTTACTCGCCCCTCGGGTAGCTCGCCCGGTTCGAGCGCCTTGAACCAAACTGTGCGCGGGTTGGACTCGGCATCATGCGGCATGCGACTCACCTCCGTCAGTAAGGCCAACAGGGCGGGGAGGTCCGCTCGGCCTGGGCTTGATAGAATAGTTGCACCCTACCAGCAGGTCATTGAGCTGATAGCCGGCCTCTCGGGTCGAGTGACGCGATCGCCAAGGCTCCGAGCGTGGCCTGGGTCGAGGCAACCAACCACGCCGATGCACCAACCTATCGCTGAAATCCTGGTTCTCTTCGCTGGCGGCTACCTTGCGCTGGGAGTGCTTCTCGCTATTCCCTTCGTGGTCCGCGGCGTGCAGTGCATCGACCCCGCGGCGCGCGGCAGCGGCTGGGGCTTTCGGCTGGCGATCCTGCCCGCCTCGATCGCCCTGTGGCCGCTGCTCGCCCACCGCTGGTGGGGCGGCACGGGGCCGCCCGTGGAGCGCAATGCCCATCGCCAAGCCGCTCGCTCCCTTGCCGGGGAGGAAGAGCCCGGAAAGAGCCACCCATGATTCGCCGCCTGCGCCGCCGCCATCGACTGTGGATCACGATCCTGGCGGTGCTCATCCCGCTGCTGTATCTCGCCGCGCTCGCCGTAAGGACCGGCTAAGCCCATGTCGCACGTCTACCACGCCGTCGGCTGGAACCGTCAGAAGCGGGTCTACGACCTGACCCTCCTCGGCGGCGTCGCACTCTACCTCGCTCTGTTCGTCGGCCTCGGGATCCTCTTCCATCCCCAGGCAACCGCGGAGACCTTGCTCATCCGGGCGCTCGGTACCTGCGCCTTCCTGCTGCTCCACATCATCCTGATGATAGGCCCGCTCTGCCGGATCGACGACCGGTTTCTGCCCCTCCTCTACAACCGGCGCCACCTCGGTGTCACCATGTTCCTGCTCGGCCTGGCGCACGGCCTCTTCGCGCTCCTTCAGTTCCATGCGATGGGAACGCTGAACCCAGTGGTGAGCCTCTTGGTCAGCAACGGGAGCTGGGGCAGCCTCGGTCAGTTCCCGTTCCAGGTTCTCGGCCTCGCAGCGCTGACCCTTCTGTTTCTGATGGCGGCCACCAGCCACGATTTCTGGCTCACCACCCTGACGGCACCGGTGTGGAAGGCGCTGCATATGGGGGTCTACCTCGCCTACGGCCTGCTGGTGATGCACGTGGCGCTGGGATCGATCCAAGCGCATGCCAGCCCGTGGCTGGCGGCGGCGGTCGGCGCCGGCTTGGTCACGGTCCTCAGCTTGCAGCTGATCAGCGGCCAACGCGAACGCGCTGGCGACCGGGAAATGGACTACTCCGGCGAGCGCTCCGCGGACGATGGCTTCGTCGAGGTGTGCAAGCTGGGCGACATCGCGGAGAACCGAGCGCGGGTGATCTGTCTCTCCGGCGAGCGGGTGGCGCTCTTCAAGTACGCCGGCAAGGTAGCGGCATTGTCCAACGTCTGCCAGCATCAAAACGGCCCTCTCGGTGAAGGCCGGGTGATCGACGGTTGCGTCACCTGCCCCTGGCACGGCTATCAGTATCGACCTGAGGACGGCGCCTCGCCGCCACCTTTCGAAGAGCGGGTGCCCACCTTTCGAGTGCGGCTGGAGGGCGACCGGGTGTGGGTTCACCCCACCCCTCTCCCGCCGGGCACCCTCACCGAGCCGGCTACGATCACGACGGAGAATCGCTAGTGCCACCCAAAACCCATGACGAGTTGTACGTTGGCTACCAGAAGACCGCGCCGCCGGCTTCGGCACGGTTCACCCGCCGGGTGGTAGGTCTCTTGTTCGTCCTCGCGGCCCTCGTCGCCACCGCGGCGACCTTCGATCAGGGGCCGTTCGCCGATTCGGTGTTCGAGTTCGGTATCGAGCGAGAGTTCGAAGGGGCCCTCGTCGAAACCCCCTTCCCGGTGCTGCGCATCGACCGGTCGAAACTGCCGGCGGGTGCACCGGATGTTCCCGACTACCTGCTGGTCAGCGCCGGGAAGCACGGCGCGCAACAGGAGGTACAGGGCTACGCTGGGCAACGAGTCCGCCTGCGCGGCAGCCTGATCTACGGTTCGGCAGGGGCGATGATCGAAGTCGTCTCCGGCTCGATCACGGGCCTGGGAAGCGCCACAGGCAATAGCGGCAACCCCGGCGGCGACCCACTCGGGGAGATGACGCTGCGTGGCGAGATCGTCGACAGCAAATGCTTCCTGGGAGTGATGAAACCCGGTCAAGGCAAGACGCACCGTAGTTGCGCCTCACTGTGCATCCGCGGCGGCATCCCGCCCGCCCTGGTGGTGCGCGGTCAACCGGTCGGCGGCGCCCGCCTGCTTCTCCTCGTCGACAGCGAAGGCCGCGCCCTCAACGACCGCGTGCTCGGTTGGGTGGCCCAACCCATCGAACTCACCGGCCAAGCACGCCGTTACGGCGACCTCGTGGTCCTGGCCACCGACCCGGCGACGTTCAGAAGCGTGAGCGGATGACCGGCAGCTCTCGAGCGGCGCAACCCGGGCGTTTGCTGCAACGTAAGCATAGGCGGAGGGCAGATTCGACACAGGAGCGAGGCGACCTACCTCCGGCCTTTCCACGGATCGAGCTGAGGTGCTTTAGATCCAGTGACATCATGGCGGCGGATATACGATTGCCACGCCAATCTGCAATACTGCACGCGGGGAGGATTTGGGGATGTTGGCTGATTCGTTACAACGCAGCGGCAAGCGCCGATACCCACCGTGCCCCGAGGGGTTGCCGGTCGGGGTGATCGATCAGGGGCGCTACCGTGCCCGCTTCGCGCGCAGCGCAGCTGAACTGGACGAGATCCTGCGCCTTCGCTTCCAGGTTTTCAACCTCGAGTTGGGCGAAGGATTGGAGGCCTCTTTCGCCACCCAGCGCGACGAAGATGGCTTTGATCGCACCTGCCACCATCTTCTGGTGGAGGATCGCGAGAGCGGCGCGATCATCGGCACCTACCGGCTGCAAACGGGGTGCATGGCGGCTGCGGGTTGCGGCTTTTACTCCGCTGGAGAGTTCGATCTGGCCACGTTGCCGGACGGACTCACCGATCAGTCCCTCGAACTCGGACGGGCCTGCATCGCCCGTGAGCACCGCAATCGCACGGTGCTTTTTCTACTCTGGCGTGGCCTGGCCCGCTACATGGAGACCAACCGGCTGCGTTATCTCTTCGGCTGCTGCTCGCTGACCAGCCAAGATCCGGCCGACGGTCTACAGGCTCTGGCCTACCTCGAACGCGAGAGGAAGGTCCATCCCACGATCACCGTCCAACCGCAGCCGGACCTGGCCTGCCCGGTGCAACCTGAACTCAGAATCCGCGAAGAACGGTTCCGGTTACCGATGCTGTTTCGAACCTACCTGCGTTACGGTGGTCTCGTCTGTGGCCGTCCGGCGATAGACCGTGAGTTCAAGACCATCGACTTCTTCCTCCTCTTCGACCTCGAGACGCTGAGCGCCAAGAAGCGGGAGGTCTTCTTTGGCCAATCGTGAGCTGGCCGCGCCTCTTTGCCGCCCACCGAATTCGAGCTACTCTCTGAGCCTTGGGCGCCGTTGCGCCCAGCTGCCTTGGGAGTAGCCAACCGTCTTGGAAAAGACTTGAGTGTCTTGGGGGAGATGATGAGTTTCAAGGGTCTGAGAGATGACAACCTCCACTTTCTTCAACAGGGTCTCGATCTGCTGCGCCAGCTGGATGACCGCCATTTCACCGCGCAACCACAACTGCCGATGAGCCCGGTGGGCGGCCATTTCCGCCACTGTCTCGACTTCTACACCTGTTTCTTGAACGGTGTCGAGCGTGGTGAGATCGACTATGACGCCCGCACGCGCGATCCGCGTCTGGAGGTCGACCGCGGCTACGCCGCCGACTTTATCGCCCAGCTGATGGAGCGTCTCGAACGCTTGCCGGAAGGTGACCACCGCCCGCTGCGGGTCTCGATGGACAATCGCTTTCTCGATCAGGAACCGTGCTGGGCGACCTCGTCGGCGCAACGCGAGCTACAGTTCTTGCGTAGCCACACGGTCCATCACTATGCGTTGATTTCGGCGCTGCTGCACCAACTCGGCTACGAGCCGGATGCCGACTTCGGCGTCGCGCCGTCCACCCTCGCCTACCGTCACCAGCTGGTCAGCGGCTGATCGAACCGGCCTCGACCATGGCTGCCCTCCGTGCGGCAAATACCGGCAGGCGCCGCCGCGCCCTGCGCTGGCTTGCCCTCGGTTACCTGGTGCTGCTCGCCCTGTCGAGCCTGTGGCGCTTCTTCGCCGGCGACGAGGATCCGCCACTGGGGCCGGAGGTGTCCGCGGTCGAGGTTGCGGTACAGGATTCAGCCGGCGCGCGGCCGGAGAGCGAGCAGTCCCCTGGCGTGCGCCTGGCCTTCCGTGAGTGGGGAGGGGCCGCCGGTAGATTGACGGATGGCGCCGAGCAACCGGCGTTGCCGCTGCTGATGCTGCACGGCAGCCCCGGTAGCCACCGCGACTTCTCGACCCTCGCTCCCGCCCTGGCCAACCACGGTATTCGCTCGATCGCCCCCGATCTGCCCGGCTTCGGCGCCTCTTCGCGACAGGTACCCGACTACTCCATCCTGGCCCACGCTCGTTACTCGTTGGCGCTGATGGACCAACTGGGCATCGAGCGAGCACACCTGCTGGGTTTCAGCATGGGTGGTGGCGTGGCGCTGGAGATCTACCGGCTGGCGCCGAGCCGCGTCGCCTCGATGACCCTGCTCTCCTCGATCGGCGTGCAGGAGATGGAGCTACTCGGCAGCTATCCGATGAACCACCTGCTCCACGCCTTGCAGCTGTCGGCGGTACAAACAGCGCTCTGGGCGCTACCCCACTTCGGCCGGCTCGACCGCTCTATGCTGGGCAAGCCTTACGCCCGCAACTTCTTCGACACCGACCAGCGCCCGCTGCGCTCGGTGCTCGCAGCTTTCGAGCCGCCGATGTTGATCATCCATGGTGCAGAGGACCCGTTGGTGCCGCCGGCGGCGGCCCGCGAGCATCACCGGCTGGTTCCGCAAAGCCGGCTGCTGATGCTCGACTCATCGCACTTCTACATCTTCGCCGGCGGAGAAAGGATCGCCCCCGACATCGCCGAGTTCATCGCCGCGGTCGAGCAGGGCTCCGCCCCGCGGCGAGCCGATGCCACACCCCAACAACTCACCGAGGCCGCGGCGCCTTTCGATTCACGCTCCTTGCCGCCGCTGGCCGGTCTGAGTCTGATCGTCATCATGGTCCTGCTGGCGCTGGCCACCCTGGTCAGTGAGGATCTGACCTGCGTCGGTGCCGGTCTGCTGGTAGCCCAAGGCCGTATCGACTTTCTGCCCGCCGCCTTCGCCTGTTTCGCCGGCATCTACGTTGGCGACATGATGCTCTTCTGGGCAGGTCGCTGGCTCGGTCGGCCCGCGTTGCGTCTGCCACCGTTCAAGTGGTGGGTCACCGAGGCCGCCGTCCAGCGCAGCTCGGCCTGGTTTCAACGGCGCGGCGCGGCGGTGATCTTCCTCTCTCGCTTCCTGCCGGGAGCGCGCCTTCCAACCTACTTCGCGGCCGGCCTGTTGCGTACCCGTTTTCTCTTCTTCGCCGGCTTCTTCTTCCTCGCCGCCGCGGTGTGGACTCCCATGCTGGTCGC
The DNA here is from genome assembly GCA_024277255.1 of Acidobacteriota bacterium. Classification (GTDB taxonomy): domain Bacteria; phylum Acidobacteriota; class Thermoanaerobaculia; order Multivoradales; family SZUA-115; genus SZUA-115. The sequence continues at coordinate 88,057 of JAJRVQ010000124.1, read as the reverse complement.
TTTGTCACGCTGGTTCGGTGCGGAGGTGATCGACCGCTTCGAAGAGCTGCAACGCCACGGCTGGTTGCTTCTTCTCTTGGCCGTCGCCTTCCTTCTTGTGCTGCGCAAGCTGGTCTTGCCGCTGTTTACCTGGCGCGGGCGCCGCCGGTTGGTGGGCAGCTGGCGGCGGTGGAGCCGGTGGGAGTTCTGGCCTCCCTGGCTGTTCTATCCGCCGGTCGTTCTCCACGTCCTCTGGCTCGGCGTCCGCCATCGTTGCCCGACCCTGTTCACCGCGGCGAATCCCGGTATTCCCACCGGCGGCTTCATCGGTGAGTCGAAGTCACAGATCCTCAGCCTCCACCGAGAGGAAAGTCGCCACCTGCCTCACTGGGCCCTGATCCCGCCGAGCGATGAGGAAGCCCAAGCTGCCCGGCGGCTGGCGCTGGTCGAGCAGTTCCGTTCAGCCAACGGACTCGACTTCCCCATCGTCCTCAAGCCTGATGTTGGGCAACGAGGTTCCGGTGTGGTGATCGCCCGCGACCCTCACCAGGTGGCCCGATACTTGGATCGCAACCGAGGTCCGGTCCTGGCTCAGGAGTATCTATCCGGCCCTGAGTTCGGCGTCTTCTACTTCCGTAAACCGGGTGCGAGCGAGGGTTGCATCTTCTCGATCACCGAGAAAATCTTGCCCCGACTCACCGGCGACGGCGAGAGTACGATCGAGCGCCTGGTGGCCGCCGATCGACGCGCGGTGATCCTCGCCGACCTCTATCTCGATCGCCTCAGCGATCCCGACCGTGTGCCGGCGGCAGGTGAGGAAGTGGCGCTCGCCGAGTTGGGCACCCACTGCCGCGGGGCGATTTTCCTCGATGGAGCACACCACCGCACTCCCCGGTTGGAGGCTGCCATCGAGCGGCTGAGCCGCGGCTTCGCCGGCTTCTCCTTCGGCCGTTACGATCTGCGCGCCGCCTCCGCCGAAGCCTTCCGTCGTGGCGAGTTCAAGCTCATCGAACTCAACGGAGTCACCTCGGAGGCAACCCACATCTACGATCCACGCCACAGCCTCGCCTACGCCTGGTCCACGCTGCGCCAGCAGTGGCGCCTCGCCTTCGAGATCGGTGCCCAACACCGTGCCGCGGGCGTCGAACCCACCTCGATCGGCCAGCTGTTCAGAGCACTGCGAGGCTATCGGCGCCAGGCCGGCGACCATCCCGAGGAGGGCTCGCTCAGCGGCTGACCTCTTGCGCCATCTCCACCGGCCACCGCCGATCGAGCTCTACCGGCTCGGCGAGTGCGGTGACGCAAGGCGGTCCGTCCGCATACTCGAAGGAAACTCGCCGGCAACGCACTCGGACCCTACTGAAACTCACCGTGGAGGCGTCGTCGCGATGCATGCACGGTGAGAAGGCACCCCGTTGCGGACGGTGGGAAGCGTGGAATCGTCTCAGCTCGGCCGCGGAGTCCGCGTCCACCGTGGAGAGAAGCTCTCGGCGCAGCCGCTCAGCGGTCGGTGCATCGAAACCGGAGGAGCTGAGCAGGCGAGGCACCGGCTCCGGATGCCGGCTCAGACCATTGCCGGTCCATTCAAAGAGAGCTGCCGAGGACGGCGTCAACGCCAGCAAAGTGAATGGGCGATAGCAGAGTAGATCGAGCGTCGAGAGCCGCCGCTCCACTTCAGCCAGGCCCGGCGCCGCCACCAGCGAAGCGACCAACATCCCGCGGCTGGTGAAAGCACCCTCGACGGGGGCCTCCAAGGCAGGGGCGTCGTAGTAATTCAGCAGGGCAAGCGACAGCCCCAGTTCGCTGACCGCCAGCCAGGTTCCGCCGGCATCACCGTCGCGCGGCGCCAGGTAGGAGAGACCATCCACCTCGTACCGCGCCGGCGGCTCGGCACGCTTGCGCCGGCGGCGCTCGTCACGGTTGAAGAAAAGCCAGTATCCTTGGTCGTCCCAGAGCCAGGTTGCCGTACACATCGCGGCGCCATCCTACCGGGTTCGCCGGACGCCCCGCTCAGCAACTCACTACTTGCCAGACCACCGCAACCTCATGCTAAGCTCACATATCAGTTCCGGGCTCTCCTCTCCTTCCTGGCATCTATCTCTTCAGCGGAAACCGTATTCACTCTGAGTTCATCCCGAACAGGTAGCCTCATTTCGACTGCCCCATCGTTCCCCGCGAGTGTTCAACGCTCACTCCAGCATCCTCCTTAGCCTCACTTAGGAGCCCCCCACCATGTCAAAGATGATTCGTCCCTTCCTTTTTTTGGGACTTCTCGCCTCTCTCGTACCCTCCCCTCCGGCGCTGGCCGGAACCTGCACCGACTCCACTTGCCAGTTCATCCTCTGCCGCTCACCGGCTTCCGGAGCGCCGTCCTCTCTGTGGGGCGAGTTGGAAGCTGTCGACGTGGGTCAGCTGCCCCCCGAGCGCGACAACAGCAACTTCAACCCGATCACCGGCCCCTACAACGAGACGGAACCCCGTTGGATGTCGCTCGACATCGAAGGCAATACCATATTCACCGCCATCAACTTCGGCCTGCAAGTCTGGGACATCGGCGGTGCCAACGCCGGCGACCCGTCACGGCTGGTGGTCCTGGGCCGCAACAGTTTTCCCTACTGGAAGGCCGGCTTCAACGAAGAGAAGAACCCGGTGCGCGATCTAGACGCGCCTCCCGGCAACGACAACGTGCTCGCCATAGCGTTGGTTAACGACAGCGGGCTGAGCGTCTTCGACACCACCAACCGTTCCAGCCCGGTGGCCAAGTACGCCGACAAGGAGCGCAACGCTCTGCAGGTCTATTCCCCCCACATCGGCTCCTCGGACTACGCCTTTCTCGCTACCCGCAACCGGGGAGTGACCGCCTACAACCTGACCACCGCCAAGAACCTCGGCGCCAAATGCGTCGACAACACCCCGGCGCAGAGCAGCTGCGGCCCCTATCTCGGCAAACTCGGCTCGCGCAACGACGTCTCCTACATCGACGGCGCCGGCAACTTCTTGGTCTTCTCCTCCGGCGCCTTCAACTTCGGCCTCGAGTTCTACAACGTCGCCAACCCCTCCTCACCGCAACTCCTCTTTACCGCCCTGGGCTCAGACTTCGTCTACGGCGTGGCGCTGTGGCAAAAGGGATCGAACTACTACCTGGGAATGATGACCAACCGCAGTGGTGGCACGCAAGCTCGAATCTACGACATGAGCTGCCTGGCCACCGGCTCTTGCACCGCCATCGGACCGATGATTTGGTCGCAGAATCTACCCGGAGGCGGCTCGGAGTTCTTCGTCACCTATTCGCAGGGCAACGGCCGCGACTTCATCTACATTGGTACGGTCAATCTTTGCTCGCAGCTGACCCAGAACGAGTGGCTCTACGACGTCACCAACCCGAACGCACCGAGTGACGTCACTCCGTCGGACGGCCTGGTCAACGGCCAGACCACCGGTTATTGGGGTTGGTACTACCGGCGCAATCCCACCGGCTTCAACAACACCGCCGGCCGTGTCGGCAAGTTCAAGGGGCAGTATTTCTACCGCGCGGCATTCAACATCTTCGACGTGCATCAGCTGACCACCAGCGCCCCCGCGGCCAATTTCACTCACTCGCCGGCACAGATCTATCAAGGCGAGCCGATCGACTTCATCGACACTTCGAGCGGCGGGCCCACCACCTTCGCCTGGACCTTCCAGGACGCAACACCCGCCACCTCGGCCAGCCCCGATCCGCAGAACGTCGTCTTCAACTCCACCGGCCTCAAGAGCGTCACCCTCGCCGTGAGCAACGCCTTTGGCTCCGACTCGATCACCCAACAGCTGGACGTTCTCGATCCGACACCGAGCGTCGCTTCGGTCTCCGCCTCACCCAACCCAGCCCTGATCTGCCAGCCGATCACCTTCACCGCCAACAGCGTCACCGGCTTGGCGCCGCTGACCCTCGGCTGGGATGTCGAGGATGCAGGCGGAACGGTGGCAACCGGGGGCAACGTCAACCCCTTCATTTGGGGCTCCACCGGCTTCGCCGCTGGTCAATACACGGCGACGGTGACGGTCACCAACAGCAGCGGCAACGCCATGGCCACCAGCCCGAGCGTGACCCTCAACCCGCTGCCGGCACTCGCCTTCACCAGCCCCGGTAACGCACCCGAGACACTCAATGGTCCACCCTTCACCAGCGGCCTGGTGGACTTTCAGATCCAATCGACCGGCGCCACCGAATGGCGCTGGGACTTCGGCGACGGCACACCGCCGGTGTGGACTTCAGACCCCGTCGCCGGCCCGCAGCCGAGCCATACCTACACGACGGCCAACACCTACTCGGTGACGGTCGAGATCCGCAATTGCGTCACCGCGGCGCTGGCCTCCAGTGCGACCTCGGTGACCATCACCAACACCACTCCGTTGGTCGCCCAATTCGACGCGCAGGGGATCTTCTGCAACGGTCTCGGCTGTTTTTCAGACACCGGCGTGATGATCACCTTCGTCGACATGTCCCAGGGCAACCCGGATTTCTACGACTACGACTGGGATGGCGACGGCACCTACGAGTCGATCGACAACCCGGCACCGATCACCATCCACACCTACTACACCACCGGCAACTTTTCCCCGGCGGTGCGCGTACGTCGTGGCACCGAGTCCGATGTCTTCACCCACCAACAGATCTCGATCTCCGGCGCCACCCTGCCGCTGCCCAGCATCAGCGTTGCCGGCCCCACCAACGGCGAGGTCGGCCAACCGCTGACCTTCACGGTGACCGCCACCAACTGCACGCCGGCTCCGAGCGTCTGGCAGTGGAGCGTGGAGGACGCGACCATCTCCGGTTCGGCCAGCGGATCGACGATCAACCTCTCCTTCCCGACCACCGGCGCCAAGACGCTACGGGCGACGCCGACCGACGGCCAATGCGCCGGCTACCAAGGTACGGCAGCCGTCTCCATCGCCGTCAGCGGCTCCTTCATCTTCGCCGACGGCTTCGAAGCCGGCGACATCTCAGCCTGGTCGGAGTCCGTACCCTAGAGGTCCGGCCTTGGCGGTTGCGCTCTCAGCAACGCAACCGCCAAGTTGGCTTCCCCAAGCTATCGACCAACCCCTCAGCTTCGAGCCAAGCTCGGGCATCGGCGGCATCCTGCTCAAACCAGGCCATCGTCGAACCGAGGCGGAAGGTGTAGCCCCAACTGTCCATGTCGGCGGCGAGGCGCGCTACGCCAACTTCCTCCAACTCGTCGGCAAGGAGGAGTTGGAGGTAACAGACGCCGTTTTCCTCCGCGTAGTCACCACCGATGTCGGCCTTCACATGGGCCCGGCGGCCGGCGTCGGCGCAGATCAGGTGACACCCTTCGTGCAACGCCGAATGAAGCGGCGTGTCGCCTCGCACATAGATCTCCGGACCTAGAATCCCCGCCTCGGGCTCTCCCCAATAGGTGCCTGGGATGGGCTCACCTTCACCCACCTGGTGCAGGGCGAGGTCAAAGCGGGCGAACAGCCGGGCCAGCATCCCCGCAGGCAGGTCACGGCAAAACACCAGGGGTGTAGCGTTGGGTTCCGCATTCATCGCCGAAGCATACGTCAACGCGAGGGCCAACCAGAGAAGTCGAAGTGGCGATAAGCTGCCCGCCACTCCAGCGACCGACCTCGACACCCACAACCAACTCCGGATGAGCGATACGCGCATGAGAACTGAATCCACCTCCCACCTCGGATCCCGAGACGCAGGCGATCACGAGATCGACCTGCGCTCCCTTTTCCTCGGACCCAAAGGCGAGAACGCCGCCGTCTTCGAGCGTCTGTTGCTCGAAGCCTTTCGCGATCACGTCTTCTGGCGTCGGAATTTCCATCCTGAAGACGGCTTCCGGGTCCATGAGGTCGAAAAGAACAGCCCCTCCTACGAGCGTTCGATCTCGGCCCTTTCGGAGGAGCTGATGTCGCTACTGGCCGAACTCAAGGGCGGCGTGCCCTTCTTCAGTCCGCGCTACATCGGCCACATGTGCTCCGACCTGACGATGGCCAGCTTGATCGGCTACTTCGCCACCATGCTTTACAACCCCAACAACGTCGCCGCCGAGTCTTCACCGGTCACCTCGCGCATGGAGCTGGAAGTGGCGGAGCAGCTGGCGGCGATGGTGGGTTACGACCCCGCCCGGCAATGGGGCCACCTGACCTCCGGCGGCACGGTCGCCAACTTCGAGGCCCTGTGGGTGGCGCGCAGCGTCAAATACCTGCCGGTCGCTCTGCGCTGGGCGGCCGAAGAGCTGGGGCTCGACTCGCTCACCGTCCACTGCCCCGACGACCAGCCGGCCAACCTCCTCGACCTCGACCTCTGGCAACTGCTCAACCTGGGCCCCACCTGCACCCTTGACGCCGCCGAGGCACTGCGCCAAGCGGTCGACGACGAAGAGAAGTTGACCGCCATCTCCCGCCATTCGCTCTCCACCTTGGGTTACCAGGAGTTCGGCCGCCGCCTGTCGAAGGTCTTCGGTGACAACCTGCCTCCGGCGGTCGTCCTGGTGCCGTCCACCGCCCACTATTCCTGGGGGAAGATCTGTCACTCGCTCGGCATCGGCGGCGCTCACCTGGTGCATATCCCGGTCGACGAGCGCTTCCGCATGGATCCGGAGGCTCTGTGGCGGACCCTGACGCGATTGGCCGGCGAGCGCCAACCGGTGATCGCTTGCGTCACCGTCGTCGGCACCACCGAGGAGAGCGCCGTCGATCGGGTGGATCAAATTCTCGCCGTGCGCGCCCGGGCGGCCAAAGAGCTGGGCATGGCTTTTCACCTGCACGCCGACGCGGCCTGGGGCGGCTATGCCATCTCCGTCACCCGCGATGGCGACGGCAGCCGCCGCGACTACGGCGCGGCACTCGCCGACTACGCTCCCGAAATCTGGCCGGAGGAAGGAGTCTACCGAGCCCTGTGCGCCATCGAGCGAACCGACTCGATCACCATCGATCCGCACAAGCTGGGCTTTATCCCCTACCCCGCGGGGGCGATCAGTTTCGCCGACAGCCGCGGCCGCGATCTGGTCGCCGTCGATGCCCCTTACCTTTTCCACCGCGGAGTCTCCGAGTGGGGCTACATCGGCCGCTTCATCTTCGAGGGATCGAAACCGGGCGCCGCCGCCGCCGCGGTGTCGATGTCGCACAAGGTGCTGCCGCTCAACGCCCGCGGCTACGGCCGGCTGATCGGCGAAGCCTCGCGCGGCGCCCTGGCGCTGCATCGCCGTCTGTCAGCCGGCAGCTGGGAGCCCTTTCGCGTCGTCCCGCTACCGACTCCCGACCTCAACATCGTCTGTTTCGCCGTCACTCATCCGAGTTTGAACGGGCTCGACAAGACCAACGAGTTCGCCACTCGCATCTATGAGGCGATGAGCGTCGGCCGGGAGAAAGGGCGCGACACTCGGCAGGTGGAGTTCTTCATCACCAAGACGGTCTTGCGTACCGGCGAGTACGGCTCTTCCGCGCTGCCGATCGTCGAGCAACTCGGTTTCAGCGCAGAGGACTACCGCCTCAGCGGCGGTTTGAGCGTCCTGCGTTGCACGGTGATGGACCCCTTCCTCACCGCCGGCGGCGATCGGGTCGACTACATCGAGGCCTTTGCGACCAACCTGCGGAAGGTGATGGAGCGCGAGTTGCGGGGGTAGTAGGCCGGCAAGTGGGTAAGCTATGCTCCGTCATCGATGGGAAGAGACCATAACCACCCTGGAGATTTAGCTCCCATGAACCAGCACCCCAAGACCCAAAGCACAGCCCTGGCGGCCCTTCTTTTCGCCGCCGCACTCCTCGTGCTGGCCACCCCCGGCGCCAGCGCCCAGCCGCCGAAACACTCCTTGGGCTTCGGCGCCCATTTCTTCCGCACGGTAAACAGCATCAACGACCTCAGCGGCATTGACGAAGACGGCAACTCCTGGGTCGCCTCCTACCAGTACCTGCCGCGCGGCATCTTCCGTTTCGAGATCGATCTGGAGGTCTTCCCCGACGGCTTCTCCGGCTCCTTGGACAGCGCCTTCGCGCCGCAGTTTTTCGTCTTGGTGGGCCACGGTCTCTACGCCGGTATCGGCTTGGGACAGACCTTCGCCGACGACTTGCCCGACGACGCATCCGACCCGTACTACATGGCCCGTTTCGGCTGGGAATTGGCCTTACTCGGCGCTGTCGGCGTCGACCTCCAGGCGACCTACCTGTTCGACAACTGGGAGGATGTGCGCGGCTTCGATATCAACACCGACACGCTGACCGTCGGCGCCGTGCTCCGATTCAATCTGAAGAACTGAGCAACTCCACCTGCCGCTGGATCTCGCTCCACGCCGTGCCGCCGTGCGAGGTTCGGCGTTGGGCGGCGGCTTCGGGGTCGAGGCAGTCGGCCAGCTCTTCGGCAGTGATCTCCAGGCCGAAGCGGGCGGCGGACTCCGCGGTGAGGAGCGACAGGTTGCCCCCTTCTTCTTCGCACCAACGAACGATCTCGCCCACCGTTTCGTGCGCTTGGCGGAAAGGGACTCCCTTGGCCGCCATCAGGTCGGCCAGTTCGGTGGCCAGGCTGAAATCACCGACCATCTCGCCGACGAACCGATCAGAGTCGATCTCCAAGGTGCTCCACATGCCGGTGCTGATGCGCAGGCAGGCGAGGGTGGTGTGGACCGCGTCGAAGAGCGCTTCGCGGTCTTCCTGTAGATCGCGGTTGTAGGCCAGGGGCTGCGCCTTGACCATGGTCAGCAAGGCTTGCAGATCGCCGTAGACCCGGCCCGCCTTGCCGCGCACCAGTTCGGCCGCGTCCGGGTTGCGCTTCTGCGGCATGATGCTGGAGCCGGTGGCATAGGTCTCGCCGAGCTGCACGAACGCCACCTCCGCCGAGGACCAGATCACCAGTTCCTCGGCCATGCGCGAAAGATGGGTCATGCAGATGGCGCAGGCGGCCGCCACCTCCTGCACGTGGTCGCGAGCGGCCACCGCGTCCATCGCGTTCTCGCTCACCGTGGCGAAGCCGAGCAGGGCGGCGGTGCGTTGGCGATCGATCGGGTGGGCCGTGCCAGCCATGGCGCAGGCGCCGAGCGGGCAGGCGTCGAGACGCCCCAGCGCGCCGGCGAAGCGCTGGCGGTCGCGGACCAACGGCCAGGTGTGGGCCAGCAGGTGATGGCCCAACCAGATCGGTTGGCCCCGTTGGAGATGGGTATACCCGGCCATCAACACCCGGCCGTCGTTCTTCACCCGCGCGAGCAGCGCTTCGATCAAGCCACCGAGGGCGAGATCGAGATCGGCCAGCCGGCGTTTGAGCCACAGGCGAAGATCGGTCGCCACCTGATCGTTGCGCGAGCGCGCGGTGTGCAACTTGCCGCCCAGCTCGCCGATCTTCGCGGTCAGCCGCGCTTCGATCGCCATGTGAATGTCTTCTTCCGCCTCGTCCGGTCGCCAGGCGCCCGAAGCGAGATCGGCCGCCACCGCCGAGAGGCCAGCGACCAGCTCCGCCGCCTCCCCGGCGCTGAGTACACCAACTTCGCCCAACATCGTGGCGTGGGCGATCGAGCCCTCGATGTCCTCCCCCGCCATCTCCAAGTCGACCTTGAGCGACGAAGAGAAACGCTGCATCTCCTCGCTGGTCGGAGCCGAGAAACGGCCGCGCAGCCGGCTCATTCGCCCTCCGACATCCGCCTGGCTCCGAGCGTACGCAAACGCAGCGCCCGCAAGCGAATGAAACCGGTGGCGTCAGACTGGTCATAGACATCGTCGGCCTCGAAGGTGGCGATCTTCTCGTCGTAGAGGGTATGAGTCGCCGAGCGCCGCCCCTCGACCGCCGCCTTCCCCTTGTACAGCTTGAGCCGCGCCTCGCCGTTGACCCGCTGCTGCACTGTGTCCATGAAGGACTGCAACGCCTCGCGTTCCGGGCTGAACCACAGGCCGTTGTAGACCATCTCGGCGTAGCGCGGGATCAGCTCGTCACGCAGGTGGTGCACTTCCCGATCGAGAGTGATCGATTCGACCGCGCGATGGGCATGCAGCAAGAGGGTGAACCCCGGCGTCTCGTAGACCCCGCGGCTCTTCATGCCGAGGAAACGGTTCTCCACGATATCCACCCGCCCCACTCCATGGCGCCCGCCGATCTCGTTCACCCGTTCCATCAGCGCCACCGGCTCCAGCTCCTCACCGTTGATCGAGACCGGATTACCTGCCATGAAACCGATGGTCAGGTACTCCGGCTCGTCCGGCGCATCCTCGGGATCGACCGTCATCCGAAACATGCCCGGCGGCGGACTGGTCCACGGATCCTCCAGCATCCCCCCTTCGTATGAGACATGCATTAAGTTGGCGTCCATCGAGTACTCCGGCTTGGGCGCCGCCGGCATGGGGATCCCGTGCTTCTCGGCGTAGGCCAACAGATCGGCTCGGCCCTGCATCTCCCATTCACGCCACGGCGCGATGATCTTGATGTCGGAACGGATGCCGTAGGCGGCCAGCTCGAAACGAATCTGGTCGTTGCCCTTGCCGGTCGCCCCGTGGGCGATGGTGTCCGCCCCGAACTGCTCCGCCACCCGCATCATGCCGCGAGCCAGAACCGGCCGAGCGAGCGCCGTGCCCATCAGGTAGTAGGTCTCGTAGACCGCGTTGGCGCGCAGCGCCGGGAAGATGCAGTCGGTGACGAACTCCTCGCGCAGATCTTCCACGATCGCCTCGACCGCCCCCGTATCGAGCGCCGCCTGGCGCGCCGCGGCAGCCTCGGGACCCTGACCCACATCCCCCGTGTAGGCGATCACCTCGGCCTGATACGTCTGCTGAATCCAGCGCAGGATCACCGACGTGTCCAATCCTCCTGAGTAGGCCAGTACGACTTTCATCGCAATCTCCTTGTTCTTATCTCTAGAGTGAGTCTTCCGGCCGTAGCAAACTCTTCAGCCACCGAGCCACGCCGGCGCCACTCTTGGCCGACCGGGCCTCGCCCGAGCGGCAGATCACCAACACCGTGTCGTCGCCGGCCAGAGTACCCATGGCGCCGCTGATCTCGCCCGCCTCGCCCCCGTCCAGGCTGAAAACCGCCGCGTCGAGCGCCGCCGCCACCGGGCTGGCCCCGCCGGGCACCGTGCGCACCACCGCCTGGTTCAACGCCGCGTCGATCGACACCGCGAACTCTCCCAGCGACCGCGCCAGAGCCGCCTGCGCCGGGCCGTCTTGCTCACCAAGGCCCGTCAGACGGTAGACCTCGCCCTTCGACCCCGCCACCTTCACCGCCCCGACCGCCGCCAGGTCGCGCGACACGGTCGTCTGCGTCACCCGAAAGCCCGCCCCTGCCAGCAAGGAAACCAGCTCCTCCTGGCTGCCGATCTTCCCCCCGCCGAGCAACCTGCGCAGAGCCATCCGCCGTGCCGCGGCTCGTCCACGGCTCATTGCTGGGGGCTCGATTGCGAACGGGTCCAAGCGTCTATCAGGCGCATATGCGCATGATAGACGCGCGAGCCACCTCGCGTCAAGACCCTGCGAATCGGATGACACATCGCCGGCAAACGGCAGTGGCCACTTCCATCCCGGCCGCTGGCTCAGTAGTGGTACCGGCCTTGTAGAAAGTGCACCGCCTGCGCCGTGACTTCGTAGACCACGCGGTGTTCCTGGGTCAAGCGGCGCGACCACAGGCCGGATAATCGACCGCGCAGAGGTTCGGGCTTGCCTACCTCGCCATGCGAATCCCGCAATGTCTGCCGGACGATCTTGAGCAGGCGGCGCGCAGCCTTGCGATCGGTCTGCACCCAATGCTCCAGATCCTCGAGGAAGCGAGTCGAAAAGACCGCTCGGCGCTCACCCATCGAGGTCGAACTGGCGCTCCAAGGCCTCGACGCTCATCGCTGTTCCGCCTCCCCCGCGAAGCTCAGCCAGGGACTCCAAGAGGCGGTGGACGTTCTTGGGAGAACGCAGTAGGTGGGCCGTCTCTTCGAGAGCGGCAAGCTCCGCGACACTGATCAGCGCCACGTTGGCGCCGGAGCGCCGCTGGATGACGAGAGGCTCACCGCTTTCGGCAACCTCGTCGCAGTAGCTCTTGAGGTTGGCGCGAACATCGCTGTAGTTGGTGATGTGTGCCATGGCGGAATTGTACAGGAACTCGTACTGATCTACAAGATCACCGAGCCCACCCGGCGGGTTGGCGCAGACCAGCCCGAAGGGGTATTGGCCGGCAAGCCCGGCGCTGCGAGGCTGAGGACTGCAAAGTTGGAGACCGCGAGATTGGCGGTATGAGAACTCATAACGCGGTGCACACCGCAGTCCGGTGGAGGTTTGACGATGATCACTGACAAGAAGGCCGATCTCAGCGGACCCGGAATCGGCAACTATGAAGAGTTGGCCAAAATCCTGCCGAACAACTACCAATCTCTACTGGATCCTCGCCAGACGCAGGAGGCCCTCTTCGCTGCCAAGGCCTATGTTGAAGAGAACCTCTGTCGAGAACTCAACCTGAAGATGGTCACCGTGCCGCTGATCGTCGACCGGGACAGCGGCGTCAACGACATGCTGGACCGCGACGGCTCGCGCACACCGATCGAGTTTCACATCGCCAACGACCACGGCAAGAACCCGATCGACGCCCAGATCGTTCAGGCGGCGACCAAATGGAAGCGGGTCGCGCTCAAACAGTTCGGCTTCGCCGCCGGCGAGGGGCTGTGCACGGACATGCGCGCGGTACGCAAGGACTACTTCCTCGATCACGACCACAGCGCCTACGTCGATCAATGGGACTGGGAGCAGGTGATGACCGAGGAGCAACGCAACCTCGACTACCTGACCACGGTGGTGCGCAAGATCTGGCGGGTGCTCAAAGGGGCTGAGAACCATGTTCAGGAGCTCTTCCCGCAGTTGCGCACCGAGCGCTACTCCGATTTACCCGAGGAGCTGACCTTCTTCCACGCCGAAGAGATCCTCGAGCGCTACCCGGACCTGCCGCGCAAGGCACGCGAGACGGCGATCCTCCAGGAGTACCCGGCGATCTTCATCTACGGCATCGGCTGGCCGCTTTCCGATGGCTATCCCCACGAAATGCGGGCCGCCGACTACGACGACTGGGTCACCGAAACGCGTTCGGCCAAGGGCAAGCCGGTGCACGGTCTCAACGGCGACATCCTGGTGTGGAACCCCGTCACCCAGCGGCGCCACGAACTCAGCTCGATGGGAATACGAGTCAACGCCGAAACCCTGCACAAGCAGCTCGAAATCAGCAGCCAGCTCGACTTCCTCAGACTTCCCTATCACCAGGCGATCATCAATAGCGAGATTCCGCTGTCGATCGGTGGCGGCATCGGCCAGTCGCGCACCTACATGTCCTTGCTCAAGAAGGCCCACATCGGTGAGGTCAGCGTCACCGTCTGGCCGGAGATCCTCAAACGGATCTGCCGCGAACGCAACATTCACGTGCTGGATTAGCCGTTCCTTCTCACCGAACTTCTACTCCAACGCCGTATGCACCTATATCTACCGCGTCATCCGCCAGTTCTGCTCCTCGCCGTACTTCTAGTACGGCTGCGTCCCAGAACAGACGGATTCCTTGCATCTACAGGTACCTACGGCGTTTCGTAACGAAATCGGTGAGAAGGAACGGCTAGCTGTCGGGAAACTCGCGGCATTCGGGACTTCCACCTGCCACAGGAGGGCCAGCGGCAAAGCGGCGTCACCGGCGGTGTGACGATCGGCATGATCGGCGATACCATCGTTCGATGAGTTCTCGTCAGCCTCCCCGACCGGCGGTCGCCCAAGCCCACCGCGTGGTGCTCAAAGTCGGTACCCGCGTGCTGACCCGGCGGGACGGACGGGCCGCCCTGGCCCGTCTATTCGCCGTGGTCGAGACCGCCGCCGAGTTGCGCGAGGCGGGGCGCGAGGTCTTGATCGTCAGTTCGGGCGCCGTGGGTCTGGGCAAAGAGGTGCTCGGCCACGACTCGCTTCCGACCAGCCTGGAAGAGCGCCAAGCCTGTGCCGCCGTGGGCCAGACCCGGTTGATGAGGCTCTACGAAGAGGGCTTCTCCCGGCTCGGGCTACTCTGCGCCCAGGTGCTGCTCACCCAGGCCGATTTCGACGACCGGGTGCGCTATCTGAATCTGCGCGGCACCCTGACCACACTGCTGCGGCGGGAAGTGATCCCGGTGATCAACGAGAATGACGCCGTCTCGACCGAAGAGCTGGCCTATGCCGAGGGTGAAGGCCGCCCGGTCTTCGGCGACAACGACCGCCTCTCGGCGCTGGTGGCCTCCAAACTGGACGCCGATCTCTTGGTGCTGTTGACCGACGTCGAAGGCCTCTACGACCGCGACCCCAACCACCACCCGAATGCCAAGCTGCGGCGGCGGGTCGACACCCCGGAAAGCGCCGGCGGCCAGGCCGCCGGCCCCGCTTCGAGCGCCGGCAGGGGCGGCATGCGCAGCAAAGTGGAGGCGGCCCACCTTGTGGCCCGCGCCGGATGCCACGCGGTGATCGCTTCCGGCTTCACCCCGGGGGCACTGGCCGCCGTGTTGCGTGGCGAGGAGGCCGGCACCTGGTTTCCGGCCCGCGGCGAGCTGGGCGCCAAACGACGGTGGATCGCCTTTGCCGCCGCCGCCCGGGGAGCCCTCGAGCTGGATCCCGGGGCGATCGAGGCCCTGCGCGAGCGCGGCGCCTCGCTGCTGGCCGCCGGTGTGCGCCGGGTCGAGGGTGACTTCCGCCCCGGCGACGTGGTGGAGCTACGCGCCAGCGATGGGCGGCGCATCGGTCGCGGGATCGTCTACTGCGACGCGGCCAGCGCCCGCCGGTGGTGCGGCGGCGAGCCGCCAGCCGGGATTCGGAACCACCATGCGCTGGTGCATCGCGATCACCTGGCCTTGGAGGACTGCGATTGATGAGCGAGTCTCAACCGAGCTCACCCGCCGCACACCAGACTGCCCTTCGCGCCCGCGATGGCCAACGCAGTCTAGGAAGCGCACCCGGCGAGACACGCAGCCAAACACTCCACCACCTGGCGGACCTACTGGCGGAGCGTCAAGAGACTCTCCTCGCCGCGAACCGCGAAGATCTTGACCGGGCAGCCGAGCAAGGGCTAGCACCCGCCTTGCTCCACCGGCTGGAGCTAACCCCAGCCAAGCTCGCCACCCTGACCGAGGGCGTTCGCCAGCTGGCGCGAGAGAGCGACCCGATCGGTTTCGCGATGCGCCAGACCGAACTCGACACTGGGCTCATCTTGCGCCAGGTGCGTTCGCCGATCGGCCTCCTCCTGGTGATCTTCGAAAGCCGACCCGACGCCGTCATCCAGATCGGTTCCCTGGCACTGCGCAGCGGCAACGCCGTCCTGCTCAAGGGCGGCTCCGAAGCTCTGAAGTCGAACCGTGCGCTCATCGACTGCCTGCGCGCCGCGCTGCTCCGCGGCAGCCTCGCCGAAGAGGCGGTGCAGGGGATCGAGGGCCGCGACGCCGCCCGCGCCTTGCTCGCCTGCGATCACCTGATCGACCTGGTGATCCCCCGCGGCTCCAACCAGCTGGTGCGGTCGATCCAAAGTTCCACCCGCATCCCCGTGCTCGGCCACGCCGACGGCATCTGTCACCTGTACCTGGACGCCGAGGCCGACCCCGAGATGGCGACCAGGCTGGCCCTCGACTCGAAGTGCGACTACCCGGCGGCCTGCAATGCCGCCGAAACGCTGTTGGTGCACCGCGCCTTCCTCCCCCACCTCGGCCCCCTCGCCACGGCGCTCGACCAGGCCGGAGTCGAACTGCGCGCCGACCGCGAGGCGCTGCCCCACTGCCCGGGAGCCACTGCAGCCACCGAGGAAGACTGGGGGACCGAGTACGGAAACCTCACCCTCGCGGTGCGCACCGTCGACAGCCTGGAGCAGGCGATCGACCACATCCACCGCCACGGCAGCGCCCACACCGACGCCATCGTGACCGAAAACGGTGAAACCGGCCGCCGCTTCCTCGACCAAGTCGACTCCGCCTCCGTCTTCTGGAACGCCAGCACCCGCTTCGCCGACGGCTACCGCTACGGCTTGGGTGCTGAAGTCGGCATCTCCACCTCGCGCATCCACGCCCGCGGCCCGGTCGGCGTCGAAGGGCTGCTGACCACCCGCTGGCTACTCGAAGGCCAGGGCCAGGTGGCCAGCGACTACGGCGAAGGCAAGCGCCACTTCAGCCATCGCGACTTGCCGGTCGACTAGCCTTTTCTTCTCACCGACTCAAGGTCCGGCGCCTCGTCCAGCCAAGCCAGCCACTGCGGAGACGCGAACTCCCTTGACCGCAGGGAGATCTTCGTTATAACGTCGTTCCAACGAGGAGGACCGATGGTCAAGACCCTACAGAAACACGGCAACAGCCAGGCACTGGTCATCGACAAGGCCCTGATGGAGGCGCTGGGGATCGATCACGACAGCCCGCTCCAGGTCACGGTCAGCGGCAACTCGCTGATCGTAACGCCGGTCCACGTCGGTATCGGCCGCAAGAAAGTGGCCGAGGCCCTGGAGCAATTGCGCCCCGCCTACAGCGGCATGCTCCAACGGCTGGCGGACTAGGCCAGGCCGGCGTGGCTACCCAGTTCCTGAGCGTCGAGGATGTCCTCGCTCTGCACGAAGACACCATCCGGCGCGAAGGCGGCCCGGCGGGAATTCGCGATCCCGGCCTCCTGGAATCGGCCGTCCTCATGCCCCAGCAGCAGTTCGGCGGCGACTACCTCCATCGCGGCCCGGCGGAGCAGGCAGCGGCCTACCTCTTCCACATCTCCCAGAACCACCCCTTCCTCGACGGCAACAAGCGAACGGCCGCCCTCGCCGCCCTGGTCTTCCTCACCGTCAACGGCGCGCCCAAGCTGCCCCCACCGGACGATCTGGAAGCCATGGTCCTCCAGGTCGCGGCGAGCCAGGTGACCAAGGCGGAGCTGACCGACTGGATGAAGGGGCAGACTGCTGGCTAGTGCAAGTCGGCAGGCAAGGCTAGCCGTCTCGAAACGGGTTCAAGATCGGAACCCCGGTCCGTTCAAAGTCCCGCACGTTCCGGGTGACTACGGTCAGCTGGTGAATCTGCGCCGTAGCGGCGATCAGCATGTCTGCCTGGGTGCGGACCTGCCCCTGGCTGCACATCTTCCCGCGTAATTCCCCACCCCGGCGAGCGACCTCCGGAGTTACCGGGAGGACTTCGCAGAAGTCGTCGACGAACCCCTCGAACCACGTACGAATCCGTTCGTTGGGTTTCCAGGTGAGCCCAAAGAGGATCTCCTCCACGGTGACCACGCTAATCGCCATCCGAGGGACCCGCCGCGCCCACTCCACCACCCCGACATCCGGCGTTGGCCTGGCGAGTTCGCTGAGCACGTTGGTGTCACAGAGAAACACGGTCGGCCCCCGGCGCGAAGGCGTTGTCGCGATCCCGCCGCTCGCCGACCTCCAACAGGTACTCCTCCTCCCGACAAAGCCGGCGCAGCTCCCGCGTCACTTCCTCCAGCGATGGCCGCGCCCGCCGCGCCCGCCACCGGCGGTACTCCTCGTAACTCTCCACATCGAGCACCACGGCCACGGGGCGATCGCGGTTGAGGATCTCCTGCGGCTCCTCCCGGGCGGCACGAACCACCTGAGAAAACTTCTGCTTGGCTTCGGCGACTCTCCAACGCATCTAGAAACCTCCTGGACAGATTTCATAGTCATTATAGACATAATTTCGGCCCACTTCTAGTAACCTCTTGGTGGACTTGGTGGTGGTCGCGCCCTTCGAGTAGATTGTTCTATGACAGCGCCATCGACCAACGAATCGTAGGAGGATCGCATGGCAACCGCCACCATCTCTAGCAAATACCAATTCGTGATCCCCAAGCAGATATGGCAAGAAGTTCCTATCCGTATCGGCCAGACCGTCCAAGTTTTGGCCAAAGGTGGAATCATCACCTTGGTCCCGGACCGGCCGTTGGCTGAGTTGCGCGGATTTCTCCGCGGGATGAAGACCGAGGGTTTCCGCGAAAAGGTCGATCGCGTTTGAGCACGAGTGCCACCGTGGTCGACTCCTCCGGCTGGCTGGAGTTTGTGACGGACGGACCGCTGGCCGGCAAGTTCGCCCCTTTCTCGAACGGCTGAGTGACGTGGTCACCCCAGCCGTGGTGATCTACGAGGTCTACAAGTGGATCCTGCACGAACGTAGCGAGCAGGAGGCCCTGATCGTCGTGGCCCAGATCGAGAAAACCCGCGTTTGTCCCCTTGACCACCACGGTCGCCCTCACCGCCGCCGACCTCAGCCTGGAACACGGCCTCGCCATGGCCGACTCGCTCGTCTACGCCACGGCGCTCTTGAACGATGCCGACCTCGTGACCAGCGACAAAGACTTCGCCACCTTGCCGAGGGTGGTCTACTTTGGTGGGCAACGCGGTTGAGCAGCATTGCCTAGTGTCCTGCTGCCGAACTAACCGGCACGCGATCCTGGCCCTGTCGAACCAAGATTGTAGTAGCATGCCACAATGATCACCGTCCAAGAAGCAGCGGCGAGAGTTGGCAGAGATCCCGAGACGATTCGGCGGTGGATCCGCAGCGGGAAGTTACCCGCCAAGAAGGTCGGTCTACAGTTGCAGATCCAGGAAAACGACCTTCCCGTGGAGGTCGCCCGCCAGCTGCCCACCGCCTGGCGCAGGACGGCGACCGGTGAGCCGATGCCAGACGTGGTGGCGGCAGTACGCCGCTCGCGAGCCGGTCGTTGAGCGCGGCGACGGCCTTCCATCGACTCGCTGGCAAGAGCGAACAAAGCTGGGTTCTCGACGCCAGCGCCGCCACCGCGATCTGCCTCTCGGAAGCCGGCTTCGACCTCCTTCCCGGTGCGCCCGGTGCGCTGCACGCCCCGTTCTTGCTACGTTCGGAAGTCCTCTCCGCCATCCAGGGCTTGCAGTGGCGCCGCGAGATCAGCCGAAAGCTCGCCGAACTCGCCGTCGAGCGCCTGCTGAGCAGCTCGCTACAACTTACCGGCCCGCGCGAACTCTACGAAGAAGCACGCCGCCTCGCCGGCGCTCTCGGCTGGGCCAAGACCTATGACGCCGAGTATGTCGCTCTTGCCCGTCTCACCAACCTGCCCCTGCTGACGCTAGATCAGCGGCTGGCGAGGAGGGTCCAAGACCTGGTCGAAGTGCAAATGCCCTAGTTGTGGACTCGTTGGCTGGTACGCGGTCGCGGCGGCACCCGGCCCGGCACCCAGTCGGCCTACCGCCCGTCGTCCTCAGCGAGATTCTCTCCAACCCCAAGCTGGACCCCCGAGTTGCCCGTTGGATTCGAGAACTGCCCCTGCTGGAAGTCCGTCCCGGCTACTGGGAACGGGCCGCGGCAACCCGAGCCACCCTCCTCAGCCACAAACTCAAAGCAGGCCTCGCCGACACCCTAATCTCGCAAAGCTGCATCGACCACCGAACTCCCCTCATCACCCGCGACGCCGACTTTCGCCACTTCGAGGATCACGCGGA
This sequence comes from Acidobacteriota bacterium, assembly GCA_024277255.1. Taxonomy (GTDB): domain Bacteria; phylum Acidobacteriota; class Thermoanaerobaculia; order Multivoradales; family SZUA-115; genus SZUA-115. The sequence goes on along the minus strand of JAJRVQ010000124.1, from coordinate 68,682 downwards.
GCTGCGATTGATCTGAAGTAAGCCCAGCACACGGCATCCCTGCAAGGGGCACCACCCTACAAGAGTCGCAAACTCTTCGAGCCGAGTTCGCTTGAGAAGATCTGACTAATCGACAGGCACGCTGACTAGGCGGCGCCCAACACGCGCCCCGTCGGCTAACTGACGCATCGCTCGAAACTGACCAGCCGGCGAATCAGAGCGTTGTAGCGAGAATGGGCCGAGTCGGAGTCTTCCTCGGCGAGTAGCAGGTAGAGACGATGCTCAGTATCGGAGAAAGAAACCTCGCCCACCGCAAGGCCGAGGCTCCGCAGACGCGGAGCACCGATCGAAACCAACAGCGAAGGCACCGTCTCAGCCGAGACCGCGAGGTCCAGCAAGCCCTGCTGGATCAAGTCGCCACCGGGAAGATGTTCCAGTCCATGAACCAACTCTACCAGTGCAAGGTCTCCGAGATGACCGGCACACTGTCTGGTCCAGCACACTGTAGCAGCGGGCTGAGCCCGCTGCCGGACCACGACCGTTCGCACTCACAGAAACATTCGAACCGCCAGGGGCTCAAGGGCTCAAGGGCTCAAGGGAACGAGAGCAACTCGAAAGCCGATACCGTCGTCGCGAAGCCTGGCAGGACTCCTGCGGCGACTATCTGAGTGCAAGTAACAGTCTGAACTGGCCCAGCAGCCGCCCCGAAGAAACCGAGTCTCGCTGCCTCCCCAACCTTTGGGATTAAGTTCCGCCTTCTTCAGCCTTCTGTAGAGACCATCCTCCTTCGGATCCCGACACCACTCCCATACATTGCCCGCCAGGTCCGCATGGCCGAAAGGGCCTGTACCAGCCGCCAACGAACCCACCGGCTCAGGTCCATCCTTCTCCCAGTCTCGACCAAAGCAGGCCAGCCTCTCGTTCGGCTCCGGCTCATTCCCCCACGGGTAGCGCCAACTCTCCCCTCCCCGCGCCACGTACTCCCACTGCGCTTCGCTCGGCAAGATCGCCTTCAACCTTTTCGACCGGAGAGTCTTCTGCTGGCTCAGCCAACCACAAAAGGCCATCGCCTCCTCCCAGTTCACCGCAACCACTGGCTGTTCGGGGTGGGAGAAGCGCTCATCACGCCAGCGGAAGGGTTCGCGGACCTTCTGGCTACCACGCTGGCTACGTAGGAACTGACCGTACTGGCGGTTGGTGGTGGCGGTTTCAGCTAGCCAAAAAGCGGAGAGTTGTATTGGGCGAAGTGGGCGCTCGTTCTCTGAGATCTCATCGCTACCCATGGTGAAGCCGCCGGCCGGGACAGGGAGGAAGCGGATTCTAGTTGCCACTTCCTCGATGACCTGTCCATCCACGGCACGGCTAGCGTCCATGGGCAAGGAGCGCATCCGCGTAGGGGCGTAGTTCATCCTGCCCAACCGGGGAACTCTCAGCGGAATGGAGCGCATCTTGGGCAGAGTCGGTGGCGTCGCCTTGTCACCGGCACGGCCCTCGTCCACCCTTGGCTCAAACTCCAGCCCCAGCTTCTTTAGGAACCGCGCGGCCTCCTCCTCAACCTCGTGATCTTGCTTCTCCCTCGCCTCCGTGGCGACCCTCTGGAGCCACGGCGCCAAGGTTGGCGGTAGCCGCCAGTCCAAGAGGCCCAGCGCGCGGAGCATGCGCTCGTTGATCTGCTCTTTCGACCTGCCGGAGGGCGGCTTGGTGGGATCTAGTGCCGTCTCGAACGCCTCGGCCTCTACCTCGAACGCTTCGAGAAGGCAGCTCTTGACGATCCTGATCTCTTCGAGATGCGGATCGGCCTTGAGAAGGCCACGCAGCAATGGGGTAAAGACGCGGTGTTCCGGGAGGCCCGCCAACAGCCGTAGGACTTCTTTGCGGCCGCGCTTGGCCCGCGCCCAGTCGGACCCTTCTTGGGCGGCGAATCGTTCGATTGCGGTTTCGCCGCTCGCCGCCAGGTCGCAGGCGGCCAGGTAGTCTTGGAGGGATAGGTGGCGGAACTGGTAGCTCTCGGACGCGGATCTTGCCCTCAGCGTTTCCAGGACCATCGCGTCCGTCGCCCACCAGCGGACAACCTTGCCGGCCTCCGCAGCGCTACCGAGGATCGCGAGCCTTTCGCGGACCAGTTCGATCAGCGCCTCCGTCTCGATCTCGGTCTCGCCTCGCCGGAACAACTCGCCCGCCAGCCGCCGGAGCACCGCCAAGGCCAGATCGATATCGAGCTGAGGGCGCTCTCTTTGACCGCTGGAGCGGTCCCAGCCGCCGAGGAGCAGGCGCAAGCAGCCGTTGAGGAAGGAGGCACGGCGGCGGGGGATCTCGCCGCCGCGAGCGACGGAAAGGCAGAGCAGAGTCAGCAGGAGCGGCGAGCCGACCAGATGGTGCAGAGGCTCGCCTTGAGGAAGAGTCTTTAGATAGCCGACCAGGTCCTTCTTGTGTTCCTCCAACTCCTCTGAGTTCAGAGACCACTCTTTCTCGCTCTTGCTCGCACGCCCCGCTTCGTCGAACCAGCGTTCGACCAGCTCCAGGATCTGATCCAAGTTGAGCGGGGCCACTTCCAGCCTCGCGAAGCCCTTCCCGAGCGGCTCTTGCTCCTCGCTGTAGCCCTCTTGGCGGCACGAGAGGACGATCTTGGTGCCGGCAGGCAGGCTCGGCCCGGCCGCCGCCAGCAGGCGGCAGAGGTCGGCGCGATCTTCCCGCGTGGGCAGTTCGTCCAGACCGTCAAGAAGGAGTAGCAAGGTACCGCGCTCCCACAGCCGGGGCAGCCGGCTCTCCGCGTCGGGAAAACCTCCGCCGGCCAGCTCGACCACGATCGAGCTCAACCGCTGAGCGGCCTCGCTGCTCGTCCAGTCGCCGGACTCCTGTCGAAGAAGAGGCAGTTTGTCGCCCGCTAAGCTGGAGAGCTTGATCAGCAGCGGCAATGTTCCCGGCTCCAGCCCCACCAACGGCGGTTCATCCTCTTTGGCTGCAAGGCAGAGCCGGAAGAGATTCTTCAACGCCGTGGTCTTGCCGGAGCCTGGCAGGCCAACAACCAGTCGGTGCGATTCTCGGGAAACTGCGTCAGCGAAGATCCCCTCGATCTTGAGATCATCGAGGTCCGGTTGCCTGCCGGCGGCCGAGGCCTCTTCTTCAGGATCTCGGCTCGCCATCTCACCGAACCGGCCGGTGATCCGCAGCGGTACGTAAACTTCATCGAAGCGCAGCTTGGCGCTTTCGCCCAGGCCGATGAGCGGGAGGCCCTCGTGCCGTTGGTGGGCCCAGCGGCGGTATTCGGCCTGTGCAACGAGTGTCTGTGGAGAAGGGGACCTCTTCAGCTTCTTGAATAGCTTCCGGAAGAACTTGTGGCAGTTGACGCCTTTGTAGAAGTCGGCCCGCGGGAACATTTCCGAAAGCCGGTGCAATCCGGCTTCGATCTTGAGCTCCTCTTTCGTGAAGAAACTCCATAGGAGCTCAAAACCGGAATCATCCGCCGTGGCGGCCTCCCTCAGTGCTTCCCTAAAGACATCCTTCCACCCGCCGTAGCCAACCACAACAACAGTGGAGTCTTTCAAGAGCTTGGCGAGTGCCCTTGTCAGCTCCGGTCGCTTCTTCGCGAGGACAACCTCCCGGTGCAGGGTCCTTGCCTCGCTACTCCAGGAGCCGTGGACATGGACCACCGAGGTGATTCCCGACTGAACGCCCGCGCGAAGCTGGCCACTGGGTCCCACGACATCTTTGAAAGGAGAGCCACCGTGGCGACGAATCGCCACCTCAATCAGTGGATCGAAGTTCGTGGTCAGCACCACACCCCCACAGAAGCTCTGAAATTCGCTGGTCAGCCGGCCCAAATACTCAACCCCTGGGCTCAGCACCCAATCTTCGTGCCGCGCTTCTAGCTCCTCGCAAAATCGCCTGACCGCGTTGTGGTTGGTTGCGTTCGGGATACTCGCCGCTCTGCAAGCTCTATGCGCCTCCAGAACCGCGCCACGAACCAGTTCGTCCACGGCGGATGCACCGCCGGCCTTCTTTCCAACCGCATCCATAGCGCTCTGGTAGCAAGCCACAGGATCGGCCGAGCCCTCTTCATCGTGGCCGAGACTCCGGTCTCTGAGCCACTTTTCGGCGCGTGCGGTAAGTTCTCCAACTCCCGGAACGCCTGCTTGCCCTTCTTCTAGAGGCGCCGAGATTGGCCAACCGACCAAGAAGACAACCTTGGGGCGCGGAGTCTCACCCGAGGCTCTGTAGCGCTCGACGAGGGTACTGATCAAATCCGCCTGGGTACCAAGCCGAGGCAACTCGGAGTTCAAGTAGACCCCCGAAGAACCGAAACACAAGGCAGCACGCCCTCTAGGGGCATACCACCACCCACAGAGCGATCGCTACCTTTACAGGCAGCTCGGCGGCTCAGAGATTCCTCCCGTCTCATATCGAAGATGGGAGTGTATACGGGAATGCTTTGGGGGCGCTAGTGATCCGCTTAGCTACGTGACCGACTCTCGGTTTCGGGATCGGTTCACCAGTCCAGTTCCTCGATGCACTCTTCGAGCGGTGCTTCCATCCCTTCGCGGATCGAGGAGGCAACGCCGGACTTCGAGGACAGATACACCGTCTCCGCCAACGCTCGCCAGGTTGGCTCGGAGACCAGCACGGCGTTAGCTCGCTTGCCAATGATCCGAACCGGTTCGCTGCTGAGCGCGACTTGGTCGAGCTGGCGATGGAGGATCTTGCGAGCGTTCGCTGCGGTGATGGACTTCATGAAACGGTGAACCGATGCCAGACGTGGTGGCAGCGGTGCGGCGCTCGCGCTAGCCTCCTGGCAGAAGCTCTTCCAGCGCCAACCGTGTCTTGGTCGGGAGTTGATCGGCATCGAAGTATTGGGTGACGATGGCGAGTGCCTGGTCGACGCTTTCGACGTTCAGGTAGCGCAGGAGGTAGCGGATGTCGTCCAAGTCGTGAAACTCTTCGCCGAGGCGCATGGCGGCGCATTTCATCGCCAGCAGGTAGGGCGGTTGAGCGACGAAGATCCGTAAGTGTTCCAGTTCGAGGTAGGGCTCGAAGTCGCCGCGAGGGCTCAGGAAGGCTTTGACCGCGTCGTTGAGCCAGCTTTCGTCGATGCCGGCCCGGCCGGCAACCCGTCTTGCCGCCTCGCGGATCACCCGCGTCGGTTTGAAGAAGGCGTCGATGTCTCGGGTCGAGTCCCGTGCGTCCAGCACCAGGCACATCACCGCGCCACCGACCAGATAGAGTTCGCCCTCGGCATTTTCGGCTTCGAGTTCGGCATTGAGCAGGCCGAAGAGACGGCGCATCTCCTCGCGAGTCAGGCGGAACATCAAACTCGGTCGCCCACGCCGGAGTCGACGAAGAGGTTGCGCCGTTTGAAGGCCACGGGGCTTGTGTGGAGGAGGTGGAGCCTCAAACCTGCGAGCCGGGTCGCGAAGTGCGGTTCGGCGAGGGGCTCAACCGTGCGCGTCCAAGCGGGAGGCTCGATGCCGCCCCGTTCACAAGCCCGCTCCACCATCGCCGCCAGGTAGTTTTGGGTGTGGGCAGAGAGCTCCCGAAGGTCCGCGTCTGCCACTGCACGCTGCAACTCAACCGGCGCCAGGCTCGATAGCAAATCGTTGAGTTCCGCCAAGGCAAACCGGCGGTTCTCCCGATTTCGGAGAGCGCGCAAGATCTCCGCGAACCGCAGCTGATCTGCGGGTAGGACCCGCGAAAGGACGAAGGCGGAGACGGTCTGACCGGCACTCGTCGCTCGGTCTTGGAGGGCTCGCTTCTGCTCCGCGCTCACTCGGATCTGAAGTTGGTGGCTCTTGGCGCTCATCTTCAGCACGATGGCAGAAGACGACAGACGCTGTCAATACATGCGTCATGACAGCTCTTCGCTGCCGAATCGCTGCCTCGTGCAGCGGGCGCAGAGTCCGCCACCACTGCTACACTCTCCTCACGGCTTCCAGCCATTGCTGGGCGCTTCCAACACCACTTCGGAGGAGTTGAACTATGGGTTGTTTCGCTTGGGTCATTTTCGGTTTGCTGGCCGGGTTCTTGGCCAAGGTGTTGATGCCGGGCAAGGACAAAGGGGGGCTGGTGATGACGCTCATCCTCGGTGTCTGCGGTGCGATGCTGGGCGGGTTCTTGGCCACGCTCATGGGTTTTGGCGGCATTCACGGCTTCAATCTGCCGAGTTTGCTGATCGCGGTGGCCGGTTCGGTACTCTTGCTGTTGATCTACCGGGTGGTGACGAAATAATAGAGGCGATCCCGCCGCCTGGGACGGCGCACCTGGGTACAATCCGTGGCTATGCGTAGACGTGCTCTCCCCTTCCTTCTGCTCATCGCACTGGTGGTGGCCGGCGCCGCGCTTTCGGACCGGGCGTTTGAGCTGCGCAACCGGGGTATCGCGCAGCTCGAGAACGAACGGCCGGGCGAAGCCGAGGAGATCTTTCGCCTGTTGGCTCGCTTGACCCCGGGCGAGCCGCTAGCGTTGGCCAACCTCGCCATCGCGACGCTGCGCCAGCAGAAGAGCGAAGAGGCACGGATCGCCATCGACAAGGCGCTCGCCTTGGCGCCCAAAGACGGCGAGTTGCTAGCGCTCAAGGGCGAGATCCTCAAGTGGGCCGGCCAGCCCGAGGAAGCTCTCACCTGGTTCAAGCGGGCCGCCGCCGCCGCGCCGGAGAATCTGGAGGTGGTCAACGCCCTCCACGCGCACGCTTCGACGATGGGGGGCGACGAGGCCGCCAGGGCAGCCAGCCAGGCGCTGGTGCAGCTCGGTCGCTTGCGCCCCGACAACCTGGTGGTGATGTTGCGCCTCGGCCAGGCGGCAGTCGGCCGTGGAGACCGCGCCGCCGCCACCCAGGCCTACCTGCGCGTCCGCGAGCTGCTCTGGCAAGCCCCGCCGATCTCCGGCAGGGCAATCGACCAGCTGCTCACCGCTCTCGAAGGCGAGGATGTGAGCAAGGCGCGGGTGCCGGCACTGCGGCTGGAGAATGTGCTCAAAGTGACGCCGATGTACCAGCAGAGCCAGCGCGAGCTGACCGCCGGAATCCTCGGCAATCCCCGCCTGCGCTTCGCCGGCGAGCCGCCGCCGACCCACTTCGGCGAGCCGCTGCCGGTGACCTTCACCGCCAGCCTGCTGAGCGAGAGTCCGACGGTCGCGGGCGGTCTGGCGATCGGCGACTTCGACGGCGACCAGCGGCCCGACATCGTTCGCTCCGCGGCCACGCTGGAGATCCGTCTGGCGAGCGCCGGCCCCGGCAAGCCGCACCGGCTCAGCGAGGCCGGCGGCGACCCAGGGCGACTGCTCGCGGTCGATCTCGACAACGACGGCGCTCTCGACCTGCTCACCTTTCGAGACACCGACAAGGGCCTCGCCGGTTGGGCCGGATCGATCGGCGCCGATGCCGAATCGGCTCCCCTCGCACTCAGTCAAGCCCTCGGCGTCGAGGGTCTGCGCGGTGGCGCCGCCGCCACGGTCTTCGACTTCGACGTCGAAGGCGATCTCGACCTGGTGGTGGCCGGCCAGCGGGGCGGCAAGGGTTTCGTCGAGCTCTACCGCAACGCTCTCGACGGCAGCCTCGAAGCGGTCGGCGAGAAGGTCTTCCCGCGGCTCGACCTCGGTACCGTTCACGCGATCCTCGCCTCGGACCTCGACCGCGACGGCGACCTCGATCTACTGCTGGCCCACTCGAAGGGTCTGACCTTCCTCGACAACTTGCGCCAGGGCCGCTTCGCCGACCGCACCACCGAGATCGGGCTGAAAGAGGCCGGGGCCACCCAGGCGGTCGCCAGCGCCGACCTCGACAACGACGGCTGGCCCGAGCTGATCACCGGCGCGGCGCAGCTGAAAGTCTGGTGCAACCGTCGCGGCCACTTCGAGCACAAGGCCGGCGATCTCTATCTAGCTACGGGTTCCAAGCTCGCCGCCGTGGTCGCCTTCGACGCCGACAACGACGGCCGGCTCGACCTCGCCGCTGCCGGCAGCGACGGGCTGCACCTGCTGGCGCAAGGCTCCGGCGGCCGTTTCGACCGCACGCTCAAGGTGACGGGAATCACCGGCGCGGCGCTGACCTCGCTGGCCGCCGCCGACCTCGACGGCGACGGCGACCTCGACCTCGTCGCCGGCGGACCGGGCGGCCTCTTCCAATTCACCAACCAGGGCGGCAACAAGAACGGCTGGTTGGAAGTGCACCTGCGCGGGCTGGCCAAGGGCAACAGCAAGAACAACCTCTTCGGGGTCGGTTCGGTGGTGGAGGTGCGGGCCGGTTCCGCCTACCAATTCCGCGAGGCGAGGGGCGATGGGGTTCACTTTGGTCTCGGCTCCCGCTCCACCGCCGATTCGTTGCGCGTAGTGTGGACCAACGGGGTGCCGCAGCAGCGGCTGCAACCCAAGAGCCACCAGACGATCGTCGAAGAGCAGGTGCTCAAGGGCAGCTGCCCCTTCCTCTACGCCTGGAACGGCCAACAGATGGCCTTCGTCACTGACCTGCTGTGGAATGCGCCGCTCGGCCTGCCGGTGGCGCCGGGAGTCTGGGCGGCGGCCGATCCGCGTGAGCTGGTGCACGCCCCCGCGGCCCGCGCCGAGGAGGGGGTCTACCGCCTGCGGGTGACCGAAGAGCTGTGGGAGGCCGCCTTCTTCGACCAGACGCGGCTCTGGGTGGTGGACTACCCGGCCGAACTCGAAGTGGCGAGCAATCTGAAAGTGGTCCCCGGCGCGCTTTCCGATCCCGCAAACCTCGCCCCCGAGCGGGTGCTCGCCAGCCGCCACGTCCAGCCGGTGGTCGCCGCCTGGGACGGCACCGGCCAGGAGGTCACCGCCCAGGTCGCCCGCCGCGACGGGGTCTACGCCGACGGCTACACCGCGAGCCGCTACCAGGGTGTAGCTGCTGCGCCATGGAGCTTTACCTTCGACCTCGGCAGCGCCTTCACCAGCGACTCCGCGCGACCGGTACGGCTGCTGCTCGATGGCTGGATCTTCCCCGCCGACGCCAGCCTCAATCTGGCGGTGGCGCAACGCTCCGACCTGCCCTACCTGGCACCACGGCTGGAGGTCGAGACGGCGCAGGGATGGCAGACGCTGATGGCGGAGATGGGCCATCCGGCGGGCAAGACCAAGACCATGGTCGTCGATACGCCGCCGCTTCCCGCCGGCAGCCACCGGTTGCGGATGGTGACCTCCCTGTGGCTGCACTGGGACCGCATCGCCTTCTCGACCGAGACCGTCGATCAGGCCCCAATGGTGGTAGCCAAGCTGCTCCCGTCGCTGGCCGACCTGCACTTCGGTGGCTACTCGGCGCTCACCCGCAACGCTCCCAACGCCCCGCATGGTTTCAACTATGCAGTGCGCACCGAGAGCGCTCCGTGGCTCCCCTTCCCGGGCCGCTACACCCGCTACGGCGATGTACGCGAGCTGCTCCTGGAGGCGGACGACCGCAATGTCATCCTCGCCTCCGGGGATGAGCTGAGCCTCGAGTTCGATGGCTCCAGGCTTCGGCCGCCGCCGCCGGGGTGGCTGCGCACCGTCTTCCTGGAGAGTTTCGGTTGGGACAAGGACGCCGATCGCAACACCTGGCAGGCGGCGCAGGTGGAGCCGTTGCCCTTGGCTGCGATCGGCGGCTGCGCCCCGGTTTTCGGTAAAAGTGCGACTCGCGAGAACTCCCCACAAGCCTCCGAACTGGACGCCTACCGCCACCTCTGGCTGACGCGCGATCCGACCGGCTCACCGTAGAATCACTCGCCTGCGCGCCACTCACCCGCAGGTCTCGATTAGGTTGTACAGTCGGGTCGAAAGGAGTCGCCATGAACCAACAACAACGTCCCACCTTTACCTATCTCGGCCACTCCACGGTGCGCTGCGATCTGCCCGACGGGCAGGTGATTCTGATCGATCCGTGGTGTAGCTCGAACCCGGTCTGCCCGCAGGTGGTGCGCACCTTCGAACGGCTCGACGCGGTCTTGATCACCCATGGTCATGCCGATCACATGGGGGACGCGGTCGAGATCTGCCAACGTCACAACCCGAAGATCGTCGTCGCCAACTTCGAGATCTGCCAGTGGCTGGGCGACCACGGGGTGCGAGGCTGCTCACCGATGAACACCGGCGGCGCGCAAGAGGTCTGCGGCGCCCGGGTGACCATGGTGCCCGCGCTCCACTCGTCGAGTATTCAAGACGGCGACCGGTTTTTCTACGGTGGGGACCCGGGGGGCTACGTGGTGCAACTGGCCAACGGCTACACCTTCTACCACGCGGGCGACACGGCGCTGTTCTCGGACATGAAGCTGATCGCTGAACTGTGGCAGCCCACTCTCGCCTTCCTGCCCATCGGCGATCTGTTCACCATGGACCCGCGCCAGGCGGCCTACGCCGCCCGCTTTCTCGCCGTCGAGCAGGTCATCCCCATTCACTGGGGGACTTTTCCCGCGCTGACCGGTAAGCCCGAGGGGCTGCGCGCCGCGCTCGACGAGTTGCACGTGACCTGCGAGGTGGTGACCCTGGCTCCGGGCGAAAGCTGGTGACGGACGCAAGCCGGTACGCCCCTGGAGGCGAGCGCCGGCGGCGATTCGTCCTCTAGAAGACCAGAGCCCCAAGCAGCAGGAAAACCAGTACAATGCCCGCAGTGACCATCACTGTTCGCTAACAAATCAACCGCCGGTCCGCGCTAGAAGGGCCGAAAGGAGGACATCACTATCCGCAGGTACAGCCGTTACATGCGAATGCCCAACAGGTCTGATGAGCCGCGAATCAACGATCGCATTCGCAAAAGCCCGGTCCGCTTGATCGAAGCGGACGGTAGCCAGGCCGGAATCGTTCCGCTGGAAGAGGCGAAGCGCAAGGCCAAAGACAGCGGTCTCGACTTGGTCGAGGTCGGTGCCAACTCAGATCCGCCCGTAGTCCGCATCCTGGACTGGGGTAAGGCTCGCTACGAGAAGCAGAAGAAGGAGCGCGAGTCGAAGCGCAAGACCACCACCATCGAGGTCAAAGAGGTCAAGTACCGTCCGACGATCGACTCTCATGATTTCGACATCAAGACCAACCGCGCTCGCCGCTTTCTCGGCAAGGGCAACAAGGTCAAGGTGACGGTCTTCTTCCGTTACCGCCAGTTGCGCCGCCCCGAGTTGGGCCGAGACATCCTCGACAAGGTCACCGAGCAGACCAAGGACATCGCGGTCGTCGAGCACCGCTCGCGGATGGAGGGTCGCCAGATGGTCATGATCCTCGCCCCCATCGGCACTGGCAAGTAGATGCAAGCCGGCGGCCCGATTTCGTCCGCCGCCGGCTCGGTTGCTCCCTGGTAGCGACCTCCATGCCTGCGATCGACAGGCCACAGACCGACAGGTGGATTTCATGCCGACGAGCACCGTCGAGGACTACCTCAAGCAGATCCTGCTGGCGCAGCAGCGCGCTGCCGGCAAGTTGGTTCCCACCGGCCAGATCGCGGCTGAGTTGAAGGTCGCACCGGGCACCGCCACGGCGATGGTAAAGACGCTGGCCGACAGCGGCTTGGTGGAACACCAGCCCTACAGCGGCGCTCGGCTCACCGACTCGGGCCGGCAGCTGGCGCTCCATGTGTTGCGCCGCCACCGGCTTGTGGAGCTCTTCCTGGTCAAGGTGATGGGGATGGATTGGAGCGAGGTCCATGGCGAAGCCGAGCAGCTGGAGCACGTGATCTCGGATCGGCTACTCGTCCGCATGGACGAGATGCTCGGCTTCCCCGCGGTGGATCCGCATGGCGACCCGATCCCCGACGCCAGCGGGGTGGTTGCCGACAAGCAACTACCGACCCTGCTCGCCTGCGCCCTCGACGCGTCGATGCAGATCGAACGGGTGGCGGATCAGGACGCGGCCTTCCTCCGCTTCCTCGACAGCCAGGGACTGACGCCGGGTAGCACCGTTGTCGTCCGCGGTCGAGAACCGGCCGCCGAGACCGTCACCATCGAGGTGGAAGAACGGGGCGGCCAGGTGAGCCTCAGCTTCGCCGCCGCCGCCAAGATCATGGTGGCGGCGCTACGCGAAGAGGGCTCGCAGCAGGAGCCGTAGCCGAGTACCGAAACTAAGGTGCAGGGCGCGGCGATGGCCCGAGTTCGGACGGGCGTCCTGTCGATTCAACAGTACGAGGCCGGCGCCACGCAGAAAGCTGAAAGCGCGGCGATGGGGGCGCGACCCGTGGCTCTGCGGTCGCAGCCCGCGCAGTAGCGCGAGTTGCTCCGCTTGCGGCAGGCCGGAGCGCGCCCGGCCATCACCCGCCGCCAAGACCGCCGTCAGCAGAGAGACGGTTTCGTCCGGCGCAGCCTCGCCAAAGTAGGCGTGAGCCAAGGCAGCGGCGAGAGCCCGGTGCTGCGCCTCGCGGCGAGGGCCTCCGGTAGGCAAGGAAGTGCTCGCCTGCCGGCGCGCCAGATCGATCAGCGCATCGAAGGCCGCAACCGGCCACGGATCGCGCCGATGCTCGTGGCTGAGCGCAGCGAAGATCGGCTGGGTCTGCGACCCGCCGTCCAAGGCGGATTCCAGGTCAAACTCCCACCGGTTGATCGCCGCCAGCTTGCCACCCTCAAAGCCCGGTTGACCGGCGAGATCAAAGAGAGTGAAGCTCCACGCCGCCAACACCTGCGCCCGGCGACGCCCCGCCGATCCCAGCAGAGGCAGACCGACAGCAAAGTCGCCCAAGACACCGCGCGCCAGCTCAGCACAGTAAGCCTCCGCCCTCGCCGCGTCGCAAGGCTCTTGCTCGGGCGGCGCCACCTCCAGCCGGCTATGCCGACTGGGAGCGAAACCATCCACGGCCCGATCCGGATCCCCCGGCGCCGGCCGATCCTCCGCCCCTGGCGGGCCACCCTGCCGCAAGAGATCGAGACGGCCGCCGGTAGATCGAGCCATGGGAGGAGAACAGTCCGTCAATAGCTACGACTGGGCAGCAGCATGAAGACAGGCCGCAAGCTGCGTAAACAAGTTGCGAACGTCCGTAGCTTCCGACATTGACCTCCATGAAACCGGGGCGGTGCCGTCGGTCTCTGGCGACACCATGAGTGAAGCAGCCCCGTATAGGTTTTGTTCCATCAGTCGCTCGCAGAGGATCTTATATCGCTGCGCATACGAAGCCCCTCGGAATTCTGGAAACAGATGAAAGTGGAGCGAGTCCACATGCACCGGCCGGGTGGATTTCTCGCAGTCTTGGAGGAGCATTAAGTAACCAAGGAAAGGGGACCTCGGGTCTGTCGCTTCACCATCCCGATGATCCTTGTGCCGCGTCGGGAGGTATGTCCCCTTCTGCGCCGCTACCCACAAATCGGCCGCATTGCCGATGACCTCCTCTGAGCGGTTGTTGAAGTTGTTACCGAATGAACCCACCTGTGATTTGAACTCCAGTACAGAGATGAGGCGGTGTCGATAGACAATCACCACGTCCCAATTCTTGATAGGACGATAGTAGCCGGGCAGTGTGAGCTTGGCTCGTCCGGTCGTAAACACAGCAGCCTCGGGAATACCGCAGTGGCGAGCTACGGAACGAACGATCTCGAGAAAACCGTCCATATTCTTGCCCGAAATCACCTGCCCACGCGTGCCACCCTGTGTCTTAGAACCGTCGATTCTCGACCTCCAAAAGAGCTGTACCGCCTGCCTCACAAGCTCATCGAAATCGTCAGGAAGTAGTCGCATCATCATTCGCCATTTCTCATGACACGCGCGCCTCTCGCATAAGCACAGACCGCTTTGGCTTCGGCTCCGGCCAAGCCGAACAAAGGTAGTACCACAGAGTCCACTGCTTCCTGGTCAGGCTCCGTAGCCACCTCGACGAGCGTGTGCTTGTCGGTGTCGGTGAGATCAGACCACTGGGGACAGCGAATCCGCCGGAGATACTGAGCCTGAAAACGGAGGAAACCACCGGACATCCTCACGCAATACGCGGCAACGAACATCAGAGCGACTGAAGATCGTAGGATCGCCTGCAACGCACGGAGGTTCCAGACATCGGAAGTGACAACGTACAGGTTGTGATGTGGGTAGCAGGACCCTTCGTCGTAGGCAACAGTGGCCTCTCCCTTGATGTCAGGGATTAGCAGCTTTGGGCGGCCAGTTAGTTGCGGGTAGATACGATCGATGGTCTTGTACCAGGCGCTCGGCTGCTTCTTGGCTGTGTGCCGCTTCCGAAGGGCCTCTGCATTCTCTTCCATGTAGCTAGCGAACAAGGGGAAACCGTCCAACGGTGCCAGTTGCCCTGACTCCAGGTACGGATTGACTACACCTCGCCCACCCCAAGTAACAACACCGTTGACACAATCGGCGGCCATCGCCAACGGGAGTTTGCGGGATTCCTCCACTGGAAGGTCATTGTAGTTGCCGATGAAGACACGGTCGGCCCCGGTGGCCACTCCGATACCAACTCTTGTTGACACTCCTTCTAGAGTCTTAAACCTCTTCTCCAAGTCTCGCAAAACGGTCAGGATATCTGGTGCGTCGAGAATCCATGGAGCTTGCCCACAGGCTACATCGGTCACCTCGGCGATCTCGCCTCCGCCCCCACTAAGGAGCACACCTCTTTCTGCCGCCATCAGCTTGGCAACGATCCCATCCAAGCCAGCTGCCGACTCCCGCCTTTCCAGCGCTAAGTAGGTCCGCCTTGCTGGAGACCGCTGAATCACGGTGATAGCTGGATAGGCCATCACTTCCGAATGGAAAGCATCAGCCCGTTCGAGATCGATGAAGAATTTCAAATGGAAACCTTCGCTGACCTTCCGCCTGAGGGGGCCACCGTACTTGTTCTTGATCCAGCGGTTGGCACAGATGAAGCCAAGCATCGCGCTCGCTCGCAAGAGATCCAGTCCCTTTTCATAGAAGAGCACGTAGAGGTCAGCCCGGTCGTAGAAGGTGGCATACCTCCGTTTGTACTCCATCACTAGTGAAGGGGGGATTCGCTCTTGCCGAACGTAGGGAGGATTGCCTATTACGAAGTCGAAACTCCCTTCTATCTCGGCAAGGAGGAAATCGTCGCAAACGAGCCACTGGCTTACAAGGTCTTCGGCTACTTCTGTGTCGAACCCACAGTCGACCAGCGTAGCCACAGCCTTGCGAGAAGTCGCCCGGAACGTCTCTCGGTGGACTTCTACTCCGCGAATGGCATTGGCGAGCAGGTGAGCCGCGTCAGCCATGGGAGCACCGCTTCGCCTGAACGACTCTGCAAGACGGTTGATGGCCGCCAAGAGGAACTCTCCATCGCCAAACGACGGCTCTAGCAGACGCTTCCCTGCGAGTTCAGCATCCGGCGTGTAGCCACACAAGTCGAGGATGGCGTCAACGATCCCGGCCTTCGTAAAAACAGCCCCCCTCTCCTCCAGTCCGCCAGAGGCAGCGAGGGCATCCACCGCAGCAACTACGGCTCTTGGCCTTGGAAATTTCAGCGGTAGAACGAGATTCATCGACGTATTCCGCATGTAACAGAGAGGTGGCTACCGGCGAAGCCACTGTAGCCTACCAGTCAACACGGGCTGCTAAGCCAGCGGCAGCCGCAACCGAGCCCGGCAGCCGGGGCGGTCGGGGCGGTTTTCGAGGACCAGGCTGCCGCCGTGGGCTTCGGCGATCTGGCGGCTGAGGACTAGACCGATACCGCTTCCTCCCGGCTTGGTGGTGAAGAAGGGGACGAAGAGGTTGGCGGTCTCCGGCAAGCCGGCCCCTTCGTCTTCGACCCGCAGCTCGAGCCACCCGCCGCTGGCCACCTGCCACGACAGGCTGACCTCGCCGTCGTTGCCCTCGACGGCGTCGACCGCGTTGCGCAGCAAGTTGATCAGTAGCTGTTCGAGTTGGTCGGCGTCGGCGGCAACGACCAGTGTCGGCCCCATCGTCAAGCGGATCGGCCGCCGGCTCTCGAAGGCGCTGACCCGCTGGACCAGCTCGCCGATACTCACCGCCGCCAACCGCGGAGGAGGCAATCTGGCCAACCGCGAGTAGGCGTCCATGAAGCGCGAGAGCGAAGCCGAACGCTGGGCGATGATCGACAGGCCGGTCGCCATGTCGTCCTCCCAGTCGTGGGGACGAGACCGGCGCCGCAGCAGATCGCCCAAGGTCGCCGACATCGAGCGAATCGGCGCCAGCGAGTTGTTGAGTTCGTGGCCGAGAACCCGAATCAGCCGCTTCCACGCCTGGCGTTCCTCCTCGCGAAGCGCCCGCGACAGGTCGGCGATGACCACCAACTGATGCGGCATCCCGCCTTCACGAAAGGTTCCCCGACGAACTTCCCAACGGCCCTCACCTCCCGGAAAGAGCCGTTCGACGGTGCGCGCGGAAGGGCCGCTCAGCAGGTCGTCGAAACCCAGCTTGGCGGCGGAGCGGCCCAATAGCCTTGATTCCGGCTGGGCCAGAAGTCGCCGCCCCGCTTCGTTGACCAGCCGTAGCCGATCGTTCGAGTCGAAGGTGAAGATCGCCACCTCGATCTCGGCAATCACCTTGCGCAACAGAGCCTCCGCTTCGAGCGCTTCGCGCCGTTGCTCCTGAAGGGTCTCGCCGAGAATGTTGATCTCGCTCATCACCTCCCCGAGCGCATCGTCACCGCCGGCACCCTGAGCACGCAGAGAGAAGTCGCCTTCTCGCGTCGCCTGTAGCAGGTTCGCCACCCGCTGCAGAGGCAAGATCACTCGCCGCCGCACCGCCGCGGCGAAGGCTAGCCCAAGAGCGACAATGAAGATCAGGAGGGTCCAGCGCAAGGTGGCGGAGTAGGGACCGGTCCACAGCACAACGCCCGCCACCACCGTCCCAGGGGCTCCTGCCAGCAGGGCCAGGAGCAGGATGCGGTTCTCAAATCGAAGTGGGCGTTTCAGCACGGCTGTTCAATCCTACTCCCGCATAGAGTCTACTCTTGACTGTGTTTACAGCCCATACTTGTCCAACCGCCGGTAGAGGGCACTGCGACTCAGCCCGAGTTGGCGGGCGGCGTCACTGACCTTGCCACCGCAGCGGGCGAGCGCCTTGCGGATCAGCAGACGCTCCACCTCTTCAAGCGACAACTCATCGAGCATCGAGGCAGTGGTGGCTTGCCCGGCTTCCCCTCCGCCAGCTTCCAGACCCAAATCCGCGGCCTCGATCTGATCGCCGCCAGCCATCAGCACGGCACGTTCGATCGCGTGCGAGAGCTGGCGCACGTTGCCCGGCCAGCGATGGTGTAGCAGGGCCTGCCGCGCCGCTGGCGAGAAGCCGCACACCGGCCGGCCGTAGGTGGCAAAGTGGTGTTCCAGGAAGTACTCGGCCAGGGGAAGGATGTCCTCCTGCCGTTCGGCCAACGGGGGAATTCGTACCTCCACGGTATTGAGCCGGAAGTAGAGGTCGCGACGAAACCGCCCCGCCTCGACTTCGGCGAGGAGATCGGCGTTGGTGGCACTGAGCAAGCGAACGTCGACTCGCCGAGTCTTCGAGGAGCCGACCCGCTCGAGTTCGCCGGTCTCCACCACTCGCAACAGTTTGGCCTGCTGATCCAGGGGGACGTTAGCGATCTCGTCGAGGAAGAGAGTGCCGCCATCGGCGAGTTCAAATCGGCCGACGCGATCCTCGCGGGCGTCGGTGAAAGCACCGGAGACGTGGCCGAAGAGTTCGCTCTCAAAAACGCTGGCCACCAGCCCGCCGGCATTGACCGTCACCATCGGCCGGTCAGCGCGCCCCGAGGCCAGGTGGAGCCTCTGCGCCACCACTCCTTTGCCCGAGCCGTTTTCTCCCGTGATCAGCACGTTGGCGTTCGACGGGCCGATGCGTTCGATCAACTCGACCACCGGCTGCATCGAGGCAGCCTGGGCGATGAAGACCGGCTGGTCGCCCTCACCGCGCAGCAGCCGGTTCTCTTCCGCCAACCGCTCACCGCGCCGCAGAGCGCGGCGCAGGGCGATCTGGGTGCGCAGGATCGAGATCAGACGGGCGTTGTCCCACGGCTTCTCGATGAAGTCGCGTGCGCCGCGCCGCATCGCCTCGACGGCCACCTCAACACTCGCCCAGGCCGTCATCACCACCACCGGCAACTGGCTGTCGAGTTCGGTCAACCGTTCGAGCAGGTCGAGCCCTTCGCTCCCCGAGGTGGTGTCTCGGGTGTAGTTGAGGTCGATGAGCACGACGTCGAAGTCCGCCGCTTTGACCGCTTCCAGAAGCTCCTCGGGCGAGGTCACCTGCTGGCTCTGGAAGCCCTCCGCCTTGAGCAAAATGCGCAGCGCTTCCAGCACGTCGCGCTGGTCGTCGGCGATCAGGATGTTTGCCGGTGCTGTAGCCATACCCACCCAGTCTAGCGCCCCGGCCACTGGCGGTTTACCATCACCGCATGCACCACTCCCAGCGACTCGCGGGTCTGGCGCGCCACGGCGCCAGCCTGATCGTGGCCCTCACTCTTTCTGCCTCCCTCAGCGGCTGCGGCGATTCGTCGCCGGTGGCCAGCGACCCCTCCCCACCGCCGAGCACGAACACCGCCGACGCAGCCGAAGCGGCGAGCGAGGAGGCGGCCTGGCGCTCGGTGCGGCAGATTTGCGCCCATTGCCACGCCGCACCGCCACCCGACGTGCTGCCGCGCGGGCGATGGCCATACGTCATCGACTACATGAACCGGGTGATCGCCCAGTACGAGCTGGCCACGCCGCTCACCGCCGAGCAAGTTGCGATGGTCACCCGCTACTACGTGGAGCACAGCCCGGCGGCGTTGCCGGAACTGACCATCGAGAGCACACCTTCGCCGCTCGCCTTCGATCTGCGCGGTTTCGCCGATCCGCCCGACCGGCGCCAACCCAACCCGCCCTTCATCGCCAACGTCAACATCACCGATCTCGACGCCGACGGCACGGCCGATGTGCTGATCTGCGACGTGCGGGCCAATCGCGTCAGTTGGGTGCAACGCCAGGGCGACAGCTGGCGGGAAATAGGGCTGCTGTCGGTCATCGCGCCGGCCAAGACCACGGTGGTCGACGTGGACGGCGATGGCGATCTCGACATCGCGGTGGCGGTCCTCGGGACCGAGATGCCGAACGATGAGAAGGTTGGAGGCGCCATCCTGCTGATCAATCAGGGTTTCTCGCGCAACGGCGAGCCCCGCTTCGCACAGCAACAGATTCTCTCCGGCGTCCCGCGCGTGGCCGACCTCGAACCCGCCGACTTCGACGGCGACGGGGACATCGATTTCGCCGTCGGTGTCTTCGGCGGCTGGGTCACCGGCCATGTCGCCTGGCTGGAGCAGCGCGAGGATGGCAGCTTCGAGCAGCACATCGTCTACCCGAAGAACGGCGCCGTCCATGTGCCGACCGTCGACCTCGACGGCGACGGAAGAATGGACTTCATCGCCCTGGTCACGCAGGCTCACGAAGAGGTGGTGGCCTTCTACAACCTCGGGGACGGTCGATTCGAACCGCGCGTTCTCTGGCAAGCCGGTAACCCGCTCTACGGTTCCTCCGGCATCGAGCTGGTCGATCTCGACGAAGACGGCGACCTCGACATCCTCTACACCAACGGCGATGCGCTCGACATCGAGACCTCGCCCAAGCCGTACCACGGCATTCAATGGCTGGAGAACCGAGGTAACTTCGAGTTGGTTTATCACGATATCGCCCGCCTCTACGGTGCCTATCGCGCCGTAGCCAGAGACCTCGACGGCGATGGCGACCTCGACGTGGTGGCCTCCAGCCAATACAACCGATGGGATCAACCGGGGCGTCAGAGCTTGATCTGGCTGGAAAATGACGGCGCGCAGAACTTCGCTCCTCACACCCTGTCGACCAATCCGACTCACCTGGTCACCATCGACATCGGCGATCTCGACGGCGATGGGAAACCTGACATCTTGGGTGGCGGCATGCACATTTCACCCCCGTTCGATCGAGTCGGTCGGGTCACCGCTTGGTGGAATCAGGGGGCGCGCTAGACGACCCAAGTATTAGACGACGTACCCGCTCTCTTGGAGTTCGCGCTGAACACGCTGCGCCGCTTCTTGCTCTTCCACGATCTGACCGTCGAAGAGGTGGATCGCGCGTTGCGCGTGGCGCGCGTACCGCGGGTCGTGCGTCACCATGCAGATGGTGGAGCCGGCCTCGTGTAGCTCGGCCAGCAGGTTCATCACCGCCTCGCCGTTCTTCGAGTCGAGGTTTCCGGTCGGCTCATCGGCGAGCAAGATCTTGGGGTCCCCGCCGACGGCCCGCGCCACCGCCACCCGCTGCTGCTGACCGCCCGAGAGCTGCGCAGGAAAGTGCTTCATGCGATGGGCCATCCCGACACGTTCCAGCGCCGCTTGCACCCTCTGCTTGCGTTCCGCCGCCGGAGTGCCTCGGTAGGTCAAAGGGAGTTCAACGTTCTCGGCGACGGTGAGATCCCCGATCAGGTTGAAGGCCTGGAAAATGAATCCGATCTCGCGGTTTCGCACCTTGGCCCGCTCCGCAAAGGTGAGATTTTCCACCGACCTGCCGTTGAGCCGATACTTGCCGTCCGTCGGTGTATCGAGCAGACCCAGAATCGACAGCAGTGTCGTCTTGCCACCGCCCGAAGGGCCGGCGATCGCCACGTACTCACCACTCTGGATTTGCAGGTGGATGTTGGCGAGCGCATGCGTTTCGACCTCGTCGGTGAGGAAAACCTTGCTCACACCTTCAAGCTGAATCAACGGTTCCGAGCTGCCACTACGCGCTGTCTCCGTAGCCATACTGAGTCTCCTTTAACCCTTCAACCGAATGCGGTCGTGGCCGTCCCAGGCCGACGAATCAGAGACGATCACCACATCTCCTTCCTCAAGGCCGGACACCACCTCCATGGTGTCGACCGAACCGCGCCCCAACTCCACCACAACGCGCACCGCCTCACCATCGGGCAGCACTTTGAACAGCTGGGTCAAACTCTCGGCTTGCGTCGAGGTAGGTCGCCGGAGGTGAAGAACGTCTTCTAGCCGCTCGATCTCGACCGTGCCCTGAACGCTGAGATCCGGTCGTGCACCTTTGGGCAGATCGCCCACCAGGGCGACATCGACGGTCACCGTTCCGGAGCGAACCGCCGGATCGATTCGCTGAACCCGGCCCTCGATCAGACCGTTTCGTGTATCGATTTCCGCTCGCTGTCCGACTGTCAGGTCTTTCGCCTGCACCTGCTGGATCTGTAGCTCGGCTTTCAACAGGGTGGGATCAGCAACCAGGGCCAGATTGGTGCCGGGAGTGACCCGCTGCCCCACCTTGACGGGGACTTCTTGGAGCACGCCGTCAAGACCCGCCCGCACGATCAACCCTTCTTGCTGTGAGCGACGCAAATTGTAGATCGCCTGCAGCTGCTCCAGGGCAAGCCGTCGAGAATCGAGCTGCGCGTCGATCGATTCCTTCAATTTTTGCAGCCGCAGCTTTTCGATTTCGTTGCGCGAAGCCAACTGGTCCGCCCTCAGTCGCGACTTGCGCACGTTGATCTCCGGCGCCAGGCCGTCCTTGTGCAGCTGTTCATCGGCGGTCGCCACCAGCTTGGCCTCTTCGTAGTCGGCGTTGACCTTGGCGGCATCGGCCTGTTGTCCCAGGAGCTTGCTCTCGAGCTGGACCCGAAGATCGAGATACTCGGCCTTGGCCTTGCGCAGCGCCAGCAAGGCATCCTGAGCCTGCTGCTCCAGCTCCGGGTTGGTCAGTTCGAGAACCACCGTATCGGCGGTCACCTCTTTGCCGGCCAATTCGACGATGCGATCGACCTTGCCATTGGTTTCGGCAGCGATCCATCGTTGCTCGATAGCGACCAGCGTTCCCGGGCCCCGCACCTGACGCAGCATATCGCCACGCCCTACCGTTCCGGTGACCACCACATCGCGGTCCACGGCATAGACAGCCGGCCCCAACTGCGACAGCCAGACGGTCATCGTCAACAGGACGACGGCACCGAGTCCCCAGCCGACGATCTTGCGGGTTCGTTTCTTCTTCTTGTGCGACGGATCTCTGGGTTTGTCCATAGTGTTGACTCCTGGAGATGCATTCACCATGCCAGAACTTGCGGCCCGTCTACCGGCTCATTTGCCGGAATGATCGGTGAACTTGTTCGCTTGCGGGAAACCGGCGTCCCAAGATCGGACACTACGCCTCAAGTGCGCCCAAGCAGGGGAACCGGGACCTCTACCGATCCCGCAGAGGAATCCCCAAAACAAAGAAACCCCAGCAGAGCCCGACAAGGTCGCCGGACTCAACTGGGGAGAAATCGTCTTTTTGCTTTGATCTACAGTTCAGATGTCGAACTGGCGGAAGAAATTCTGCCGCAACTTGTCGTTGAAGACGTGGTCCGTCAACCGGTAGTAGATCGTCTGGGCATCGCGGCGAGGCGCGACCAGACCGTAGGCACGAAGCTTGGAGAGGTGCTGCGACACCGCGGAAACCGAAACGCCGAGCATTTCGGCGAGATCGCAGACGCAAAGCTCTCTGAGGTTCTCTAGCAAGTAGAGAAGCTTCAATCGCGTTGCATTTCCGGCGAGGTTCAATAGATCGGCCGCCTCTTCGAGGTCGGGCGAAACTTCTAGATTCGCACGGATCTTGGAGATCTCTTTCTGGGAAATACTGGTTCCCTCCATCTTCATGGGCTCACCTCCTGAATTCTGATGACTCTTCTGTTCCGCTCTCCTGGCGACCGCAGTCGTTGTGGGGAGCAGGGCGATTTCGACGCCGACGTTTGCAACCTTGGGCATCCCTTTCCGGCAAAGCCGGATCCGGCATTGATACCGTGCCCTTCGGACCCCCGCGATGTCGGCGTCTGCGAGGGTGCTTCGGCCGGCCTTCAGCTAGAAGCTGACCGCTGGACTATGCGTGTATCATTATACGCTGTCTCGCCGCGAATTTGCGCAAGATCCCAAGAAAGTCCAGCCTTTTTCATTGGAGGCGGCTCTCCAGGGCCGGTTTGCCACTGTACCCAAGAATCAGTCCGGGTCGAGAACGGCGTGATTATCGGCCGGTAGAATACGCGTAAATATCTATAAATATTGGCTTTGCACTCCTCCCCCACCGCCGAATAAGCACAGTCGGCCGTTGAAAGGTGCCTTTCCTTGTGCATTTATGCTGTGTCGGCTTTTTTCGGGAGCGGCGGGAGAAAAGAAAGATCGCGCGAGCGATTTCGCGGCCCGTTTGCGTCTAGCAAGGGTATGTCGGTCCAGCCACGGGGCTTGCCGACGACGAAGCAACCACCTGACTATCGCAAGCTGAGGAGATCTCGATGCGCCCATTCGCCGCCCAACCCACGTCCCGGACTCCACACCAAGACCGACCCCCTCTCCACTCATCCTGTCGCTCTCGATTCCCAACCTCTGCCAGCCGATCCGCCGCCATCTTGACGATTTGGATGCTGGTCAGCCTGGCGGCTTCGGTCGTGGCGGCGCCCTCGGCCCCGGCCGCAACCCTCGCGCCGGCACAACCCCCGGACAGTAAGTCGATGGCTGAGATGGTGCGCTGGCACAGCGACTACCGGCAACGCACTCTGGCCGTGCGGCGAGCGAGGGTTGCCTTCAGCCTGGCGCTCGACCAGGCTCATCCCAAGCTGGCCCGGCCGTGCCGCCTCCTGCGCAAGGCACTCGCCGACCGACTGCTGGGCGCGATCTTTCCGGTGCCGGACCGCGCCACGGATCGCCACTTGCGAACTGCTTTCGGCGAGCTGCGTCGAGCCGCCAGTTCCTGCCGAACACAGCGACCGGCTGCGCTGATCTACCACCTGCAACTCGCCGGTGGCGCGTTCGGCGATGTGGAGTTGACGCTGCGACCCTACGGGCTGCGGCCTTGACGGCCCGGCACGAGGTCGAGGCCCAATCCCTCGCTACCTACTGCGAAAGCCCGCGAACCTCGATCTCGCTGAGGACTACGTTGGAGACTTCCCGCATCTTTTCTTCCACAAAGGCCGGCGTAATGATGTCGACTTCGACATCGGGTGCCTCGTAGCCCAGGTTCTGCTGGTCGAAGAAGAGAATGCTGCCCACCCTACGGTAGTTGTTCAGTTTCCTGAAGCGGATACCGGCTCCCTCACCGCTGCCGTAGCTATAGGCGAACTGTTCCAGGCGAGCCGTTGCCGGGTCGAACCAGTAGAGGTAGGAGTCGCCGGAGTCGGTACTCGATCCGGCGGCGAAGGTGACCTTGACCTTGTGCAGGTAGAGGTCACCCCACTTCTCCAGCCCCAAATCTTGTTTGAACACCGAGTCGTCGTTGAGCCGGTAGGGCAGGAAGGCGAAGTAGATCCTGGCGTTGACGAAATCCCGGTTTCGCTGTGCCGCCTTGGCATCCTACTCGACCGGCTTGCCCTCTTCAAACCGGACCACCGCATCATTGGTGGAGCGCACTCGGCGCTTGGGATCTTCGACCTCGTACTCGAAGCGGTCGCCTTGCACCGTCGCTTCCAGATCGAAGCAGCCGGATTTGGAACAGATGGTCAGCGACGAGTGGCTGTTGCGGTAGGTTTCGCCGCCGTGAAAAGCGATGGCACGGTCGACGACTTCCAGCCGCTCGACTTTGGCCGGTTCGGTACCGGCAGTTCCCGTCGCCGCCGCCAGGGCGGTAGCGGCGACGAGAATGCAGCCGATCCACAGGGTAGACAGGCGGGCGAGATTCGTTCTCCGGCTCTTGGCTGGGATTAGGAACTTGGCTGGGATCAATTGAGATTCCTTATGGCTCGGTCGATGACTCCGTAGGGAAGCCAGCTCTTTTCTCTACCCAAGTTGACCGGTAGGTCCGGACGGTTCTGGGCTTCCTGACGAACACGATACCAATTTCTCGGTCCGATCCATTTGCCGTCTTTGACGAAGTACCAGGTCGCATTGGGATCCGAGACTCGGCCCGCCCACTCCAAGGCCCTCTTGACCACCTCTTCGATCTTGGGATCGTCGAGGCCCTGGCTGCCACCATCGAGGCCAAGAGCCGCCAGCAAACCGGTGTTGTCTTTCATCCAGCCGACGAGTCCGGCCGGCTCGACCTGCTTGGCTTGCTCGGCTTGCTCGCTTCGGGCGGCCACCTCGCTCGCCACGGAGGTTGCGCTCTCCGCGCTCGGCGCCGCCTCCTCTTCGGCCACCGCACGGTTGGGCCGCTCGCCGCGGCTCTCCTCGCTACCGGCCACCTCGCTCGTTGTCGGCGCGGCGCTCGCGCCGGCACTCTCGGCGGTCGAACTCAACGAAGCAGCGCCACCACCCTGGCTACCGGCCAGCGACCCACCCTGGCTGGTACCACCGGTCGACTTGCCACCGGAGGAGCTTCCGCCGCCACCTTGGTCGTCGCCGTCACTGCCATCGTCGTCATCGTCCGCCTTCGGGCCGATTCCATCCATGCGACCGAGGAACTCCGGCAAGGTCACACCGACGTTCTTGGTCAGCTCATGCAAGGGCGGCAACGCCCCAACCATGCCGGAGACAAAATCGGCGGTCGCCGTTTTTCCGTTGGCGCCCCGACCGGAATCCCAGACGGTGACGTTGTCGATCTTGAGGTTGGCGATCGCCTTGGCCTGCTCTTCGACCAGTTTCGGCATCTGCTCGGTGACCAGCAAGAGCGAAGCCAGCTCCGGGCGCCCGCCGGCGGCACGCACGATCTGGTCAAAACCGAGTGCCTTCTGGGTCAGGATGGCCATCAAACCGGCCGCTTCCGCCTCCATGAGTGAGCGTAAACCGTCCGCTTCACCCTTCTTCGTCCGCCGTTGCCGCTCGGCTTCGGCCTCGGCCAGGGCCTCGATCTCTTCTTTCTTGATCAGCGCCGGGACCACCACGTTGGCCCGCTGCGTCGCCTCTTCCCGCTTACCGCGCTGGCGTTCGGACAGCTCCTCCGCCCGGTAGGCCTCTTCCAGCGCCTGCGCCGCTTTGACCTTCTCGGCCGCGTTGGCCAACCGTTCCGCTTCCGCCTCCTGCTCCCGCCGCTTGGCGTTGGAAGCCGCAACGGTGATCTTGGCCGTGTTCTCACCTTCGACCGCGGTGGCGAGTGCTTGCGAAACCTGGATACGACGATCCCGATCCGCGATCGCCGCACCGATCTCACCGTCGCGCTCCTGTTCCGCGACTCGGATCTTGGCGTCGTTGATCGCCCGTGCCGCCGCCTCTTTACCGAGCGCGTCGATATAGCCGGATTCGTCGGTGATGTCCTGGACGTTGACGTTGATCAAGCGCAGGCCGATTTTCTTGAGTTCGCCCTCGACACCGTTGGTGATGTTCTCGATCAACTTGTCGCGATCGGCATTGATCTCCTCGATCGGCATGGTCGCCATGACCACCCGCATTTGGCCGAAGATGATGTCGCGCGCCAGCTCAGCAATGCGCTTGAGATCGAGCCCCAGAAGCCGTTCCGCCGCGTTCTCCATCACTCCCGGTTCGGTCGAAATACCCACCGTGAAGGTAGAGGGGGTGTTGACGCGAATGTTCTGCTGCGACAGCGCCCCTTCCAGCTTGATGTCGATCGGGAGCGGCGTCAGATCCAGGAAGGCATAGTCCTGAAAGACCGGCCAGATGAAGGCCGCGCCACCGTGGTAGCAACGAGCCGACATGCCACCCTTTGCCGTGCCTCCGACCTTTCCGTAGACCACCAGAATGCGATCGGACGGGCAACGCTTGTAGCGCCGCAAGATTCCGCCGACCACGACCATCAAGACAAGAACAATTGCAATTCCGCCGCCGATCCATTCCATCGTTCAACCCTCCTTGCTTTCTACGCTCGTCAAACCTTCGGGACCGGTCATGTCCAGCGGTTCGACCAACAACGTTTGCTGGTCGATTACGCCAACGACCTTCACCGGCCGGCGATTCTCCAAAGCCTCCGCGCAGCGCGTAAAGGCGCGCACTGTGCGCAACCGACTCTGCACGCGGACTTCCACCTGCCCCGGCCCCGCCATGGCGGCCGGAATCGGCAAGTAGACAGAACCGACTTCGCCAACCGCGTTGGCATAGTCCAAAGTCCCCTCCTCGCCCAGACCATAGAGCAGCCGCATCAGGCCCGCGATGGCCACCATGGCCAAGCCGCCCACCACCATGGCCAGCACCATCGAAATCCCCAACCCCAAGCCACTGTCCATCGCCAAGGCCCCGGTCCAGCCGAACCCGGTGAAAAAGGCGAGAACCGATCGCACCGAGATCAAGCCGAAACCGGAATCGTGCCCATCGAGCCCATCGAGCCCATCGGCACCGTCGACATCCAGATCCATGTCGAAGTCGCCCATGCCGAAGAGCATCAATGCCACCTGCAACAGGAGGACCGCCGTGCTGACAAAGGCAATACCGAAAAAAACCTGCTCTGGCGTACCGAGAGCGCTCCACCACCCTTCCATGGTCAACTCCTTAACGAAGACTGCGACCCGGCATCAACACGCCGGCCGTAAGTTTCCCCGAAGTTTCTTTGAGCATTGTACATGGTACTTGTACGCCGACGCTCTAACAACTATTCCCGTCCGCCCGCCGAGACGCGAAGCGGCGAGGTCGTGGCTTCTGAGACAGGACCGTGCCGAGAGTCGAGCGCAGCGAGACGCGAGGCCCCAACCAACCCACCACCCAAGGGGGATTGGAGTTCCCGCGAGGCGACCTGAGCCCGCGGGCACCACACCTTGCCGTGCACGGATCGGCTCGCGGAGGATCAGCGCCCGTGCGTGTCTGAGCCGGTACGGCGAGTTGCGCGGGCGCCCGTAGCGAGCCGACAGGGAGTGCACAACTCAAGAAACGCGGGCGCCCGGGAGCCGCGCGGGAACTCCAATCCCCCGCTACCAGCCGCAGGCACGCCCCTCATTCTGCTCATCCAACCACTGCGACAACGGCGCAAAGTAATCCAGGATCGCCGTGGCATCCATCTTCGACTGCCCCGTAATCGCCTCCAACGCTTCCGGCCAGGGCCGACTGGCCCCCATCTCCAACATGGCGATCAACTTCTCGCCGGCCGCCTTGTTGTTGTAGATCGAGCAGCGATGCAAGGGGCCGGTGTTGCCCGCCGCCTCGCACAGAGCGCGGTGGAACTGGAACTGGAGAATGTGAGCCAGGAAATACCGGGTGTAGGGAACGTTACCGGGCACGTGATACTTGGCGCCGGGATCGAAGTCGGTGTCGGCGCGGGCGATGGGTGGCCGCACACCTTGGTATTTCTCTCTCAGTGCCCACCAATCGTCGTTGTACTCATCCGGGCCGACTTCGCCGCTGAAGACCCGCCAGCGCCATTGATCGATGAGCAGACCAAAGGGCAGGAAGGCGACCTTGTCCAGGGCCTGGTTGAGCAGCAGGCCGATGTCCTTCGACGGATCGGGTTCAGCATCGAGCAGGCCGATCTCGACCAGGTACTTGGGGGTGACGGAAAGGGCGATGGTGTCGCCGACGGCTTCATGGAAGCCATCGTTGGCGCTGTCGCGGTAGAGGAACGGCTGTTCCTTGTAGGCACGCTGGTAGTAGTTGTGGCCCAGTTCGTGGTGGATGGTGTTGAAGTCCTCGGCGTTGATGCTGATGCACATCTTGATCCGCAGGTCGTCTTCGTAGTCCAGGTCCCAAGCGCTGGCGTGGCAGATGACGTCTCGATCTCTCGGGCGAACGAACTGTGAGCGGGTCCAGAACGTGTCGGGAAGAGGATCGAAGCCGAGGGAGGAGAAGAACCGCTCGCCGGCGTGCACGATGTCTTCCGGCTCCATGCCGGCCGCTACCAGCCGCTCGGTCAGGTCGTATCCCGGATCGGCGTCGGCGGGCGCTACTAGATCGTAGACGTTGGCCCAGGTCTGCGCCCACATGTTGCCCAGCAGATGAGCTGGGATGGGCTGGTCCAGCGGCACCTGCAACTCGCCGTAGGCTTGCGCTAACTTAGCGCGCACATGACAGTGCAGTTTCTCGTAGAGCGGGCGCACCTGCTCCCACAGCCGATCGAGTTCCGCCGAAAAATCATCCGGGTCCATGTCGTACTTGCTGCGCCACATGGCTCCGAGATCGCTGTAGCCCAGTTCCGCCGCGCCCTTGTTGACCAGTTCGACCAAGCGCGCGAAGTCCGCTCGCATCGGCGGCGAGATCTGCCGCCAACCGCTCCACAGTTCTAGCAGCTCTTCCGGGTCGCGGCTCGTCGACATGGTCAGGATCATCTCGTCCAGGGTCAAGCAGTTTTCTTCGCTGCGGCAGTACTTACCGGTACCGAAAGCCGCGTCGAGCGAGGAAGCCAGCCTGGCCACTTCGGCGGTCTTGGCCGGATCGGAGGGTGCCGGTAGGGTCAATGCCTGTTTCAGCAAACCCAGCTGGCGCCGCGTATCGTAGGGGAGGTCGAGGCCGTCGAAGCGCGCAGCTTCTTTGGCCATGCGAACGCTGGTCGCGGTGATCTTCTCGTTCGCCGCCGCCGCCAGAGCCTGTGTATCCTCGGTGATATAGGTCGCCTGCACCCAGTCGGCTCGGCCACCTTCGACCATCAGATCGAGCAGTGTCTCTTGAGCTTGCTGGACAAACTCTTGCGCTCCTTCGACGGTGGCCGGAAACTCATCCGAGCCACCGCTTTGGGTCGTATCGGCACAAGCCAAGGTCCAACCGGCCAGCAGAGTCAGGCAAAGGGCTAGGGCACCCAGGCGAATTGCAGTCTGTTTCATATCGAGTCCTCCGAGCATGAATAAACGACGGGACTAACCGCTCAACGCTTCGGCCATGCGATCTAGAGCGCGGGTCAACGTCTCTCGTGAGCAGGCGAAGGAGAGCCGAATGTGGTTTGGGCTGCCGAACGCCGCGCCGGGGACCACGGCCACTCGAGCCTCTTCCAAGAGGTACTTGGCCAAACCGTTGGAGTCGGACCTTCCCGGCCGGAAGTGAGCGGAAACATCCGGGAAGGCATAGAAGGCGCCATCCGGCGATGCACAGGTGACACCGGTAAGCTGCCCCAGCCGCTCGACCAGCAGGGTGCGGCGGGCGGCGAACTCGGAAAGATTGGCCCGCACTTCCTCTTCTGCTCCGGCGAGCGCTGCCAGGGCGCCGTACATGGCGAAAGTGGTCGGGTTCGAGGTCGAGTGACTTTGAATCTTGGTCAGTGCCTTGAGCAGAGGCGACGGGCCGAGGACGTAGCCAATCCGCCAGCCGGTCATGGCATAGGTCTTCGAGAACGATCCGACGAGGATGACGGTCTCGGCCATCTCGGCCGCCAGAGCGGCGACGCTGGCGTGGCTCGCGGTTCCGTAGACCAAACGCTCATAGGTCTCATCGGCGATCAGCACGATGCCCCGATCGCGGCACGCCTCCGCCACCCGGCGCAACTCCTCGGCGGCGATTACCCCGCCGGTCGGGTTGCCGGGAGAATTGACCAAGACGGCCCGGGTCTTCTCATCGATGGCATCGATCAGCGGTTGTGCCTCGATGGCAAAGCCGGTCTCGCTGCGCATCGGGACCATCACCGGTTCGCCGCCGGCGAAACGCACCTGCTCGGGGAAGCTCACCCAGTAGGGCGACGGCATCACCACCCTGCCACCGCGGTCGACCAGGGCTTCGAACAGCTCGAACAACGACATCTTGCCGCCGGTCGTTATCTGTACCTGGTCCTCCGACCACGGCGCCCCATATTCGCCGGCGAACCTCTGTGCCAACGCCCGGCGCAATTCGGGGATCCCCCGTCCGTCGGTGTATTTGGTCTTGCCCTGCGCCAACGCTTGGCGCGCCGCCTCGACGGCGACCCTCGGCGAGGCGAAGTCGGGCTCCCCTGCACTGAGGTCGAGAACTTCTTCACCCTGCGCCTTGAGCGCCTTGGCTCGTCGCGACACCTCAAGCGTAGCCGACTCGCCGATACGGGCGACCCGTCGTGCTAGTTCCATGCGGCGATCGTACCAGAGTGGAGGCCCTGGATTGAGCGCCAAATAGGCGACTTCCGGCAGCCCTTGGCCATGCACCGCGGCGACGGTATATCGTCTAGCGAACGAGCTGCACCGCGCGCCTGGCACGAGGCTCGCGACCTCGCTGGAGAGCCGATGACTCAGCGCAAGATCACCCAGCAACGCAACATCATTCTCACCGGCTTCATGGGCACCGGCAAATCCACTGTCGGTAAGATTCTGGCACGGCGGTTAGGCTGGGACTTCGTCGATACGGACGCCCGCATCGAACAAATCCAAGGGCGCTGCGTCGCTGAGATCTTCGAGCATCAAGGCGAGGAGAGTTTCCGCCGCTGCGAAGCCCAAGTGGCAGAGTCATTGGCCAACGGCTACCACTACGTCATCGCCACCGGAGGCCGGCTGATGCTCGATCGGCAGAACGCCGCTGTACTCGCTCGCGACTCCAGGGTCTTCTGCCTCCATGCCGCGACCGAGGAGATCCTGCGGCGGCTTCGCGACAGTCCAAACCGCCGGCCGTTGCTCGACGTGCCGGATGCCGAACGCCGAGTGCGGCAGCTCCTCGCACAGCGCCAAGAAGGCTACGGGCGCTTCGAACCGATCATCACCGATGAACTCTCACCGCAGCAGGTGGTCGAGGAACTCCTGCGGCGACTGTCCGCGGCCTCACCTCCCATCCAACAAGCTCCGTGAGACGTAGTAGACTGCGCGGCAACCGGCAGCCTCCTTGAGCAGACCCACCCGCCGCCGGTCGCAAATTCCACCGATGAAACAGTATTCCCATTGGCTCCTCGTAGCCCTCCTATTGGCACTGCCGCTGGCCGCCGAGGATGATCGGCAGAGTTTGACTGCCAGCGCTGACGCCAGCAGCAGTGCCAACGCCAGCGAGTGGCGCGACGATCTGACCTCGGCTCGCATCGCCTCCCACGCCAGCGGTCGACTGATCCTGGTCGACCTTTACGCCGATTGGTGTGGCTGGTGCAAGGCGCTGGAACAGAAAGTCTTCGCCATGCCACGCTTTCAAAGCTACGCCGAGGAGCGCTTCGTCCTCCTGCGAGTGGATACCATGGACCGTGGCGAAGGAGCCCAACTCAAGGCTCGCTACGGCGTCGAGACGCTGCCGACCACCCTGCTGCTCGACGGCAACATGGTCGAGATCGGTCGGCTCAAGGGCTTTGCTCCGCTCGACGGTTTTATCGCCGAACTCAACGCCACCATCGCGCGCTACCGCGAGCTTCTCGCCATGTTCGAGTACCACCGCGACAGCGACGACTCCGAGGTCCTCGAAACACTCGCCACCGAAATGCTCGGCCGCCAAGACGGCCGGCGGGCGGCCCACCTACTGACTCGTTTGATCGAGCTTGGCGGGCTGTCGGAAGAGAAGCGATCCGATCTCGAACGCCGGCGCCAGAAAGCTCTCGGACTCGCCCAGGCCGCGATCCGAGCACAAGAGACGTTCAACCCTGCCGGGGAGGCCAGCGATGAATCTTCCTGACCTCCCTCTTTCCGGTCCGCTCCGGCGAGCCTTCAATGCCGCCCTGTTGGCGGCGTGGGTTCTGCCGTTCACGGCGGCAGCGCCGCTGACCGCCCAGCCCTTCGGCACCCTGGAGAAAGCCAAGCTCGAAGTGGCCGCGGATCGCACCGCCTACGAGCCCGGCTCGACCGCCCGCATCGCCGCCGTAGTGACCGTCGAGCCGGAGTGGCACGTCAACAGCAACCAGCCCAGCGATGAGAATTTCATCCCCACCGTTTTGCAGGTGGAACCGCCCGCCGGCTGGCCAGCGCCGGTGATCTCGTACCCGACCGGCAAGCTGCTGACCTTCTCCTTCTGGGATCAACCACTCTCCGTCTACCAGGGCGAGTTTCTCATCATCGCCGAGTTGCCGATTCCTTCCGACACGCCTCGGGGGCCAATCCGGGTTCAGGCCCGACTCGGCTACCAAGCCTGCAACGACGAAGTCTGCCTGGCACCGGTCGATGTCGACCAGGAGATCACGCTGACCATCGGCCCCGGCGGCCAGGCGGTGAACCTCTTGGCCTTCGAACCCGGGGCGAGTGACGAGAGCGCTGAGCCGGTGCACGGCCGTCCAACGCGAGGCCTGTGGAGCTTTCTTCTCCTGGGATTGATCGGCGGGCTCATTCTCAATGCCATGCCCTGCGTCTTGCCGGTCCTTTCGCTCAAGGTATTCGGTCTGGTGCGCAGCGCCGGAGAAGGGCGCCGCAGCGTCACCGTCGGCGCGCTGGCCACCGCCGCCGGCATCCTCATCTCCTTCTGGGCCTTGGGGCTGGCAGCCATCGTCGCCAAGGCTGCCGGCAACGCCGCCGGTTGGGGGGTCCAATTCCAGAATCCCCTCTTTGTCACCGCTCTGACGGTGGTGATCCTCCTCTTCTGCCTCAACCTCTGGGGCTTGTTCGAGATCCCGTTGCCGCAAGCGATGGCCCGCTTCGGCAGTTCCGGGTCGCGCGAGGGTGTTGCCGGCCACTTCGCTTCCGGCCTTTTCGCCACCTTGATGGCAACGCCTTGCTCGGCGCCCTTTCTCGGCGTCGCCGTTGGCTTCGCGCTCAGCCAGTCCGCGGCGACGATCCTCGCCGTCTTCACCGCCGTCGGTATCGGCATGGCCCTGCCCTACCTCACTCTGGCCGCCTTCCCCGCGGCAGCCGGGCTGCTGCCCAAACCGGGCGCCTGGATGGACATCTTCAAGGGAATCATGGGGTTTCTCCTCGCCGGCGCCGCGGTGTGGCTTCTTTATGTGCTGGCGGCTCAGCTCTCCGCCGAGCGGCTCGCCTTCGTCGAGGGCGCGCTCTTGCTGCTCGCCCTGTTCGTCTGGCTACGCCATCGCAGCGCCACTGCCGGCGGCAAACGGCTGGCCCTGATCGCCATCCTCCTCGCCGCCGGCGCCACACTTTGGCTCCCGGCGGGAGCGGCCAAACCGCAGTCGAGCGAGGTCGAGAGCGCCGGCTTGATCGACTGGATCGAGTTCGACAGCAGCCGGGCGGAGGCACTCGTCGAGGAGGGCAAACTGGTCTTCGTCGATGTCACCGCCGACTGGTGTTTCACCTGCAAGGTCAACGAACGGCTGATTCTCAACACTGAGATCGTGGAGGATGCCTTCGAGAGACGGGGCGTGGTCATGATGCGCGCCGACTGGACCAACCGCAGCAGCGAGATCGCCGATTTTCTGGCCAGTTTCGGGCGCTACGGGATCCCCTTTTACGTGCTCTACCGTCCCGGCAGGGAGCCCTATGTGTTCAGCGAGGTGCTGACCAAGAGCAGCCTTCTGGAAGTGCTGGCGGACAGCGCTACCGAGTCTCGCTGAGTCGACCCTCGCGTGCAGCGGCGCGCAGCTGGCCGAAGCGCTCCAGCCGGCGCTTCAATTCCGCCTCGAATCCGCGTTGCGTCGGCGAGTAGAAACGGGTTCCGGCCAGCGCCTCCGGCAAGCAGTCCAGCCCGGCGACCCCACTTTCGGTGTCGGGCGCGTAGAGGTAACCCTCGCCGTAGCCCTCCTTTTTCATCAACGCGGTCGGCGCGTTGCGAATCGCCTTGGGCACCGGATCCGCCGGCCGCTCCTCCACCGTGCGACGGGCCTGCTTGTAGGCCACGTAGGCCGCGTTGCTCTTCGGCGCCAGCGCCAGGTAGAGGGTCAACTGCGCCAAGGCCAGCTCCCCTTCGGGAGAGCCGAGACGGCGGTAGGCGTCCCACGCGGCCAGCGCCTGAGGCAGCGCCTGGGGATCGGCCAGGCCGATGTCTTCACTGGCCATGCGGGTCAGCCGCCGCGCCAGGTAGAGCGGATCTTCGCCGGAAGCGAGCATCCGCGCCAGCCAGTAGAGGGCCGCGTCCGGATCACTTTCGCGAATCGACTTGTGTAAGGCCGAGATGAGATTGAAATGCTCCTCGCCCGACTTGTCGTAGAGCAGAACCTTGCGCTGAGAGACCCGCGCCACCGCCTCGGCATCGAGCGAGCGACCACCGTCCGCGGCCACATCGCCGGCGGCGATCTCCAGCAAGGTCAACAACTTGCGAGCATCTCCCGAGGCCAACTGAGCCAAGCTCGCCAAGGCTTCCGGCGCCGCTTCAAGGCCCAGCTTGCCCAGCCCGCGCTCCTCGTCGGCGAGCGCGCGCTGAGCCAGCCGTTCGAGATCGGCCGTGGTCAGCGCATCGAGAACCACCACCCTGGCCCGCGACAGCAAGGCGGCGTTGAGTTCAAACGAGGGATTCTCCGTGGTTGCACCCACCAACACTATGTCCCCTTGCTCCACATAGGGCAGGAAGGCATCCTGCTGCGCCCGGTTGAAGCGATGGATCTCATCGACGAAGAGCAGGGTGCGCTGATGCTGAGCCCGGCGCAACCGCTGCGCATCCGCCATCACCTGCTTGACCTCCTTGATCCCCGAGGTGACGGCGGAAAAAGGTACGAAGCGCAGCGCCGTCTCGGCGGCGATGATCCTCGCCAGCGTCGTCTTGCCACAGCCCGGAGGCCCCCAGAAGATCAGCGAAGGAACCCGGTCTTGGGCTACCGCCAAGCGCAGGAAGCCCTCTTGTCCCACCACCGACGACTGCCCCAGCACCTCGTCTAGAGATCGCGGCCGCAGCCGTTCGGCGAGCGGCGTTCCCACCTGTGCCGACCGCTCCGCCGGTTGCGGCCGGTCGGAGACCCGGCTTTCCTGATCGTCGAAAAGGGAACGCTCCATGCTGGCGATTCTATGCCCTGGGCCGCAATGCCCTGAGCCGCAGCGGCCTCTCTACCGCGGCCGCACGGCACCGGATTCGATCGAACGGACCACTTCGTCAGTGAACTCGCTGGTCGAAGCGGTACCGCCGAGATCGCGGGTGACGACTTTCTTGTTGACGATCGCGTCCCACAGGCCACCGCGAATCCGCCCGACCAGCTCGGGCCGATCCAGGTGACGCAGCATCATCACCGCCGAGCGGATCAGCGCCAGCGGGTTGGCCAGGTTCTGACCGGCGATGTCCGGGGCGCTGCCGTGCACCGCCTCGAAGACGGCGCTGTCGATACCGATGTTGGCGCCCGGCGTGACACCGAGTCCACCGACCAGGCCGGCGGCCAGATCGGAGACGATGTCGCCATAGAGGTTGGGCAGCACCAGGATATCGAAGCGCTCCGGCGCCTTGACCAGCTGCATGCACAAGGCATCGATGATGCGATCGTCCGCTTCGAGGTCCGGATAGTCCGCGCTCACCTTGCGAAAGCTCTCCAGAAACAGACCGTCCGAGAGCTTCATGATGTTGGCCTTGTGAACCGCTGTCAGCCGCTTGCGGCCTTCACGGCCCGCCCATTCGAAGGCGAAGCGGGCGATCCGTTCCGATGCCTCCGCGGTAATGATCTTGAGACTCTCGACCACGCCCGGGACCACCGTGTGCTCGATACCTTTGTAGAGGCCCTCGGTGTTCTCGCGGAAGATCAGCAAATCGACATTGTCGTAGCGCGACTCGACTCCCGGCAGGGTACGCGCCGGCCGAACGTTGGCGTAGAGGGTCAGCGCCTGACGTAGCTGGACATTGGCCGATTGGAAGCCCTTGCCGACCGGGGTCGTCACCGGTCCTTTGAGCGCCACTTGGGTGCGGTGAATCGAATCGACCAGCTCGTCGGGCAACGCCACGCCGTGCTTCTCGATCGCTTCGACTCCAGCCATCTGGCGATCCCAATTGAAATCGGCGCCGGCGGCTTCCAGCACTCTGAGGGTGGCTTGGGTAACTTCAGGCCCGATCCCGTCGCCGGGGATCAAGGTGATGACTCGCTTCTTCGGGTGGCTCATAGGCAGCGCAGGGTATCACGCAGCCTCACCCTTCGGCGGCCGTCAGTCGCGCCACTTCAACCTCGCCGCTGCCGGTAAAGACCTCGTCCAAGAGACGGATCGTCGCCCCGGTGGCAAAGTCGAGACAGAGATCTCGACCATCCAGCACGCCACTTCGGCCAGCGTCTTGGTAGAGCACCACCCACCGCTCACCGACCTGTAGCAAATCGCCCGACTCCACCCCATCAGAGCCGTTTCCCCAAGGTGGACCAGCGGCCAGATCGACCCTCCGCCAGGCCAGTTGGCCGAGCGCGGTACCGGCCGAGTCCAGCAGCCCGGCCAGCAGCGGCAGCCGTTCGTAGGCCAGCTTCTGACGAGTCAATAGAGTCACCTCACCCAGCAACTCGCTGGTCTGCGCAGAGAGTTCAAGGTGAGTCAGGCCGAAGAAGAGCGAGGCTGGACCGGCTCCCCCGGGCTCGGCGGCATGCACCGTGGGGAAGCGCTCCACCTCCTCCGGCAGCCGATCCGCTCCCCAAGAGCTGAAGCGAACCGTCGGGATCAACTGGCGGTCGGTGTCATACAGCTCGATGCGCACCTGGTAGCGCTGGGTGCCGAAGCGCGGTTCCACGGCGTGGCGATGCACCAACTGCCGGTCGTTGACCGGATCGACGGTACCCGGAATGGACCAGCTGCTCGGCCAATCCAGACGCAGGAACTCGGTCCAACGAAAACGCTCGAAATCCTCCACCTTCTTGACCTTGACATAGGGCACCGCTCCTTCGACCGTCAACCAAAGAAACCGTGCTTCTTGCATCCGGTCCCAACGCCGCAGTGCTTCGGCAGCGACCCGCTGATCGCCAAAGGCGAGCGCCGGAGCCTCGGTGTAGTAGATCGGCCCCTTGCGCCCTCGCGCTTCGAGCACTGCATGGAGGGTAAAGGAGGTGCCGGCCTCGATCTTCACCGGACCCACCGTCGCCAACCCGCTGCCGGCCGGCTCCACCGCCACCCACGCCTGCATCAGCTCAGGGGCCAATCGCTCCTTGGCTTTGGGGAAAAAGAGAATCCCCAGGAAGACCACGACCACCAAGAGGCTGACCACCCAGAAAACCGTGCGATCACTTTTCATCCAGGGATCTTACCGCCCGATTCGAGGCGATGGAGCAAACCTTCTGCTTCACCGCGCAGAGCGTTACTTGCCAGGAGCTAGCTCTTCGAGCTTGGCGACGACATCGCGGTAGTGGGTGTTGATGCCGTAGATTTCGACGAAGGTCTCGTAGGCGGCTTCGCGGGCGCCGAAGCTCAGGTAGGCGTTGCCCAGGTCATACATCAGACCGAGGGTTGCCTCTTCCGTCACGGCGGGAGCTTCGAGGCCGCGGCTGTACCACTTGATCGCCAGCTCCGGCAGCCCCTTGTCGAGGAAACAGAGGCCGAGCATCGACGCGCACTCCACCAAGCGACCGTCGCCTTTGGCGGCCAGCTGGAATTCGCCGATCGCCTCATCCAGCAAACCCATCTCGCAATAGGCGATACCGAGGTTGAAGTGGGTCTCGTAGTCTTCCGCCGAGAGGTTCTCCGCCACGCCGCGCTTGAAGCCCTCGACGATCTCCTCCAAGGTCTGCTCCTGCGGCTGAGCCAGCAGGTTGTCGCTGCCGAGACTGCCTTCGGCGCTCAGCTCCTGCTCCAACTCGGCGGCGAGGTCGAAGAACTCCTGCTCTTCGGTGAAGATCTCCTCTTCCCCCGCGGCACCAGCCTGCGGTGCCGTCGCATCGAGCCAGCTCATGCTCTCGTCGAGTTGAGCACCGGTGACTGCCGGAGAGGCCGGCGGAGCGGCGGCTGGCGGCTCTACGACCTTCTCTTCCTCAGCAGCCGGCGGCGGGGCGACGGGCGGGGGTTCAGCCGCTACCGGTTCAACCGGAGCAGCCTCGGCGACCGGCGGCGGTTCGGCGGCGACCGGCGGCTGAACTTCGCTGGGCGGTTGTTGTGGAGACGGTTCCTGTTGAGCCGGTTGCGCTTGCCGCACAGGTGGGATGCGCGGGGTGACCGCGAGATCGGCGACGATCTGATCGAGTTCCTGCGCCGGCGTACGCTGCTTGGCCTTGGGGACTTTGGGAGCGGCTTTGCTCTCCTTGCGCGGCGGCCGGCGAACGGCGCCATCGAGTGACGGTAGAACCTGTCCATCTTCAAACACATAGCCCGCGCGCTCTAGCTGCTGTAGAGACCCTTCCCAGAAGGTGGTCTCGCCACTTTGCGCAGCGATCTCGGCCAACTGATTGGCCACCTCGAGGATCGTCTCCTTGCGACCGATCTCGAGTTCCACCGCAAGCAAGACCGAGAGACCGCCCAGGTGGTTCGGATCTTGGGCAAGAACCTGCTTCAGCCGCTCCTGAGCCTTCTTGAACAGCCCATACTTGGCGAGCACTTCCGATTCGGCAACCAGATCGTCGATCCTTGGTTCAGCCTTGGCGCTGACCTCGGCCGCCGCTTCGGCCAACTCGGCGACATCGACTTCAGACACCGGGGCGGAATCGGCCGGCAGCACCTCGCCGAGATCGAGTTCAAACTCCTCAGCGTCTTCGTCCACCGCGGCCGTAGGCTCGGCCTCGGCAGGCGCGACCATGTCCGGTGGCGGCAGGACCTGGCTCGCCGGCTGGGAGTCGTCTTCCAGATCGAACGAAAAGACCTCGTCGTCCAGATCGAAGTCGAGATCGACCTCCGGCAACTCGACCGCGGAGGCTGGCGCCACCGTCGGATCGGGCGTTGCGGCGGAAGGTGGCTGCACTGTTGAATCCAGTGGCACCGTCGCGGCGGCCGGCGCGATCAAATCCAGCGGAGCCGCCTCAGACGCCGCCGAGGCGAACTCTTGCGGATCCATCTCCACCGTCGACTGCTGGGAAGGATCGACCGTTCCGGCCGGCGGAATGAAGCCCTCTTCGACTTCGAGGAAGATCTCCGCCTCCGGCTCACCTTGACCCAGCAGACGGGCGACCTGCTCAGCGCGCGGGTTGCGCTCGACCGCCATGGTCAGCAGCCGCTGCGCCGCCTCGGTTTGACCCGCCTCTTTGAGCTTGAGCACCGCATCGGTGATGAATCCGATGTTCTCGCTCTCGATGTCGAGCGCCCGCTCATAGACGCGACTCGCCTTCTCGAAGTGGCCCTCGCTGAGCATCTGCTCGGCCACCGCCTTGTACTGGCCGATGGCGTCATCGACCCGGCCCAGCCGCTGCGACAGATCGGCCAGCTTCGCCCGATGAGAAGGGTTCTCCGGTTCGAGGTCCACCATGTGCTGGAAGATGGCGAGCGCGGCTTCCTCGTCATTGTGCTTGTCGTAGTAGTCGGCCAGCACCTGATACTGAGAGCGCGCCTCGTTGACCAACCCTTGCCGGTGGTAGAGCTCGGCCAGTTGCTCGTAGACCGGCAGGCGCGTCGGGGCGAGCTTGATGATCTTCTTGTAGATGGCGATCGCTTTGAGCAGGAAGCCCTCGTCGGCATACTGCTCGGCGATACGCATGAAGAGGCCCACCGCGTCGTCGATGCGCTCGATGCGGGCGTAGAGGTCGCCGACTCGGTTGAGCGTGTTGGCATCCCGGGGGTTTTTCTTAAGTACCTTGCGATACTCCCGAATCGCCGCCTGGATCTTGCCGCGCGAAACGTAGCGCTCCGCCAGCTGGATCACCTTTTCGCGCCCCGGAGCCATCAGCCAGCCCTCCGTGCGAGGCCCGCGCGGTGGCCGCCGCCATCGCCACCCTCGCCTCGCCGTGGCAGAACGGAGCGGAAGGTCAACCGATGGTAGGGACTCGGGCCATACTCCGCCAGCGCCGCGAGATGAACCGCGGCGCCATAGCCTTTGTTCGAGTCAAACTCGAAATGCGGGTATTCGTCGTGAAGTTCCACCATCATCCTGTCGCGCTCAACCTTGGCGAGAATCGAAGCACAAGCCACAGCATAACTGACCGAGTCGCCGCGAATCACCGGCAGACAGGGGCACGGCGCCGAAGGCAGACCGACGGCATCGATGATCGCCAGATCGGGCGCCGGATCGAGCTGGCCGAGCGCCGCACACATGGCCTGTTTGGTCGCCTGAAGGATGTTGATGCGGTCGATCTGGGCCGGCGGCACGGCGACCACGGCGCTGGCCAGAGCGCTACGGCGAATTGCCACCGCCAGCCGTTCGCGGGCGGTAGCGGAAAGGCGCTTGCTGTCGTCCACCCCCACAACGACGCTGCGTGGGCTTGGAATCACCGCCGCCGCTACCACCGGACCGGCGAGGGCTCCGCGGCCTACCTCGTCCACACCCGCAATCCGACCGTAGTCACCGCTACGGGCCACAAGCTCTTCAAGCCCCCGCATCAGGCGCAGACGATAGGCTTCTGTAAACAGCTCTATCACTGAGGCTAAATCCTCCTTTGTCTGTGCCCTGATCTACTGAACTCGACAAGCCGATCCGCTGCTAGCGACTCGGTTTGTCGCTCTCGCTCTCTATTTCTTGCTGCGGTCGACGCGCCGCTCTTCGATTCTTGCCGCGCGTCCACGCAAGTTGCGTAGGTAGTAGAGCTTGGCGCGCCGCACTCGGCCCAAGCGCATGACTTCGATTTTGTCGATCACCGGTGAATGGAGCGGGAAGATGCGCTCGACACCGACACTGCCGGAGATCTTTCGGACAGTGAAGCTCTCCCGCGTGCCGCCGCCGCGACGGGCAATGACGACTCCCTGGAAAATCTGGATGCGTTCCTTGTTGCCTTCCACAACGCGCACGTGAACTTTCACCGTGTCGCCGGGACGGAATTCCGGCGTATTGCTACGCAAGTACGCACTTTCAACCTGATGTAGATCGCTCATGGCGGGGTAACCTCGACTATGTAACTACGAATGACCATGGGACTCACGGCCTGGATTCTCACTCTAACGCGTTTGGGACGCGGGCCCGCGATTATGACCCAAGGGTGGGCTCGACCGCAAGAGTTGACCTATGAGGGTAGTGGCTCAGTTTGACGGTGTGACTTCGCCTCGTGCGATCTCTGGCGCGGCTTTTCTTACCGATCGGGCTCCTCTCGGCGCAACTCTTCAAGCCAGCGGCGGTCTTGCTCGGTCAACTCGGCGGTTTCCAGCAACTCCGGCCGCTTTCTCAGCGTGGCGGCGAGAGCTTGGCGGCGGCGCCAGCGCTCGATCGCCGCGTGATCGCCGGAGGTCAACACTTCGGGAACGCCGAGCCCTTCAAACTCCGCCGGTCGGGTGTAGTGCGGGTGGTCCAAGAGGCCATCGCGGAAACTGTCTTTCTCCACCGAATCCGCCAGACCGACCACCCCCGGGACCTGCCTGGACATCGCCTCGATCAGCACCATGGCCGGCAGTTCACCGCCCGAGACAACAAAATCGCCGATCGAGATCTCCTCATCGATGACCGTCGCCAGAACCCGCTCATCGATCCCCTCGTAGCGACCGCAGAGGAGAAGAAGATCGCCGACATCGGCCAGCCGGCGCACCGTAGCCTCATCCAGCCGCTTGCCCTGCGGTGACATCAGGATGCGCCGCGGAGAGCGGCGGCGGGATTGGGTCGAGCGGGCGACGGCGCCTTGCGACACCTCTCTCACCGCGCGGATCCAGGGTTGCGCCGTCATCACCATGCCGCCGCCGCCGCCGTAGGGCTCGTCGTCGACACTGCGGTGGCGATCGAGGGTGAACCGGCGCAGATCGTGGACCGTCACCTCCAGCAGCCCTTTGGTCACCGCTTTGCCCACCAGGCTGGTGGTGAGGAAGGGGCCGAAGAGCTCGGGGAAGATCGTTATGACGTCGATCTGCATGTCTCGATCAGCCCCGGAGGAAGGTCGAGGTCGATGCGCCCCGCGGCGACGTCGACATTGACCAGAAACTGTTTCACCAACGGAACCGGCAGCACCGTCGCGCCCTCTTCGAGCCAGAGGATGTGTCCGCCGCCGTCCTCGCTCAGGCGGACCACCTGGCCGAGATCGCCCGCCGTCTTGTCATAGCAACGGCAGCCGACCAATTCGAAGTAGTAAAAACTACCCTCCGCCGCCGGAGGAACAGCGCCGCGGTCGATTTCCAGGCTCGCCTCACGCAGAGTTTCCGCCGCATCGCGATCCTCGATCCCCGCGAAGCGCAGCAGCGCCACACCCTTGAACGGGCGATGGGCAGTGACCCGCAACGGGCCGAGGTTGCGGCCGCTGGCGCTCACCGCGACGAACTCGGCGCCTGGCGCCAAGCGGCCCTGCACATCGGAGAGGGGCTCGACGACCAACTCTCCTCGCACGCCGTGAGGCCTCCGGACGTATCCGACCGCCACACGGTCGGGCAGGGGCTTGGCTCGACCGTCAGTCGCTGACGATTTCGAGGCCATACTGCGCGCCCTCGACATCTCCTCGGCAATCGAGGAGCACCCGCAGAGCACGCGCCACACGGCCACGCCGGCCGATCACTTTGCCGACATCATCCGGCGCCGGGTCGACCTCGAAAATGGTGGCGCGCCGCATCGGCACCGCCTCGATCTCCATTCCGTCCGGCTCATCGACGAGCCGCTCCAAGACCTTGGCCAGATCGTCGTGCGCTGCTGCGTCGAGATCAGACACGCTCGACCAGGCTCTTGACGGTGGGCGACATCTGAGCTCCACGATCGACCCAGTACTGGACGCGGTCGCGATCGAGATTGAGCACACTCGGCTTGGTCACCGGATCGTAGTGACCCAGCTCTTCGAGTACCGAGCTGGTAGGAACCTTGCGCGAATCTGACACCACAACGCGGTAAAAGGCGCGGTTGCGGTTGCCCATGCGCCGAAGGCGGATCTTCAGCATGGTTGAGAGACCTCCAATGTTTTCTCTAGCCAGTACCTCTGGCTGCAACTTTCTCGACGTGCACGCCAAGGCCGAACAGGGAAACCCCATTCGCGGCGTTGCCGCGCGAAGGGCGCAGGCTAACAGATTGTGCCAAGCATGCAAAGCCCCCGCACCTCAAGAGGCAGTGGCCACCAGAACCTCCGCCTGGAATCAGTCTGGTCCATCTCGGTATCGGGCCAGCTTGCTTTCGTGCGCGGTGTGGACCACGTCGATGATGTACACCGTGCGGGTGGGATCGTCGACGAAATAGTAGACACGGTGAGAGATGACGAGTTTCGAGTGGACTGGCTTGCCTTTTCGCAGGCTCACAGCTGGAAAGGCGCGAGGCAAAGACTCAAGATCCTGGATTCCGGCCCGCATTCCACCAAGCCAAGCAGCGGCTCGATTGGGACCGGACTGCTCTTGGATATAGGCGACGGTTTCTTCGAGAGCAGCGAGGGCTGCCGGATCGTAGCGAACTTTGTAGCCCGCGCTCACTACTTCAGGTTGAACCGCGCCGCCACCTGCTCTATCGCTTCTCTCGCATCGACGCCTCTCTCTCCTGCCTCAAAGCGGGCAATCGCCTGATCCCAGAGGTGCCCGCGCTCCAGCTCGATCCTCATCGCATCGTAGGTTTCCGGGCTCATCACTACCATCGTGGCTTCGCCATTCTGGGTGATCGTCTCCACCCGCCCTTGCGCCATGCGCTCTAGGTGCTCGCCGGTGTGCTGCCGGAAATGGCTGAGCGGATAGGTGTCCTGGATACGGTGCAGCATGACTCTACTCCTGTTACGAATTCATCCCGAATTCAGTATGACACAGGGCTCATATGGGGCCAATCCCACGACCAGACCGA
The DNA here is from genome assembly GCA_024277255.1 of Acidobacteriota bacterium. Taxonomy (GTDB): domain Bacteria; phylum Acidobacteriota; class Thermoanaerobaculia; order Multivoradales; family SZUA-115; genus SZUA-115. The sequence continues at coordinate 24,602 of JAJRVQ010000124.1, read as the reverse complement.
CGCCGGCCCCGATCCCCTACCGCCCTCCGAAGGCGCGGCCCAGCCAGCCGCCTTTGACTTTCTTGAGCATCTTCTGCATCTGCTTGTATTGCTTGAGCAGGCGGTTGATGTCGGCGACGGTGTTGCCGGAGCCTTTGGCGATGCGTTTTTTCCGGCTGCCGTTGAGGACTCGCGGGTTGCGTCGTTCCCGCGGCGTCATCGAGTTGATCAGCGCCTCGATCTTGTGCAGCTGCTTGTCGTCGACGGAGGAGGCGTTGAGTTTCCTCAACGGTCCGGTCTTGGGCAACATCTCCATCACCTGCGACAACGGTCCCATGCGGCGAATCTGGCGCAGCTGGTCGCGCAGATCTTCGAGGGTGAATTGGCGGCGCGCCATCCGTTTGGCCAGCCGCTCGGTTTCCGCCTTGTCCAGACCGCGCTCGGCCTTTTCGATCAGCGACAGGACATCCCCCATGCCGAGCATGCGCGAGGCCATGCGCTCGGGTTGGAAGAGTTCCAGTTCGTCCGCCTTCTCGCCGACGCCGACGAAGCGAATCGGTACCTTGGCCACGGTGCGCACCGAAAGCGCCGCGCCGCCGCGGCTGTCGCCGTCGAGCTTGGTCAGAATGACCCCGCTCAAAGGCAGCGAGGCGGCAAACTGCTCGGAGCTGCGCACCGCGTCTTGACCGGTCATCGCGTCGGCCACGAAGAGCAGCTCGCTGGGCTGCAGCAGGCTCACCAAGCTTTCGAGTTCGGCCATCAGCGCTTCATCGACGTGCAGGCGGCCGGCGGTGTCGACGATGACCACATCGTGGCCCAGATCGCGCGCTTCCTTGACCGCCCGCGGCCCCAGATCCAACACGCTCTCACCCGGCTGCGGCGTGATCACCGGGACATCGACCCCGGCACCGACCTGCTGCAACTGCTCGACCGCGGCGGCACGTTGCAGGTCGGCGGCGACCAGAATCGGATGGCGACCGAGCCCCTTGAGTCGCTTGGCCAGCTTTCCACAGGTGGTCGTCTTACCCGAGCCCTGCAACCCGGCGAGCAGCACGACCGTCGGTTTGCCGTCGAGTTTGAGTTCGGCCCCTGGATCGCCGAGCAGGGAGATCAACTCCTCGTGGACAATCTTGATCACCTGCTGAGCCCCATTGAGGCTCGCCAGAACTTCTTGCCCTTCCGCCTGCTCGTGGATCCGAACGATGAACGGCTTGACCACGCGGATGTGGACATCCGCCTCGAGCAAGGCCAACCGAATCTGCCGCAGCGCTTGCTGCAGCACCTCGGCGGTGATCCGACCCTCACCGCGCAGGGTCTTGAATACGCCCTGTAGCTTGTCTTGTAGACCATCGAACATGGTGAATTGCCTCGCTAGAAACCAAGGATGCGCGGCGACATCCCGGCCGCGCCAACCGCCGGATGGTAGCAGGCCGCAACCGTTGCGACGAGTCCAGACCCGCGGCTGCCGACCCGTTCAGACAACACCGGCGGCGAAACCGCTTCTTCCCCACTTATACTGCGCCGATGGAACGCAGGGCAAAGATCGTCGCCACTCTTGGACCGGCCAGCGCTGAACGGGCTGTCCTGACGCGCTTGATTCGCGCCGGGGTGGACGTGGCCCGGTTGAACCTCTCCCACGGTGACCACGAGGGCCACCGCAAGCTGATCCGCAACGTGCGCTCGTGCTCCCGCTCCCTGGGACGCCATGTGCCGGTGCTGCTCGATCTGATGGGGCCGCGCTTTCGCCTCGGCCAGCTCAGCGCACCGGTCCAGCTGGAGCGCGACGACGAGTTGACCCTCGGCGACCGCGACGCCGCGGTGGACTTGCCCGTCGACGGAACCGAGTTCCTCACCTACCTGCGCAAGGGTGAGCGCATCCTCATCGACAACGGCCTGGTCGAACTACAGGTGCTCGCCAAGCGCGGGCGCAAGGTACGAGCCCGGGTAGTGGTCGGCGGCCGGGTATCGACCCGCAAGGGAATCAACCTGCCGGACACCGAGATCCCGTTCAGCATCTCCGAGAAGGACTATGCCGACATCGCCTTCGCGGTCACCGAAAAGGCGGACTATCTCGCCGTCAGCTACGTCGGTACCGCCGAGGATCTGACCGCCGTGCGCAACGTGGTGCGCGACCACGACGGCAACATCCCGCTGGTCGCCAAGCTCGAACGGCGTGCCGCGATCGACAACCTCCGGCCCATCGTCCACAACTCCGACGCCGTGATGGTGGCGCGCGGAGACCTCGGCGTAGAGGTTCCTATCGATCAAGTGCCCGTGCTGCAGAAGCGAATCGTCGCCGAGGGCCGGCGCACCGGCACACCGGTGATCGTCGCCACCCAGATGCTCGAATCGATGATGATCCAACCGCGGCCGACTCGCGCCGAAGCGACCGACGTCGCCAACGCCGTCTTCGACGGCACCGATGCTCTGATGCTCTCCGGTGAGACCGCCGCCGGCAACTTTCCCGTCGACACGGTCAAGACGATGGTACGCATCATCGAGCAGGCTGAAAGCTACGATCGAACGGAACACGCCGGTCGGCCACCGCGCCAGCCGGCAGGCGTCAAGCCGATGGGAGCACCGAAGACACCCGGCCGCTCGCTCGACACCGCCGCCGGCAGTGACCCGCGCAGCGAGATCGCCGACGTGATTTGCGCCAGTGCCGTTTACGCCGCCGACCAACTCGGCGTCGGCCGTATCGTCGCCTTCAGCCAGGGCGGCTTCACGGCGCGCTCGATCGCCCGCTACCGGCCGGCGGCACCGATCCTCGTCTTCACCACCGATGACGCGATGGCCCGTCAAGTGCAGTTGGTATGGGGAGTCCGGCCGTTGCGCATCGAGGGTGAGGTCAACACGCTCGACGAGGTGATCGGCCTGGTCGATCGCCAGCTGCGTGCGGCGAAACTGGCCGCCGACGGCGAGTCCATCGTTCTGCTCATGGGCGATCCCATCCGTGCTCGCCCGCTGACCAATCTGATGCGCATCCACAGGGTCGGCCGATGATTCCTCTTCGCGACCTCAACCCCGTTTCGCGCCGGCCGGTGGTGACTTGGCTCCTCATCGGCCTCAATATCGCCTTCTTCCTCTACGAGTTGTCCCTCGGGGAACGGTTGCAGGAGTTCTTTCTCTCCGCCGCCTTCATCCCCGGCCTCCACCTGCCGGGCGGAGCGGACAACGGAGTTCCGCTCGGTCTGGACAACGCCCTCCTCTCGATGTTTCTGCACGGCGGCTTCATGCATCTGGCGGGCAACATGCTCTTCCTGTGGATCTTCGGCGACAATATCGAAGACCGGCTGGGCCGGTTGCGCTTCGTCCTCTTCTACCTGCTCTGCGGCTTCGCCGCCTCCTACGCCCAAGCGCTGGTCGACCCGCACTCGAACATTCCCCTGATCGGCGCCAGCGGCGCGATCTCCGGCGTTCTCGGCGGTTACCTGCTGCTCTACCCGAAGGCGCGGATCGAAACCCTGCTCGCCCTCGGTTTCTTCTTTCAGCGCCTGCGGGTGCCGGCCCTGGTCTTCTTACCCGTCTGGTTCCTGATGCAGCTGCTACCCGGCCTCATGGCGCTGGGCAACAGCTCCGGCCAAGGCGGCGTCGCCTGGTTCGCCCACATCGGAGGCTTCCTCACCGGCCCGCTGCTGATCTGGCTCTTCGGGGGACTGCGTAAACCACCGCTGCCGCCACCGCCACCATTCACCCGTCCTCCATTCACCCGCAGCAGCCCCACATCGAGGCCGAGCCCCTTCCGGTGAGTCGCTCGCAGCGCCGTGCGAAGTACGGCGCAGTGCTCGTCTTGGCCGTCCTGGCCGCCCTCGTCGCGGTGGACGGCTGGTGGATCGAGCCCCGCCTAGTGCTGCGGCGTCACGCCGTCGAACTCAACCTGGCAGCCGAACCGTTCCGCCTGGTTCATCTCTCCGATCTTCATGTCAGAGATGAAACACCGCTTCTGCGCAAGTTGCTCACCGCGGTCGCACAAGCCCAGCCCGACCTGATCTTGATCAGCGGCGACCTGGTTTCCGATGGCGATGCGCTCACCGTCCACCATCCCAACCTACAGGCGGCCGCGGCGGTGATCGCTCAGCTGCGCCGCTCAGCCCCGGTGATCGGGGTGCAAGGGCACAGCGAGTTTCTCGGCGCCGTGGTCAGTACCTTGGAGCAAGCCGGCGTCGAGTGGCTGTCCAACGAAGGCCGCTATTTCGGGTCGGCGACGGGGGGTTCACCCGAGGGCGGCTTCCTGCTCCTCGGCCTCAACCAACAGGTCGGGCGCGACCTCTTCCCGCCGCAGCCGGTCAAGACTTTCGGCCCACTGGTCGTCGATGGCCATCCGGCCTGGGGCCGCGAGACCTCCAGCTACCACAACCTCTACTTTCACTACGACCCCTCCCCGCGGGGACTGGCCGACACCGGCGGGCCGCTTTCGTGGAGCGGCTATGAGTTGACCTGTGAGCTGCGCATCGACGACCGGCAAGCGGAGGTGGGCATCGGCGTTCACAGCCGCTACCCGCTCGGCGAGGATCGTATGCTGCGCTTGCGCCGCCCCGGAGGTCGCTTCACCAGCAACGCGCCCTTCTTCATTCTCCCTCACGGCACGGCAGGGACGAGTGGACAACTCAACACCGCGGTGGTGCCGGAGGTGGGCCGCTGGTACCGGGTTCGCCTGCGCACCGAGGTCGCGCCGGGTGCGGTCACCTTGCGCGCTCGCCTCTGGCCGAGCGATCAGTCGGAACCGCGGGAATGGCAGGCCTGGTTCGAGGATCGCAGCCCACGGCGGGTCGAAGCCGGTACTGCCGGGTTATGGACACGCGGCGGCGGGGCCGCCTTCCGCAATCTGGAGATTCGCTCCACCTCCGTGCCACCGGGGGCAACGGCGGGGAAACTCCTCTTGGCGGAAAGCTTCGCCGGCACTCAGAGGCCCCGCGGTTGGCGAGACGGAACGCGCGCCAGCCGGCTCGCCATGGCGCTCGCCCGCTCGCCCCGCCTCTCCTCGCCTGCCTCCTCCCGGACGAAGCGCCAACCGCCGCACATCGTCTTGTCCCACATCCCATCGGTGGCTCCAGAGGCCGCCCGGCGGGGTATCGAGGCGGTGCTGAGCGGTCATACCCACGGCGGTCAGGTTCGCCTACCAGGCCTGGCGCTGATCACTCGCTCGCCGCTCGGGCCACACTACGACCGGGGACTTTTCCACTTCGCCTCTCCCAACGCACAAGGTTGGACCCAGCTCTATATCAACTCGGGCGTGGGCACCTCGCTGCTACCGGTGCGCTTCCTCAACCCGCCGTCGTACGCGGTGATCGAGGTGAGCCGTCGTTGAGGATCAGTAGCAGCCGCAGGCCACTCCAAGCGCCCGGCAGACCGCCTGCATCTTCGTAGGACCGACCGTCCCAACGAATCTGCGCAGCTGAGTCTTGCGCACCGTGAAGAGGTTGCACAGATTGACACACCAAACCTGCTTCAGCCCCTCCGAGACGCCGAGTTCGACTTCGGTGGGAGATCCGCGCAACGTCGAGGTGAGCGCCGCAACGGTCACCGTGTGTAGCAAGGGGATCAGCGCCGGACGACTCAGAATCAACACCGGGCGCTTCTTGTCCGGCCGTGGCAAATCCAGCAACCAGATTTCTCCTCGGTTCACCCTCCCGGCCACGGCTGTCCATCGATCAGCGGCTCGATCTCGCCATGCAGAGAATCTGCCTCGCCCGCGTAGGCTTGCGCGATACGCTCGTCGGTTTCGCGCCGTTGCTTCGCCCCGAGGTAAAAGCGAACCGCCCTACGGATGAATGCCGATCGCCCACTCTCCCGGACCTCTGGGTCCGCATCGAGCTGGCCAAGGAGAAGAGTATCGATGGAGACTTGAACCGCCTTGGATGCCATGTGGAGACAATACCACATGATCTTGTTGGTTCGACTGTACAGACCGGAGAGTTCGACTCCGTAGAAGGTAGGGAACGTCCATACCACGCGGGCAGTCGCAGCCGCGCTCTACTGACCAATGGTGAGCGCCCTAGCTCCCGGTCGAGGTTGTGGCTACAGGGTCGGCGGTCGAAGCCGGCGGAAACTCGCCCAGCCGGCGCTGGACGCGCAGACTCAGGTAGGCGGGCAGAAGGGTGATCGCCACCACCGCGGTGAGGGCAGCGCCCAGAATGGCCACGTAGCCGGTAGTTCGCAAGCCCGGGTATTGGGAGAGGGACATCGACCCGAAACCGACCATGGTGGAAAGCGCGGCAACGACGATCGCGTTGCCGGTCCGTCTGAGGCCATCGTAAATCCGGCCCACGGTGGTTTTGCGCACCTCGTAGTAGCGGTGGACCATGTGCAGTCCGTAGTCGACACCGATGCCGATGATCATGGTGGTGACGAAGATGTTCATGAAGTTCATCGCGATCCCCAAGAGCACCATGCCGCCGAGCATCCAGATCACCCCGACCGCCAGCGGCATCAAGGCCAGAATCGCCGCGCGCAGGCTCCTGAAGTCGAGCCAGAGGAGGAGCCCGACGATGAAGGTGCCGAGCAGAGCCGCGACCCAGGCGTCACGCCGCACCCGCTTGCGCATTCGTTCGTTGACCAGGTTGGCGCCGGTGAGCATGACATCCTCACCCATCTCCTCGGCCAGATCGCGCACTTCCTGCGGCGCTTGCCGCCGATAGACCTCGGCCGGCGGATAGAGGTAGACGACGCTCTTCCAGCCGGACTCCACCGGCAACAACGCTCGATCAAGCAGCTGGCGCACCTGGCGATTACCGCCGAAATCCTCGACCCGCACCGGCTGATCGGCGGCGAGCGCGCGTTCGAGGAGGTCGAGTCCCCGGCCGAAAGGCTCCACCCGCCGGTTGAGCGCCACCAGTGCCTGGCTGAACGTGGCGCGGATGCGCTGCATGTCGAGGCGCCCGTCATCGCGCCCCGCCTTGAGCCACTCCAGCGCCTCGCGTTGCGCCGAGGGTGGCGGCACAAAACTGGTGACGCTGCTGACCCCGTTCATCACTCCCGAGTCGACCAAGGCTTGAGCCTTACGGCTGACCTCAGCCGTACGCTCCAACAAGGGCTCGATCTCCTCACCCTCCAGCACCAGCATCATGAAGTCAAAATCGGAGTCGAACGACTCGGCGACCTCGTGTTCCACCTCGACGCCTTCGTTTCCCGCCGGCCGCATCGAGCGCCAGTTGTCCTCGAAACTCAGCCGATGGAGCTGCGTTGCGGCACCGACGGTGACCAGCAGGCCGATCGCCAGCACCAGTCTTGGATGGCGCATGCATAGGGCGATCACCCGCTCTGAGCCGAAGCTGTGCAGATAGAGTCGGGGAGCCCGGCGGCGGCGGCGCGAATGGTCCTCGCTCCAGGCGAGCATCGCCGGCAGCAGAAGGAGGACCGCCGCCATGCACAGCAAGATACCGGTACCGGTGAGAACGCCCATCTGGCGTAGGCCGCGAAAGTCGGTGAAGGTGAAGGCGTAGAAGGTCGCCGCGGTGGTCACCGCGCCCACCACCACCGCCCGGCCGGAGGTGCCCATGGTCTTGGCCAAGGCCGTCTCAAAACCGGCGCCGGCGTTGCGCTCCTCGACAAAACGGCCGTAGGAGACGATGATGAAGTCGATCCCCAACCCGATGAGCAGCGCCGCGGTTCCACTGGTGGCCGTGCTCAACGTGCCGAAGGCGATCGCCGAAAAGCCGAAGGTGAGCACCAGCCCCGCCGCCAGAGGGACAAAGGCGTAGGTCAGTGGACCGAGACGGCGAAAGGCGATCAAGAACAACAGCAGGACCAAGGCCATCGAACTCACCATGTTGACCGTCATGTCGCCCTGAATCGCCGCGGCGTCGATCAGGGCGGTGACGTACGGACCGCCGGAGCGCACCGTGGGTGTCGGCGGTCCGTCGGTACCGGCGATCTCCTCCCATTCGGCCAGAGTCGAATCGATCGCCATTTGGGTAGCGGCGACCAACTCGCGGTCAAAGGCAATGTTCTGCGGCGCCTTGTTCGGCTTGACCAAGAGCAACAGCACCTGGCGATCCTTGGAGAGGAAGTAACCACTGCTCCAATCGATGGCAAGGCCGCCGCGCCTGGCGGTCAACCCGCCGGTCACGATCTGCGCAATGCCGAAGGGATCGATCTTCACCAGATCCTTCATCGCCAGCGCTTGCGGAGTGGTCAGCAACCGTTTGAGATCCTGCACTCGGCGTTCGATCCCCTCGTCGCTGAGCCGCTCGGTCAAGGCGGCCCGGCCCGCTTGATCCAGAAAGAGCAGGGCGTAAGGAAAGAAGCTCTCGACCAACTCGATCGGCTCACCGATACGGTAGTCGACGCTGCTCACCTGCTCGATGACTTCGAGCCGCTCGCCCAGCCGATCGACAAAACTCTCGTAGGGCGCCACCGTCGCCCCCTCGGGTAGGCGGACGGTGATCATCAGGTAGTCGAAGGTGCCAAAATCCCTCAACGTGTCCATGTAGGCGTTGATCACCGGATCCTTGCGCGGCAACAGGTTGAGCACGTCGGTGTCGAAACGCAGGCGCGACGCCAGTGCGAGCGCCACCAACAAAAGGATGCCGAAACCGACGAAAACGGCGCGGTAGTGGTCGTGAGCCCACAGCGCCAACCGTTGGAGGACTCCCAGCTTCGGTCTCTGTGGACTCATCATCCTTTGTTCGCCGCACTCTGGTCACCGTAGAGAATCCAGCGACCGAAACGGACGAAGTACTCGGCACCCGAGTAGAGGCTGATGGCCAGCGCCAGCCAGAGAGAGGCGACCGCCAACTCACTGAAGCTATCCAACTTCTCGTAGACGATCAGCAGCGCGATGGCAATGACTTGAACTACCGTCTTGATCTTGCCCGACACTGCCGCCGGGATGACCATTCCCTCCGCCGCGGCAAAGCTGCGCAGGGCGGTCACAGAGAACTCCCGGGCGACGATCGCCGCCACGATCCAGGCCGGTACCACGTCCGGGATCATCTCCACCAACGAGATGAAGGCGGCGGAGGTCAGAATCTTGTCTGCGGCCGGATCGAGGAGCTTGCCCAACCGCGTCTCTTCCTTGCGCCGGCGGGCGATGAATCCATCCAGGAAATCGGTCAACGCAGCCACCAGGAAAACCGCCAGACCGAGGAACTCCTTACCCGGCGTCTTGGTCAGCAGCACCGCCACCAGGAGCGGTACCAGCAGGATGCGGGACAGCGATAGAAGATTCGGAATATTGAGCATCAATCGGGGGGCCGGGGACAGCCGAGGAGTGATATTTGACGACAAAGATAGCGCTTCCGGCGGCGAATGGCCACCGCAGATTGCACAACACAAGGAAGCGGTTGGAGTCTCGTATCTAAGGTGGGTCTGTGGTCAGGACCATCCGGCCGTCCTGCTGCACCCAGACGGGCTTGTGGCCCTTCGCCGGTTGGGTTGTACCCAAGAAGTGGGTGGGGATGACCACTTCGCGTCCCGCGTAGAGACGCATCACCCGCCGCACGTACTGGCGGGTCTCCTGGAAAGGCGGAATGCCGTCGTAGCGCTCGACCGCGGTCGGTCCCGCATTGTAGGCCGCCAGACCGAGTTCCAGCTTGCCGCCGAAGCGATCGATCAAGCGGCGCAAATAGGCGGTACCACCGCGCACATTTTGTTCGGCGTTGTAGGGATCCGAGACCTTCAGTTCACGCGCCGTCTCGGGCATCAGCTGCATCAGCCCCATCGCTCCCTTGGCCGACAGAGCACGGGCGTTGTAGCCCGACTCCGTCTGGATCAAAGCGCGCACCAGCTTCGGTTCCAGCTTCCGCTGCCGAGCGTGCCGGTCGATGATCGCGCCCAACTCGGCTCTCGGGATCTCCACCAGGGTCGCCGAATGGCGCCGGCTGCGCTGAACTTCATTCTCGTTGTGGATCACTTTGAGGCCATCGGCTCGGGTAGAAATCTCCACCTTCGCCGCCGCTTCTCGCGGCGGAGCCACCCAGACGAACGACAGCCCAACGCAAAGGAGCGACCAGACGCGGGCACACCTTGGTTTGCCTCGACGAGCCATTGTGGGGAAGAAATGCATAACGAGCTATGAAATTTTACTACACGGCGAGGCGACATCCCCAAAATGGGCTCCTAACCGAGCTGTTCTCGCACCAGCCTCTCCACCGCATCGAGGGCTTCGCCCAGCTTCTGCGGCTCACGACCGCCAGCCTGGGCGAAGTCGGCCCGCCCACCGCCGCCGCCGCCCACCAAGGCGGCTGCCGCCTTGACCAGCTTGCCGGCATGCAACCGCCCCCGCAGATCGTCGGTCACCGTCGCCAACAGGGTGACCTTGTCGTCGCTACGCGCGCCCAAGAAGACGACGCCGCTACCGAGCTTGGAACGCAAGGCGTCGGCCATGTTGCGCAACTCGCCGGCCGGAGCCAGAGGTACCTCCCGCACCCACAGCCGCACGCCCTCGGCCACCTCGATATCGCGCTGGTCCGGGGAAGAGCCGCTCCCCGCGGCGACCAGTTTGAGCCGCAGCTTGGCCAGCTCGTTTTCCTTCTCCTTGACTTCGCGACGCAGCCTGCCGATCTCTTCGGCGGCGCGCTGTGCCGGGGTTCCGAGGCTCGCCTCCACCTCCTCCAACCAGCGCCGCCGCTGGCGCAGCCAGGCGGCAGCGCCCTCGCCTGTCAAGGCTTCGATGCGGCGCACTCCCGACGCCACACCGCGCTCGGAGGTGAGGACCAGCGGCCCGATCTGGCCGGTGTTGGCGACGTGGCAGCCGCCGCACAGCTCGCGACTGAAGCCAGGAACGGAAACGGTGCGCACGCGGTCGCCGTACTTTTCTCCGAACAGCGCCATCGCACCGGAGGCGATCGCCTCCTGGTAGCTGGTTTCCGCGATCTCGGTCGCCACGGCTCGGCGAATCCACTCATTGCTCAGCTCTTCGACCGCATCGCGCTGCTGCTCAGTCAACGGGCTGCCGTAGGTGAAGTCAAAGCGCAACCGATCGGGCGCCACCAGTGAACCCGCCTGGCGCACGCCGGCACCGAGCACCTGGCGAAGCGCCGCGTGCAGCAGGTGGGTGGCGGTGTGGTTGCGCTCGGTCGAGCGGCGGCGCCCGGCATCCACCTTGAGGGACAGGCTGGCCCCCTTCTCCAACCTTCCGTGGGTCAGCTTCACCCGGTGCAAAAAGAGTCCACCTGAACTCTTGGTCGTGGTCAAGACTTCGGCCTGCCCGCCCGGCCAAGTCATCTTCCCGGTGTCTCCAACCTGGCCGCCCGATTCCGCATAGAAGACGGTCCGGTCCACGATCACCAGCCCTTCCGCGCCCTCAGCGAGGGAGTCGGCATCGGTGTTCTCGCCCCGACCGTTCTGATCCGTGCCTTCCTGGACCAGGCGGCGAACCACGGCGCCTTCCAGCTGGAGCTGGTTGTAGCCTTCGAAGACCGTCGCTTCCGCGTCGCCCTCCGCACGCAGCGCCGCTTGCAGCGCGGCAGCCCGTTTCTGGCCATCCCCCGTCGCCTGGCGCGAGCGGTCACGCTGCTCCTCCAGGGCCTTGTCGAACCCGGCTTCGTCGATCGCGAAGCGCTCTTCCTGGGCGATCTCGCGGATCAGCTCGAGCGGCAAGCCGTGCGTATCGTAGAGACGGAAGGCGACCTCGCCGGCAAGCTGGTCGGCCCCGGCTTTTCTCGCCTGCTCGATCTCCTCTTGCACCTGGCGAGCCGCGGTGGCGACGGTGGAGAGAAACTTCTCCTCCTCGGCCCGCACCGCATGGCAAGAGGCCGATTGGGTGGCGGCCAGCTCAGGATAGGCGCTGCCTAGAACCTCGCCGACGACCGGCACCAGCCGGTGGAGGAAGGGCTGATCAAAGCCCAGGCTCAATCCGTGACGCACGGCACGGCGCAGGATTCGGCGCAGCACATAGCCGCGGCCTTCGTTGCTGGGAATCACCCCGTCTGCCAGCAGGAAAGTGACCGCGCGCAGGTGGTCGGCGATCACTCGCAAGGCGGTATCGCCCTCGCCACGCTGGCCGTAGGGAGCGCCTCCGGCAAGGGTCGCCGCCGCGTCGATCAACGGCCGGAACAAATCCGTGTCGTAGTTCGACTCCACCGCCTGCAACACCGCGGCGAAACGCTCCAGCCCGGCACCGGTATCGACCGAAGGTTTGGGCAGCGGATGCTGCGTACCGGTGGTATCGCGGTCGAACTGCATGAAGACGAGGTTCCAGATCTCCAGATAGCGACCACTCTCCGCCCCTTGATGAAAATCGACCGCCGGCAATTCGGGGTTGCGGTCCACCATGATCTCGCTACAAGGACCACAGGGGCCGGTCTCGCCCATCGACCAGAAGTTGTCTTTGGCACCGCAGCGCACCACTCGTTCGGCAGGCAGCGTCGAGAGTTTGAGCCAAAGGTCGTGCGCCTCGTCGTCCTCATGGAACACCGTGGCGAAGAGATGTTCGGGCTTGAGCCCGTAGACCTCGGTCACCAACTCCCAGGCGAAACGGATCGCCTCTTCCTTGAAGTAGTCGCCGAAGGAGAAGTTGCCCAGCATCTCGAAGAAGGTGTGATGGCGAGGGCTGGGACCAACGTTTTCCAGATCGTTGTGCTTGCCCGAAACGCGCAGACACTTCTGAGAGCTGGCGGCGCGCCGGGAGGGCGGCTCTTCGAGCCCGAGAAAACAGTTCTTGAAGGGCACCATCCCCGCATTGGTGAACAGCAGGGTGGCGTCGCCGTGCGGAATCAGCGGCGCGCTCGGCGTCACCTGATGACCGCGATCGGCGAAGAAATCGAGAAAACTCTGGCGTATGTCGGCGCTCTTCATGATGGACCTCTCAGCGTGGTGCCTCCCCGAAACCTATGGGGCCCAAACCCCATGGGGAGAACGGCTCGCGAGGATATCAGCCATGGAGGAGCCTTTCTTCGCTCGGCCCGTCGGGCTCTGCGACCTACCAGCCGCCACCACCGCCACCACCGGAAGAACCACCGCCACCGCCACCACCGCCGCTGGAACTGGGTGCCGACACCCCCGCCGCCATCCCCGCCGCGGCCACCCCCCAGGAGGAGGTCGCTCCAGCGCCGCCGAACGAGCCTCCGCCACCACTCCAACCGCCACCACCGCCGCCTGCGGACCCAGTCAACGAGCTACCGCTCCTCGCCATCGCCGCTGACGAACTCGCGCCGAAACTCTTGAACCACCGGTCCATCTTCTTGTGCAGTCCGAAAGCCAAAAGGTAGGGCAGCCAGTCATCCTCCAAGTCGGGTTCTTTCGACTCCAACTGACGCCGAAACTCATCACGCGCCGCCGCCAAGATCTGCCGTTTGCGGATCACTCCTCGCCCCTGACGGGTGCGGGCGATGAATAGAAACCAGGCCGTGAAGGCCACCGGCAACAGCGCGAGGGCCGCCACCGACACCCAGTCAGGCCGCCAGGAAACACCCTGGAAGGAGAAAAACGGGACGCGAGCGATGACCAAGCAAAGCAGCCAGATCAGCAACGCCGGGATCAGGAAGGTGAGCGATACCAGGTCGAGCCGCTGCACCCGCTTGCGCCAGTTATAGCTGAACACCAGACCGAGAATCTTCGGAAAGAGCAACAGCACCGCGGCGGTGATAGCGAGCGCCATTGTCTGGCGGAACTTGATCACCGCCGCCACAACCAAAAGCGCCGTCACCGCAGCGAACAAGAGAAGTGTGGTTCTCGGCGACGGCGACGGTCGCTGTTGGTCAGCGCTGATGATCTCCTTCACCCGGCGCGTCAAGGAGGGGGCAATCACCGAAGCCGGCTGGAAGCCGCTCTTCTTGTAATGCTCACGGATCGCCTCGGTGTCCGTCTCCCTGCGGTCGTCGAAGAACAACTTGCTTATGAGCTTGCGCTCGGTACTCGAAAGCTCGTCCGTTTCGGTCTCGAGCTGCAAGCGGAGCACATCCGTGCCGAAGCGCGTCTTCTTGGGAATGACCTCGCTGCTCAGCTTGCCCTCGAGTTCCATGCGCGCCAGAACCGCCGCCACCTCCGGCGGGCCCACCGTCTCGTCCCACAGCGCGCCCACCAGCTCCGGGGAGAGATCGAAGACATTCTCCTCCAACCAGGCGCGATCGGGCGACCGCGGGATCTCCGGCGGATCGTAGCGACCGACCGCCACCTCGCCCCGGCGGAAACGCACGTAGAGCATCACCATCGCCGCCAGGGTGACGGCAAACAGGGCGTAGACCCACAGCCGCGGCAAGGAACGCAAGACCGCCGACGGCTTACCCTCCCCCTGGTAGGTGAACTCCGCGGTCATCAGCACGCCGCGCCCCGCCGCGAGATTTTCGGCCGTGCGCCTGCCGTCGAAGGCGGAATCGGTGTGCCAAACCGGATCGATCTCCAGATCCACCGAGAAGCGCTCGATCGGACCCTCGCGATTGGTGAAGGCGAAGTCGTGATCGAGGAGGTAGCGATCCCCCTCCTGGTGGAGTACCCCGGACAGGGTGTACTCGATCAGGTAGGTGATCGGCGTCGCATCGAACGGCGGATCGCTCGGCAAGCGGTTGCGCCAACGCAAGGTGTTGGCACTGGTCCAAGCGTAGTGATCGACCTGATCCAGATCGCCCTTCATCAAGGGGTAGCCGCCCGCAGCGGACCCGTCCAGCCGAGAAAGGCGCACCAACTCAAGCTCCTGCCCGGCTGCCAACCGGAAGATCCGCTGCCCGCCGTTCCACTCACCGGTGAACACCATCGTCTGCTGCTCGGCGACGTGCAGCAACCCTTCTGCATCCAACCGCGCGGTCACCGCCACCTCATCCCAATACAGACTGCGCGCCCGCGTTGCGGCTGGGGCGACAAAGATCAGCCACAGCGCCAATCCCACCCCGGAAAGCAAAAGAGTCCGTCTCATGATTCCTCCCCTTTCTACTCTTGCCGGTCAGGACCTCTCATCGGGGGTCCGCCTCAGATGATCAGCCGCACTCCACCCATCTCCGCCAGACCGTACGGGAAATGGTCGCCGGGCGAGCCGATGAACATGAAGTTCTTGGGGATCTTCCACTCCCTGGACAGGCGGTCGATCAACTGCGGCCCGAACTGATCTTCCAGCACCACGAAGTCGATATCGATACTCGGGTACGCCTCGTCGAGGAACTCCAGGTCATTCTTCAAACGATCCGGCAACTTGTTCTTCTCGTTGATCACGGTGACCACTTTGATCCGGTTGGTGTGCTCGTTGTTCTTGACGTAGAGCATAGCCCGGTTGAGGGTCGCCACGTTGTCGCCGCGGGTGAAGAAGACCACCTGCTGCGACTTGATTTCAGCGATCTTGTTGTGAATCGCTTCCGAGTAGCGGGTGGTGAACTCGGACACCGAATCGGCCACCGACTGGACAATCGCCAAGCAGAGGTTCAACAGACCAATGCGGAAGAGCATCATCATGATGAAGATGGCGGAGACAGTGAAGTAAATGGCAAACACAATGACCTTGGGTTTGTTGTCCGCCCCAATGGTGTTTCCGGCCAGTCCGATCAGTACCGCGACAATGCCCGTGATGACCGCGAACCAGGTTGCCCTTTCGGGGCGTGGCAGGCGTGCGCGCCGGACCTTCAGCAGGATGTTGCCCAGACCGAAGAGCACCATGACCAAGAGGAAAGAGATGGTGTAGACGCCGGCCAGCGCCGCGATTTCACCCTTGGTGATCAGCAACACCGAAACGCTCAGCAGGAAGAAGGCGAGGATGATCCGGTGTGACGTGCCCCGCCGGTTGGTCTTGAGCAGGAACTGAGGCAGTACGCGGTCGAGCGTCATGCGGCGGATCAAACCGGTGACTCCGACATACGAAGTCAACACGGCACCCGAGAGCACCAGCACGGCGTCGACGGAGATCAAGGTCGACAGCCAGCCACCGGCGGCCAGATCGCCCATGTGAGCCAATAGCGCCTCCTGGTGCGCGCCTACATCCGGGATCCTGACCAGTGCCAGAGCCAACAGCGCCATCAGCGGATTGAACACGCTCACCGCCACCCACATGTTGCGTAGCGTCTTGGGGAAAACCCCCTCCTTCTGCTCCTCCACGAAGTTGGCCGAACTCTCGAATCCGGAGATTCCGAGCATCGCCGCCGCGAAGCCGAAGAAGAGCGCCTTGACCGGCCCTCCCGGTGCCGGAGTGGAGAAATTGGCATGCAGAATCTCGGTGCCATGCTGCAGTATCCACCACCCGCCGGCGACCAGGAGCACGACCAGCGAGGTCAGGTGGGTAATGAAAATAGCCACCGCCACCTTGGACGACTCGCCGATACCGATGATGGTCAGCACCATGAAAATCGCCAGCAGAGCAATGGTCGCCGGGATGATCGGCAGGCTGTGCGCCATCGAGTGCAGGTAGTGCATCGCCTCACCCGCGGAGATGACCGCCGTCGCCATGTAGGAGAGCAGAGTCAAGCAGGCGGCCAGCGACGCCACCCATTTGGCAGTGGTGTTGAGCAAAGCGTTGTAGGCGCCGCCATTGAGCGGCAGTGCCCCCACGACCTCAGCGTAGACCTTGCGAAACAGAAAGAGAACCGCGGCAACCACCAACAAAGCCAGCCAGGCGAACTTGCCGGCGGCGACGATCGACAACGCCGAAACATAGAGACACGACGAAGTAATATCATTGCCGCAGATGGCCGTTGCCGGCAATTCCGACAGCTTCTCGTGCGCGTGGGATGAGGCGGCCGCGTCACCGTCAACGGGAGCGGTCAATGCTGAATCACTCATGGTGGGCGCATTGTGCCAGGAAGAGGCAAGCGGGTCGAGCCATCGCCGGCCGCCGCGGGCTACGAAGTCGCCGCCTCTTCGTCCTGCCCCTGGGCTTTGGACTCCTCGCGCAGTTCGTCGACGAGGGCAAAGATCGAGCGCCGGGAAAATCCCTTGCGATCCAGGTGACGGGCCAGGGCGCTCGGATCCAACTTCCCGCGACGGCTTCTTCGCCAGGCGGCGGCGCTCCGGCGAGCCATCGCCAGATCATCCTTCGGCACCAGCTCTAGCGCCTCTTCCACCGCCTTGGCGCCGGCGCCCTTGCGCACCAATGCGGCGCGCATCCGACGGATCCCCTCGCCGCCGCGACGCAATCGCCCTTCGACGTAGCCACGCGCCGTGCGGCGATCGTCCAGGTAGTTGAGTTCGGCCAACCGCGCCAGAGTCGCCGCGACCTCCTCGGACTCGTAGCCGCGCCGGTTGAGCTTGAGCTCGAGCTGGCGAACGAAGTGGGGCTGGCGGGCCAGCAGATCCACCGCTTTGTCGAAGCAGCGGACCTGCGGCGGTTTGGTGGACCGCCGCGGCACGGCTGCGCCCTCATCCTCTTGCCGAGGATCGTCCACGTCCTCTCCGCATGACGGGCTCACCCAGTTTCGATCTCGAACTGCGACGCCTCACTGAGCACATCGCCCTCACTCTGCAACTCCAGCGAACTCTCCATCTGCTCGCGCGAGATATCGGCGGTGAACTGCACACCCTGAATCTTGAGTTTGAACTCGTCGGGATTGGTGGCTCGCCGTATCGCCTCGTCGAGTGTGATCAGCCCGCTCTTGTAGAGCTGGAACAGCGACTGGTCGAAAGTCTGCATACCGTACTGGCTGGTGCCCAGCGAGATCTGTTCGCGGATGAACTTGGTCTTCTCTTTGTTCTCGATGCAGTCACGAATGTAGGGTGTCACTCGCATCACCTCGACCGCCGGCACCCGACCGATCCCGTCGGCGCGGGGCAGCAGACGCAACGAGATCACCGACTTGAGGACCTGGCCGAGTTGGATTCGGATCTGCTTTTGATGGTGCGGAGGGAAGACCGAGATGATGCGGTTGATGGTCTCGGTCGCATCCAGGGTGTGCAGAGTGGAGAGCACCAGATGGCCGGTCTCGGCGGCGAGAAGCGCCGTCTCGATGGTCTCGTAGTCCCGCATCTCACCGACCAGAATGACATCGGGATCCTGGCGCAACGCCGAACGTAGAGCACCCGAGAAGGTGCGCGTGTCGACATCGATCTCACGCTGGTTGACGATCGCTTTCTTGTCGCGATGGAGGAACTCGATCGGATCCTCGATGGTCATGATGTGTTCGGTGCGGGCACCGTTGATGGCGTCGATCATCGCCGCCAGAGTGGTCGACTTTCCCGACCCGGTGGTACCGGTGCACAGCACCAGGCCACGGCGTTCCTCGCAGATGGTCCCCAGAACCGCCGGCAGCATCAGTTCTTTGATGTTCTTGATCCGCGCCGGGATGACGCGCAAGACCAGCCCCACCGTGCCCCGTTGCTGGAAGATGTTGCAACGAAAGCGGCCAAGACCCGGCACCGAGTAGGCGATGTCGATCTCGAACTCTTCCTTGAACCGCTGCTTCTGGCGCGCGTTCATGATCGAGAAGGCCATGGCGATGGTGTCCTCCTGCATCAACCGCTTGATCTCTTGCAGCGATTGCAGCTCACCATCGATCCGAATGACCGGATTGCTGCCGACCTTGAGGTGGAGATCGGACGCTTTGCGCTCGACCGCGACCTTCAACAGGTCGTTGATGTTCAACGCACAACCTCAGCAGGTTCGGCGGGCTGCCGGGCCGGAGGAGTCGGCTGGCAGTAGGTCAGCCAGCCGTGATGGTCGGGCCGCCGGCCGCAGACCACATCCATGTAAGCCTCCATCAGCCGCCGAGTGATCGGCCCCGGCTTGCCTTCGCCGACAGGAATGCGGTCGACCGAGCGAATCGGCGTAACCTCGGCGGCGGTGCCGGTAAAGAAGGCCTCGTCACAGGTGTAGAGCATGGCGCGCGGCAGCCGCTTGCGGCGCACGGGAATTCCCATCTCCTCGGCGAGAGTGAGGATGGTCGAGCGGGTGATCCCCGGCAAAATCGAGGAGATTCGGGGCGGCGTCAGCACCACACCGTCATTGACCAGGAAAAGATTCTCCCCCGAGCCTTCCGCCAGGTGGCCCGATTCATCGAGGGCGATACCCTCAGCGAAACCACCGAGAACCGCCTCCATCTTGATCAGTTGGCTGTTGAGGTAAGTACCGGTCGCTTTGGCCGATGCCGGGAAACCACTGGGCGCCAAGCGGCGCCAGGTCGAAACACAGGTGTCGACCCCCAGTTCGTGGGCCTCCGGACCGAGATACTTGCCCCACGGCCAGACGATGATGAAGCTCTCGATCGGATTGTTGAGAGGATTGACTCCGACCGAGCCGAAACCGCGGAAAACGATCGGTCGCACGTAACACTCGTTGTACTCATTGGCGCCGATCGTATCAATCGCCGCCTGGCACATTTCCTCGACGCTGAAGGGCAGATCCGCTCGGAAGATCTTGCACGAAGCAACCAACCGTTCCATGTGCTCCCTGAGGCGGAAGACCGCGGGACCTCGCGCCGTTTCGTAGCAACGGATCCCCTCGAACCATCCCGACCCATAATGAAGCGCGTGAGTTAGGACATGAACGGTCGCATCTTCAAACTTGATCAGCTCACCGTTTTTCCACACCCAGCGAACCGTAGCCAAAGATTCTTTCGACACTATTTCCACCTCACTCTGTTCACCTCAAATCGTTGCAAATACAGGCCTTGCCGGACCTTCTATCATAGCTTCGCGGCAATACCCTGTCAATCCGCCGTTCCTCCACTCAATCCGATCGTCGCCGCCGCCAGGGCGGCTGTTTCGGTCCGGAGGATCCTCGGTCCCAAACCAAGATCGCGGCAGTCCGCCGCCCGCAACTCGGCCAGTTCCTCTTCCGTCCAGCCACCCTCGGGACCGACCAGCACAGCGACCGGTGAGGCCTCCCCATTCAGCGAGGTCAGTGGCCGCGAGGCGGTGGGATGGAGGACGAAGCGTGCCTCGGTCGCCGCGACGAGGGCCGGCAGGTCGCTCCACCCATGAACGCCGGTGACCTCCGGAATGCGCGAGCGGCCGCACTGTTCGACCGCCGCTCTGGCGACCCGCGCCAGCCGCGCCATGACTTCCTCTCCCCACTGCCGGCTGGTTCTCGTGCTGGCTACGAAACGCACTGCGTGGACCCCGAGTTCGGTCGCCTTCTCCACTAGCCAGGCGGCACGCTGAGGGCGCGGTGGCGCGACCCAAAGCTCCAGGCGCAAAGCCGCTTCGAGGGCCGGAGCCTCGCCCTGCAGTATCACTGTCGCCTGTCGCCGACCGACGGCGGCGATCTCGCCATGCCGGGCCCGACCTTCGCCGTCCACCACGCGAAGACGATCGCCCACGGCCAGCCTCTTGGCGCGGAAAAGATGGCGATAGGTATCGCCCTCCACCCGAACTTCGCCGTCGCGCAGAGCCGCCGGCGTGACGATCAGCGCCGTCACGCCGGCCCACCGCGTTCAAGAGAGAGGGCGACCCACTCACCTTCCCGGCGAGTCCGCCTCACCACCAGTCCCAACCGTGCACAGCGCTCGACCACCGCCACCTCCTGTTCCTCGATGAACCCCGAGAGGATCATCTCACCCCCGATGAGAAGTCGCTCGGCGATGGCGCGTAGAGCCGCCGAGATGTGGCCGGGCAGGACATTGACCAAGGCCAGGTCGTAGTGCGGTCCGCCGCGCAGCGCCGCCGTCTCGCCGGCGAAGAAGAGCCAGCGACCGTGCCCCAGAACGCCTGCATTGAGCCGAGCGTTGGCCCGCGCTTGCACCGGCGCCACCGGATCGATATCGAAACCGACCACCAGCCGAGCACCCAAGGCCAGAGCCGCGAAGGCGAGCACGCCGGTGCCGGTGCCCACGTCGAGCACCATGGCGCCGACCGGGCAACTCGCTTCGAGTAGCTCGACCGCCAAGCGGGTCGATTCATGGCTACCGCTGCCGAAAGCATTGCGCGCCGGCAAGCGCAGCAGCGTTCGCCGCGTTGGCCGGGATCGCGGTTGTGCCGGCACCGCTTCCGCGACGCCCGCGGCAGCCACCTCTTCCGGCTCCCTGGGATCGAGCACGAAGCGCTGCCCGACCTGCCGTGGCTGGGACAGCCGGCGCCAGGTGGCTGTCCAATCGCGCGCTTCAATCAGCCGCGCTGCTTCGCGACGCAAGCCGCGGCGGCTCCACTCTGTCTCGTCGAGGTCGGGGGCAGACGGGGCAAACCACGCTTCCAGCCGAACCTCCCCCTCCTCGCTCGCCGGAAGGTTGTGCAAGCCGAGAGTGCCGGCTTCCCAAAGGGCGGCGATCCACTCCTCCTCCAGGTTGGCAGGCAGACGGTAGGTCAAGCGCAAATAGCGATCCACCACGGCACCTCCACGGGCCAGCATCCATCTCCATCAGGGCGACCTCGACCGAGGCCCCCGTCAACCGCCGGTGATCAGTTCCTTGACCTTGTGCAGTACCCCGCCCTCGCGAACCGCCACGCCTTCCAAGGCGGCGAGCTTGTGCAGCAGCTCCAGCTGCTCACCATCGAGATCGCGCGGCTTGGGCACCTTGAGGCGGATCTGCACCAGATGATCGCCACGACCGCGCCGATCCAGCCGCTCGATACCCTTGCCCTTCAACCGGAACAGCTTACCGGGAGAGGTGCCCGGCGGTACCTCCAGCTTTTCGACGCCGTGCAAGGTCTCGACATCGATCGAACAACCCAGCACCGCCTGTGCGTAGCTGAGCTCCTCCTCGCTGGCCACTTCCGCACCCTCCCGGCGTAGGCGCGGATGAGGATCAACCTCCAAGACCACGTACAGGTCGCCCGCGGGGCCACCATGGCGCCCGTGCTCGCCTTCGCCGCTGAGCCGCAGCCGTGAGCCCCGATCGACCCCGGCGGGGATCGAAACCTCCAGCTCGCGCTCTCGAACCACCTGCCCCTCGCCGCTGCAGGCGGAGCAGGGATCGACGATCCTGGAGCCCTCGCCCCGGCAGTGAGGGCAGGTCTGGGCCATGGTGAAGAAACTCTGCTGAACCCGCACCTGGCCACGGCCGCCGCAAGTCTGGCAGGTCGCCGGCGGGGCGCCTCCGGCGCTACCGCTGCCTCGGCATTGGTCACAGGCCTCGCGCCTGGGCAGACGCAGTTTGGTCTCGGTACCGAAGGCGGCTTCCTCGAAAGAGAGCCGCAGATCGTAGCGCAGATCGGCACCACGGCTCGGCCGGCGGCCTCCCCGGCGCCCACCACCGCCGAATCCGAAGATGTCGCCGAGGATGTCTGAGAAGTCGGCGAAGATCGTCGGGTCGAAACCGCCACGGCTCGTAGCTTCGTGGCCGAAGCGGTCGTAGCGAGCCCGCTTGTTGGCATCGCCGAGAACCGCGTAAGCCTCGGCCGCCTCCTTGAACTTCTCTTCGGCCTCTTTGTCGCCCGGGTTGCGGTCGGGGTGGTACTTCTGGGCCAACTTGCGGTAAGCCGACTTGATGGCGCGCGAGTCTGCATTGCGCTCCACGCCCAGCACCTCATAAAAGTCACGCATCGTTTGATCTAGCCTGGTTGGTTCAGTGGGTGGGTCGGGGAACGGGTCAGAGGCCGGGTAGTTCTTCGTCGCCGCTGGTTTGTTGCAGCATCACGTCGGAAAGGAGGCGGGAGATCGAGTTGAGGTCATACATCGCGGCTTCCAGCTCCGCCCGGCTCTCTTCGCCGACCGCCACTCGCGCGCGCAGCAGCGTCTCGCTGACCCTCTTGCGATCCTTGATCGACAACATGTCCTTGAACTGGTTGAAAACCCGCTCGTTGTTGTGGATCAGCCCTTCCAACCGGTTTTTCAGCCGGCGCATTTCCTTGCGCTGCAAATCTTCCTGATGATGCTCTTCCGCCTCGCGGACCAGGCGGTCGATCTCCTCTTGCGACAAGCCGCCGGCGGGGTTGATCTCGATCGACTGTGACAAACCGGTCGCCAGATCGCGCGCCGAGGTATTGACGATGCCGTTGGAGTCGATGGCGAAGGTCACCTCGATCTGCGGCACTCCCCGCGGTGCCGGCGGGATTCCCACCAGCTCGAAACGACCCAGGGAGCGGTTTTCGCCGGCGATCTCGCGCTCGCCTTGGATGACGTGAACCTCCACCGTGTCCTGGTTGTCGGCAACGGTGGTGAAGATCTGAGTGTTCTTGGTCGGGATGGTCGAGTTGCGCTCGATCAACCGGGTGCACAGGCCACCGTGGGTCTCGACGCCGAGCGACAGCGGAGTGACGTCGAGCAGCACCAGATCCTTGATGTCGCCACGCAAGATACTGCCCTGGATCGCCGCGCCCATGGCGACCACCTCTTCGGGATTGATCTCACGGTTCGGTTTCTTGCCGAAGATCTTCTCCACCCGTTGCTGCACCAGAGGGGTGCGCGTCTGGCCGCCGACCACCAGGATGTCGTCGATCTCGTCAGCCCTCAGGCCGGCTTGCTCGATGGCGTCGAGACAGGGCTTCTCGGTGCGTTCCACCAGTTCAGCCACCAGCCCCTCGAACTTGTCACGCGACAGCGTCCGCGCGAGATGGCGCGGACCGCTCTCATCGGCCGAGATGAACGGCAGGTTGATCGCCGCCTCGGTTTCGGTCGAGAGTTCACACTTGGCACGCTCGGCGGCCTCCTTGAGGCGCTGCAAGGCCATCCGGTCCTGTCGCAGGTCGATCCCGACCTCGTCGAGGAACCCCTCGATCATCCAATTCATGATCGCCTGGTCGAAGTCCTCGCCGCCGAGATAGGTATCGCCGGAGGTCGACTTGACTTCGAAGATTCCCTCCGACAAGTTGAGAATGGAGACGTCGAAGGTACCGCCGCCGAGGTCGTAGACAGCGATCGTTCGGCTTCCCGCTTGCTTGTCGAGACCGTAGGCCAGCGCCGCCGCGGTGGGCTCGTTGATGATCCGCAAGACTTCGAGACCTGAGATGCGCACAGCATCTTTGGTCGCCTGTCTTTGCGCATCATCGAAATAGGCGGGGACGGTGACCACCGCCTGCTCGACCTTCTCTCCCAAAGCCTCTTCGACGAATCCGCAAATCTCGGCCATGATGAAGGCGGAGATCTCCTGCGGACTGAACTCCTTGTCACCCACCTGTACCCGCACGTCTCCGTTGGGCGCACGCACCAAGTGGTAGGGCAAGACTTCGCAGGCGCGCTGCACCTCGGGGTCCTCGAACTTGCGCCCGAGCAGCCGCTTGACCGCATAGATGGTATTGGCGGGATTGGTGATCGACTGCCGTTTGGCGATCTGCCCCACCAATCGGTCTCCCTCTTCGGTGAAGGCGACGATCGATGCCGTCGTCCGGCTACCTTCGCGGTTCGGCAACACGCGCGGCGCCAGCGCCTCGACCAGCGCGGCACAACTGTTGGTAGTGCCGAGATCGATTCCGATGATCTTGCTCAAAGGCTTTTCTCCACTCTGCCGCCAGATACTCTGCCACCAACGGCATGCGGGGTAACGAGAGTCATCACACTGTTATAACAACGGAAATCCGAATCGAAGTCATGAGGAGCTATGCGGACGCAGACGAAGAATCCTCATTCCTCACCATTGCCGCCATTGTCGGCATCTCCCGGTTCGGGCGGCATGGCGACCCGCACCATCGCCGGCCGTAACAGCCGGTCATGCAGCAGATAACCGCTCTGCAACTCATCCGCCACCGTCGGCTGGCTCACCTCTTCGTCCTCGAACCGCGAAACCGCATCGTGGACCGCCGGATCGAAAGGATGGCCGGCAGCCGGCACCAGCCGCAAGCCGCGACGGCGCAGCATCTCGCGCAGCTGGGTCAGCGTCATCTCGACCCCGAGCTTCAGATCTTCGACCGAACCCTCAGCGTTGACCGCCCGCTCCAGGTTGTCGATCACCGGTAAGAGCTCG
>JAJRVQ010000123.1 GCA_024277255.1 Acidobacteriota bacterium | reverse complement strand
CCTACTCATCGCGCAGCCTCAGTTCATCGCGCAGTTCGTTCTGATCGTCGGGCCGGGCAGCGACGCCGCGCTGGCGCAGCAAATCGCCGCACTGATCGATGGCCTCGACCAGGGCCGGGCCGGGCTGACCCGATCGCACACCCGCCGCCAGCCGATCGCACAGCCCTTTCCACTCTTTGGGCTCCACCAGGGCATTGATCCCGGTATCGGCCAGGACCACCACTCGCCGCTCGAAGAGACTCAAAAAAAGCAGGATTCCGCTGCGGTCGCGAGTGCGAAAGACCTCTTCCTCAAGGAAGGCCTCGGCCGCCCGGCGACGGACTCTGCGTTCGATCGTCTCCGGCGCGGTGAGCAGTCGTTGGAGCGGCCGAATCAGCAGGACAGCGAGATAGCCGCCGGCGGCCCCGGCGGTGGCGGGCAAAACGCCCCAGAGCCAGGCGGAACCGCCCCAGTAACCACCGGCCAGGTGCCATGCGGCGGCAACGAACGACAAGCTCAAGGCGGCGAGCGTTGCAGCTTGCCACCGGCTGGCCGCGTAGCTGTCGCTGCGCGCGACGACGTAGGTCACCACCTCTCCGGAGGTGTTCCGCTCGGCCCGGGCGGTGGCCGAGCGGATCGCCTCGAGATCCG
Organism: Acidobacteriota bacterium; assembly: GCA_024277255.1. Taxonomy (GTDB): domain Bacteria; phylum Acidobacteriota; class Thermoanaerobaculia; order Multivoradales; family SZUA-115; genus SZUA-115. The sequence goes on along the minus strand of JAJRVQ010000123.1, from coordinate 25,766 downwards.
CCTCGGTGAAGAGATTGCGCAGGCTCACGAGACAGGTTTAGAACTCGACCTTGGGCGGTTCGTCGGAGCCCGGCTTGGATTCGAAGTAGGGCTTGGCCGAAAAACCCATCATGCCGGCGAAGAGTGCGGCGGGGAACTTCCGGCGCGCGGTGTTGAAGCCTCGGGCCGCTTCATTGAATCGGCGCCGCTCGACCGTGATGCGATTCTCGGTGCCTTCCAACTGCACTTGCAGATCGCGAAAGGCCTGGGTGGCCTTGAGTTCCGGGTAGCGTTCGACCACCACCAGGAGTCTCGAAAGTGCCGAGGAGAGGCCGTCTTGGGCTTGCTGGAACTGTTGTAGTTGCTCGGCGCTCGGCGCGCCGGTGAGCTGAACCTGGCCGACGCGCGACCGTGCCTCGACGACATCGTTGAGTGTGCCGCGCTCGAAGTCCGCCGCCCCTTTGACGGTGGAGACCAGATTCGGAATCAGGTCGGCCCGGCGCTGGTAGGTGTTTTCCACCTGGCTCCAGGCGGCGTCGACCCCCTCCTGCAGGGTGACCAGCCGGTTGTAGGTCATCACGCCGAACAGACCGACGAGCAGGATGAGCACCGCAGCGCCGCAGCCTATTGTCTTACCCATGATTCAGGTACCTCCTCCTTGCAGCAGTACAGAATGGCTTCGAGTATACGCTCGACCCGGAGTGAAGATTCCATTCAGCGGCAATGAACCTTGACCGTCTTGGCGATGAAATCCATCATCGTGCGCAGTTCGTCGTAGTTCTTGTGGCGCAAGCGGAACCAGGTATTCTCCAGGTAACCGAGGCGCATCGGTCGGGTGGGAGTGCCGGGCGGCGGCACGCTGGAGCGAATGAGATGCCCGCCGCACCGTTTCCACACCTTGTCGAGCCCTTCATAGGCGGAGATGGTGCCGTCGCGCTCGGGTCGCACTTGAATGGAGCCAGTGGCGAAGCGGCGACTGGCCGTCTGCTCGGCGCTACGGCCGCTGATCGCCAGGGCCCACTCCCGATAGAGATCGAGGTCGTTGCCGGCGCAATGCAGATCCCACAGCCGCTCGCCGGGTGGACGGGCGCCGATCTCCGAGAATTTGAGCCCTTTGGGCCCGAAGAACCACTCCATGTGAGTGGCCGAAGTTTCGATACCGAGCAGGTGGATGACCTTGCGGCCGAGCCGCCTGAGTTCGTCGTAGCTGGTGGCGTCGACCCGATTGGTCGCCGCCACCTGTGGAGCGACGGTGCGATCCCGCATCGCCACCAAGACGTTGGGGTAATAGTGGGAGATGAACTCGTGGCGCACTTCGCCGGCGACCGCCAAGGTGTCGTAGAAGCCCTCGTGGCCCTCGATGAATTCCTCAATGGCCACCGAACTACCCCGGTGCACATCGAGGGCGACGATCGCCGCTTCCAGCTCTTTGAGGTCGGTGACGCGAAAGGTGCCTTGCGAGGCTAGCCCCGCCCTCGGTTTGAGGATCAGCGGGAAGCCGACTTGCTCGGCGAATTTCCGTACCTCGGCGACGGAACCGACGGCCGCCGAAGCGGCACACGGAATACCGCCCTGGCGCAGAGCCTCTTTCATCGCCGTCTTGTCCCGGCACAAAGTCGCGGTCTCGACCGAAGTACCCGCGATCGCCAGTTCCTCGCGCAGCCGCGCCGCCGGCAAGATCAGAAGCTCGTCGACCGCTTCCACCCGATCGATCGGCCGGCGCTTGGCGATGCGCTCGGCGGCGGTGAGCAATGAGGCGGGGTCGAACAACGAGCCGACCTGCTGATAGTCACTCAGCAGAGTTGAGATCTCGCTGTCTAGCCGCGCCTGCGCTCGGTGGCCGACGCCGCTGATGCGAACCCCGACCTGTGCCAGCGCGTGGACGTAGTCGCGGTGGGGAGCAGGGTGGTCGGGTGCCAAGAAGAGGACGTGCATGAAGACCCCTGAGGGAGCAGCGAGTTGTTGCGCCGGTGGCTGTGCCAGGTCACGAGCCGAGGAGCGGGCGCGGCGGTCGACCCAAGGCTGGATGTGCGACCGATTTTATCCTCGCTTGGGCCGGTGAGCGAGAGTTTGACGACACGCTGGCAATAGGCATAAAGTCGGCCTGTCTATATCAACCCGCGAACGCTTCGACCCGCTTGACAGGGCGAAGGCGCGCCAAAGGGAGGAGAGTCCATGTCCTACGTGATCGGTGAAGCTTGCCTGGGGGAGCGATACGCGACCTGCGTGGCCGTTTGCCCCGTTGATTGCATCCATCCGGGTGAATACAAGGGCGAAGAGTTCATGATCATCGACCCTGATGTCTGCATCGATTGCGGACTCTGCCTGCCGGAATGCCCGATTGGCGCCATCTTCGAGACCGAAGAAGAATCGCCGGACTGGGCGGAGATCAACGCTGAGCTGGCCGAGGAATTCTCCGAGAACGATCCGGTCGAGGAGCGGCCGAGAAACGATCCTCCTCGCAAGGAAGGCCACGAGATCGTCAACCCGTAGGGTGCGGCCGCGGTATCCCGCGCTTCGGCGTTCGCCGCGCGGGATACCGAACTGAGCCTCGCCATGCGCACTTACCTCGATCTCCTGCGCCACGTCTCCTCAACCGGGGTAGACAAGGAAGACCGCACCGGTACCGGGACGCGTAGCGTCTTCGGCTATCAGATGCGCTTCGATTTGCGGCGCGGGTTCCCGCTGCTCACCACCAAGAAGCTGCACCTCAAGTCGATCATCCACGAGCTTCTGTGGTTCCTCTCCGGGGCGACCAATGTCGCCTACCTGCGCGACCACGGTGTCTCGATCTGGAACGAGTGGGCCGACGAAGCGGGGGAGTTGGGGCCGGTCTACGGATACCAGTGGCGCTCCTGGCCGGCGGCGGACGGTGGCGCTGTCGATCAGATCGCCGCCGCCGTCGAGCTGATCCGTTCCCAACCGGATAGCCGCCGTATTCTGGTCAGCGCCTGGAACGTGGCACAGATCGACAGCATGGCGCTGCCGCCGTGCCACGCCCTGTTTCAGTTCTACGTGGCGCAAGGCAGGCTTTCCTGCCAGCTCTACCAGCGCAGCGCCGACATCTTCTTGGGCGTGCCCTTCAACATCGCTTCCTACGCCCTGTTGACGCAGATGATGGCGCAGGTTTGCGCTCTCGAAGTGGGGGACTTCATCCATACCTTGGGTGACGCACATCTCTACTCGAACCACTTCGAGCAGGCCGAGCGGCAACTCGAGCGCGATCCTCGGCCGCTGCCGCGGATGGAGATCAATCCCGAAGTCGATTCGATCTTCGATTTCCGCTACGAGGACTTCAAGCTGACGGGCTACGATCCCCTTCCCGGTATCAAAGCCCCCATTGCCGTATGAGGCTTTCGTTGATCGTGGCGGTGGCCGAGAATGGTCTCATCGGTCGCGCCGGCGCCCTCCCCTGGCGCCTTTCGGCCGACCTACGGCGGTTCAAGCGGTTGACCATGGGCCACCACCTATTCCTTGGGCGCAAGACTTTCGAGTCGATCGGGAGGCCGCTGCCGGGCCGTCACTTGGTGGTGATGAGCCGTGACCAGGAGTACTCGCCCGCCGGGGTGGCGGTGGTCGCCTCGCTCCCCGCCGCCCTCGAACTGGCCCGGGAGGCTGGAGAGGAGGAGCCGTTCATCGGTGGGGGAGGGCAGATTTACCGCCTGGCCCTGCCGCTGGTCGACCGGATCTATCGCACGCGCGTACACGCCACGATGGACGGGGACGCCTTCTTCCCCGAGTTGGCACCGGACGACTGGGTGGTGAGCGAGCGCGAGGAGTTGGAAGCGGATGAGCGCAACTCCCATCGAACCACCTTCGAGGTTCTCGACCGGGTCCGCTAACCGGCTTCGCGTTCGCTCAGTTCGCGGCAGGCCCGTTCGACGGCGCGGTATTTCTCCAACTGGCCGAGACGAAAGCCGGAATGAACGGCCACGGCGAGAATACCGGCGGTGAAGACGGTGCGCGGGTCGGCGCCGAGGGTGAGGAAGGGCTCGCCGTCGGGGCGGAAGAGGAAGAGGAGCGCGATGGCCACCCAGTCCACGGTGACGGCCAATGCCGCCCGTCTCTTGGCTCGCTTCAAGGCGTTGAGTGACGATTCCGTACTCTGCCTGAGCGTTGTCTCATCGGTTTCATCGTCGCCAGGCTGGGGCACTTCGCAGCGTAGCGCCGCGACGCTTTCCACCAGCAGCGAGAGGATGGCGCGGGTTCTCCACATGGTGAGAGTTATCCGAGCACGGCGAAGGTGATCGTCGCCTTGGCGACCAGCTTGTCGTCCTGGCGCACTTCACCTTCGGCCACCGCCAGCGTGCGGCCGCGCTTCAAGAGGCGGCCGCGGCCAACCAACCGCCCCGGTCGTGCCCGCGACATGAGATTGACGCTGATCGCCGCGGGGACCACGGGCGCGGCGACGGCTTGCGCCGCCGATACTTCTGCCAAGGTGGTCAAGACGGCGAAATGGATCGTCTCGGGAGCTACCTGATGTTCAGGTTTGGTATCGAGGATGACCGATTCGCCGTCCTCGCCCGGAGCGAGTCCGAGGGACTGATTGAACAAGGGCATGGGCTCAGTATAGTCCCACTTAGCGTTCGGACTTGGCGCCAGCGAAAGGTGGGCGCGATGGGGCTACTCCAGTTCCGCCAAGGCGGCGGCGGCCCGTTCTTGACTGGTGCGCAGGGTCTCGTACCAGCGCTCGGAGAGCTGACCATGCCGGTGGCACTCGGCCAGAATCTCCGCCACCTCGCCGAGCGCCTGACGGGCTGACTCGACGCGTGCTGATTCGACGCGATCCGGCGCCGGCGACCCGACGCCTGGGCTCTTCATCGATGCCGCCGCTGCCTCGGCCAAGGGGGCGGAAGCCGTCGAAACGCCGGCTTCCGCTGAGATGCCGATCAAGCTGTTCGCCGCGGCGACAGCGGACGAACGGAGGCGATGCGACATGGCATCGCTGCTCGCCGCCGCCGGTGTCGCTTCATAGACACCGGCGAGCAGACGGCGGGTTAGCTGGTAAGCCTCAAGGTGTCGGTACGGTCGCATGGCTGCCTGGTCGCGGTGATGAGAGAGCTTCTAACTCCTACAACGCTCGGAGACCGGAAAGCGTTTCACTTCACGGTGAGATTTCTTGCGCCAGGCTCCCAGCAACGAGCCCATAGTGGCGAGTCGGCGAAGCCGGAGTTGGGGGTGAGCCACGGAAAACGCCGTTTTTCGTGGCGAGGGGGGCCGCCAGCCCCCCTGAAAACGAAAGATTTAGGAGCTGTCAGGCTCCTAAATCAGACCGAGCTGGAGGCGGGCGGCTTCGCTCATCATCTCCATGTTCCACTGCGGGTCGAAGACCAACTCGACGTCGACGCTGGCGACGCCGGGCAGCTCCGCGGTCCGTTGTTGGACATCTTGCGCCAGAACGTCCCCCATGCCGCAGCCGGGAGCGGTCAAGGTCATCTTGATGAAGACGTCGTTGTCGCCGTCCTCGCGCTCTTCGAGCCGGCAATCGTAGACCAGCCCCAGCTCTACGATGTTGACCGGGATCTCCGGGTCGTAGACCTTGCGCATGCGGGCCCAGATGCGATCCTCAAGGCTGCCGAAGTCCGTGTCGCCTTCGCCGCCGCCGGCGGCTTCCTTGCCCAGGGCATCGACATCTTTTTCATCGACCCTGAGCATCTGCCCCCAGTCGGTCATCACCGTGTAGGTGCCGCCGAGGGCTTGGGTAATCACCACGCCGGTACCTTCGGCGAGTTTCACCCGATTGCCGTCGGGAATCTGAATGGCGGTGATGTCGCGCTGCAGGGCGACCTGTTCTCTGCTATGCATGGCTTGCCGATCCGAGAGACTGCTGGTTGAAAGGACCGCTGAACTCGGCTCAATGGAGGATCAGACTACCAAAGAAACCAGGGGAGGGAGACGATAGAATGCGGCTGGCTTTCAAACAGGAGACAACGGATGGATTTTTCTGCCCAAGAAGGGGCGATACTGAATCGCCTCTACGAGAAAACCCGTGTGGCCGGGGGCGCCACCGCCGGATACTTGATGAGGATTGCGGTACTGAGCGGCGCTGGCGACGCGGCGGATGCACAGGCGGCGCTGGAACGGCTGACCGACAAGGGGCTGCTCCAGCGCACGGAAGCGGGGGATCGCTACCTGCTCACCGAGGAGGGGGCCGAACTCGTCTCCCGTAGAGGCTGGTAGCGCTAGAAGATATTGATGCCGATCGCCTTGAGGAAGACCAGGGCCACCGCGATGGGTACGAAGAAGCGCAGGACTCCCAGCCACAGGCGGTAGAACTTGCCAAAGCTGCTACCGGCCAGGAATTCGTCGTGGCGTAGCCGGTCGCCGACCTTCCAGGCGACGAAGAGGGCGATCCCGAAGCCGCCGAGGGGCAGCAGGATGTTGGAAGAGAAATCGGAGACGAGGCTGAACCAATCACGGCCGAATCTCTCCTTCATCCCGCTGCCGAAGAAGACTGTGGCGCCGGTCAGGGCGGAGGGGATGCCGAGCAGGGTGATCGCCGAGCCCGAGACGAGGGTCGCCTTGTGCCGGCTCCAGCCGCGCTCGTCGATGAAATAGGAGGTGGCGACCTCGAGCATCGAAATGGTGCTGGTCAAGGCGGCGAAGCTCAACAGGGCGAAGAAGACGGTGGCTAGAATCGAACCGCCGGCCATCTTGGAGAAGGCGATCGGCAGGCTGATGAAGACCAGCCCGGGGCCTTGGGCGGTTTCGATACCGGCGGTGAAGGTGATCGGAAAGATCACCAGGCAGGCGAGCAGCGCGATGACGGTGTCGAGAACCGCGATGGCGATCGAGTTGCCGACGATATCCGTATCGCGGCGCAGGTAGCTGCCGTAGGTGAGCATCGCTCCCATGCCCAGGCTGAGGGTGAAGAAAGAGTGGCCCAACGCCTCAAGAACTCCAGCGCCGGTCAGGTCGTGGGCGTGAAAGCCGAAGACGAAACGGAATGCCTCGCCAAAACCGCTGAGGGTGAACGAATAGACGAGCAGACCAACCAGCATCAGCAAGAGAGCCGGCATCAGGATCCGCGCCCACCGTTCGAGCCCCTTTTCCACGCCGCCCATGACCATGGCCATGGTCAGGGCCATGAACACCACCAAGGCGAGGATGCTCTGGCCGCCGTCGGTGCTGAGCTGGGTGAAGGCGGCCTGTAGCTGGTCGGCGCTCTTCCCGGCGAGGGCTCCGGTGACCGACCGAACCACATAGTGCAGTGCCCAACCCGCGACCACGGCATAGAAGGAGAGAATCAGATAGCCGCAGAGCACGCCGATCCAGCCGAGGCTGACCCAGGGACTCTTCTTGCCCGCCAGCTGGCGGAAGGCGCTGACGGTGGATTTCTGTGTCGAGCGTCCGATCATGATCTCGGCGATCATGATCGGCAGACCGACCAGGGCGATACAGCCCAGGTAGAGCAGTACGAAAGCGCCGCCGCCGTTCTCAGCAGTGATGTACGGAAAGCGCCAGATGTTCCCCAGGCCGACGGCCGACCCGGCGGCCGCCAAGATGAAGCCAATACCGGAGGCCCACGTGCCTCTCCCTTTCGCATCTCCTCCAGCCATGAAATCTCCTCCTTGGATTCGCGGTTGATCTGCGCGCCGCGGTTCGCTTCAGACAGGGTTCGGGATATCGATGAATTCCACGTCGAGATCGAAATCTTGTGCCAGATGACGCCCGAGGGCGCGGACTCCCAGCCGCTCGGTGGCGTAGTGGCCACACGACAAATAGTGAATGCCCGCCTCTTTGGCGACATTCATCACCCACTCGGTCGCTTCGCCGGTGACGAAAGCATCGAGACCGGTGGCGATCGCGGTGTGCAGTTCGCTCTCGCTGGCGCCGCTGATGATACCCACCGTGGTGACCTGCTCCGGGCCGTACGGGAAAAGTAAGGGATCCTGGCCGAAGATCGTGCGGCAGCGGGCGGTAAGCTCCGCCTGCGGTACCGGTGTGGCGAAGCGACCGGCATAGCCGAGGTGCTGGCCGGCGTGAGAGCCGAAAGGTTCGAGGTTGCGCAGACCCAGCTGCTGGGCAGCCACCGCGTTGTTCCCGTAGGTGCGGTGCCGGTCGAGCGGCAGGTGGTAGGCGATCAAGTTGATGCCGGATCGAATCAGCTGGGCGACCCGCTGGTACTGAATACCGGTGAGTTGCCTGGGAGATCCCTCCCAAAAGAGTCCGTGGTGGACCAGCAAGGCGTCTGCCCCTGCTTGCTCGGCCCGAGCGAAAAGGGTCTGGCAGGCAGAGACCGCGGTCACCAAGCGGCGAATCCGCGAGCGCCCTTCGACCTGGAGGCCGTTGGGGCAGTAGTCCTTGCCGGTGTCGGCCTCCAGCAACCCATCCAGGTAGGCCACCAGCCGATCGCGATCGACACCACTGTTGGTGGCAGTCGCGGCTTCGCCGACTGCCTCTACCGGGTTCGCTGTAGCTCCCATACGGCCAACTATAGCGTTCCGCCGACCGCCAACCCAAACGGGCCGGCGGTCGGCGGGAGGGAAAACCGCTGTCAGCCGCTACCGGCGACCGCGTCCGCCGCGTCCGCCGCGATCGCCACCGCGTCCACCGCGTCCGCCGCGATCACCTCCGCGACCACCGCGTCCGCCGCGATCGCCACGGTCGCGGTCGCCACCGCGACTGTCGTCACCTTGCACTCCCATGCCCTCATAGTCCGCCGGATTGTAGTCCGGTGAATCCATGATCACAGCCTTGCGGGAGAGGCGGACCTTACCGACTTCGTCGATGTTGACCACCTTGACCTCGACCTCATCGCCGTCCTGGACGATGTCTGTGACCTGGCCGACCCGGTAGGGCGCCAGCTCGCTGATGTGCAACAGGCCGTCGGTGCCGGGCATGATCTCGACGAAAGCGCCGTAATTTTCGATCCGCCGCACCGTGCCGGTGTAGACCTTGCCGATCTCGGGCACCGCGGTGAGGCTTTCGATCATCTGGATGGCGCGCTTGGCCGCCATACCGTCAGGGGAGGAGATGACCACCTTGCCGTCATCCTCGATATCGACTTCGCAGCCGGTCTCTTCGATGATCGAGCGGATGGTCTTGCCGCCGGGTCCGATGACGTCGCGGATCTTGTCCTTCGGAATCTGCAGCGTGTGGAGCCGCGGCGCGAAGTCCGACAGGTCACTGCGCGGCGCGGAGATGATCTGCTCCATCTTCTCCAGGATGTGCAGTCGGCCGGCCAGTGCCTGTTGGAGAGCGGCAGCCATGATCTCGCGGGTAACCCCGGTGATCTTGATGTCCATCTGCAGGGCGGTGATGCCCTCCCGGGTACCGGCCACCTTGAAGTCCATGTCGCCATGGTGGTCTTCCTGGCCGGCGATGTCGGTGAGAACTGCGAAGTGGTCGCCTTCACCCTTGATCAACCCCATGGCGACACCTGCCACCGGAGCCTGCATGGGAACACCGGCATCGAACAAGGCCAGCGAACCGCCGCAGACCGTCGCCATCGAGGAGGAGCCGTTGGACTCCAGAATCTCGGAGACGACGCGCACGGTGTAGGCAAAGTCCTCTTCGTGGGGAAGCACTGGGGTCAGCGCCCGACGGGCGAGAACACCGTGGCCGATCTCGCGGCGGCTGGCACCACGCAGGAAACGAGCTTCGCCGACCGAGAAGGGTGGGAAGTTGTAGTGGAGGAGGAACTTCTGCAGGCTCTCGCCCTCGTACTCTTCGATGATCTGTGCATCGCGGCGCGAACCGAGAGTCGCGGTGCACAGCGCCTGTGTCTCGCCGCGCTGAAAGACAGCCGAGCCGTGGGCGCGGGGAAGCAGCCCCACTTCGATCTCGATGTCGCGGACCTCATCGAGCCGGCGGTCGTCAAAGCGCTTGTTCTCGTTGAGTACGACGAGGCGCAAGGCCTCGTCTTCGAGGGTGTGGACGATCTTCTTGATCTGGCCGCGCTTGTCTTCGTCATCCTCGGCGGTACGGTCCAGGTAGGGGTCGACGACGGCGGCCACCGCGTCCCGGCGGGCGAACTTGGTCTTCGTCTGTAGCGCCGTTCGGAGGCTGGGATAGAGTTCCTCCTTGACCTCGGTGTAGAGCTGAATCGGGTAGGGTTCTTCCGCTTCCCACGCCGGCTTCGGCACTCCCCGGTGGTGGAACATCTCGAGCTGGCCGGCGATGATCTTCTGGATCTCTTCGTGGCCTCTGAAGATGCAGTCGAGAACGACTTGCTCGGATACCTGGTGGGCTCCGGCTTCGACCATGGCGACGGCTTCCTGAGTGCCGGCGACCACCAGGTCGAGGTCCGAGACATCGCGCTGGCTGTTGGTCGGGTTGATGATCAGCTCGTCGTCGATCAGGCCGACGCGCACCGCGGCGACGGAGTGATAGAACGGAATCTTGGAGAGCGCCAGAGCCGTGGTGCAACCGTTCATCGCCAGGATGTCCGGGTCGTGCTCGCCATCGGCGGAGAGCACGAAGGCGATCACCTGCGTCTCGTTGAAGTAGCCATCGGGGAATAGCGGCCGCAGCGTGCGATCGATCACCCGCGAGGTGATGGTCTCTTTCTCGGTCGGTCGGCCTTCGCGCTTGAAGAAACCGCCGGGGATCTTGCCGGCGGCGGCGGTGTACTCTCGGTAGTCGACGGTCAGCGGCAGGAAGGCGCGCGGCCGCTGATTGCCCTTGGCCATGACGGCGGTGCACAGAACCATGGTGTCGCCGCAGCGCACGGTGCACGAGCCGTCAGCCTGTTTGGCGAGGTACCCGGTCTCGATGATCAGGTTCTCTTCGCCGACGTGAATCTCTTTCTTTTGTCTCATCTCTTTTCCTTACTTCCTTCTACCTACTACTGCGCGCGACCGTACCTTTTACGGTCCGCGCTGACCCGCGGCATGTGCACATGCACGAAACCCCAGCGCCCTGTGCTCAGAAGTCACCAGCGGAGAGCCCTGAGGCTCTCTGACTAGCGGTAGACACTGAGTGGACTACTGGGGAAAAGGCGCGGGGCCTTACTTGCGAATTCCGAGTCGCTCGATGAGCGTACGGTAACCCTCTAGGTTATTTCGCTTCAGATAATCGAGCAGACGGCGCCGGCGGCCGACGAGCTTGAGAAGCCCGCGACGGCTGTGATGATCCATCTTGTGGATCTTGAAATGCTCTGTCAGCTCGGTGATACGGCGGGTGAGGAGCGCGACCTGGACCTCGGGAGAACCATTGTCTCCATCGTGGCGCTGGAAGTCAGCGATCGTGCTCTGCTTCATTTCTGTGGTTTGAGTCAACGTAGTTCTCTCCTGTCAAAACCGGCAGATACTAGCATGAACAACCGGTAATCCCAACCCCGGCGACCCGGGGGACTCGGGCGGATTGATTTCACGGGCGGATCTTTTCACGCGAAGACCACTTTGGGTTGAATGATTCCGACGCCGGCGGCGCTCACCCTTTCCACCACGGTTCCGATGGCGATGAACTGGTGGCGTTGATTGATCAACTTGACCCAGTCGCCCTCCTCGCTGGCGAGGTCGCGAACCAGAATCGTCTGGCCGTGCTGGAGGCGCCGCTGCTGCTGCGGATCGGCGGTGATCTGGTCAAAAGGAAGAGGGATCGAATCAAACGGGTACCAACCCCCGTCGAGATCCTCGTCAGCCTCCAGTCGCCGGGCCAGTTCGTCGAGGGTCAAGGCTTCACTGACCTCGAACGGACCGACCGAGGTTCGACGCAGGCTGGCCAGATGACCACCGCAGCCGAGTACCTCGCCGAGGTCGTACGCCAGGCTGCGCGCGTAGGTACCCGAGGCGCAACCGAGTCTGAAACTGATTCGGCCATCCACCAGGTCGCCGGTGGCGACGAACTCGTAGACGGTCACCTCTCGGCTCTCGCGCGGCACCTCTTCGCCTCGTCTCGCCAGCTCGTAGAGCTTGACCCCGTTGACCTTCTTGGCCGAGTAGGCGGGCGGTAGCTGAGCGATCTTGCCTTCGAACTGGGGCATCGCGGCTTCGATGGCCTGTCGGCTCAAGTCGTCGATCGGCGCTTGAGCAGTGATTTCGCCCTCGGCGTCATAGGTGTCGGTGGTCGTGCCGAACTGAATCTGTCCAACGTAGACTTTGGGCGCCTTGATCAAGAAACGGGTCAGGCGGGTGGCATGACCGACGGTGAGCAGCAACAACCCGTCGGCCGCCGGATCGAGTGTCCCGCAGTGGCCGATCTTCTTCTGCTGCAGCAGGCGGCGGGCCTTCTGCACTACCGTGTGCGAAGTTCCGCCGACCTCCTTGTCGATCAGCAGCAAGCCATGTTTCAAGTCCGCCATCAGTTCTCGTCCAGCACCTCGACCAGCCCCTCGACGATCGTCGCCAAGGTGGAATCGAGGTCCCCTTCGATCTCACAACCGGCGGCGTTGCGGTGGCCGCCGCCATCGTGGCGTCGGGCCACTTTCTGCACGTCGACTTCGCCGCGGCTGCGCAGCGATGCCTTGTAAAGGCTCGGAGCCCGCTCGCGCAGCAAGATGGCGGCTTGTACTCCGTCGATGGAGCGGGGATAGTCGGTCAGCCCTTCGGAGTCGCTCTCCGTGGCTCCGGCCCGATCAAACATCTCCTGGGTGATGTAGACCGAGGCGATTCGTCCGTCGTGATGGAGAGTGAGGGTCGACAACATCTCGGCCAGCAGCCGTATGGAGGCCAGGGATCGGCTCTCGTAGAGCCACTGCGAAACCTGCTCGGGACGGGCTCCTTCGCGGACCAGTTGTGCCGCCGACTCGAAAGCGGCATCGGTGGCGTTGGAGAAGCGGAAGCCGCCGGTGTCGGTGACCAGGGTCAGGAAGAGGCAGGTCGCGGTCTGATCGTCGAGCGAGAAGTTCAGCCCTTGGGCGAGGCGATAGACCATCTCGCCGACGGCGGGCGCCGCGGAGTCGATCCAGTTCACCTGGCCGTAGTGCTGGTTGCCGAGATGATGATCGATGTTGATGATCGGAAGCTGGTCGAGGAACTCCTCGAGACCGGTACGATCCGGGCTCGGGCACTCCAAGACGATCACCCCGTCGAAGAGGTCGGGAAACCCGGCGGGCGGCTCCGAGCCGACGTGGATTCGGTCGCTGCCCGGCAGAGGCGTGTAGAGGCCGGGGGTTGGGTCCCGGTTCCAGATGACGGCACTCTTGCCTTGTGCCCGGATGATCCGTGCGAGGCCCAGCTCTGAACCGATGGCGTCGCCATCGGGGTTGGCGTGGCTAGTGAGCAGGAACCGATTACCCCGCCGTATGGTGCTCAGGACATCTTCAGGCGTCTTCGCGGTCATAGTTCAGTCCCTCCAACAAGTCAGTAATCCGTTGGCTAGTCTCGGCTCCTCGGTCGAGTTCGAAGATGAGAGCCGGGGTCGCCCGCAAGTCGAGCCGCTTGGCTAGCTGGCTACGCAGGAAACCGCTGGCACGGTTGAGTGTTTCGAGGCTAAGCTCCCTGGCTGCTTCCTCTCCCAAGGAAGAAACTCGAACCCGAGCATGGGTGAGGTCGGGGCTGAGATCGACGCTGCTGATGGTGACCAGGCCAACGCGAGGATCGCGGACCTCGCGTCGAATCAGTTCGCCGAGCTCGGCGCGGACCATGTCGGCCACGCGCTGGGTGCGCCGGCTCACGACGGCTGTCCGTCGATGAATTGTGGTTCCCAGAAAGTCAGCATAGCTTCTTGTTCAGAGTCGATGAGTTCTCGCAGCTGTTGCATCAGGCGGGTCAGCTCGCTCTCCCGATTGGCCACCGCGGCGATGGTGATCTCGGCGCGCTGATGGAGGTCATGAAAGTCGGTCTCCGCCACCGAAACGCGGTAGCGTCGGTGAATTCGCTCCACCAGCGATTTGACGATACGCCGCTTGCCCTTCAGGCTACGCACGGCCGGCAGGTGAAGCTCGCAAACCGAGACGGCGACCACCATCGTCTCACCCCTTAATTCACGGTGTCGGACAAAGCCCGAAGTGATCTAAAGTTTCGCCGCAATCTCTTCCTGGACGTAGGCCTCGATGATATCGCCCGGCTTCATGTCCTGATAACGCTCGAGGCCGATTCCGCAATCGAAACCGGACCTCACTTCGGAGACGTCGTCCTTGAAGCGGCGCAAGGAGGAGAGCTTGCCGTCGTAGATGACGACGTGGTCTCTCAACAGGCGGGCGGAAGCGTTGCGCGGAATCGTTCCTTCGACCACGTGGCAACCGGCGACCACTCCAGCTTTCGGTACCTTGAAGATCTCGCGGACCTCGGCAGAGCCTCGGGTCACGTCGCGGAATTCCGGTTCGAGGAGGCCGGCCATCGCCTTGGTGACTTCGTCGGTCAGTTGATAAATGACGGTATGTAGCCGAACGTCGATGCCCTCCTTGTCGGCCATTTCGGACGCCTTGCGCTCCGGGCGAACGTTGAAGCCGATGATCACGGCGCCGGAGGCCATGGCGAGAGTCACATCGTTGGTGGTGATGGCACCGACGCCGGTCAAGATCGTCTTCACCCTCACCTTCTCGGTGCTCAGCTTCTCGAGCGCATCGCGCAGTACCTCGACAGAGCCCTGCACGTCGGCCTTGAGGACCACCGGCAGCTCTCTGACCTCGCCCTCCTGGATCTTGCTGAACAGCTGTTCGAGCGACAGCGCTCCAGCCGTGGGCATCATCTCGCGGCGACGCTGTTCCTGGCGGCGCAACGAGGCGATAGCGCGAGCCTTGTTCTCATTCTCGACCACCTGGAAGAGGTCACCCGCTTCCGGCACGTCGCTGAATCCGGTGACCTCGATCGGCATCGCTGGTCCCGCCTTCTTCAGTCGTTCGCCGCGCTCGTCGACCATCGCTCGCACCCGGCCGAGAGTGGCGCCGGAGACGAAGTTGTCGCTGATCGCAAGGCTGCCGTCTTGAACCAGCACGGTAGCCACGATGCCGCGCCCTACATCCTTGCGCGCTTCGAGCACGACGCCCTGCGCCGGCAACTGAGGAGTCGCCTTGAGTTCGAGCAGGTCGGCGGTGATCAGGACCATCTCCAGCAGCTCCGAGATACCTTCGCCCTTGAGGGCGGAAATCGGTACGGCGACGGTGTCGCCGCCCCAGTCCTCGACCATCAGATTGTGGTCCGCCAACTGCTTCTTGACGCGGTCGGGATTGGCGTTGTCTTTGTCGATCTTGTTGAGCGCGACGATGATCGGCACGTTGGCGGCGCGCGCATGATCGATCGCTTCGATGGTCTGCGGCATCACCCCGTCGTCCGCGGCCACCATCAGAATGACGATGTCGGTCGACTTGGCGCCGCGCGAACGCATCATGGTGAAGGCTTCGTGACCCGGCGTGTCCAGGAAGACGATGGGCTTGTCCTGGGCGATTACCCGATAGGCGGCGATGTGCTGGGTGATACCACCGGACTCGCCAGCGGCGACGTTGCTCGAACGGATCGCATCGAGCAACGAGGTCTTACCGTGGTCGACGTGGCCCATCACCGTGACCACTGGCGCCCGAGGCTCTAGGCCTTCGCTGCTCTTGGGGGAGGCCTTCTCTTGCTCCAGCTGTATCTCTTCCTCGAAGCTGACGATCATCGTATCCACACCCATCTCGGTGGCCAGCTCTTCGGCCAGCTCCGGCTTGAGGATGTGATTGATGTTGGCCATCACACCGCGCTGGAAGAGCGACTTGATCAGGTCCTTCGACTTGACGCCAAGCTTGTCGGCGAAGTCGCGGACCGTCATGCCTTCAGAGAGCATCACCGGTCCACTCGGAGCGCCGTCCTTGAAGCGGGGAAGGTGCTGGGGCTGCCCGGTGCTGGCCCGAGCGTCCTCTTGCTTGCGCTCCGTGCGCCGCTTGCGGCGGCCTTCGGAACCGCCTCCGGTCTCGCGCGCGGTCTGCGCCGCTTCGATCTCCTTGACCGAGCCTTTGAAATCGGCAAGATCCGTCGACTCTTCGGCACGTGGCCGGGCGGTGGCCGCCGTCTTCTTGACGGGCCGTTTCGCCTTCTTGGCATCGCGGCTTGGTGGCGCGCTCGGTGAAGGTGCCGGAGCTGAAGCCGGTGCCGGTGCCGAGGCCGGTGTCTGCGCCGCCGCCGGTGTCGGAGCCGGTGGCGCGGCCTTCTTGGCAGGTGCCGAAGTCGGGATGGTCTTGATCTTCTGCTCCACCTTCTGAATGAGGGTGCGCGGGCGCTTGGGGCGCAGAGGATTGGATGGCATCCGCCTTTGCTGCTGCAGCCGGCGCGCCGGCGGGGCCGTGGCCTTGGCTTGCGCGTCGCGCAGGATGACCTCGCGGGGGTTGGGCAATTTCTTACCCTGGAGGATCGCCGCGATGATGTCGGTGTCGATGTTGGCGTCATCGCCCTCGACACGAACACCGATGGAACGCAGCTTGAAAAGGAGATCCTGGTTCCCGATCCCCATTTTTTTAGCCAGGTCTTGAACCCGGATCTTTCCCATGATTACCTCAGCCTACGTAAGTTCACTACCGATTTGCCGTCCCGCAAGTCACTGCAAGGATCAGGATTCTTCGCTCGGGGACTGGACCTCTACCGTATCCTCTTGCGCCACCACAGCTTCTTCGCTCCCTTCCTCTTCGCTCTCTTGGAAGGCCTTGGAGATCGCCGCCATGAAGTCGGAGTCATCCATCGCCGGAGCGGTCTGCTCCGCGTCGAGGCCGAGTTCGCCACCGATGCCCAGCGTGGCCGCGGTCTCCTCGCGGCTGCGCACCTGTTCGGCGGTCCACTCGAGAATCGACTCCGCTGTCTTTGTGCCGACCGTTTCCACCGCCTCCAGCGCCTCGAGATCGGCCTGTGCCAGGGTGTCCAAGTCGGTGTACCCGGCCTGGCGCAGCTTCTCGGCGGTCTTGTCGCCGATTCCCGGGATGTCGATGGGGTCGAAGGGCTTTTCCTCTTCCTCACTGTCCGCCGCCATCGCCATTTGCAGCATGTTGGCCAGTGCGTCGGCCACTTCATCTTTGACGTCGGTCTCGCTCTTGATATCGATCTTGGCGCCGAGCAACTCGGCAGCCAGGCGTACGTTCTGCCCGCGCTTGCCGATGGCGAGAGAGAGCTGGTCGTCTTCGACGATAACGTCCAAGTGCGGGTATTCGCCCGGGTGGGTCACCGAGACGCGAGTGATCTTGGCTGGCGCCAGAGCGCTTTGTGCGAAAGTCACCATGTCGTCGCTGTACTCGATGATGTCGATCTTCTCGCCGCGCAGCTCGCGGATGATCGATTGCACGCGCGAGCCCTTCATGCCGACGCAGGCTCCCACCGGGTCGACGTCGCGCTCGCGGCTGACCACGGCGACTTTCGCCCGCTCCCCGGGTGCCCTCACGGCATTCTTGATCTGGACGGTGCCGTCATAGATTTCGGGCACCTCCATCTCGAACAATTTCACCAGCAGCCGCGGATCGGTGCGAGAAATGACGATCTGCGGTCCTTTGGGTTGGGTGTGGATCTCGATGATCACACCACGAATCCGCTCACCTTGGCTATAGCGCTCGTGGCGAGCCTGCTCGGAGCGCGGCACGATCGCCTCGGTTCGACCGAGGTCGACGATGATGTCGCCGCGTTCGAACCGCTTGACCGTGCCGTTGAGCACTTCGCCCACGCGGTCGATGAACTCGTTATAGATGTTCTCCCGCTCCGCCTCGCGGATGCGCTGGTAAAGAACCTGTTTCGCCGATTGCGCGGCGATGCGGCCCAGCCCGTCGGTGGAGACGGGGAAGTGGATCTCGTCGCCGACCTGGGCGTCTTCTTTATGGTCGCGAGCTTCCTCGATCGTCCATTCCGCCACCGGGTCTTCGACCTCTTCGACCACCGTCTTGTACTTGTATGCGGTGAACTGACCGGTGGCGGTATCCAAAGAGGCTCTCACCGGCTCCTTGATTCGGTGCTGCTTCTTCGCCGCCGAGGCCATGGCATCCTCTAGAGCTCCGATCCAACGGGTCAGGTCAACATCCTTCTCGCCGGCAACCTGTTTGAGGATTTCCCCCAGGTTGATCTCGGTCTTTCGTGCTTGGGCCATCAGTCGTACTTCCCAGTCGTAATTCGCTAGTCGTAGGTCGCCGGCTCTTCAGGTCGCCGGTCTTGGGTCGCTGTCTAGAGGTCGATCTCAAGCCGTGCGGCGTGGATTCGGTCCACGGGGACCTCGATCACCTGTTGCGTTTGCGCATCGGTGATGTTCAGTTGCCGCAGCTGGTGGTCGGTGCTCTCGACGACCTCGTACCGCCCGACGACCGTCCGCTTGGAATCGGTCTGGCCATCGCGGAAGGAGATTCTCGCCAGTTGACCGGCGAAACGTCGATAGTCCCGTGGCCCCAACAGTGGACGGTCGAGCCCCGGAGAACTGACTTCGAGGGTGTAACGTCGGTCACCGAAATCGTGAGCGTCGAGCAGAGCGGAAGCTTGACGCGAAACCGTGGTGCAATCGTCGATGCCGACCGCTCCTTCCTGGCGATCCAGGATGATCCGAAGATGAGTCTGAGACAACTCCACCGAGAGCAGCTCGCAGCCTTGCTGCCTGGCGAGCAACTCGAGATCGGCCCGCAACTCTTCGTCGAGGGCGGTGGAGCGAGGGCTCATAGCGGGAGACTCAGTTTCCGGTTTCAATTGTGGAGCAGCGTGCATGTAAGAGATAGGCGTTTTGGTTCTTGGTGGTGGGCCAGCGGTAGTCAGCTTTCGGCACAGCGTCACGTGGCGAAAAATGTCGGACCAACAAAAAAAGTGGGCGACTGCCCACTCCCTGCTCTGCTGAGACAAGCTGGCGAGACAAGCTGGCGAAATCAGAGGTTACCTGAACCAGCTAGCGCGTTCAACAGCACCTTCAGCGGGTCTCGGACCTCTATCGCGACGGAGTATAGCAGACTTTCGGTGCCAGGTTTCCTCGACTTTCAAGGCTGGGAACGTCACCGATGGCGATGCCAAATTGGCAGTTGATCCGGCTAGATCCATGAGCCTGGGGAAACTTCGAGAAGGCGAGGCAAGAGGTTCGGTGTTGGCAAGCCCTTTGCTATCACTCCACAGGGCATAATGAACCGTCCGTAGACATCCGTAGATAACAGGAGCCGTAGCAAGCCATGAGTACGAGTAAACGCCAAGCCCTTTCCTTCGTTTTGATCTTGAGTGCGGTGGCCCTGGGGATCGCGATCGGTGGGAGTTTGGGTATTGCGATACCCACCCAGGCCAAAGACACCGGCCCGATTACTCCGCATGCGGCCGTGGGTAGCTCGGCGCCCGCTCTGCCCAGTTTCGCCAACTTGGCCGAAGCGGTGGATCCGGCGGTGATCTCGGTCGAATCGTCGCGCATTCAACAAATCGGCGGCCCGCACGGCGGCGTGCAAGGTGGAGGGGATCCGTTCGGTTTCTTCTTCGGGCCGCGCAACCGCAACCGTGATGAGGAGCCGCGCCAGTTCCGTTCGGATTCCGGGGGCACCGGTTTTCTGATCAGCGCCGACGGCCTGATCGTCACCAACAATCACGTGATTCGCGATGCGGATGAAATCCGTGTCCGCATCGGTACCCACACTTACATCGCCGAGGTTCGCGGCGCCGACACGGCGACGGATCTGGCCTTGCTGAAGATCTCCGCCGACGAGGATCTGCCCTATCTGGCGTTGGGGGATAGCGATGCCTTGCGCCCCGGCGACTGGGTGATGGCGGTGGGCGATCCGCTACAACTCGAGAACACGGTCACGGTCGGTGTGGTCAGCGCCAAAGGACGGCAGATCAACATCAGTCGGGAGACTCAGTCTTTCGAGAACTTCATCCAGACCGACGCCGCGATCAACTTTGGCAACTCCGGCGGTCCGCTGCTCAATCTCCGCGGCGAAGTGATCGGTATCAATACGGCGATCAACGCGGCGGCGGAGAACATCGGCTTCGCCGTACCGGTCAACACTCTCAAGTCGATCCTGCCGCAGCTGCGCGAGCATGGCAGGGTCCGCCGCGGCTATCTTGGCATCGGCGTGCAGAACCTGGATTACGTGGCGGCTGAGGCCTATGGTTTGGATGTGGATGGAGGCGTTCTGATCAACCGAGTGATCGAAGGCGAACCGGCCGAGCGCGCGGGTTTGAAGCATGCCGACATCATTCTCAGCGTCGATGGTCTCAAGGTGGGTAATACCCGGCAGCTGATCGACTACGTCTCCGCGCAGGGGCCGGACGCGACGGTCGTTCTCGAGGTGTTGCGCCGCGGCAAGCGCATCAAGAAGAAGGTCAATCTGACCGAGCGCGACGCCGAAGAGCAGGTGGTGGAGGCGCCCGAGAAGGAGAGGGAACGGGGCATCGAGTGGTTGGGTATCCGTTACCAGGATTTGAGCTCCCAAGGTCGCACCGCGCATGGCCTGCCCGACGGTCTGAAGGGAGTCTGGGTGACGCAGGTTTCGCCGACGAGTCCGCTCTACGATCAAGGCTTGCGCGCCGGTGACCAGGTCATCAGCGTCATCACCGAAGTCAACGATGAACCGGTGTCCAGTGTCGAGGATCTGGAGCGGTTGGTCGGTGAAGCTCAATCGGGGTCGCGACTGCGCATCTACGCGCAATCGTTCGCTCCGGCCGGACCAGGCGGAGAGATGCAGAGCTTCCCGCTGTGGCTCTTCCCGCTCGTCCCGTAAACCTCCTTGTGACTCCTCAAGCCGAGAGGGTGCCAACCCTCCCGGTTTGAGGAGTCTTCCTTGTACGGTGACCCACCCGGCTCTGCCGACTGACTGGTAGAGTACGGCGTCGTGGCAAAACAAGAAGCTTCCTACCGTGCCTCCGTCCTCATCGTTGACGACGAAGCCTCGATCCGCGAGAGCCTTCGCATGATCCTCGAATACGAGGGGTATCGAATCGAAGAGGCTGGTAGCGGTCCCGCGGCTCTCTCCCGGGTGGCGCGTCGAATCCCGGACGCGGTGATCCTGGACGTCAAGATGCCCGAGATGGACGGTCTCGCCGTCCTGCAGGCCTTTCGCGAACGGGGCTACGAGATGCCGGTGATGGTGATCAGTGGCCACGCGGATGTCGCCACCGCCGTCGAAGCGACGCAGCGCGGAGCTTTCGATTTCTTCGAGAAGCCGCTGCAGCGCGATCGGGTGCTGCTCTCGTTGCGCAACGCGGTGGAAAGTTACCGGCTCGCCTCCGAGAATCGCACCCTGCGCCTCGAACCGGACGAGATGATCGGTACCTCTCCGGCCTTGCAGCGGCTGCGCGAGACGATCAACAAGGCGGCACCGACGCCGGCGACGGTGTTGATTACCGGTGAGAGCGGAACCGGCAAGGAGCTGGTGGCGCGTGCCCTCCACCGTCTCAGCCAGCGAAAAGAGCGCACCTTGGTGCAGGTCAACTGTGCGGCGATTCCCGACGAGTTGATCGAGTCCGAGCTGTTCGGCCATGAGAAGGGTAGTTTCACCGGTGCGGTTCGCCGGCAAGTCGGCAAGTTCGTCGCCGCCGACGGTGGCACCATCTTCCTGGACGAGATCGGCGACATGTCGGCGCGGACGCAAGCCAAGGTGCTTCGCGTCTTGCAGAGCGGGGAGGTCGAGCCGGTCGGTTCCGAAGGGTCCGAGCAGGTCGATGTGCGCGTCGTCGCCGCCACTCACCGCGACCTCGAAAAGGAGATCGCCGCGGGCCGGTTCCGCGAAGATCTCTTCTACCGGCTCAATGTGATCCCCATCCGAACACCTCCACTGCGCGAGCACCTCGACGACATCCCCGCACTGGTCGACTACTTCGTGCGGCGCTACGCCGAGACCAACAACTACAAGACCAAATCCTTCGACGACGAGGCCATCGCCCACCTACAGTCTCTGCCCTGGAAGGGCAATGTCCGGGAGTTCAAGAACTTGGTGGAACGGCTGCTCATCTTGAGCCCGGAGGAAGTGGTGAGCCGCAACGATGTGCTCGCGGTCACCGGAGGCGCCCAGCCGGAGCTGTCGACGGGGCTGATGGCAGTCAAGACTCTGCGGGAGTTTCGTGAAGTTTCCGAGCGACTCTTCTTGCTGCGCAAGTTGGAGGAGCACGGCTGGAACGTGACCAAGACGGCACAAGCGGTAGAGACGCCGCGCAGCAATCTCTACAAGAAGATGGAGCAGTACGAGATCCGCCGCAAGGAGGCGGGAGATGGCGGCTAGTACGGCCGTTGAGCCGGCGGCGGCAGCCTGGAGCCGGGAAGAGCTGGAAGGCGCTTTGCGCCGCTCGGGCGCCCTGCGCAGCGGCCACTTCGTCCTCTCCTCAGGGTTGCACTCCCCGGTCTATGTACAGTGTGCCCTGCTGTTGCAGGAGCCGGCCAGCGCGCGCGCCGTGGGGCGCACCCTGGCCAGGCGGCTGGCTCCACTGCGGCCCGATTCGATACTGGCGCCGGCACTCGGCGGCTTGATCATCGGCCACGAGGTGGCCTCGGCTCTGCGCGTGCCGATGCGCTTCACCGAGCGCGAGGACGGGCAGATGCGCTTGCGCCGCAGTTTCGAATTGGCGCCCGGTGAGCGGGTGGCGATCATCGAGGATGTGGTCACTACCGGTCGCTCTACCCGCGAGACCATCGCGGTCGCCGACCGCTTCGGCGCCCTTGCCGTCGCCGTCGGCTCGATCATTGACCGCAGCGGTGGCGAGAATCCTTTTGATCTGCCCTTCTTCTCGTTGCTGGCGATCAGCGCGCAGAGTTGGGACCCCGACTCGGATGAGCCGATGCCCGACTGGGGAGAGGCAGAGAGTCCCGGGAGCCGCCGCTCATAGACGAGGCGCAGGGGAGCTGGGGAGCTGGGGAGCTGAAACGAAGTGGATCCCGGGACGTAGTCAACGCTCGGGACGTAACTTTTCTTGAAGGCAACAATCTTGGAGAGGTGATGAGCGATATAGCTTGGTTCGTGGCGATCGATGGGCAGCAACAAGGGCCGATGGGCGAGGCGGAGGTGGTGGACAAGATCAAGGCGGGGCAGATCGGTCGCAATGCCCACGTCTTCTGTGAGGGCATGGCCGCTTGGGAGCCGATCACTTCGCGCAGTGAGTTCGCCGGTGCTTTCGGCGCCACCGCGCCGCCGCCGGTGCCCAGGGGGCAGAGCGCGGACGAAATCGACTACGAGATCTTCGGTGAAGAGATGCAGTTCGTCGAGATCACCCTCGATCCCAACGAGGCCTGCATCGGCGAGGCCGGCGCCTTCATGTACATGGATCCGGGTATCCAGATGGAGACGATCTTCGGCGACGGTTCCGGCCAGAACAAGAAGGGCGGCCTGATGGGAATGTTGGTCGGTGCCGGTAAGCGGGTGCTCACCGGCGAGTCGCTCTTCATGACTGTTTTCGGCAATCAGGGCAACAGCCGGCAGACAGTGGCTTTCGCCTCGCCCTATCCCGGCCGGATCATCGCCGTCAACCTGGTCGATCACGCCCATACTTTGCTTTGCCAGAAGGACGCTTTCCTCTGCGCGGCGAAGGGGATCGCGGTGGGAATCGCCTTCCAGAAGAAGCTCGGTGCCGGCCTGTTCGGCGGTGAAGGTTTCATCTTGCAGAAGTTGGAAGGCGACGGAATGGCCTTCGTGCACGCCGGCGGACATGTGATTCATCGCGACCTCAAGCCGGGAGAAACCTTGCGCGTCGATACCGGCTGCATCGTCGCTTTCGAGGAGCGTGTCGATTACGACATTCAGTTTGTCGGCGGCATCAAGACCGCGCTGTTCGGCGGCGAGGGCATCGCCTTCGCCACCCTGACCGGTCCCGGCCGTATCTGGCTCCAGTCCCTTCCCTTCAGTCGCCTGGCCGGCCGAGTCTTCGCTGCCGCCCCGCAGACCGGCGGCCGCCGCAAGGGCGAAGGGTCAGTGCTCGACATGATGGGCGGACTGGGGAACCTGCTGGACGGCGACTGAAAAGGCCGCAACGAGGCGTCTACGCCACGGGCGCCTCGACTTTGAGCATCCGGCCCCAGGCGGTTCGAAGGTTCTCGGGCAGTTCCAGAATCGGGAAGATCTCGCGCACTTCGTCGCGACTGACGTAGGCCCAAATGTCGTCCCACTGGGCGAAACGCAACAGGTGCGAGATCGCCCAGGCTCGGGACTCTTCAGCGCCTTCGCGGAGCAGGCGCCGCAACTCCTCCTCGGTCACCTCTCGATCCGGAAAGAAGTAGAGAAACTCCGAGTCTTCTGCCTTGTCGTTACCACTCGCCATAGCTACTGCACTATAGCAGCCAGCACCCGGGAGCGCCGCGGGATCTCCAAGCCGCCCCACCCCTCTCGGTATTGACGCCACTACCGCCGTCGGCTACATTACCCCCCTCGTGACGCGGGCATAACTCAGTTGGTAGAGTGCAAGCTTCCCAAGCTTGATGTCGCGGGTTCGAGTCCCGTTGCCCGCTCCATTTTTCTGCCTTCGGCGACAGCCGAGCAGCTGTGAAATTCACCTTCGAAAACCCCGAGCAAAGGCCTGACGATGTCGATATTCCGTCGTGACGCTCCGACCAACGCCCCACAGTCTCCCGCCGCGGCGCCGCGGAATGAACCACGGCAGCCCAGGCCATCGGCCAGGCCGGAGAAGGCTACGGTGATCGCCGGTGGAACTCGAGTACAAGGCGAGGTGACCGGCCGAGCCGATCTGACGATCGACGGACGGGTCGAAGGCAAGATCGTCCTGGAGATGGACGTCACCGTGCGTGAGGGCGGGCAGGTGAACGGGACCATTCAGGCTCGCTCGGTGCGCATCGGCGGCAAAGTTGTCGGCGACGTCAAGGGTGTCGAGATGGTCGAGATCACCCCTTCCGGCTCTCTTGAAGGCAACGTTTCGGCGGCGCGCGTCATCATTGCCGAAGGCGCTTTCTTCAAAGGCCAGGTCGAGATGACGGGGGATCGCTCGGCCAAGAGGTAAGTCGCGGGCGTTCGAGCGGTTCCTACGCAGTCCATCGAATGAGCGAATCCACCGGCGCTTTGCGTCAGAGTGGATATGGACTACCGCCTGTCGCCGATGGTGGGGCCGGCCCTGGCTCTGGTCGCGGGAGCTGGGCTGGCGCTCTCGCTGGATTCACTGAGCATTTACCTGCTCGCCGCTCTCTGGGGCCTCGGCGTCGCGACTCGCCGCAGGTGGGGCTTGGTGTTGGCCTGCACCGCCTTGGGCAGCCTGGTGGGTACCGTCGCCGGTGCTGACTCTCACCGGGGTCAATCCACCCTGATCCAAGGACAAGCCGTCACCGCCACGGTCCGGGTGGGGGATCACTGGCGAAGAGAGGAGTCGGGATGGCGGGTACCGGTCGTCATCGACCATCTCTTCCGCCGTCACCGGCCGCTGCGCGGACCCGCAAATGCGCTGTTGACGCTCCCCGGCGCCGAACCGCCGCCGGACTACGGTTCTCAGCTGAGGGTACGCGGCCTGCTGGTGCGCGGTGCCGGGTTTGCCAACGGTACGCCGCCCGAACCGGGGCGGTGGCGCATTCACCTTGCCAGCCGTGCGCTGCTGCAAGTGGAGCGCCCGGGCAGCCGGCTGCATGTGGCGTCGACTCGCTTGCGGCGCAGAGCCGAAGATCTCTTGTCCGCCGCCGGCACCAGCCCCGGCCCCCGGCTGGCTCGAGCCCTGCTGCTCGGCGATTCCAGTCAGATCGAACCCGCCTCCTTGCTCGCCTTGAGACGCAGCGGGTTGGCTCACCTGCTGGCGGTCTCGGGCCTTCATGTCGGTCTGGTCGCCGGGCTGGCTTTGCTGGTGGGGAGGCGGCTGCCGGTCGCCACGCCGTTGAGAAATCGGCTCGCGGTGGTTTTGGCGGTGGCCTCGATCGGTCTCTATCTGTTGCTGGTCGGTCCGCGCCCGTCGGCATTGCGCGCCGCGGTGATGGCCTGCATAGCCCTGGCGGCGCTGGTTGGCGAGCGGCGTAACTGCTCGCTCAACCATCTCGCCTGGGCGGTGGTCGTGCTGGTGTTACTCAGGCCGGGCGTGGTCGGGGAT
>JAJRVQ010000122.1 GCA_024277255.1 Acidobacteriota bacterium | reverse complement strand
TAACAGATCATCATGCCGACCTTGCCGAAGCGGGTGTCGAACACCGGGTAGTCATGTCCCGGCGCGATGCCGCGGGCGATCTCCTCGCGCGGCAGGGTGACCTTGCGGTATTTGCCGACGATCCCGCCGTCCGGCCCCAGCAGCACCGCCACGTTGTAGACGAGGTTCCCGGCGCGCTCGGGGAACCCGGTGACGATGTAGCAGTCGTGCTGCTTCGCCAGCTTGCCGAAATACTCGGTTGACGGTCCCGGGATCGACTCCGCCAGGCTGACGTAGTCGTGGGTCACGCCCTTGACGGTGAGCAGCTCGGGCAGCACGATCAGGTCAGCGCCCTTTTTCGCCGCCTCGGCGATGAGCGGGGCGAAGGCCTCGCGGTTCTCCACCACGCTGCGACCGTTGCCAGGCAGGTTGAAATGCACGGCGGCCAGTTTGACTTTGCGCGGCGGCAGTGGATCGCTCTCGGCGAAGGTCACGTTTTTCCACGCCACCGAACCCCCCGGTGCCCAGCGCAGATGCAGCTGCACCACGGCGCGGGCCGCTTTTTCCGGCGCTTCGTAGACATCCTCGACCACGGTCCAGCCGTCGCGGCGCACCTGCTTGTCGCGAGGGTAATCGGGCTGCGCGAGGCCGCTCTCGGAGCCGAAATAGGCGGGGTTGATGCGGTGGGGACTTTGCACGCGACCGCCTTTGGCGTTGTACCACTCGATGCGCACCACACAACTACGGCGCTCGTGCTCGATGCCTGTGGCCTTGCGCACAGTGGAGAAGCGGTAGTGCTTGCCGCCCTCGACGGTGAAGGTTTTTTCCCAGAAGCCGTTCATCGCCTCCTGTTTTGGAGACGTGAGATTCCAGGTGTTGGAGGCGGCGTCGAACGAGGCCTCGGTGGCGATTTCATCGCGTGGCGCCTTCACTGTCCAGCCCCGCGGAGCTTCGGGTGAGGCTGCCGCGCCGTCGGCGGCGCCCAGGGTTTGCGTCGGGGTCGTCGGCAGCAATCCGACACAGGTAGAAAGAAGAAAAATTCGCAGGATCGACTTCGTCATGACGCCAATCTAGCAGCAAAGCCCGCGTTCGGGAATCGGGAATCAGGGGATAGCGGCACAGCGGCACAGCGGCACAGCGGGTGTGGGCTGCGGCATCTGCTTGTGGAGAGAATTTTTCAGGCCGTGCTCCCGAGCAGACGCCACAGCTCGTCGCGCTGTTTCGGCAGGTTGCCAAAGGTGGCGCGGATGGCCTCGACCGGTGCCGAGCCGCCGCCGTCTATTCCCAGCATTGCTGCGAGTTGCTTTTCGAAATGCGTCACCGCCGCGTGATCGGGCGGGGTCGTCTCGAGGTAGTTCAGCGCCCGCTCCAGCAAGTCGGCCAGATCGGGGATGGGTGCTTCGATTTCGGCGACACTTTCCAACAGCTTGATGAAATACGAGGCCGCCAGGGTTTGCCTGTAGCTGCGCCGGATGGCGAGCCGGGAATTCCGCACCGCCAGATCCTTGAGAATGTGCAGGTCGCCGCGTCGCGCCGGGACCAGCTCGATCTCACAGCGAAAAAACAGGTCGAGCTTGCCGGCGAAGGGGCTCTTCGGTCGTCGGGCTCCCTTGGCGACGCTCTTGACGATGCCGAACTCATCGCTGCACCAGTGCAGGATGAGGCTGCTCTCCGTCAGCAACTGCCGGCGAATCAGCGTCGCCATGGTCTTGGTGGGCCCGGTCACGGGCACCAGTGTAGCCCGAAATCGCGCAAACGCAGAGGCGCAAAAGAGGGGCCAGCCTCCACCTCCAAAAAATTTGAACTTGAACTTGAACCCCGAGCCCCCTGAGACAGTTTAGGTTCAAGTTTACGCTTAAGTTGGGAATCCTAAACCCCTGCCTTCCTAAACCCCTGCCTTCCTAAATCCCTACCACCTAAACATTGACGCCCGCCGCATTCGTGGCATTGATTAACCTGCCACGCGCGACCATGGACAATCACGATCTCAACGCCATCGACACCGAAGCTCTCAAGGGCCGCCTTGGACAGCTTCGGCGGTATCTTTGACTTCGATAATCTGGTGGCAAAACTTGGCGGGCTCGAGGATGAGATGAGCGCGCCCGGCTTCTGGGATCGCAAGGAAGCCGCTCAGGAAAAGATGGCCGAGGTGGCCCGGCTCAAAGGCAAGATCACGCCTGTGCGCGAGCTGGCCGCTCGCGTCGATGACTTCGAGGTTCTGATCGAGATGGCCGTCGATGAGGGCGACGAGCAAAGCGCCAAGGAAGTGGGGGATGAGTTGGCGATGATTGAGAAATCACTCGATCAACTCGAATTGCAGACCCTGTTGGCGGGTGAAAACGATGCCGGCAACGCCTTCCTCACCATCCACGCCGGCGCTGGCGGCACCGAGGCCTGCGACTGGGCCGACATGCTGTTTCGTATGTACAAACGCTGGGCGGAGCGCAAGGGCTACAAGGTCGAGGTGGTCGATATCCAGGGCGGCGACGAAGCCGGCCTGCGCGGCGCCACCCTGCGGGTCGAGGGAGAAAACGCCTACGGCTTTCTCAATTGCGAGCGCGGCGTGCATCGCCTGGTGCGCATCTCCCCCTTCGATTCCAACGCGCGGCGGCACACCTCCTTCGCCAGTATCGATGTCTCTCCCGAGATCGACGACGACATCAACATCGAGATCGACGAGAAAGACATCGAGATCAAGACCGCGCGCAGCGGCGGCAAAGGCGGGCAGAACGTCAACAAGGTTGAGACCGCCGTGCAGTTGACTCATTTTCCCACCGGCATCCAGATTCGCTGCACCGCCGAGCGCAGCCAGCACAAGAACCGGACGCTGGCGATGAAGCTGCTCAAGGCCAAACTGTTCCAATTGGAGGAAGACAAGAAGCGCTCCGAGATGGAGCGGCTCTACGGCGAGAAAGGCGAGATCGCCTTCGGTAGCCAGATTCGGTCATACGTTTTCCAGCCCTACCAGTTGGTCAAGGATCTGCGCACCGGCTGCGAGACTGGCAATATCCAAGCGGTGATGGACGGCGACATCGACGCCCTCATCGAGGCCAAACTCCGCGGCCATAAGGCGGGCAAGGGTGATCCGGATATCGACTGACGCAGTCGGGTGTTGCTCAGGGCTGGCTGAAGAAGATCTTCAGATTTTTGGTCTGGCGAGCTGCCGCCACGATGTCGGGTCTGCCGTCTCCGTCGAGGTCGGCGGCTTTGATGTCTTCGACGGCAAGCTGGTCTCCGGAAACCCGTGTCTCCCTCCACTTTTGGCCCTCGTCATCGAGCGGGGTGAAGAGCTTGATGCCCGGGCCTCCCGGGGTGTCTTTGGGGTGCATGGCCCGCCAGCCGACTACGATCTGGTCGGAACCGATCCCAAGATAGTCGGCGCAGGCAAGCGCGTGACCGTCCTTCAGCGAGTCATCGAGCACGGCGATTCTGCGCCACAGGCCATCGCCGCTATTGGGCTCCACGTAAACGGAGGATTGGGTGCCGTGCATGGGTTCGACGGTGACGATGAAGCGTTTGCCGTTGGGCAGGCGACCATCGCGGATTTCTCCGGCAAACTCTCCGGTAAGCTGCCGAGGCTGCCACTTGCCGTCGCGCCGGTCAAAATGCCAGACGCCTTCCTTGGCCGCGGCGATCAGTTCCTCCTCGGGGTCGTCGTCCCAGTTGACCGGGTGAAAGTTGTGCGACAGGTGGAGGGAATCACTGACGAGACGGGTGGTCCATTCGTCCCCGGGATCGGCGGGCCGGGTGTATTCCAGCATACGCAGGCCCGGGCCGTTGCCTTCCACGCTGCCCCGACCACGGAGGGGTTTGACGATCAGGGTGAACGTTCCACCGGGACCTTTGATCCAGTGCATGCGGTGGACATTGGGTTCGTGATACAGTTCCACGGGCGTCCATGGCTGGGTGCGGTCGCCGTCCGCGGGGGGGCGAGGTAGAAGACGGCGCCGTCCTTGAGGGTTTCGCGAAAGTTCCATTGCCCGCCTACGGCGATCTCGCATTTGCCGTCGCCGTCGATGTCCCGGGCGGTGATGCAGACATTGTCACGCGGTGTCAGATCACGGGCGATCACATGCTTCTCCCAAGACGGGTTTTCGTACCACTGGATGGTCTTCTTGTCGGCGAGGACGATGTCGGTCTTACCGTCGCCGTCCACATCGGTCAACTGCAGCCCGTAACCGATGTCGATTTTATCGACTTCGACTTCGCGCCACTTGAACGGGGACGGCTCGGCGGCGGACGAGAGCAACGCGGCGCCGAGAACAAGGAAGGTGATGAGGAGTTTTTTCATGATTCGGGTGAAGCAAGGGAGGAAAATCGAAGCGGCCTTTCACTGGTCCTTTAGCGCCCGATTCAGCAGGGGAACGATCACATTTTTCCAGCCAGCATAGCCGTCGGCGTTGAGGTGGAGCCCGTCCTTGGCGAACCAGGTAGCGGCGGGGGGTTCACCGTTTTTGGCGTCAGCCAGCATGGCGGCGGCGGTATCGGCGAAATAAAAGCCCTCGTGTCGGTCGCACCAGGCGGCAATCCCGTCATTGGCCTCCTTCATCGCCGGCCACAATCCCCAGCGTGAGACGCTCGGCTTGATGGCGATGTAGATCACTGGCGTGCCGGGAAGTTTTTCAGCAACGAGACCCGCCAGCTTGGTGAAATCCGCCATCACCGCCTTGGCCTTCATGCCGTTGGAGACGTCGTTGTCGCCCGCGTAAACGACAATGGCGGCGGGAGCGTGGGGAACGACGAGGCGATCAAAAAAATGAATCGAATCGGCCAGAGTGGACCCGCCAAAACCGCGGTTGATCGTTTTGTGGTCGGGAAAGCTCTTGTCGAGATCCCAGAGCCGAATACTGGAGCTTCCGAGAAACAGAATGGCGTTCTTCGGCGGAGGATCGGCCCGGTCCTCTGTCTCGAACGCGGCGATCTGCTTCTCCCATCGCTGCGGCGCGGGTTGTTTTTTTGTGGCGTCTTGTCCGGCAAAAAGGCCGACGCCGGTCAGGGCCAGAAGCGCGGCGGCTGTGAGAAAGGCGAGGAAGGTTGGGGGTCGGGAAAGCTGGTTCATAGAGAACCCCTATCGCGAAACAGGACCGAACGCCAGTTTCATCGGACTCCCGACCGGCGAACTTCCGATCTCTCCCCGGCGGTGGCCACTCCGCATTCAGGGCATCTGTATTTGCCATTGTCTTGACTTGGGCTAAAGATTTCAGGTGCCGACCGGCTGTAGGTGTCGGTCCTATGACCTCCCCACCCACCAGATCCGAAGGCAAGACCGCCGCGCGCCAGCAGGCGCCCTATCGGCCCGCCCGCTCCCGGCAGTTGCAGGCGCTGCTGTTGATCTACGTCCTGATCTGGCCCGTGGTCCTGCTGGCCGCGCCCGCGATCTGGCTCTACAGCCCATGGGCCGGCCTCCTTTACGCGCTTACCGTGGGCTTGCACGTCAACGCCCAGATCGGGTTTTTCTACCATGAGCTCTGGCATAACATTTATTTTAAGACGCCAAGGCGCAACCGGTTCTTCTATTGGCTGCTGTCCCTGTATCAATGCTCGGATCCGCAGATCTACGGCATCGCTCACGCCACGCATCACAAGGACATCCACACCTACAACGACCTGGAGTTCTGGCCGAGTAAAAAGCCCGCGACGGCGACCGGCGCGCGTGTGGCGCTGGTTTTCGAAATGATCTTCGGCGTCATTGCGTGGAACATACACGCGGGGCGGACGATCCGTCGGCGTCCGGATTACTCCTGGCCGGCTGGCTTTGGTTTTATCTTCGGCTGGGTGGCCCTGCACGCCCTGCTGATGGGGACCGCCTATCTCCTCTACGGTTCCGCCTGGTATTACGCCTCAATCGCCTACTGGACGCATTTGCTGCTCTTCGGCATCGCTCTGCGGATGCTGCAGTTTCTGGAGCACCTTGGCATCACGGCACCGGAGCTCGATTACCAGACGCGGACAAAACTCACTCGCAACACCCGCAGACGGGGCGTGCTGAACCTGCTCTGGCACAAGCTGACGATCAACGAAACCGCCGAGCACACCCTGCACCACGAGCGGGCGAGTATTCCCTATCGCCGCTACTCGCCGCTGGCTCCGCATGAGCCCTCCGCCCCGGTGCGAACCGTTTCCGTGACCGAGTTGCCTGCAATCATCCGCGCTTACTGGAAGGATCCTCTACGCGAGATCGGTCCGGATTCACCGGACCTCGACGAGATCCCCTCCACCACGGATTGAAACTTCAGTCTTTCGCCCGCTTCAACACGAGCATGAAGTTCGAGCCGCCGGTGGCGAATTCGGTGGGCCGGTCGCTCCCCGTGCTGACGCACCATTTGAGGGTGTCGCCTTCCAGTGAATAAATTCCCTGGTAAACCTGCCCCTTCTTTCCTCCTTCGGTTCGGGTTGCGTCCAGATGCCAGGGCTTTTTCGACCGGTCGAGGGTGAAGCTTCCCGCGCCGAGGCTGCGTTTGCCGTCCTTCATGCCGGAAATCAGCTCGGCGGTGATGGTGAGCTCATGGCCCGTGGCGCCATTGTCCACGGCGCCCTTCCAGGTTCCGAGGAGAGTTTTCCGGGCATCCGCGTCGCCGTCACCGGCGAGAACTGACTGCGCCAGGAAAAAGGTAATGGCAAGGGCGACGCCCGACAGCAGAGTCATAAGTGCGGTCTTCATGCCGGGACACTAGGCGGTCGTCACAGGGTGTCATTGGCGTCTCTGCGCTATTCGACCGCATGTTTGACTAAGGTCAAGAATTGCGGGTGTCGATCACCTACTAATCATATGTGGACTTGAGGCGGGCGCGCTGTGTGGGGGCGATCCGTGGAACTATCAATCAAGAGGAATAGAACACATGAAAAGGCAAACTACGCACCACTCGACATGGACCTTGGCCTTGATCGCAGCCGGCATGAGCATCGCGGGACTGGCCCAGGGTGCCGCTCCGGCAGCGAAGGCGGAGAAAAAGAAGATCGATCCCGCCCTCGCGGAAGCGCAGAAGCAGGAGAAGGCGACCAAGGAAGAGGAGCGGTCGCGGGAGATGGCCCGATCAGCGACGCGCGAGATCGCCCGCTCGGAGCGGAAGCGAGCCGAGGAAGCGCTGAGCAACCGGCAGGCCGCGGTGGAGGCTCTCAAGCGGGCGACCTCGGCAAAGAAACCGAAGGAGATGGTGGATGAACTGCGCATGATGGCGCAAGAGCGCCTGGACACGATGAGGGAGGCGGCGGGACGGCTGATGGATGACACCGGCACCGCCAATCAGGCCTCGCATGACTTGTTTGTTTCGGAACTGGCGCTGCGCGACAAGATGGCGGCAACCCGCGATGTTGAGTTGAAATTGCTGGAGGCAAAGGCAAAGACCGCGGCAAAATGCACGGTCGAGCTGACCCTCCAGGATAACAAGGAGAAGGAAGCCAAGGCCCAGGCGAAGATCGCCGACGCTCTCCAGCGAGAGGTCTATGCCCTCCGGGCGCTACGAGCCATGGAGATCCGGCAGTGGCTTGCGGTGCGCAAAGACACTGCGCAGGAACTTGTCGAGCAGAGCGGAGATGCCGCCCGCATCGCGCGGGAAATTGCCGCGGCGGAAACCGACGCGGCGTGGAAGAAAAAGTGGCAACAGTTCGCCGCACGCCAGGATAAGGAAAAGGTAGGTGCCGACAAAATTGCCGCAGAGGCCATTGCGGGCATCGCCGCCGCAGCCGCAAAAATATACCCTCTGCGTGCCGCCGCCATGGGTGGCCTGAAGCCGCTCTCCCCCGAAAAATGGGACTATGCCAAAGCGCGTCACCTGCTGGTTCGGGCCGGTTTCGGCGGCACCCCGCAAGAGGTCGAGAAACTCCATGCCATGGGGCTCTACCAGGCGGTCGATTTTTTGGTGGAGTTCTATCGACAACCGGCGAACAGCCCCGCGCTCGATCTCACCGAACCGCTTTCGGTCGATCCGCTGGAGAACAAGATGAGGATACGCGGTCGCGGCAATCGGGCCGTCGGCTTGGACCCGAAATCGGTGGAGGCCAACCAGAACACGCAGATTCGCCGCTGGTGGCTGCGCCGCATGGTGGAATCTCCCCGTCCCCTGCAGGAAAAGTTGACTCTCTTCTGGCATGGCCACTTTGCCAGTCAGGACAGCGTCGTGCAGAACAGCTACACCATGTATCGCCAGAACCAGTTCTTCCGCGAGCACGCCGCGGGAAACTTCGGCGCCCTGCTCTATGGCATCGTTCACGACCCGGCGATGATTCGTTACCTCGACAACAACAAGAACGCCAAAGGCAAACCCAACGAAAACCTCGCCCGTGAAATCATGGAGCTGTTCTCCATGGGAGTGGATCAGGGTTACACCCAGAATGACATCGTCGAGGCGGCCCGCGCGTTGACCGGTTACAACTTCGACCAGACCACCGGAACCTACCGCTTCCTCTACAGCCAGCACGACGCGACGGACAAGACCATCTTCGGCAAAAAAGGGCCGTGGACGGGAGACGACTTGGTGCGGCTGATCCTGGAGCGGCCGGAGACCCCGCGCTTCATCGCCGGCAAACTGTTTGAGTATTTCGCCCACCCGGACCCGAGTGAGGCGACCGCCAACAGTCTGGCGGCGGTATTGAAGGACAGAAAGTACGCCATGGAGCCCCTGCTCAAGAATCTCTTTCTTTCGGAAGAATTCTACGGCGAGCACGCCATGGGCAG
>JAJRVQ010000121.1 GCA_024277255.1 Acidobacteriota bacterium | reverse complement strand
CCGGTGGTCTACACCTTCGTGCCGGGCAACCTGACCGAGTTGGTCCGTTCCTTCGGCTGCCTGCCCGTGCTGCCGGAGATCAACGCGCTGCAGTCGGGCATGCGCGGCAAGAGTCGCGACTACATCGCCGAGGCCGAGAAGCGCGGCCACTCGGAGGATGTCTGCACCTACGTGAAATGCGACATCGGCATGGCCATGGCCGGCAACATCGGACCCACCGGCACGAAACTGCCGCCCCCGGACCTGCTGCTGCTCTCGTACACCGGCTGTTACACCTTCATGAAGTGGTTCGAGCTGCTGCGCGAGGAGTACGATTGCCCCTGTGTCTTCCTGCACGTGCCCTACCAGGGCGACGGGACCATCGAACCGTCGCACCGCGAGTACCTGGTGAAGCAATTGCGGGAGGAAGTCATCCCGGCGCTGGAAAAAGTCTCCGGGCGGAAGTATGACGAGGACGCTCTGCGTGAGAAGCTGCGCCTCAGCGTCCAGGCCGAGGACGACCTGGTCTGGGTGCTGGAGTCGGCCAAGAACATACCCTCGCCCATCGACGCCTACTTCGGCGCGGTCTACTACGTGGGGCCCATCTTCAGTGCTTTTCGCGGCACCGAGGAGGGCGTGGCCTACTACCAGGCGCTGCGCCGCGAGGTGGCCGAACGTATGGCGGCCGGTCTCGGCCCCGTGGCGCCGAAAGGTCCGTGCAACGACCAGCAGTACCGGCTGGTGGTGGAGGGGCCGCCCAACTGGACCCACTTCCGCGAGTTCTGGCAGATGTTCGCCGACCAGAAGGCGGTGGTCGTGGCTTCGACCTATAGCAAGGTGGGCGGCACCTACGACTTCGGTTTCCGGCACGACCCGGATGATCCGTTGGGCAGCCTCGGCGACTACTGCAGTGGCTGCTACACCAACCACAATCTGCCCAACCGCATCGCCATGATCTGCCAGTATCTGGACGAGTACCGCGCCGATGGTTTCCTGATCAACTCGGTCAAATCCTGCAACTCCTTCTCGGCGGGGCAGCTGGCGATCCTGCGGGAGGTGGAGAAGCGCACTGGCCTGCCAGGCGGCTTCATCGAGAGCGACCTCGTGGACCCGCGCTACTTCTCGGCCGCCAACATCAAGAACCGTCTGGAGAGCTACTTGCAGATGGTCGAGGCTCGTCGCCAGGGAGGTCGGTCAGCATGAGCATCATTTGCTACGTCGGCACCGACCTCGGCTCGACGACCACCAAGTCGATCGTTCTCGATGGCAGCGGCGAGATCCTCGGCCGCGGCATCACCAACAGCCGGTCCAACTATACGCAAGCCGCCGAGACCGCGCGCACCGAGGCCTTCATCGACGCTCGCTTCAACCTGCTTCGGCGCGAGGTGGAGGCCGCCGCCGGCACCGTGGTCCTGAAGCGGCTCCTGCAGGCGTTCCGCCTCGAGCAGATGCTGGCCCAGTTGCACCGCTTGCACGATCTGGTTGCCGGCGCGGTGGTCTTCGCCGTGCCGGCCGACCTCCAGAACGCCGCCAAGGAGGCGGTGGCGGAGATCGTGCAGCGGATCGAGCGCGACGAACTGGTGCGCTTCGAGGATCCCGACCCGTCCCGGCGTTCCGACTTCTTCCGCGACACGGTGGGTTCGGCCTGGAGTGCGATCGCCGAGGCCATCGGCGACCCCGGGGGCGTGACCTACGATCTGCTGCTCGGCCTCTACGATCGCTGCATCATCCAGGTGGAGAACGAGCCCCTGGCTCTCGGCTTCAGTGACCACATCGACGCCGCTCTGGCGCGCATCAACGAACCGGCCCTGGTTCGTACCGGGGTCCGCCACGCCGTCGAGGCCGAGTTCGAGGTCTGCGGCGAGGTCGGCACGGGTTATGGCCGCCAGCGATTGCCGTTTCCGCCGGAGATGATCCGTTCGGAGATCCTCTGCCACGGGCTCGGCGCTTCCAGCATGTTTGCCGGTACGCGTACCGTGCTGGACATCGGCGGCCAGGACACCAAGGCCATCCAGGTCGATGAGCAGGGAATCGTGACCAGCTTCCAGATGAACGACCGCTGCGCCGCGGGTTGCGGCCGCTACCTGGGCTACATCGCCGACGAGATGAACCTCGGCCTGCACGAACTGGGACCGCTGGCGCAACAGGCCAACCACACGGTGAAGATCAACTCCACCTGCACCGTCTTTGCCGGTGCCGAGCTGCGCGAACGCCTCTCGCTGGGCGAGAAGCGGGAAGACATCCTGGCCGGTCTGCATCGCGCCATCATGCTGCGGGCCATGAGCCTGCTGGCGCGTTCGGGCGGAGTCGACGACGAGTTCACCTTCACCGGCGGGGTGGCCAACAATCCGGCCGCCGTCGCGGCGCTGCGTGAACTGGTCGCCGAGAACTACGGCGAGCGGACGCTCAACATCTCACCGGACAGTATCTACACCGGCGCGCTCGGCGGCGCCCTCTTCGCCCACAGGAGCGTGAACTGATGAGTACGTCCAGCGTCGCCGGCACGGCCACCATCACCGCCGGCATCGACGTCGGGTCCGGCGCGGTCAAGGCCGTGGTCATGGCCGTCGACGGCGACAACGAGACGGTCCTCGCCCAGGTGAGTTCCCGCATCCGCAAGCGCGACATCGGCGATGTGGTCGACCAGGTCTTCGGGCAGGCGGCCGGCGAGGCCGAAGTCGGCGCCATCGACTACGTGGCTACCACCGGCGAGGGTGAGGATATCCCGTTCGCCACCGGCCACTTCTACGGCATGACCACCCACGCGCGCGGCGCGCTGTTCCTGGAGCCGCGGGCCACCGCCGTGCTCGACGCCGGCGCCCTGCATGCCCGCGCCGTGGCCATGGACGACCGCGGCCGCGTGCTCAACTACAAGATGACCAGCCAGTGCGCTTCGGGTTCGGGGCAGTTCCTGGAGAACATCGCGCGCTATCTGGGCGTCTCGCAGGCCGAGATCGGTCCGCTGTCGCTCGAGGCCACTCAGCCCGAGAAGGTCAGCGGCATCTGTGCCGTGCTGGCCTAGACCGATGTGATCAACATGGTCTCGCGGGGCATCAGCACCTCCGACATCCTGCGGGGGATCCACGAGAGCATGGCGGGGCGGTTCACCCGGCTGCTGCGCTCGCTGGAGATGGGGAAGGTGATCTTCGTCAGCGGCGGTCTGGCCGGTGATGTGGGGTTGATCAAGGCGCTGGAGGACGAGTTCGCGGGCCTCGTCAGCCTCACGGGGCCGGTGCCGGAGATCGTCACTCATCCCGACAGTATCTTCGCCGGGGCGCTGGGTGCGGCGATATGGGGCAATTACCGGTACCATAAGCTGGAGTTGGCGGAACCGGCCTGGACCGGTGCGGTGGGCGACTAGCAGGGTGATCAGCGCGTATGAACTTCCGGGTCGATCGTGGGCATGCTGACGGCAGGATCATCGCATTCTGCGTGGCGATCTCGATCGCGATATTCTTTCTGGATTCTTTGATCCCGCTCGGCGTTGCCGGCGGTGTTCCCTTCATTCTCGCGGTGCTGGTCTCGCTCTGGTCGTCGAGAAGGCGACTCCCCTTCTACGTGGCCGCCGGCGCGTCGATTCTCGTTGTTGCGGGTTTCTACACCTCTCCACCTGGAGGGGAATTGTGGAAGATCCTCTGCAATCGTGGCCTGGCTATCTTTGCGATCTGGACCACCGCGATCTTGAGCGTGCAACGAAAGACCATCGAGCAGGAAAGAGAACAGGCGGTCTCCGAACTCAAGGTCCTGGGCGGCCTGCTGCCCATCTGCGCGTCATGCAAGAAGATCCGTGACGACCAGGGTTACTGGAGTCAGATCGAATCATATATCAGAGACCACTCCGAAGCTCAATTCAGTCATGGCATCTGCCCCGACTGTGCCAGGGCGATGTATCCCGAGCTGGATCTGGAGTAGTTTCGCGTTCTGCCTCGTGACCGCCTAATCGACAGGTCAGTCGCGATAGCCGTGTGGGCACAGGAGCATGCGGCAACGAGATACAGCCGCCGGTGCCGTCGAGTCGCTGTCGGAGAGCGGGCCCCGGGCAATACCCTTGGGGGTCGGGCTGCCCCGAATTCTACAGCAACGCCAGGCTCTTGATCTGCGCGTAAAGCTCCTGTCCCGCCGTCAATCCCAGAGCGTCAGCCGAGCGCTGGGTGACCGCCGCCAGCAGCATCGTGGCGCCCGCCGACAACCGTACCATCTCCCGAGATTCCCCATCCGCGGTCCGGTCGATGACCGTCACCGGCAAGAT
>JAJRVQ010000120.1 GCA_024277255.1 Acidobacteriota bacterium | reverse complement strand
TGCGAGGCAGGTCAGTTCAACGAAGCGCAAGCAGTCCTTAACGAAAACGCTCCACTCCACGCACGCTACAGCGACCCGCTCAGCCAACTGCGCGTCGCCTGGGTCGAGGGCAAGATCGCCCATGGCCTTGGCCAACTCGACGAGGCCGAGAGTCACTTCCTCGTCTCGCGCCACGGCTTCTTGAAACACGACATCGCCTTCGATGCCGCCCTCGTCTCGCTGGAGCTGGCCTCGCTCTACCTTGAGACGGGACGCACCGCCGAAGTGCAAGAGCTGGCGACGGAGATGGTCAGCGTCTTCACCCGGCTAGAGATCCATCGCGAGGCGACCTCGGCGTTGGTTCTCTTCCAAGAGGCGGCGAAGCTGAACGGAGTCAACCTCGCCTTGGTGCGCAAGCTCTCCACCTACTTGGTGCGGGCGCAGCGCGATCCGTCGTATTCGTTTGAGACGACCTCGTAGGCGTTGAGCGGGGGAGGCGGGCGCGGCGAAGGCACAAAAGCCTCCCCTGTCGCGGCGAAGGGCTTGGGCAGCAAGGCCAGAAACTTGTCCACTCCGGGTCTTTGGCCGGCAACGGTTAGGCATGGTCTATCTCTTAGGTGTACTCGTTGTATTGCTAGCCGCCGCCTTGGTGATCGTGGTTCGCGATTGTGGTCAGGAGATCCGGCGGCTCGAACGACTGAATGCCCAGCTGGCCGTCGAGGCCGGCTACGAGCCGCCTAGTGAAGAGTGGCTACGCATGGAGCTGCTGCGGCTTCGGCTGGAGAATCCGAGCCATGGCAATCGCCAACTACGCAAGACGTTCAACCGGCTGCACAGGGCCGAGAACGGAGTCGTGCTCAGCCAGCGCTATGCGGATTTCTTGCTGAATCCTGAGACGAGGCGCTAGCGGTGGCTTGGTTGCTCGCCAGCGCTCGGCGCCGTTTGCGCCTTGTCAGGCTGGAAGAATTGAGCGCTTCTTCGGAACGTTCAAACGAGCGCTGCGCCAACGTCGCGAAACGTGTGGACAGCAGGCTGTTGACCAAGGCGATCTCGATCTATTTCGCGGCTGGTACAACAATCTGCGTTTCCATCAATACCTGGATGGCTGGACGCCGGCCGAAGCCTGGGCGGGAAGGTGGCGAAGCGGCGAGGCAAGGCGCGCTATTTCAGCGAATGGGGCGGTGCGCTGGCGGGGTTCTATTGGCGCGAGTGAGGTCTAGCCGAGATGAAATCGACCGTCCACGGGAGAAGTGCGTCTGGTCGGATGTGGCGGCACCGAAATGAGGGAAACTTGAGCAAGGAGGGTAGGAAATAGCGGCCAGCGGCTGAAATCAGGAGCCGACATTGGCGATCTTCGGTGATTTGACCGTCCAAACAGGCGGCGAACCACTGTGGACACCGTGGACGGGACACCGACCCCGGGACCCATCCCAGCAGTGCCAAAGCTAGGTTGCTCAATCCCAGCGCCTCTCTTGGCTTTGCGCCCCAGCGGGAGCGGCAGCGATACAGAATCTCCTCTACCGCCGCCACGCGGTGAAGGCGTACGTCCTTCTCCATCATGTTCTCTTGATCCGACGATGGCAGGCTCTCCAGCCAATCGATTAAAGAAGAGATCTCCCGGCGACCGTAGAGGAGTGGCAACTCTATGGTTGGTGAGTGAAGTGCCGCGAGCTCCTCAAAGCTAGAGAGCCCAGCGCGCTCTAGTACCGCCCGCAAACAGACGGAGCACCCCTGGAGTAAGTGCATCTGGATTGTCTCGGCTTCCTTGCCCTTCTTGGTGCCGTACCCAAAGAGAGATAGAACAAAATCCTCTGGATCGATCGGGCAATCGTGCATGGGGCCTCCTTGGGGCAGAAGAATAGCGCTATTTGATTGGATGAAGCCTCACTCTACCACACCCGTCAGGGAGTTGCCAAAGGCGGCGCGGGAGAAGAGCCCCGCGCCGCCTACTATCAACTGTGGTTAGCCGATAGGTTCAGCAACTGTCCCTTCCTTCAGCCGCGCCTCACCGCGCGGCGTGACCACCGCCTCGGCCTGCGGCGACCACCGCGACCAGGCCCGAGCGAGCACTAACTCAACCTTGGCCCAGACTCCCCCACCAGCACCCAAACCCGCCCACGGCGAAGCCGAGGCCACCTCCACGGGGACCATCGACAGGCACAACGCCAACAACAACACCGCGACACTACGACCAGAAAAACGACGCATCTCTTGCTCCTTTCCCTGGCGGCGCCCCAAACGCCCCCATGGCGCAGAGCGCCGCACTTCGGGGTTGTGAGGGGACAGGATACGTGGCGAAGGGGCTAGAGCTTCCTGTTTACGAGCCGTCGGGGGGCGTTTTCCCCGCTGGCTGCCAGCGGGGAAAACGCCTTCGGAGGTCCATCCGCCAGGCCCGGCGAGCAACTTCAGGGTATGAATCTGCTCTGGATCCACCTCCTACTCGCTCTGACCCTCTGGGTTCTACTGCGGCTTTCCGCGACTCGGAAAGCACCGGCTCGTCGTCGCTTTCCTCGTTCGATCGCACCCACCGCCCACCGCTTCCACCCGCCCAAACCGCCCTGGGTGCGCGAGGAAGTGTTGCGACTCAAAGCGATGATGATGTGCAACGGCTGCCGCAAGATCGCTCTGACCTTCAACCACATGTACGAGCAGCATCGCTTCATGACGGTCAGCAAGAGCTACGTCGCCAATGTGCTGCGCCAGAGTCAAGAGGAAGTGCTACGTCGGCGCAAGGAGCTGAAGCACCGTCAGCCGAGGCGAGTGGCGATCAACGACACCTGGGGAATCGATCTCACCTACTGCCAAGGCGACCTTGCTGCTCCGATACTCGGTGTGATCGACCACGGTAGCCGAAAGTGTCTCGATCTGGAGCAACTCAAGACGAAGACCAGCGTCGAGCTGATCCGCGCTCTGTTGAAGGTCGTTGAACAGTGCGGCCGGCCGAAGATCGTGCGCACCGACAACGAACCCTGCTTCACCTCGTGGCTGTTTCGGTTCGCGCTGGCGCTGCTCGGCATCCGTCACCAGCGCACGGCGCCGCATGCGCCCTGGCAGAACGGGAGAATCGAACGATTCTTTGGGACCTTCAAACGAGCCTTGCGCCAACGGCGCGAAGTGTGTGGACAGCAGGCTGTGGGCCAAGCCGATCTCGATCTCTTTCGCGGCTGGTACAACCACCTGCGGTTTCACCAGCACCTCGATGGGCGAACGCCGGCCGAAGCGTGGGCTGGAAAGGAGGCTACGCGGCGAGGGAAAGCGCGGTACTTCTCAGAGTGGGGTGGGGCGCTGGCGGGGTTCTATTGGCGCGAGTGAGATCAAGCCGAGACGAGATCGTTCGTCCACAGGGGAACTGCGCCCTGAGGGCGCGATTGGCCTGGAAAGGGTGGATTCTTTAGGAAGGAGGGTAAGAAATAGCGGCTAACGGGTGAAATCTGGAGCCGAAGAAGGCGAGATTCAGTGATCTTGGGACCGAAAACGGCTGGAATCGCCCGTGGACACCGTGGACGGGACAGTCACCAGAGCTGGAAGGAGGACAGCGGGGGATCGCTGCTAGTCGCAGGCGTAGGGTGCTCCGCGCCGCTAGCGGCTAGATCGGAGCTGTGGGTTCGAGCGCCTTGCCGTCGGAGGCTTTGCGAACTTTGACGCTGACCCGGT
This sequence comes from Acidobacteriota bacterium, assembly GCA_024277255.1. Taxonomy (GTDB): domain Bacteria; phylum Acidobacteriota; class Thermoanaerobaculia; order Multivoradales; family SZUA-115; genus SZUA-115. The sequence goes on along the minus strand of JAJRVQ010000120.1, from coordinate 1,969 downwards.
AGAACTCCTCACGCCGCGCTGGGATGACACTCACCGTCCAGTCAGGGTTTATGACGATGTTTATATCCCCGCTGAACTTCTTCGGCTGGAGGATCCACTTGCGCACCCCGACGGAGACGGAGTGCTCGCGAGGGTGACAGCCTTCCTTCTTGGGGTCACACCACGCACCTTCCTTCCAGGAAACTGTTGCCTGCTCTGGAATTGGAAGCGAAACAGTGCCATGGCCCTTAGTCCCTGCTGCTACAAGTGCGCCCATGCCAAGTCCCACCCCTGATACCTCAACTGTCAAACCGTGTAGATCCTGCCCTGTCTTGTTCCAAGCCGTTACGCTGTACATCGCTTGCTTGCACCCCACTAACGAGAGGGCGCTGAGTAGTAGCAGCACGCCCAGCCCCGAGCGTTTCGTTGCAATCCTTCGTCTCATGGCCTTCCTCCACTGCGCTCTCGCGACACCCGCGCCGCCGCCGGGCCGTAGCCGGGCCACAGGTAGTAGAACTGATGCGCTCGCCCTGGCCCGAGTCGCACCTGGCCTTCCAACATCTGGTTGTAGGAGGCTGGATCGTGGATTGTCATCCCCTGCGGGAAGACGCGATGAGAATTCACGTAGAACCACTTGCCCCCAGGGTTGTGCGGCGTCATCAGAGGATTGCCCACTAGACCGTCCAAGGTGTTGTTGAACTGGACACCTGCTCCGCGCGCCTGCTGGAGCATCCAGGCCAAGGAGATATTGGAGAGGCCGGCGTTGGCGTAGCCGCCTCCAACATTGGAATGGGCGCCGGCGAAGCCGACTTGCAGCGCACCTTGTACGTCCGCGACCGCGAAGGCGGCCCGGGTTTCGTTCAAGGCGACGGCATGCACCGCAGTGCCCACCGGAATCGAGGTGGGTAGGTTGAGCCGTAGCGGCTTATTGTTGGTGTTGTTGGGGTTTCCCATTGCGGGGACCACATCGAAGAGGCCGATGAAGTTGATAGAAACGTCGTTCCACATTGCCCCAGTCGGGTTGCCTTGTGCATCGTGTCTCGGTATGCCATCGGCGATCATGTTGGCGAACTCCAGCACCTCCGCTCCGCCGCGACTGAATCCGACGATGTTGATCTCATGGTCACCCTCGTTGTAGAGCCTGACCAGTTCCGGCCAAACATTGTTGTGCAGAATCGCCAGTACTCCGCAACTTCCCTTGCCGGTTAACCCCGCGACCTTCTGCTGAACCGCGTTGCAATCGTGGGCGTTGCCTGGGCCACCGAAGTAACGAGCATTTGGATCGCTCGAAGCCTGCGACATCAAGAAAACATTGGTATGCCCACCACCACCGTTGACGGTGGTCAGGTTGCCGTTGGCGTCGAAGCCACTCCAGTTCCAGGTTCCGTCGAGGAAGTAAGTGGCCAGCCCCATCGGGTCGCTGTTGTTTACCGGGTCGTTGGTGGCGAACGCGTACTCATTGGGGCCATCGACGAAGCCGAGCGGATCTGGGGTTATGAACCGCCCCATCTCAGGGTCGAGCCACCTGTTGCGCATGTAGAAGAAGCCCGTGGTTGGGTCCACGGGCCTTCCGTGGAATCCGTGGAGAACACCGGTCACCTGCCCCACAGCGCCCGCCTTGGCAGCGATCTGGCCACTCTTGGCGGTGGCGAAGATCTCCTCGTTCGCCTGCCCTGCCGCAAAGCTAAAGTTGGCCGTAAAGTCGCTGGCCAGCCCCAGCCCCGCCAGATCCACCAACCCCGTGCTCGCGGTGAGCGTGTGGTTGGCCGGGTTGAGCGGTTGGACGGAGCGCAGCAGGTAGGGGGTGTCACCGACTTGCCAAGCGATATTGGTTCCGTCGAGGGCGAGGGCGGTGTTGGCGGCTGCGGTGTTGATCTCCTCGCTGAAGCTCAGTTCTAGATGAGCGTCGCGGATAACGACACGGGTGATCTCCGGCGGGGTGTCGTCGAAGACGACTTGGGTGGTGTTCGCGGCCGGCCAGGTGAAGGTG
>JAJRVQ010000119.1 GCA_024277255.1 Acidobacteriota bacterium | reverse complement strand
CCGTAGAGTCCCATTCGCTCTACAGTCTTGGGGCCCAATTGAACTCCCGCACTGAACAAACTGCGCTGAGATTTGCGTTGTCCGAGCATGTTCAATTATACGCCTGATTCACGCCACTTTCCGGCCGGACCTCTAGTGTACCGTGCGGTTCATTCGCTGCCATTCGAGAGCCGATGCATCCCGCTGTGCTTCGTTGCCGCTCCTCGCCATAGCCCTGCTATGGCTGCGTCGCGGCGCCTTGCTCAGCGGGCGCCTAGACTCTCTCGGTGTCTACCGAATTAACCGTACGGCACACTAGTTAGGTGGGCGGCAGTCTGCCGCTCACCGTTTGCGTAGTTTATGCAGTGTTCGTGATGAAAGGTCCTTGCTGAAAATTGGGTACTTTGCCTTCCCCGGCTAGTTGTCGGCAAACAAGAATGGCTTACCTGTGATCTGGCGAGTGGTGGTCAAACGGTGCAGGTTGAGTCTGCGCAACGGCTGGTTTCTTGCTGCATGGGTAGTCACTGTTGTTCTCGCGACTTTGGTGGTTGCTGTGGGCTGGCTCGACTTTCAAGAGAGAGAAGGGTTGTTCACGGCGAGTCGTAACGGCCGGGTGGTCCGCGCGGAAGAGGCGAATGTCTATGCAAGCGTGGAGATTGGGCTGGATCGCCCGCCGGCGGTTCTGGGCTTGATCAGTCGTGGTACTGGCGAAGAGCTAGGGTCCAGCGCGACGATTCGTGGCCGATTTGGTGCTACGGAGCTGACACGGAGAAGCCGGTCGGCTGCCGTTCTCGGTGACCATTCGAGTGGTGATTTGCTCTACGTGTTGGCCCAAGTTCTCGGCTTCGTTTGCATTTTCTTTGCCCACGGAGTGGTCAACGGAGAGCGCCTGGACGGGACCTTGCGGCAACAACTTGCCTATGGCTTGCCACGGGCGCGGTTGATTCTGGGAGAGTTCTTGGGTGGATGGCTGACGGCCGCGGTGCCGCTGGTCTTGGTTTTCGCCGGTTTCACATTGTGGACCGTTGTGGGCGGTCCTCAACTGGCCCCTGATGAGCCTCTCCGTCTGCTGCTGCTCTTCGGCTTGGTGCTGCTCTATTCGGCACTGTGGATCGCCGTGGCCCTGGCACTCTCCGTGACTTGTCGACAGACGGGAACTTCGTTACTCCTGGGGCTGCTGTTCTGGGTCTTCACTGCCGTGCTCTATCCATCCTTGGCGGCTTGGACGGCCGAGAAGATCGCACCTCTGGATCCTGTTCTTCTTGCCCGGACAGACTCTGCGTCAGTTCAACCTTCCGAGGATGAGCGAGTTGGCGCTGAGCGGCTTGGCGCTAACCACGGCTTGCGAAACGATCGCAGTCGCCAACATAGGCTCTACCGCAACCTTGCCTCCTTGTTACCGGTGACGGCGCTTCTGGATGCCGGGACCTTGCTGGCCACGACTTCGGTGGATGACCATCTGCGCTTTCTAGCCGAGGTGGATCGCGCGGAGCAAGCGATGCTGAGGTGGCAGGAAGAGATTGTCGCGCGCTATCCCGATCGAGTGCGGAGTTATTCGTGGGGTCAACCGCCACTCGATTTGGGTAGCCTTCCGCAGCCTAGGTATTCGCCCCATTCTCTCGGTTGGTCACTGCGTGCCGCGGCCCTGCCGATGAGTTCTCTCTTCTTCTTCCTCGCTCTTGGTCTGGTGATTGCCATCGTCGGTATTGAGAGGATGGACGTGCGGTGATGCAGCGCTTGATCACCTGTCAGTTGAGGCGCTTTCTGCGCGATTACCGTCTGCTCTTGGCCCTGGTGGGTGGCGTGCTTTTGATGGTGGCTGCTGGGATCACCTTCCGGCTGGATCAAACCCAGAACTTGAGAGCCTTCGCGGTGCAGTCGCGGCAGGCCGCCAAGGCGCGTAGCCTGCAGCGGTTCGCGATTCCTCGGCCGGCTGCGCCGCTTGCCCTGATGAGTGCTGCCGCCGGAAGCCGCCGCGGCGAAGTAGCGGTCGTTAAACCGCACTTGGTGGACCGTCCCGAGCCGCGGGTAGCGGATCGCTCTTTCGTATTCGGGGGCCAGCCTCTGGAATGGAGCTGGATAGTCTTGTACTTCTTCAGTTTGATGACACTCGGCTTGAGCTATGACGCGGTGACGGGTGAGAAAGAGCAGGGCACGCTCAAGGCCGTCATGAGCAGTTCGGTGAGCCGACTCCATTTCGTGACCAGCAAATTCGTAGCAGTCCTGATTGCGGTCATGGCCTGTCTTTTTGTCAGCACGGTGGCCAGTCTGCTGGTGGCAACGGCTGGCTCCGAGGTCTCTTGGAGCTCGGATCACTGGCTTCGGATAGGACTGTTCTTCTTGGTTAGCGCGGTTTTTCTCGCTTTCAACGCTTTGCTGGGTATTGCCGCCTCGGTGCTGGCAAAGAAGCCAGCCTCCTCGCTACAGATTGCCGTGGGCTGGTGGATCGCTCTCGTCTTTCTTGTCCCCGGAACGCTGGTGATCGTCTCCTCCTACTTCCATCCCATCGAGTCGGAGAGCGAGTTCCGCCGTAATATCTTGCTGATCAGTCAAAACTACCAGGAGCGCCTCCGAGTGTCGTCACCGCCGCTCCAGCGGATCGTCGCCACGCCGGGGCTAAGCGTTGCTGAGAAACGGCTGCGTATCGCCGAATTCGAGGCGACTCAGCGTGCCGATCAGGAGCGTGCCTTGGAGCAGCGGGAGCGAGACTATGCCAACTTGCGTCGCGATTTTCTCGCGCGTGTGATGGCCCGGCAAAGCTGGATTGAACGCTGGAGCACGGTCTCCCCCCATGCGCTCTTCCGCCGTGGGACCGCTCGCCTGGCGGGAAGTGGGCTTAGTGGTGAGCGCAACTTCCTCGACCAAGTAGGCCGTTTCGAGCCGACCTACACCGCCTTCGTTGAACAACAGCGTGAGATTCACCGAGGGGAGGCTAGCGAGGGCGCGGGGCGGGTGACGGTCGAGGACGACAATGGAGTTGAATACACGATGCGCGGGTTGCTCAGCCTTTCCTTTGCCAAGGTGGAGGTGGCTCCCGGCCTCTTCCCGACTTTCGTTTACCGGCCGCCTTCCGTGAAATCTCTCGCTCCCGGTTTCCTCCTGGACCTGGGCTGGTTACTGCTCTTCTGTTTGCTGCTGTCTTTGGTCGTGGGGTGGCGATTCTTGGGTTATGATCTCCGATGATGCAGAGAGTTCGATGTTGGTTTGCCCGCCGTGCCCTGGTCGTGCTCGCTGCTCTTTGCTCGCACGGATTGGTTCCGGTGGCCCTTGCCCAACAAAGTGGAACACAACAGCGGGGTCTGGAACTGGAGAGCGCTCGCATTCGCTATGCAGAGGCGCAGACTCATCTGGAGCGGGCTCGCGAACTGCACCGCGAGAAGCTAATTCCTCGCGCCCAGTTGGAGGAGGAAGAGACTCGGCTTCGCTTGGCGCGCGTCGAACTGCGCCGTTCGTACTTGAATTTGGTGCAGAGCGATCCGCAATTGGTGATCTCGAAGGCGAGGAAGTACCGCGGCCAAGGGGGCGAGGCTCGTGTCGCGCTTACCGTGGCCGCCTTGTGGGCCACTGGCCCGCAATTGCAGGCGGTTGATGAAGTTCTTGAGGAGACACTCGGGACGCCCGGTTTTGAGGGTTTTTCCAACGTCATTGTGAGCTTGAAGACCGTGCGGGGTTACCGAGAGGGAGTGATGCTCGAACCGACTATCATCTCGATTCCTTACGAGAAGCAGCTTCCCTTCCTGCCCTTTAACTCGCCGGTCGTTGTGGACTTCGGTCTCCTTCTACCGAACGTGCGGGAAGTGTTGGTCGAGCTGCGTCAGGGCGACAGGCGCGATCAGCGCCAGGTTTTGTTGGGCAAAGGAGCGGGGGAGGACCAATCGGTGGTCCTGCGCTCGACGCAGATCGCTCTTGAGGCAGAGTTTTCGGGCGAGGCGTCGTACCCACTGACGGTCGAACGGTTTGCCAGCAGGAGCGCTACCTATGACCTGAGTTTCAAGGATGTACCGGCGGAGATATCCATTCAGTTGAAGGACCCCACCTCAGGTTCCGCGCTGAGTCGTGTGTTTTTCCCCGAAGGGGTCACTAGTCGAGAGCTATCTTTGATCCTACGACTACCAAGTCGGCCGACGTTGGCCGTGCGACCGGATACCCCCCTGGTTTTCTCCGTCGAGCTGACTTCTGAAGAGGCGGCTGGAGCGGATTCGCCGGAGGCAGGGCCCCGGCGTGGTGCACTCGAACTGCAATTGGTGCCGCGAGGGGTGGCGGCACTCGAACTTGAAGCGAACAATCTTTATCATGAACTGGAACCTGCTGGCGTGGTCGCTCTAGAAGTTCGCATTCGCAATTCAGGGAGTCGAACTCTCGAGCAGGTCGAGCTAACCACCGCCGTTCCTTACGGTTGGAGGGCCACGGCTGCCCCCCCACTCCTGGCCTCTCTGCGTCCTGGAGCGGTAGAGATCACTACCTTGACCATCTCGCCTCCCGCCGATGTGCCGGTAGGTGACTACGAGGGGACGATCATTGCCACGACCTTGGCGGGAGAGAGAGCCGTGCGAAGTTCGTCGAAGACCCTGCGCCTGCATGTGAAGGCTCGGGTCAGGTTGTGGCTAACCGTGGTTTTAGTCCTCTTTCTGGTGGTGATTCTCGCGGCGATCGTCTATGGCGGAGTTCGACTCACTGCTGTCCCACTAACTTTCATGCAATCCCGAGGTGGAGCTGAAGAGGAATATCCGTTGCGACGGGATCAGGCGGTCTGAGGAGCTGTTCGAGCGGCCTTCGTTCGAACAAGTTGAGCTGGAGGAGGCGAAGAATCT
>JAJRVQ010000118.1 GCA_024277255.1 Acidobacteriota bacterium | reverse complement strand
GCGGCGCGCAGTCAGGGCAACGCCGGGTCGATCGGCGACAGCGAAGTCTTCTACGGCGTGAAGCTCGCCGTGGGCTTCTAGTTCGTTCAAGTTCGACAAGGAAAATCAACCAGACTTCAAAAAGGCCTCCCGGTATTGGGAGGCCTTTTTTTGGTCATGTGCCCGTATTGAGGCCGGGAAGATGTTGCCACTTCGGGTTCTTGTCGAGGGAATCAGATGCCGGGCGATGTTTCCGGTGGTGTCGCGTTTTGTCGTGCGAGTGCCGATTCGCTGACGGGCCGGGCTCTCCGGGCTCCTGTGTTGCGGAAATCGCGTGCTTGCGGAGTTTTCTCCTTCCCGGTAGATTGATCGGCGACCGGGACTTTCGTTCTGGCTTCATCTCCCTCAACCCTCCATCGCACTCCTGATCATGGTTTCTTTCTTTCGTGCCACTCTGTTCGTCGCAGTTCTGCTATCTCTTGCTGGATCCGCTCTGGCGGAAGATGCCGCCACATCCAGGTCCGCGTCGGTGGCGGACCCGAACGCCAAACCCGGCGATGGTGAGTTCATCCGCTATCTGGATGGTGAGGACCTGCAGCAACTGCAGACCGGTATCGTCCGCTACGCGCGCGGCGGGCGCATTGTCGATTTGGTGGGCGCGGTGCATCTTGCCGATCCGGAGTATTTCGACAAACTCAATACCCAGCTGAAGCAGTATGACGTCGTCCTCTACGAGATGGTGGGCGGGGCGTTCGCCGAGCGCGATCAACGCGAAGGTGCGCCGGAAATCGCGCAGGTGAAGATGCTCCAGGGGCTGGTTAACCGGATTTTGGGCATGGAATACCAGACCGAAGGGATCGACTACGGGCAGCCGAATTTTGTCCACGCGGACATCGACTGGAGCCAGTATCAAGATCTTATGGCGGCGCGGAATCAGAGTCTGGCGACCCTTTTTCAGCGCGCCATGGCGCTCGCGGAGAGTGGAGAGGGCCCTGCTATCCTGAACGACGAGGCCGCCGCCAACCGTACCATCAACGGCCTGATCACCGGGCTGACCACGGGTAACACGGCCGAGTTGAAGCGTTCTATTGCGCCTTTTCTTGGTGAGGCGGAGACTCTAATTACCCAGATCGAGGGAGACGACGGCACCGTGCTGGTCACCGAACGCAACAAGGTGGTGATGGAGATCCTCCAGCGTGAACTCGATGCAGGGCAGCGTAACGTGGCGATTTTCTATGGCGCGGGACATTTCCCCGATTTGGAAAAACGGCTGTTGGCGGCGGGGTTCAAGCGCCGGACCGGTGCCTGGTTGACCGCTTGGAACATTCGCGACCAAGCGCCGAGCGGAGGAGCGAATCTGTTGGAGGGCATCCTCAGCGATCCGAATATGCTGCAATCCATCATGAGCGGCGCGCAACAGGTGCTGCGCCAAATGCAGGAGCAGGGAGAGAGGGCGGCTCACGACCACAGGGAAGCCGAGAGCTCTCAGGGCGAGGCCGGGTCGAACCGTGCGGGGGTCGAGCCGGATCCGTTTCGCTGAGTCCGAGCGGTCTCCATTTTCGCACTGGACGAATCAGGTATCGCGGGCGATTCGTGACGGCATATGAGCGTAGCGAAATCGTTGAGCGAAGAACAGGTCACCCGGATCCGCGAATGGGTGGAGGAAGGCGCCGGGCTGTCAGAGGTGCAGCGTCGGCTGGACGCCGATCTCGGCGTCAAGGTCACCTACATGGAGGTGCGGTTTCTCCTTGGCGATCTGGAGATCGACCTGAAGCCCGAGGAGAAACCGAAACCCGAGCCTGAACCGGAGGAGCCGAAACAAGAATCGGTGGAATCCGGAGACCAGAGCGTCCATGCCGACGCGGAAGCCGGAGTCGCCGACGAAGGCGGCGGCAAGGTGACGGTCACCATCAGCGAAGTGCAGCGTCCCGACGCCCTCGTCAGCGGTCGGGTCACCTTTGCCAGTGGCAAGACCGCCGACTGGTGGATGGACCAGATGGGGCAACTTGGCATGAACGCCACCGATCCCGGTTTTCGCCCCTCGGAGGACGACATGCGTGGCTTCCAACAGGAGCTACAGAAAGTGGCGCAGAAAAAAGGGATCTGAACGTCGGGAACCAGTCTGTCATCATGCCTTGCCGATGCCGCCAATCTTGGTGATGCCGGGAACGGCGACGGACTGCGGTTTGAATTCCTGATCCCATTTCAGACCCGCTTCATCGGGGAACAGGTCTTCCTGGGCATTCATCGCCTGTTCCCAGGTGATCTCCTGTCCAGTGTGCGCCGACATGCGCCCCATGATAGCCATCATGGTGGAGTGAATCATGCGCGGGCCGTCGTTGATGTGCTCGCCGCTGCGGATGGAGGCGAAGAACTCGTCGTGCTCGACTTGGTACATATTCGGCTCCTTCTGGCCGCGAGGCAGGCGCGGGCTCCAGATTTTTTTGCCGTTTTTGTCCTCGATATAGGGAGTTTTGCCCCGGCCAATGACCAGGGTGCCCTCGGTGCCGCGGACGTAGTCGGCGTTCTCGTTCTTGCAGCCGGGTGTCTTGCGGCTGCCGAGATGACACCAGACGTTGCCGGGATATTCGTAGGCGACGTGGAAGTGGTCAAAGATGTTGCCAGCCAGTTGCGGCGCCGCAAGACCGCCGGTGGCGCGGCAACTGATGGGGTTGGTGTCGCCCATGACCCAGCCGATTTTGTCGACCGAGTGGACAGCCTGCTCGACCAGTCCGCCGCCGCCGAGCCAGGTGTAGTTGTACCAGTTTTTGATCTGCCACTCGATGTCGCTCATGCCGGCGGGGCGTTCACTGGGATCGAGGTGGGGCTTGGACTGGCCGGAGTAGTAGGTGGCGTAAACGCCGGTGACATCGCCAATGAGGCCTTCCTCCATCACCTTCTTGTAGGCGGCGACCCGGCTCGGTGAGTAGCGCCAGCAGAATCCGGCCACCAGAGACAGCGGCTTGCCCTCGAACATCTTCAGGGTCTCGTAAACGTGGCGGACACCCTCGGCATCGACCGCCATGGGCTTCTCGGCGAAGACGTGCTTGCCGGCTTCGAGCGCGGCGCGCAAATGCAGCGGGCGGAAACCGGGGGTGGTGGTGAGCAGGACCACGTCCACTCCGGAGTCGAGCACCCGCTGGTAGGCGTCGAGGCCGACGAACTGGCGCTCGGCGGGCACGTTGATTTTGTGGCCGTTTTTCTTGTCCTTGGCCAGGGAACCGAGGGCGGTGTCGATGCGTTCCTGAAACACATCGGCGACGGACCACAGTTCGAGGTTGTCATCGGCGCTCAGCGCCTGGGCGGCGGCGCCGGTGCCGCGTCCGCCGGTGCCGACAAAGCCGATCTTGAGTTTCTTGTTCGGGTCCACTCCCGCGCCGCTGGCGGCTCCGGCGTAGGAGGCGGCCAGGGCGGTGGCTCCGGCGGCTTTGATGAAATTGCGGCGGTCGAAATCGGGGGACGTCGGGGAGGCGGGCGGGTTGGTGTCACTCATGATTTGGGGAGGGGAAACGAGTTGAAGTGTTCTGGTGTTTTGTGGGTGGAATCAAGCAGGGCAGGCCGCCGGAGGCAAGCGGATTGCGTGGCGTGTCTGCGTCTTGCGGGAAATCTTCTTCTTATTCCTCGTCTTCTTCTTCGTCCTGCTTCGCGAGCAGTTTGTCGAAGAGAAAGGCGTTGATGCTCGCATATTCTTCAGATTTTGAGGTGCCGGGAATGAGCAAATGACATTCGACCCCGGCGGCATCGCATTTTTCCTTCATCTTGACGCCGTAAACCGGGTGATGAATGCCATGGCCGGCAGTCTTCGACGGCAGGGTCATGTCGCCGCCATAGGTCATCAGCAGCGGGGGATCGCCCGCGTTGACATGGGTGATCGGAGAGAACTCGCGGTAGAGCGCGGCGTGCTTGTCGTAATTGGCGAGAGCCGCTTCGGTGGTGGGTTCTCCCACGGCGTTGGCGATCATGAGATGCTCGAGCACGTTGGGGCCGAGCCAGGGCACGATCACTTTGGGGTCGATGGACGTCTGCCCTCCGGCCACCGCGGCCGCCGTCACGCGGGTCGATTCACGGAGCACCGGGTCCCCGGCGTCGGGGTCGGCGAGATCATCGTGGAACAGGATCCACATCGAAGTGCAGGCGCCGGCGCTGCCGCCGGTCAGGGCGACGCGGTTCTTGTCGAGATTCCACTCACCCGCTTTGCTGCGCAGGAACTGGATGGCGCGCGCGGCGTCGTGAACCGGCGCGGGCACGGGATTGGCCGGAGTGAGCCGGTAGTCGATCGAGGCGACGGAAATGCCCCTGGCAAGGAAGGGCTCGATCTGGTTGGGACGGACTTTCTTGTCTCCGCCGCGCCAGCCGCCGCCGTGAATGTAGACCAGCAGAGGCCGCGGGCCGTCCCCTTTGGCCTGCCACAAGTCGAGGACGTTTTCGGCATGGGGCCCGTAGGCGATATCGGCCAAGTCCGGTGCGGGTGTTTGCGGGACAGGTTTTGGCTTCGCGGGTTTGGCGTCTTCGGCGAAGACCGGCGACAGCGTCCAACTGGAAAGCCCGAGGCAGAGGAGGAGTGTGGAGGCAAGCGAGGAAGGAGTAGGCATGGTTTCCACGGGTATCATTGATGGCTTTCGATGGAAGCACAAAAACCGGTCGCGATCATGCCATGGATGGCGCGGATCCAAAGTCATCCCTCCTTACCATGTGGTTGCGCCGCGGAGCGGATGGGACGAAACTCCCCCGGTCATGGCCAAGGGATACGAAGTCAATCAGGAGCGGCTGGCGATCATCGCCGCCTTAGGCAAGGAACTGGCGCGCCGCTCGCGGTCGCGCTGTGAACTGTGCGAGGCATCCGGGGTCAAGCTGTCGGCTTTCGAGGTGCCACCGGCGCCGAAAATTCCCGAGGTGGATCGCTGCGTGTTTCTCTGTGAGACGTGCCGCGAGCAGGTGGCGGATTCGAGACGATTTCAGCCGGGAGAGCGCTGGCGTTGCCTGACGCAGACGGTTTGGAGTGAAGTGCCCGCCGTCCAGGTGATGGCGGTGCGCCAGATGCGGCGGCAGGCAGATTCCCAGGATTGGGCGCGGGAGGCTTTGGAGGAGATTTATCTCGATCCCGAAGTGGAAGAGTGGGCGGGAGTGGAGGAGTAAAAAGTCAAAAGTGGGAAAGTAAAAAGTGCTCGTTCTCGAATAAGATGCCGATGGAAATGAAAGCGATGGCGGTTCTCGCCGCAGTGTTGGGGATTTGCGGCGCGGCGCGGGGCATCGACTACAAGACTGACGTGCTGCCCATCATGAAGGAGCACTGCTGGGACTGTCACAGCAACGAAAACAAGGTGAAGGGCAACCTCGCGCTCGATGACCTCGACGAGGTGCGGGACTATCAGATCGGCAAGAGTTACCAAGTGCCCTTGGGAAAGCTGTCCGCAGAGAGCCAGGCACTGGCGCGTCGACTGGCGGGGAGTTGACGGCAGTCTTTTGGTCTCTCAGCGTTTCGCGAACTGATACCCGAAGGTTT
>JAJRVQ010000008.1 GCA_024277255.1 Acidobacteriota bacterium | reverse complement strand
CGACCGGCCCCGCCGGGAGCCTCCTTGCCAAGCTCGGCCGACCGGCACACTCCGACCGCTCGGGCTTCCCGTCCGCCCCCTCGAAGGGGGCTCCCCCGGAATCCCACCCGGCCAAAGGCGCGGCGCCCTTGGCCTGCACCACCCACCCCTTGAAACGCAGCTTGGCCCGGCGGCTGCGCCGCCCTTCCAAACTGCGCGGCGTGTCGTCCAAAGTGACGGGACTTACGCCTCTGGCCCGAGCGCAGCGAGCGGGGTGCAGGGGGAACCCCTGCCAAGCGAGGCGAGCTTGCGAGCCGGGGTTGGAGGTTGGCCAAAACACCCCGAAAGGGGGGTTTTTGGCTGCCGACAACATTGCTTGCAATTCCGAGTTAGGCAACCCGCGAGAAAAACAGGCCAACCAGCACCACGGCGGCGGATCTTGGGCCGGCAGCGGCTACGCCGGCCGAGCTTGTCGAGCAACCGCTCGGACTCCAAAAGGCGTAAGTCCTCGGCAGAGTCCAGCAGACCACGCCAGCGCCTGGTCAGTGGTCAGTTGCACGCGTGCAACGCGTCGCCTCGTCTTCCTTTAGCCGCCTTGCCCATCGGCACCCATCGCGTACAATAGTCCGGTATGTCCAGAGCAGCTAAAGGAAGAAATTGGTGGGCCGTGGCGCTGGTGGCCATCATCGCCGTCGCCAGCATAGTGACTCCGGCCGAAGGGTCGATCCCGCGCCGGGTGGACGATGTGAGTCTCTACGCGGCGCTGGCGGCGGCTGCGCGGCCGGTGGCCACCAAGAACTATCCAAGCGCGGGCTATCGCCTCCTGGGCCATCCTCGCGCCTCGACCGGCTACGGCCTCTTGCCCCGTGCGCATCCGCGCGCGACGGTCGTGATCTACGCGGAAACTCGCTTCAAGGGCTTCAACTTTCGTCGCTGGAAGCAACGTCTAGCAAACAGGCAACTTAGCCTCGATCTGGCGCTAGGTGTACGTGATGACCCGATGCAGTATGCCGACGGGCCGAGCTTATATCAGGCGTTTGGGTATGACTCGGTGAACAACGGTGATCCGATGGGGTTGTGCTACTTCGGCCTGACCAATATCCCGTGCACAGACACCCTCAAGAGCGCTGCTGGCTACGGCGTGGGGCTCCTAGAGAGCGGCGCCAACCTTGCCCTATCAATGCCGAAGATGATCGGCAGCAATATCGCGGATGGATACAGGGGGGCGAAGCGTGTGGCTGGTGCCTACCGCGAAGGTGGACTCTCCGGCGCCTATGCCGAAAGTGAGCAGCTTCGGCAGGAAAAAGTCGAGCAGAACAAAGAAATGCTCCTCGGCATGGTGCCCGGGTACAACACCTACAAGGAAGGCAGCAAGATAGTCCAAACCTGCGAAGAAGAGGGCGCATTCGCCTGTGGTCGCCAAATTGGCAAGACCACTTTCAGTGCAGGAACAGATGCGGCGCTTGCCTACGGAACTGCTAAGGGTGTTAAGACCGCCACGGATCTGGGGCCCACGATGGAGACGGCGGTGGATGGGGCGTTCAAGGGAGTGGCGAGGGAGAGTCGGGCAGGGGCACTTTCGTCAAGTGGTTCTGGTGTGGCGCCACCGGTTCCATCTGTCATATACCGTGAAGGGACACCAGCTCCGTCGAACCTTACCCCACGTTCTATTGACCAAGGTCGTCTATCCTTCAGAGAATCACTCTCGAATCCATATCCGCTTTCCGAGGGCCAGCGGCCGGTTTTCCGACCAGGTAAGAACTACTTTGGAGTCGAATCAGGCCGCCTGCCGACTGGATCGGTCATGGCTGATGGAGTTCCTGGTTCTGCGACGACACCGGCAGGCCACGTCTCTGTCACTGGAGCAACAGTTGAGCAGTTGAAGAGAGCGGTAGTAACAAAAGGAAAATTCCCGAAAGGGGGAGGTTAGCCATGCAATCCTTTTCCTTGGAAGCACGAATACTCACCTTGTTTGCTCGTTGCAGCGAGCGCCTTGGCAAGATAGCGCAAGAGGTAGGTCGATATTCATGCGTAACAAGTGTCTCACATCGGTTTGAGTTTAGAGACTACAGATCAGGGCCACTCCTAGAGGGGTTTGTGGACGCAGAGCTTACAGATGGGACGGCGAGGACGCTGTGGCTTGAGATGAGCTGGTCAGAAGAATCTGCGGTGCTCGAGAGCTCACTGCTAAAGATGGAGCACGGCGGCTACCAAGAAACGATTCAAGAATTTCCAACTAGGAAAATAGGATCCTCTAGTCAACTAGAAGAAAACCTTGTGGAAGCCATCGAACAGCTAGAGGACGCAACCAGACAAGTATTCCCTTTGGAGATATAAAGAGAGCAGGCGACGAGCTTTCACTCCAGTAGCAAGAGCCTCTATTTTCAACGAGATACCCACGCCACCCCAACGGAGCCTCCGCCTATGACCCCCGGCTGGGACAACGCCTGGTCTGACCTTGAAGCCGCCTTCGGCGAGATCATCGGGGAAGTCCGCGCTGTCGCCCCCCAGGCCACCGCCCACTACAAGCACACCACCACCGAGCGCCTCCCCTTCGCCGCCTACCTCACCTTCAGCCGCGAGGGAATCGCAGAGCAAGAAGATCTAGTCATCGCCGTCGATTGCCTAGCCACCGAAGACCACCACCTCCTCGCCTGCGTCATCTCCACCGGCGAAGGCCACACCCTGATCGACGGCCCGGAGCGGGAGATCGAGGGCGAGATCGACGAAGACGAAGAGGCCGTGCAAGGGTGGCTGGATGAGGTTCGCGAGTTCCTAGAACGCTCCGGGCCACTCGCCGCCCGCTACCTGAAGACCCCGCGCGGCCGGCCAGTCAGCCAGCGCATCCCGGCCACCGGCTAGCCGAATACGCTCCTTCGGTTCCGGCTTGACCGCCGGAGCCGGGGCGCCCCCTCTACGGCCCTTGGCCGCGTCGTAGAGGGGGTTTTCGCCTCTACGACGCGTATCCTTTCCTCTCACAACCCCGAAGTGCGGCGCTCGTGGCGCCATGGGGGTGCAAGGAGCGCCGTCCGGGAAAGGAGCAAACGATGCGTCGTTTTTCTGGTCGGTCGGTCGCGGTGATGGTGTTGGTTTTGAGTCTCTCGGTGGTCCCCGTGGGGGTGGCCTCGGCTTCGCCGTGGGCGGGATTTGGCTTGGAGGGTGGCTTCTTCGCCAAGGTGGAGCTGTTCTTGGCTCGGGTGGTGGCTCGGTTTGAGGTGCGGGGGGAGGTGCCGCAGCGGGAGTGGGGGAGTTTGAAGGAGGGGG